>QAPD01000036.1 GCA_003052455.1 Sphaerisporangium cinnabarinum | reverse complement strand
GGGCCACGAGCGCGAGCAGCTCGCGCCCGAGGCGCTCGTCGGGCGTCGGGCCGGCGCCGTCCTCGCCGGCCGCCGCGGGCCCGGTGCCCGACGGCGCCGCGAGCGCCGCGCCGACGACGTCGCCCAGGCCGCCGCGCCCGGCCCGGGACAGGACCTTCTGCGCGCGGGCGAGCGCCCCCTGCGTGTGCGAGATGCCCTCGAGCACCGACGAGCGCTGCTTCTCCGCCTTCTTGATCGCGTCCCACTGCCCGTGCAGGTCGGTCGCGTCGGCGTCCGCGAACACGTGGGGGTGGCGCCGCACGAGCTTCGCCGCGAGGTCGGCGGCGACGTCGTCGACGGTGAACGGGTCCGGCTCCTCGCTCGCGATGCGCGCGTGGAACAGCACCTGGAGGAGCAGGTCGCCGAGCTCCTCGCGCATCCCGGCGCGGTCGTCGGTCTCGATGGCGTCGGCGAGCTCGTGCGCCTCCTCGAGGAGGTACCGCACGAGCGAGGCGTGCGTCTGCTCGCGGTCCCACGGGCACCCGCCCGGGGAGTAGAGGCGGTCCATGACGGCGACGACGTCGCGCAGCGGGTCGGTCGCGGTGCCGGGCGCACGGTCGTGCGCGCGGTCGTGCGCGGGCTCGTGCGGGTGCGGGGCAGCCGAGGGCTCGGGGGCGGTCACCGCCTCATCGTAGGTTCGCCGGGCGTGCGGATCCCGCGCGCCGAGCACGCGGTCGTGGCCCGGTGGACGGGCAGCGACCGCGTGCTCGGCGGGTCAGCGGGCGCGGGTCACGACCGCCAGGTGTCCGACAGCGTCACGGAGCCGTCGGCACCGACCGTCGCCGTGCGGTTGCCGCCGCCCTCCCAGACGACGTTCCCGCCGCCGTCGCGCTTGACGTACTTGTACTGGAACGTCGTGCCGGCCGGGAGGTCGACGCGCGCGGTCCACACCGGGTAGGCCGACGACGACAGCGGGACGCCGTTCGCGGGCGCCCAGGAGCCGAGCGCGGGGATGCTGCCGACGACGTGGACCGTCTGGCCCCACGTGGTGGTGGCGGTGACGGAGAACGACGCGTCGCCCTGCCCCTCGACCGGCCCGCCCGGCCCGCCCGGCGACCCGCCGCCGTCGCACGGGTTGCCCGCCGTGACCGTCCCGCCGGAGACGGCGACCGCGGCGCCGGACAGGGAGTAGTCCTTGCCGCCGTTGCTGTCCCAGGCGCCCGAGCCGTTCGTGAAGGCGGCGGTGACGGTCGCGGCGGCGCCCGTCGCCCCGCTGGGCAGCGTGATCTGCCGCGAGACCCAGCCCGTGCAGGCCGCGGCCATCGGGACCCCGGGGACGGCGGTCCAGGCGCCCGTGCCGACCTTGTAGTGGACGTGGTACGCGTTCCAGCCCTTGTCGGTCGCGTAGTAGACGGTCGTCGCGCCCGTCGGGTCGACCGGCCCGGGACCCCCGGTGCCGCCGTCGTCGCGCGCCCCGACGTGGAGCGCGAGCGCCCCGTACGCGGGCACCGTCGCGGTGAAGGTCCCCGAGCCGTTGACGGTGACCTTCTTCGAGCAGTCCTTCGACGCCACGACGTCGCAGTACGTCCCGGCGGGGAGCGAGGTCTGGTACGTGCGCGTCACGGCGTTCGCGGAGTTGTTGATCGTCACGTAGCCCTTGGCGCCCCGCCCGTAGGCGACGTGGTTGTTCCCGTCGTCCCACCAGTTCGTCACCGCGGTGCCCGCGACGGCGTTGTGGAAGCCGACCATGCCCGCGATCTCGGTCCAGCGCTGCGTGCAGACCCACGCGCTGCTCGCGCAGCTCGCGTCGGGCACGGAGGTGGCCGAGGCGCCGGGCGCACCCGCGTCCTTGTCGCTCCACGTGTAGCCCGAGTAGACGCTCGGTGCGCCGTAGGGCCACGAGAGCATGAACGCGTTGGCGAGCCGGTACTTGGCGCCCCACTTGTAGTTCATCGTCTCGCCGTTGCGCTCGGTGTCGTGGTTGTCGACGAAGACGCCCGCGCGGTCGGAGGGCAGCTTGTTGTCGTCGATCGTCCGCAGGTCCTTGATCTGGCCGTCGAACCGGGACTTCAGCTCGCGCGCGTAGAAGAACTCGTGCGAGTCGCCCGACCCGAGGTACTCCGCGGGCTGGATCGGCTCGCCGCTCGCGCCGATGACCTCGTGCACCCAGAAGACGTTCGGGTTCGTGAGCCGCGCCTTGATCGCCGCGAGGTCGGACGCCGGGATGTGCTTCGCGGCGTCGATGCGGAAGCCCGAGACGCCGAGCGACAGGAGGTCGTTGAAGTACCCCGCGATCTTGCCGCGGACGTAGTCGGAGCTCGTCCGCAGGTCCTGGAGCGAGACGAGGCGGCAGTTCTGGACGTTGTACCGGTCTCCGTAGTTGCTGATGTTCGACCGGCAGTCGTTGAAGTCGTTCGGCCCGTACGGGACACCCGGGAAGCTGTCCACGGCGTAGCTCGTCCCGCCGGTCCCGGTGCCGGACCCGGTGTCGGCGCCCGCCGTGTGGTTGACGACGGCGTCGACGACCACGCCGACCCCCGCCGCCTTGCACGTGCTCACCATGCGCTGGAACTCGGCCCGCGTGCCGAGCTTGGACTCGAGCTTGTAGCTGACGGGCTGGTAGGAGGTCCACCAGGCCGTGCCCTGGATGTGCTCCTGCGGCGGCGAGACCTGGACGTAGCCGAACCCGGCCGGGCCGATGGTGCTCGTGCACTCGGCGGCCACGGAGTCCCACGTCCACTGGAAGAGGTTGAGGATCACGTCGCCCCGGCCGTTCGGCGAGTCGACGACGGGCGTCGGCACGGGCGGCGCGGCCCCGGCGGGCGCGGCGACCGGGACCGTGGCCAGCGCCGCGGTCAGCGCGAGGGCTGCCGAGGCGCCGGCCGCGAGGACGCGGCGCAGGCGGCCGCGGCTCTGGCGGGCGGGGCGGCCTGCGGGGACAGGGGTGGGCGCCGGTGGTCCGGCGAGGTCGGTGGTGCGCGTCATTGCAGCTCCTTCGAGGATGCGGCCGCCGCGCGCTCGGCGTCGAGCACGGGCGGGCCACGCGGTGATGACGAGCGCCCCGGGGTGGCGGGCGCGACCGGAGCCTGCGGCGTTGCAGGATGTTTCCGGATGTTGCTGCAACCTTACAGAGACGGACGCGGCCTGTCACGACCCGTGTCGACGGGTCGTGCCGGTGCGGCGGCGGCCCGGACGGCATAGCGTCGGAGGACACGCCGAGAGGAGACGCCATGGGAACCAAGCGCCGGTGGAAGGACCTGACGAAGGGTCAGCGGATCGCCGTCGGGATCGCGGGGGCCGCACAGGTCACGCTCACCGCTGCGGCGTACCGGGACCTGGTGCGTCGGCCGGCCGAGCAGGTGAACGGGACCAAGCTCGCGTGGGGCCTCGCGCTCCTCGTCAACTGGGTCGGCCCGATCGCCTACTTCCTCGACGGCCGCAAGAGCTGACCGCCGGAGGGCTCAGCCCTCGACCGTGATCCCGGCCGCCGGCTCGAGCAGCGTCAGCGCGCGCCGCAGCGCCGTGCTCGACGTGTGCACCGTGTAGGGGAAGTAGACAACCTCGACGCCCACCTCGGCGAAGCGGCGCTCCAGCTCGGCGCCCTTCGGGGTACCGCGCCAGTCGTCGCCCTTGAAGAACACGTCGAACGGGCGCTGCCGCCAGGTCTCGAGCTTGTCGGGCTGGGTCTCGACGAACACCTCGTCGACGAACCGGACGTGGCGGACGATCTCCGCGCGCTCCGTGACGGGGACGACCGGGCGCCGGCCCTTGGCGAGCTCGAGCATGTCGTCGTCCACGACGCCCGCGACGAGGTAGTCGCACTCGCTGCGGGCGTGCCGGAGGACGTTGAGGTGCCCGACGTGGAACAGGTCCCACGCACCGGGGGCGTACCCGACCTTCATGCCCGTCCTCCCGTCCTCGGCCGCGCGCCCCGCACGGCGAGGGGGCCGCGTCCAGGCTAGGACCGGGAGGAGGCCCGGAACCACGCCCCCCGAGGGTGAAGAGTGCGGCCCACCGGGTGAATTGTGGGCCCCACGAGCGCGTGGGAGCGCGCCCGCCCGTCCGCCCGGCAGGGCCCCGATCGCTGCGTGCTACCTTCGGTCGGTCGCCTTTCCGGACGACGTCCCCGCGCACCGGAGGGAGTGCCGACCTCAGTCATGCCGTCCCAGGTCCTCACCGTGTGCACCGGGAACGTCTGCCGCTCCCCCACCGCCGAGAGGCTGCTGAGCATCCGCAGCGACACGAGCGTCACGGTGTCGAGCGCCGGGACGCACGCGCTCGAGGGGGCCCCGCTCGACGAGCCGATGGCGCGGCTGCTCGCGGCACGCGGCCTGGAGGCGTCGACGCACACCGGCCGGCAGCTCACCGCGGCGATGATCGAGCAGGCGGACCTCGTCCTCACGATGTCCCGGGCGCAGCGGGCCGCCGTCGTCACCCTCGTCCCGCAGGCCGTGCGACGCACCTACACGCTCCTGGAGCTCGCCGCGCTGCTCTCGGCCGTCGACCTGCCCGTCGACCCGGACGAGACCGACGCCGACCGGATCGCCCGCCTCCCGGAGATCGCGAGCGCGCAGCGCGTCCGGACGATCACCCCGCGCACGCCGCTCGACATCCCGGACCCGCACGGCCGCTCCGAGCGGGCCTACCGGCAGGCGTTCACGACGATCGACACCGCGGTCGCGGCGGTCGCCCGCGTCGTGCACCCGCCCGCGGCCCGGCGCCTCGAGTGGTCCCCCACCCTCACCGAGCGCGGCGCGCGCACGCCGCCGTTCCCCGGCGCCGGCGACGGCACCGACCCCACCGGGCGCGGCGGCAGCAGCTCCCCCCGGCACGGCGGACGGCGGAGCTGGCGCCTGCGCTGACCGCGCGTCAGCGGGCCGACGACGTCCCCACCGTCGCGGCTGCGCTCACCTCGCCGAGCACCACGGCGTCGATGAGCTGGCGCGCCCACCCGAGGACCTCCGCGCCGCGTAGCGGACGGCCGCCGATGCGCGCCGTCGTCGGGTACGGCACGAGGATCGCGCGGATCGCGGGCTTGAGCAGCGTGCCCGGGTAGAGACGCTTGAGCCGCAGCTGCGCCGACTCGGGGAGGTCGACCGGCGCGAACCGGATGAACTTGCCCTGCGCCGTGACGTCCGTGAGCCCTGCCCGGCGGGCGTGGTTGCGGAAGTCCGCGACGTCGAACAGCGCGGACGCGACGTCCGGGAGCGCGCCGTAGCGGTCGACGAGCTCGGCCCGCACCTCGGCGAGCTCCGGCGCGTCGGCCGCGGCGGCGATCTTCTTGTACGCCTCGAGCCGCAGGCGCTCGGTCGCGATGTAGGACTCCGGCAGGTGCGCGTCGACCGGGAGCTCGATCGACACCTCCGGCTGCTCCTCGGGCCCGTCGCCGCGGTAGTTCGCCACGGCCTCCCCCACCATGCGCACGTACAGGTCGAACCCGACGCCCGCGATGTGCCCGGACTGCTCCCCGCCGAGCAGGTTGCCGGCGCCGCGGATCTCGAGGTCCTTCATCGCGACCTGCATGCCCGCGCCGAGGTCGGTGTGGGCCGCGATCGTGGCGAGGCGGTCGTGCGCGGTCTCGGTGAGGGGCCGCTCGGGCGGGTACAGGAAGTACGCGTACGCGCGCTCGCGCCCGCGGCCCACGCGGCCGCGGAGCTGGTGGAGCTGGGACAGCCCGAGCATGTCCGCGCGCTCGAGGATGAGCGTGTTCGCGTTGGAGATGTCGAGGCCCGTCTCGATGATCGTCGTGCAGACGAGGACGTCGAGCTCCTTCTCCCAGAACGCCCGGATCACCTGGTCGAGCTGGTGCTCGTTCATCTTGCCGTGCGCGACGCCCACGCGGGCCTCGGGGACGAGCTCGCGCAGCCGCGACGCGGTGCGCTCGATCGTCTCGACCTTGTTGTGCACGTAGAACACCTGGCCCTCGCGCAGGAGCTCGCGGCGCAGCGCGGCGGCGATCTGCTTCTCCTCGTACGCCCCGACGTACGTGAGGACGGGGTGCCGCTCCTCCGGCGGGGTCGCGAGCGTCGACATCTCGCGGATGCCCGTGACGGCCATCTCGAGCGTGCGCGGGATCGGGGTCGCGGACATGGCGAGCACGTCCACGTTGGTCCGCAGCTGCTTGAGCGTCTCCTTGTGCTCGACGCCGAACCGCTGCTCCTCGTCGATGATGACGAGGCCCAGGTCCTTGAACCGCACGCTGCCCGTGATGAGGCGGTGGGTGCCGATGACGACGTCCACGGTGCCCTTGGCCAGCCCGTCCACGACCTCCTCGGACTCCTTGGCGGTCTGGAAGCGCGAGAGCGCCTTGACCGTCACGGGGAAGCCCGCGTACCGCTCGGAGAACGTCTCGAGGTGCTGCTGCACGAGCAGCGTCGTCGGCACGAGCACCGCGACCTGCTTGCCGTCCTGGACGGCCTTGAACGCCGCGCGGATCGCGATCTCCGTCTTGCCGTAGCCGACGTCGCCGCACACGAGCCGGTCCATGGGGACCGTCTTCTCCATGTCGGCCTTGACCTCGTCGATCGTCGCGAGCTGGTCGGGCGTCTCGACGTACGCGAACGCGTCCTCGAGCTCGCGCTGCCACGGCGTGTCCGGACCGAACGCGTGGCCCTGCGTCGCCATGCGGGCCGAGTACAGGCGGATGAGCTCGCCCGCGATCTCCTTGACGTGCTTGCGCGCGCGGGACTTCGTCTTGGCCCAGTCCGACCCGCCCATCTTGTTGAGGCTCGGCGCCTCGCCGCCCGTGTACTTGGTGACCTGGTCGAGCTGGTCCATGGGCACGAACAGGCGGTCGCCCGGCTGGCCGCGCTTGCTCGACGCGTACTCGATCACGAGGTACTCGCGCGTCGCGGCGTTGCCGCCCGTGCCGAGCGTGCGCTGCACGAGCTCGACGAAGCGGCCCACGCCGTGCTGCTCGTGCACGACGAAGTCGCCCGCCTTGAGCTGGAGCGGGTCGACGACGTTGCGACGCCGGCTGGGCATCTTCCGCATGTCGCGCGTGCTCGTGCCGGCGCGGCCCGTGAGGTCGGCCTCGGAGAAGACGGCGAGGCGCAGCCCCGGCGCGACGAAGCCCTTGCCGACCATCGCCGGCGTGACGAGGACGATGCCGCCCTCGGGCTCGTCGTCGAGCCGCGGCACGAGGCGCGCGGGCGTGTCCGCCGCGCCGAGCTGCTCGACCATGCGCTTGGCCGGCCCGTGGCCCTCCGTCGTGAGCACGAGCCGCCAGCCCGCGTGCTGCAGGCCGCGCACGTCGTCGAGCGCGCGCGCCACGTCGCCGCGATAGGACTCGACGTCGCGCGCGCCGAGCGTGAAGGTCGGCACGCCGTCGGCGCTCTCGCCGACGTGGGCGGCCGTCGTGCCCGCGCCGTCGCTCGCCACGGCGGTGCTCCCGCCGGTGCTCCCGTCGGCGTCCGGCGGGCCGTCCAGGTCGGGGTTGTCGAGCGCGAACGACGACAGCGTCCACCACCCCAGCCCGCGGCGCTGCGCGACCGCGCGCACCTCGGAGAACGTCTCGAACGACGCCGCCGACAGGTCCACCGGCGCCTTGCCGCCCGCCACCGCGCCCGTCCAGGCCGCGGCGAGGAACTCCTCCGTCGTCGCCACCAGGTCGTGGGCGCGACGGCGCACGCGCTCGGCGTCGTCCACGACGAGGAGCGCGTCGTCGGGCACGAGCTCCAGCACCGGGACCATGCGGTCCACGAGCACCGGCGCCAGAGACTCCATGCCCTCGACGGCGACGCCCGCCGCGAGCCGGTCGAGCATCTCCGTCGCGCCCGGCAGGTCCTCCACGAGCGCGGCGGCGCGCGCCCGCACCGAGTCCGTGAGCAGGATCTCGCGGCACGGCGGCGCCCACAGCCCGTGCTCGGCGATCTCCAGGCTGCGCTGGTCCGCGACCGCGAACCAGCGGATCTCCGACACCTCGTCGCCCCAGAACTCCACGCGCAGCGGGTGGTCCTCCGTGGGCGGGAAGATGTCGAGGATGCCGCCGCGGACCGCGAACTCGCCGCGCCGCTCGACCATGTCCACGCGCGTGTACGCCGCCGCGACGAGACGCTCCGCGACGTCCGTGAGGTCCGCCGTCGTGCCCGCGTGCAGCTCGACCGGCTCGAGGTCCCCCAGGCCGTCCACGACGGGCTGCAGGAGCGCCCGGACGGGCAGGACGAGCACCCGGACGGGACCGGACGGGCCGACCTCCGGGTCCGGGTGCGCGAGGCGCCGGAACACCGCGATGCGCTTGGCGACCGTGTCCGCGCGCGGGCTCAGGCGCTCGTGCGGCAGGGTCTCCCAGCTCGGCAGCACCGCGACGACGTCGCCGAGCTCGTCCGGCAGGTAGGCGCGCACGCTCGCGGCCAGCTCGTCGGCGTCGCGACCCGTCGCGGTGACCACGACGAGCGGGCGCGAGCCGGGGGCCCACGCCTGGCCGGCACGGGCGTCGGCCGCCAGGGCCTCGGCGTCCGGCACCGGCCCCGTCGCGCGCGCCCCGGCCATCGCCGCGAGGAGCGGCGGGCGGACCCCGGCCGGGCCGACGACGTCGGCCTCGCCGCGTGCGCGCACGTGCTCGACCGCGGCCGCCGCGGCCTGGTCGGCGAGCAGCGCGGGCAGGATGCCGGTGAGGTTCATGGGGGTCCTTCGAGGAGAGGGCACGACGACGGTCCCGACCGGGGCGGGCGATCGGGTCCGGCGTCCACACTACGCGCGTGGACCCACATCGTTCCGCGCGTGGGCCTGCGTCAGGCCCCCGCCACCGGGGCCTCCTCCGAGCGGCCGGCCGCCGCGGCCCGCCGTCGGGCACGCAGGTCCCGGGCGACCCAGATCGAGTTCGGCACCACCTGGAAGACGAAGATCGCGACCGCCGACCCGACGACCGGCCCGGCCGCGCCCAGCGGCTCGATGAGCACCCACGAGAGCGCCACGTTGCTCACGGTCATGAGCAGGACGGGGACGACCTGGAACCGCAGGCCGCGCTCGTCGGTCATGTACATGCCCGGCGGGTAGTTGAGCGCCTGGACCGCCACGAGCGCGCAGTAGCCGAGGACGAGCGCGAGGGGCACGGTGATCTTGCCGTCGGCCACGACGTCCTGGAGGAACGGCAGGCACAGCGCGAGCACCGCGGACAGCAGCACGCCCCCGGCGAGGAACGCGAGCGAGATCCGGAAGGGGCTCATCACCTCGTCGCGCGCCCGCGCCTGCGCGAAGTAGGGCCACATGCTGACCCCCGCCGCGATGATCGCCTGCATGACGAGCCCGAAGAGCTGGGTCGCGAACGTGTACTGCGCGAGCGCCTGCGTCGTGGACAGGTGGGACAGGAGCAGCCGGTCGCTCTGCATCGCCACGGGCATCGCGACGGACTGCACGAGCATCGGCACCGCGACCGCCGCCACCGGGACCCCGGGCACCGCCCGGCGCCGCGGGACGTCGCGGAACGCCCGGCCGACCTGGGGCGCGAGCAGGCGCGCCGCGACGCTCACCGTGATGGCCGACGCGAGCCCCGCCGCGACGTAGGAGACGAGCGCGACGTAGTCGCCGCCCTGCCCCTTGCCCACGAGGACGAGCACGACGACGCCGACGAAGAAGAGCGGCGACACGATGCCCTGGAGGAACGTCTGGAGCACGTTCTGCTTGAGCCCGATGAGGACCCGGATGCCGATCCCGAGCGGGAGCGAGAGCCCGAACACGACGAGGCACAGGGTCGCGACGACGTCGCCGCCCGCGACGAGGCCGTCGCCGAGCAGGAGGGGCCACCACCCGAGGAGCTGGATCGCCACGCACACGGCGGCGATCGTCAGGCCCGACACGGTGAGGACGCGCAGCGCCGTCGTCAGCGTCCGGTGCACGCGCTCCGACTCGCGCGGGGACGACGCCTCCGCGATGGCGTTGATGACGACCGCGCCGATGCCCAGGTCGGCGAACGGCAGAAGGTTGCGCAGCCCGTTGAGCAGCCCGTACTGGGCGTACGACGCGACGCCGAAGTGCTCGATGATCAGGCGGCTGGTGACGATCCCGAGCAGGCCCGCCAGGCCCATCACGACGACCTTGGCGCCGGCCGTCCCGGTCACCGAACGCCAGAGGCCCACTCGTCCTCCTCGTGCTCCCGGTGCGTCGCCCGCAGGCCCGAGCGCCGGACCGCTGCCCGGAATTCACGATCTTAGGACCTTCTCCACGAGATCCGACCGCCGCGGGAGGGTGAATCCCGCCCGACCTGCGGCGACCGTCCGGTGCGCCCGACTACGGTGGACGGCAGGGCCCGTCGCCGACGGTGCCGACCGGCCGCGGAGGGCGAGAGATGACGCTGCGCGAGTACGTGACCGCGGTGCTGCGCCACTGGATCGTGGTCGCCGTGTGCGCCGTCCTGGGGGCGGTCGCCGGGTTCGGCTACGCCCGCTCGGAACCGAAGGTCTACCAGTCGTCGGCGTCCGTGATGGTCGTGCCCGAGCAGGGCGAGAACGCCGCGGAGCTGGTGCAGGGCTCGAACTACGTGCAGAACCTCGTCGCGTCGTACGCGGTGCTCGCGCAGTCGCCGTACGTGCTCGAGCCCGTGATCGAGGACCTGGGGCTCGACACCACGCCCGCCCGTCTCGCCCGCAGCGTCAGCGTGAACACTCCGCTCAACACGGTCGTCATCGAGATCGCGGTGAGCGACACCTCGCCCGACCGCGCGCGCGAGATCGCCGACGGCATCAGCGACCAGCTCGCGCTGGCCGTCCCCGAGCTGTCGCCGCAGCTGGCCGACCGCTCGTCGGCCGTGCGGATCACGACGATCGCACCCGCCCGCCAGCCGGTGAACCCCATCGCGCCCAACACGCGCCTGCTCATGATGGTCGGCCTCGCCGCCGGGCTCGCCGTCGGCGTGACGTACGCCGTCCTGCGCGAGCTGCTCGCGCGCCGCGTCGTCAGCTCGTCGTCGATCCAGTCGATGCTCGGCGTGCCGTTCCTCGGCGAGGTCGTCAAGGTCCCGTCGCGCACGTCGCTGCCCGCGGTCGTCGCCGCCGGGCCGGGGAGCCGCCCGTCCGAGAGCGTGCGCACGCTCGTCGCCAACGTCCGCTTCGCCGACGTCGACCACGGCCGCCGCGTGCTCATGGTCTCGTCCGGCGACGCGGGCGAGGGCAAGAGCTCGATCGCGATCAGCCTCGCGCTCTCGCTCGCCGAGGACGGGAGCAGCGTGCTCCTCGTCGACGCCGACCTGCGGCGGCCCTCGATCGCGCGCGTCACCGGGCTCGAGGGGTCGGTCGGCCTGACGAACCTGCTCGTCGGCGACGTGGCCCAGGAGGACATCGTGCTCCCCTGGACGCGCCCCAACCTCTTCGTGCTGCCGAGCGGCGTCCTGCCCGCGAACCCCGGCGTGCTGCTGTCCTCCGAGCGGCTCGTCGCCGTGATCGGCGACCTGCGCACGCACTACGACTACGTCGTGATCGACACCGCGCCGATCCTCCCGCTGAGCGACCCGCTCTGGCTCTCGCGCGCGGTGGACGGCGTGCTCGTCGTCGCCCGTGCGCGCAAGACCCGCATCTCGCGGCTGCGCCAGACGGTCGACAAGTTCGAGCGGGGCGAGGCCGACGTCATCGGCATCGTGCTCAACGACGTCAAGCCGCGCGGCCGCAGCGCCTACTACGTCAACGACTCCCGGGTCGGCGTCCCCGGCGCGTTCACGCGCGAGCCCGGGTCCCCGGACGTCCGGGCCGCTGCGGCGACCGGGGAGGCTGCGGCGACCGGGGACGCCTCGTCGGCCGGCGACGCGTCGCCGGCCGGGGGCGCCGCGGAGACGCGCGCCGTCGAGGACGCGGACCGCCGCACGCGGCCATGACGGCGCGAGCCGAGCCCGGCGCCGGAGCAGACGCCGGGGCCGGGGCAGAGGCCGGGACCGGGACCGTCCCCGCGGCGGCACCGCTGCCCGGGGTGTCCGACGTCGCCACGCGGATCGCGGCCGGCGCGGCCGCGCTCGCGTGCGGCGCCTGGATCCCGATCGTCGCGGGGATCACCCCGGCGATCGTCGTCGGGCTCGTGCTGCTCCCCGTGTGGCTCCCCGTCGTGCGCCGGTCCCGCCCCGGCCGGTGGTTCGTGGGGCTCGGCGTCCTCGCGCTGCTCAGCGGCGTCCTGCTCACCGAGCTCTCCGCACCGGACCGCGTGCTGTCCTCGCTGGCCCTGCGCGACGGCCTCATCACCCTCTCCGCGCTCGTCCTCGGCGCCGGCGTGCTCCTGTGGTGCCGCGCCGTCCTCGAGACGTCGACCGTCGCCGTCCTCTTCGGGGTCGGCGCGCTCGCCGCGGCCGTGCTCCGGACGGGGGGCGCCGACAACCCGTGGAAGTACACGTTCGGCATGCCCGTGACCGTGCTCGTGCTCGCGCTGTGCCTCAGCACGCGGTCGCGCGGGCTCCAGGTCGTCGCGGCCCTCGCGCTCGCCGGGGTCTCCGCCGTCAACGACTCGCGGTCGGCCGCGACCACGATGCTCATGGTCGCGCTCCTCGTCGCCTGGCAGGCGATGCGCACGGGCCTGCGCGTGCGGTCCGGCGGGGTGCGCGTCGCGACGCAGCTCGGCGTGCTCGCGCTCGTCGTCTTCCTCGGGATGCAGACCCTCGTGCTCGACGGCTACCTCGGCGCGGACGCGCAGCAGCGCACCGAGATGCAGATCCAGACGTCGGGCTCCGTCTTCACGGGCGGGCGGCCCGAGATGGGCGCCGCGACCGCGCTCGTGGCGGCCCGGCCCTGGGGGTACGGCGCGGGCGCCGTGCCCAACCTCGAGGACCTGCTCACCGCCAAGACCGGGATGGCGCGGCTCAACTACGACCCGAACAACGGCTACGTGGAGAAGTACCTCTTCGGGTCCGGCTTCGAGGTGCACTCCGTGCTCGGCGACCAGTGGATCCGGTTCGGGCTCGCGGGCATGCTGTTCGCCGTCGTGTGCGTCGTCGTCGTCTGGCGCGGCACGCTGGCCGACCTCGGCCGCAACGCGGCGTCCGCGCTCCTGCTCTACCTCGCGCTGTCGTGCGCGTGGGACCTGCTCTTCAGCCCGTTCTACTCGGTGTCCGCCACCGTCCTCATGCTCGGCGTGGCGATCGCGACCCCGTACACGCTGCCCGACCGCGGCAGCACCGCGATCGCCTCCCCCTAGGCGCGCCGGTGCCCCCGGGTCGAGGACCCGGGGGCACCGGCGGACGTGCGGGACGCGGGCCTACGGCTCGCGCACCACCTTGACGTCGTCGAACGACACGCGCGTCGTCGGGTTGGTGGACGCCGAGCTCACCGCCACCTTGATGCTCACCGTGCCGGGCGCCTGGAGCGCCGCCGTGGTGTCGGTCGCCTCGAGGTGCCACGCCTGCGCCGGGCCGGCCGTCGTGGGCCACACCTTGGCGGAGAGCGTCGTCGGGGACGTCCCGACCGCCGAGAGCGACACCGTGTACCGCGCACCGGGTGCGTACGTCACGGGGAGCAGCTGGTTCCCGAGGAGCGTCTCGTCCCGGAGCAGGTAGAGCCGCATGAGCCCGTTGGGCTCGAGCCGGACGCGCGCGGAGTACGTGCTCGTCCCGACCTGCCGCCCGATGAGCGTGACCGACGTCGTCCCGCCCACCGACGCGACGTCCGCCCAGAACGTCGTCTCGGTGCGGGCCCGCGACTCCGAGACTCCCGCCAGGCGCGCCTCGCGCGTCCAGGAGGGTGACAGCGCCAGCGTGCCGGCCGAGTCCGCGACCGAGAAGGCGGCGGCCCCGCCGAGCGCGGACCACGCCGCGCCCGACGTCGTCGTGCCCCAGCCGGAGGTCACCGCGCGGTCGAACGTGTCGCGCACGACGACGTTCTCGGCCGGCGCGGTCGCCACGACGTCGTGCGACACGGAGGACGTGCCCCCGCGGTCGTCCGTCACCGTGAGCGTGACCGTGTAGGTCCCGGCCTGCGCGTAGGTGTGCGAGGCCGTGGCGCCCTCCGCCGTCGCGTCGTCGCCGAAGCTCCACGCGTACGACGCGATCGTGCCGTCCGGGTCGCTCGACGACGAGCCGTCCACCGCGACGGTGAGGTCCGTCGTGGAGGCCGTGAACGCCGCCTGCGGCTCCACGTTCGGCGCGAGCACCTGCACCGAGGTCGTCGCCGTGGCCGTCGCCCCGCGGTCGTCGGTCACGTAGAGCGTGATCGTGTACGTCCCCGGCGCGTCGTAGGTGTGGGTCGCCGTCGCCCCGGTGCCGGTCGCGCCGTCACCGAAGTCCCACGCGTACCCGGTCAGCGTGCCGTCCGGGTCGCTCGAGCCCGACCCGTCGACCGACACCGTGAGGCCGTCGGCCTGTGCCGTCACGACCGCCTGCGGCGGGACGTTCGGCGTGGTGCCGGAGCCCAGCTGGTAGTGCTGCTTCACCTGGGCCGGCGTGAGCGCGACCGGGTAGACGGCCGCCTCGTCGAGGTAACCCTTCCAGTAGGTGTCGCCCTCCCAGCCGTTGTCGCCGCCGAGCCGCCAGTAGCCGGTGGTGTTCTCCGGCACGGCCTTGTCGTTCGACCCGACCAGCTCGCCGTCGAGGTAGAGCCGCATGCCCTCGCTCGACTGCGTCGCCACGACGTGGTGCCAGGCGTTGTCCCGGTACGAGCCCGTGGTGCTGAGCACCTGCTGCGCGCCGTCGTACGCGCCGAACTTCACCTTGCCGTCCGCCGACATGTACACGTGGCGGTCGTAGTTCGAGCTCGTGCCCGTCCGGCTGCTGCCGAACCCGATGAGCTTCCCGCCGGTCGTGGTGTCGGTCTTGAACCAGGTCTCGACCGAGTACACCGTCGGGTTGGCGTAGCTGCGCTGGCTCGCGACCAGCCCGCCGTTCCAGGTGCCGAAGATGTTCTTCGTCGGCTGGAAGCGCACCGCCTTGTCCGTGACGCCCGTGAGCGCGCCGGTCTGCGACTTCGTCACGGGGCCGGAGTACGAACCGTCGGACGCGTCGGGGCCGGAGTCCTTCGCGACCGAGCCCGAGGACTCGCCGAGCCGCCAGTACAGCGTCGGCTCGAGCGAGTAGACCGCCTGGCCGTACGCGTCCTGCGGCGCGGTGGCCCCGGCCGCGGGACGGCCGCTCGCCGTCCAGTGGTCGGAGACCTCGCCGCGGGTGAGCGCACGGTCGTACACGGCGACGTCGGAGATGGTGCCGTTGAAGAAGTTCGAGCTCCCGCTGTTCGGCCAGCCCGACTGGCTGTCCCCACCGACGCGCCAGTAGCCCGAGTAGGACTGCGCCGACGTCGTGTCGCTGCGCTGACCCGCCTTGACGCCGTCGACCCAGAAGGTCATGCCGGAGCCGTCGAGCGTGCCGACCACGTGGTGCCACGCGCCGTCGTTGTACGAGCCGGCGGTCGTGATCTCACGGACCATCCCCGGGTGGACGCCGAACGTCAGGCGCCCCGAGTTGTTCATGTAGACGTGCCGGTCGTAGCTCGACGACGTGCCGGTCTTGGCGTTGCCGAAGCCGACGATCTTGCCGCCCGACGTCGAGGTCGTGCGGAACCAGGCCTCGACGGAGAACCGCTGCGGTCCCGTGGTCGCGGTCGGGGTGCTCCCGGAGACGCCGTTGGCGCCCGAGAAGCGCGTCGCCTTCGCCGTCGGCGGGACGTCCTTGCCGTCGACGCCGCGGGTCGTGCCGCTCGTGAGCGCGAGGTCGGACAGCGAGGCCCAGTCGGTCGCGCTGCTCCCGCTCGCCTCGTTCATCGGCCAGTAGCTCACCGGCGAGTCGCCGAGCACCGAGTCGTTGTAGGCCGTGCTCGACCCCTGCGCCGCGATCGTGACCGGCGTCCAGTTCGACACCGTGGAGTTGCCGTCGCCGTCGATCACCTTGACGCGGTACTCGACCGTGCTGCCCGGCGCGAGGCCGGAGTCGGTGTAGCCCATGGTCGGGCGCACCCAGTACGTGGACGACGCCTTCTGCGTGGAGATCGGGGCGGTCGTGCCGCGGCGGTACAGCTCGTAGGTCAGCTCGGCGTTGTCCTGGTCGATGTTCGCCGGCCAGGAGACGCGGGCGCTCCCGCTGACGAGGGACCGCGTCGAGATGACGTACTGCCCGCCCTGGATCGTCGGGCCGATCTTCGTCGGGGCGACGTCGCGCCGCGCGAACCGGACCAGGCCCTGCTGCCGGGCCCCGGCGACGCGCGTGAACTCGCCGCCGTACACGACGTACTTGTCGTTGGCCGTGATGTCCCACCCGGCCTGCGAGATCCCGGACGCGCTGCCCGTGCTCCACGTCGGGTACCAGTGCAGCAGCTTGCCCGCCGTCTGGCCCGTGAAGCTGCGGTAGCCCCAGATGTCCGGGGTGATCTTGCGGTCCGACGGCTCCTTGGCGAAGGCCAGCGAGTGGTTCACCGTCCAGGGGTCCGTCTGCGGGAACTCGCCGATGTTGCCGCAGTAGTGCGCGTGCGTCGCGACGTAGACGGAGTCGCCGGCCGGGTACACGGAGTACGTGTCCCCGTGGCAGTCCTCCATCCAGACGATCGACCCGTCGGACCAGCTCGCACGGAACGAGCCCTCGAAGTCGTCCTCCGTCTTGCTGCCGCCGAAGTCGTAGCCCGAGCCGTAGACGCTGTCGCCGTCGGACGCGAGCGAGTAGATCGCGGCGTTGTCGCCGCCGTTGCGGATCACGGAGTTGACGGCCCACGGGAGCACGGTGCCCGTCGTCGCGTCGAGGGCAGCCATGCCGCGGCCCGGGTTCGTCGACCCGTTGGTGCTCGTGAACGAGCCCGCGACGACCACCTTGGCGCCGTCGGGCGAGATCTCGATCGCGCGGCCGCCGTACCCGCCGGCGAGCTCCGGCGCGAAGCCGAGCAGCGCACCCGTGGACGCGTCCAGGGCGGCGATGCGGGCGCGCGCGGTGTTGTTGACGTTGGAGAACTCGCCGGTGATGTAGACCGTGGAGTTCGTCGCCTTGATGTCGTAGACCGTGGAGTTGGTGCCCGGGTTCCAGCTCGAGACGAGCGCGCCGGTCGCGGTGTCGAACGCCGCGAGGCGGTACCGCGTCTGGCCGGCGATCTCGGTGAACGCGCCCGCGACGTACAGCCGCTTGCCGTCCGGCGACGACGAGATCGCGAGGACGCGGCCGTTCGTGCCCGGGTTCCAAGACCCGTCGAGCACGCCGGTCTCGACGTCGTACCGCAGGATGTTCGCGCGCGGGGTCTCGCCCGTCCCGGCCGCCGCACCCGCGGGGCGTGCCGAGGTGAACTGGCCGCCGGCGTACGCGCGGCCGCCGACGATGGTCTGCGCCCAGACGATCCCGTCGATCTGGGTCGTGGGCAGGGGGTCGGCGGTGACCGGCACGGTCGCGTCGGCCGGGGTGGCCGCAGCGGCCACCGGCGCGTCGGGCGCGACGGCGGCGGGGGCCGCGGCGGGCGCCGCGGTCTCGACCGCGCCGGCCGACGGGGCGACCAGCGCCGTCGCCACGAGG
>QAPD01000035.1 GCA_003052455.1 Sphaerisporangium cinnabarinum | reverse complement strand
GCACGAGCGCGGGGGCCGGGCTCGGCAGCGCGCCGGGCCACGGCAGGGCCGGGTCGCGCGGGCGCGCGACGTCCTCCCCGAACGGCACGAGGTGCACGCGGTCGGTCGCGTCGCGGCCGCCCTGGACCTGGACGCGCAGGACGGCGTCGCCGCCGAGGATGCCCTGCACGCGCCCGAGCGCGCGATGGGCGCGTGCGTCCTCGCCGCTCGACGCGCCCCACAGGCGCGGCTGCTCCGCCCCGGCCGGGACGACCTCCTCGGCCGTGAGGGACAGGCGGGCCAGCGGCGCGACGCCCGGGACGACGTCGGCCCCGCCGGGCGAGCCGTGCTCGCCGCCACGGCGCGCGGCCCGGGCCGCGCGCCCGGCGCGGACGGACGTGGTGGTGAGCCAGCCCTCGAGCTGCCACCGGACCTTGTCCGTGAGGCGCGCCGGGCTCATCGCGCCCGGCCCGTCGAGCCGCCAGGTGCGCTCGAGGTCGTCGCCCTCGACGGTCCGCGCGGTGATGCGCAGGCGCCCGGCGACGAGCGAGCGCGCGACGAGCTGGTCGTGCAGGTCCTCGGAGAGCCGCCGCGCGGCGAAGGTCGCGACGTCGACGCGCTCGGCGGGCGGGTCGAGCTCGGCGCTCACCGCGACGTCGGGCTCGACGCGGCGCCGCGCGGGCGGGCGCAGGTCCTCGCCGCGCGCGAGCCGGTGCGCCCACGCGCCGAGGTCGCCGAAGCGTCCCTCGACGGTCGCGGGCGGCAGGGCCGCGAGCGCCCCGAGGGTCCGCACGCCGAGCCGGCCCAGGAGGTCCACGAGCTCGTCGACCGCGACGGCGGCGTCCGGCCGGGCGGTGACGTGCACGAGGTCGCGCGCCGGCCGGGGCGCGAGGAACGCGGCGGAGCGGCCGGGCGGGACGACGGCGGCGTCCCGCGCGGCGAGCACGGCGGCGAGGATGCCGTCGGCGACGCCCACCTGGCTCTCGTGGCCGGTGCGCTCGGCGACGCGCGCGACGAGCGCCTCCGCGAGCGCGGCGTCGGACCCGTGGTAGCGGCTCGCCCCGGCGGCGGGCAGGAGCAGCAGGCCGGGCCGGGTGATCTCCAGCCCCGCGACGACGGTCTCGGCCGCGAGCGCGACGGGCTCGAACTCGCGGGCGTCGCGCGCGTCGTCGACGTCGAGCAGCTCGAGCTCGGGGCAGCACTCGCGGGCCCGACGGCGGCGCATGCCCCGGCGCACACCCTGGGCGCGCGCGGTCGCGGAGACGGCGACGACGCGGCGGCCGTCGTGCGTCGCGGCGGGGACGTGCGCGGGGACGTCGCGCACCGCCATCGCCGCGAGCACCGGCCAGTCCGGCACCCACAGGGCGGCCGTGCGGGTCGGGCTCGTGCTCATCCGACGAGCCGGAGCCGGGAGGGCCGGTCGGGGTCCTCGACCGGCGCGGGGCCGGTGCGGGTCGTGCGGGCGGTCACGGCGGTCTCGGCCGCGGTGGCGCCGGTCCCGGCCGCCGGCCGGGTGCCGCGGGCGTCCTCGGCGAGGAACGCGGGCCAGTCGTCGTGGGCGAGCGGGAGCTCGACCTCGACCCGCGTGGGGCGCGCGGCTCCCCCGCGGCCCGCGCGCTCGACGACGAGGGTACGACGGCGCAGCCAGCCCGCGCCGCGGTCCGCCCCGGACCAGCCGCCGCCCGTCACGGTGAGCGCGACGTGCGCGCCCGGCCACGTCCCCGCGGCGACGAGCAGCGCCCCGCGCTCCCGCGCCCGTGCGGCCAGGCGCCGTCGGTCGGGGTCGGTGAGGGCGGCGTCGGGCCCGACGACCACGACGTCCAGGCCGTCGACGAGCGCCGAGATCGCGAGCGCCGCGTCCGGGCCGGGCCGCGGGACGAGCACGACGCGGTCGAGGTCGGCGCCGGCGTCGGCGGCCGCGAGCAGCCCCACAGCGGGGAACCCGACGGCGGCGGTCCACGCCCCGGACCGCGACGGCCGCGCGACGAGCGCGAGCAGGAGGCTCGTCGAGCCACGCACCGCCAGCACGGTGCCGCGCTGCAGGGCGCCGAGCGGGAGGAGCGGCGCGAGTGCGTCGTGCACCGGCCACACGCGCTCGTCCGTGCCCACGTCCCGGCTCGCGCCCGAGGCGATGGCGTGGCGGGTGCGGGCGCGCGCCGGACGCTCGGGCGGCGCAGCAGGGGCAGGCCGGACGACCGGCGACGAGACGACGTCCGCGAGCGGGGCGACCTCGGCGAGGAGCGCGGTGCCGGCGCGCGGGGCGATTTCGGCGCGCGGGGCGGTCTCGGTGCGCGGGGCGACGGCCGGTGCCGCCGGGGCCGTGAGCGGTTCGGGGGGCGCGGGGGCGACGACGGGGCGGTGTCGGCGGACCCCCGTACGCTCCTCCGCGCGGCGCAGGACGGCGCGGGCCCGCTCGGCCTTGTCGACGGCCGCTCCCGTCGTCTGGCCGGACGCCCCCGCCCGCTCGGCGGGGTCGGCGAGAAGGGTCATCTCGCCTCCCGGGGTGGTGCTCGGACGGGACGCGCACCGCGCGTCGACTGCTGCGGGCGGCGTGCTGCACCCGCTGGACGTTCGAACAGACGTTCGAACACTTCCAGTGAACGACCGCCGCTCCGAGGTGTCAACTCCGCAGGTCGGAGGCGCCTGCTTCGTCCGAGATGCCCACCCCAACCCTCGACCCCCGCTGGAGACTTGCCCGAAACCCTCGACCTCTACCTGACCCTCCTCCCCCGCCGACCATGCGGCTGTCGCCCGTCCGGCGGGCGGCACGGGCCGCGACCGCATGCTCGGCGGGCTCGAGGGGCGTGTTCGGCATCCGGCCTCTTCCGCGCGGGGGCCGCCGGGGTGGCAGGCTGGCGGCATGGACGCCCGCACGACGCTGCCCACGCTCGGCTCGCTCACCTGGGAGCCGGCGCTCGACCACCTCGACCTCGTCGCCCCCGTGACCGCCGACGCGCTGCGCCGGTGGGCCCACGCCGAGCCGGACGTCGCGACGCTCGTTGCCGTGACGGAGATCGACCCCGACCTCGCCGACACCGCGACGCTCAACGCCGCGTTCGACCTGCCCGTCGAGGCGTCGGCGAACTGCGTCGTCGTGGGCGGCACCCGGGCGGGCGACGAGCGCGTCGCCGCCGCCGTCGTGCGGGCGCACACGCGCGCCGACGTCAACACGCGCATCCGCAAGCTGCTCGACGTGCGCAAGGCGTCGTTCCTGCCGACCGACCGTGCGACGGCGGAGTCCGGCATGGAGTACGGCGGGATCACGCCCGTCGGGCTGCCCGAGGGGTGGCGCGTGCTCGTCGACTCCCGCGTGGTGACCGACGGCGCGCTCGCGCTGGTCGGGAGCGGCGTGCGGCGCTCGAAGCTGCTGCTCCCCGGAGACCTCCTCGGGCGCCTGCCCGGCGTCGAGGTCGTCGAGGACCTCGCCGTCCCGGTGGCCTGACGCACCCCCTCTCCGAGCACGACCCGAGACGCCCTGGGCATCCCCGACGACCCTCGGGTCGTGCTCGGCGGTCAGTCCTCCAGGACGACGAGCCGCTGCGTCGCGCGCGTCATCGCGACGTAACGGTCCACGGCTCCCTCGACGCCGTCGCCGAACGCGCGCGGGTCCACGAGCACCACGAGGTCGAACTCGAGGCCCTTCGCCGTCTCGGGCGTGAGCCACCGCACCCGCGCGGACCCGCCGCCCTCGTCACCGACGTCACCGACCTTGCCGTCCGACCCGTCACCGACCCTGCCGTCCGACCCGTCGCCGGACGGCTCGGTGGCACCGATGACGCACGCCGTGCCGTCCGCGTGCTCGGCGAGCCACGCGTCGAGGACCGCGTCGAGGTCCGCGACCGGCCCGTGGGTGACGGGCACGCCCGTGCTGCGCACCGACGTCGGGACGTTCGCGTCCGGGAGCGCGGCCCGGACGACGGGCTCCGCCTCGGCCATGATCTCCCGCGGCGTGCGGTAGTTGACGCTCAGCGACGCCTCCTCGACGCGGGCGAAGCCCACGCGCGCGAGCCGCTCGCGCCAGCTCTCCGGGAAGCCGTGGCGTGCCTGGGCCCGGTCCCCGACGACCGTGAGGCTGCGCGACGGGCAGCGGCTGAGGACCATCTGCCACTCGGCGTCGGTGAGCTCCTGCGCCTCGTCGACGACGACGTGCGCGAACGGCCCCGCGAGGCGGTCCGGGGTCGCGACGACGAGCGCGCCGTCGTCCACGAGCGCGTCGCGCAGGTCCTGGCCGCGCAGCATCTGCATGACCCCGAGCTCGCTGTCGTCGGTCGCGACGAGGTGGTCGACGACGTCGTCCATGCGCGCGCGCTCCGCCGCGACGGCGGCCTCGTTGCGGCGGCGCCGGCGCGACGTCTCCGGGTCACCGAGCCGACGGCGCGCGGCGTCGAGCAGCGGCAGGTCCGCCGTCGTCCACGCGTGCGCGTCCGGGCGCTGGAGCGCGCGCACCTGCTCGGGCGTGAGCGACGGCGCGCACAGACGTAGGTAGGCGGGCACGGACCACAGGTCGGCGACGAGGTCCGTCGGCTCCACGAGGGGCCACGCGCGGTCGAACGCGGCGCCGAGCCCACGGTGGCCGCGCAGGGCACGGCGCACGTCGTCGGCCTCGACGTCCGCACCGTCCTCCGTGGCTCCCCCGCAGGCCTTGTCCACGAGGATCTCGACGAGCGCGCCCCACACGTCGTCGCGCGCCTCGTTGTGCGGGGTGCCCGGGTCGACGGACTCGAACGCCTCGGCCCAGTCGGCGGTGGAGAGCCAGACGTCGGCCCACGGCGTCTCGACCTCCATGCCCTCGGCGGGCGGGCGCTCGGAGAACCGCACGGCGGGCTCGATCGCGGCGACGAGCCCCGCCGACGCCTTGAGCCGCGCCACCTCGGGGTCGGCCTCGGCGCGCGCCGTCGCACCCTCGGGGACGAGGTCGCGCAGCGTGCAGGTCTGCACGCCCTCCTCGCCGAGGCCGGGCAGCACGTCGGCCACGTACGCGAGGTAGGGACGGCTGGGCCCGACGACGAGCACGCCGCCGTGCCCACCACCGTGCCCGCCACCATGCCGGCCCCCGTGCCCGCCGCCCACGTGCGGGTCGGCGTACAGCAGGTAGGCGGCGCGGTGCAGCGCCACGACCGTCTTGCCCGTACCGGGGCCGCTGTCGACGACGAGCGCGCCCCGGGAGCCCGCGCGCACGATCGCGTCCTGGTCGGCCTGGATCGTGCCGAGCACGTCGCGCATCCGCGGGGACCTGCTCGCGCCGAGGCTCGCGACGAACGCCGACTGGTCGTCGAGCGCCGCGCTCGACCCGGCGCCGTCGGGCACGAGCTCCTCGTCCCAGTAGTCGGTGACGCGCCCGCGCGCCCACCGGTACCGGCGCCGCGCCGCGAGGCCGAGCGGCTGCGCGGGCGTGGCCGCGAAGTACGGCTCGGCGGCGGGCGAGCGCCAGTCGACGAGCAGGCGCTCCCCCGCCGGGTCGGTGAGGCCCACGCGGCCCACGTACACCGGGGCGGAGCCGTCGGCGAAGGTCATGCGGCCCAGGCACAGGTCGACGCCGTAGCGCTGGAGCAGCCGCAACCGGCCGCTGAGCCGGTGGATCTCCTGGTCGCGCTCGAGCGCCTCGGTCCCGCTCCCGCCGGGTGCGCGACGGGCCGCGTCGAGGCGCTGCGCGAGGTCGGCGACGGAGTGCTCGAGGCTCGCCGCGATCGCGGCGAAGTGGCGCTCGTCGGTGTCGACGAGCGCGGGGTCGGCCTTCGCGGCCAGGCGGGTGGGCAGCTCGAAGAACGGTGCGGGCTGCGGGTCCTGGCCCACGGTCGGGTGGGTCGACGGGCGGCTGGACGGGTCGGTGGTGCGGGCGGCGGTCACGGGGGCGTCGGGCAACGTCATCAGCTCCGGTCCGGGTCCTGCGGAGGGACGCACGGGCCACGACGACCCGCGCACGAGCGGAGATTCTGCGCCGCCGAGGGGGCCTTGCCGCAAGACCCCCCGTGCGCTATACCTTGGAAAGGGAGGCCGCTCAGGCCTCCCTCTCTCGTCGCCGGACGTCGTGCCGGCGCACCCGGTGGCGACGCTCCGGCCCGGTCGCCGACCGGCCGGCCGCAGCCGGCCCGTGCTGACGCTCTCCCGAGATGCGAGAAGTGGCCCCGCACCGTGCTCGGTGCGGGGCCACTTCTCGCGTCTCGACGGGATCTCTCGACCGGATCGCGGAACGCGTCAGCTCTCGGCGCGACCCTCGCGCCAGTAGCCCATGAACGCGACGGCGCGGCGGTCGACGCCGAGGTCGGCGACGAGGTGGCGGCGCAGCGTCTTGATGGCGCTCGCCTCGCCCGCGAGCCACGCGTAGAGGACGGTCTCCTCGTCGAGGAGCCCGGGGACCTCCCAGAGGATCGACGCGTCGACGTCGACGTCCTCGAGGTCCTCCGCGGTGCGGCACTGGACGGGCGGGTCCGTCCCGAGGACGCCCGCACCGAGCATGCGTGCGGCGGCCTCCTTGACGGCCGGCACGAGGCGCGCACCGTGGGCGTCGTGCGGCCCGCCGGGGACGTCGTCGCGCGCGAGGAACGTCACGCGCACCCCGGGCGGGGTCACGAGGTCGCGTGCGTCGCCCACGTGCGGGACCTCGACGTAGACCTCGCCCCACGCGTCGGCGGGCAGGTCCTCGCAGATCGCCGCGATGGCGGGCAGCGCGGTCTCGTCGCCCGCGAGCAGGAGCGCGTGCGGGCGGGTGGGCGGGCGGAACTCGATGCCGCCCGCCGGGCCGTCGAACGTGGCGTCCGGGCCGAGCAGGACGAGCGGCGTGCCGACCTCGGCGGCGAGCGCCCAGCGCGACGCGGGGCCGGCGTCGCCGTGCAGCACGACGTCCACGTCGACCTCGCGCGCCTCGGGGCGCACCGCGACGGTCGTGTAGGTGCGCAGCGGGTTGCGGCGCTCCTCCGGCTGGTCGCGCCATGCGGCGTACCAGGACTCGGCGTCGCGCACGAGGTGCTCGTAGCCGCCGTCGGGCGCGGGGAGCACGAACTTGATCCGGACGTCGAGACCCGGGTCGCCGAAGAGGTCGAGCTCGGGGCCGGTGAAGGTGAAGCGGCGGAAGCTCGGCGAGAGCTGCTCGACCCGCGCCACCTCGACGTCGAAGAAGCGCCAGGGTGCGGTCGCACGGGCGACGGGACGACGAGCGCGGGTGCGGGGTGCGACGACGGTCTGGCTCACACAGGTGAGGCTAACCTACGCGCCTACGGCGGGGTCAACCCGTCCGGGACGCGGACCTGCGCCCGGCAGGGTGAGACACGTCACGCTCCGCGGCCGCGGCTGCGCCAGAGCAGGTAGACGAAGTACGGCGCGCCCAGCAGCGCGGTGCCGAGACCCGCGGGGATCTGCCCCGGCGCGATGACGACGCGTCCCAGCGTGTCCGCGACGGACACGAGGAGGGCCCCGAGCAGCATCGCGACGGGCACGACCCGGGAGTGCCGGGAGCCGACGAGCGCACGGGCGGCGTGCGGCGCGACGAGGCCCACGAACGCGAGCGCCCCGATCGCGCACACGGCCGCGGCGGTGAGCAGCGCGGCGACGCCGAGCAGGAGCAGCCGCGTGCGGTCGAGCGCGACGCCGAGGACGCGCGGGGTGTCGTCGTCGAGCGCCACGACGTCGAGGTCGCGCCGGAACACCGCGGTGAGCGGGGTGAGCACGAGCAGCGCGAGCGCGACGGGGATCAGCTGCTCGAGCGTGCGCCCGTACGTGGAGCCCGACAGCCACGTGAGCGCGAGGTTCACGTCCCACGGCGCGACGACGACGACGAGCAGCGTGATGATCGCCATCACCCCGGCCTGGGCACCGATGCCGATGAGCACGAGCCGGTCCGAGCTCAGACCGCCGCGGTAGGAGAGGCCGTAGACGAGCCCGAACACGGCGAAGGCCCCGATCGCCGCGGCGGCGGACATCGGCCAGATCCCGACGCCGGGGACGAGCAGGATCATCGTCACGGCCCCGAGGCCGGCGCCCGACGTCACGCCGAGCAGGCTCGGCTCCGCGAGCGGGTTGCGGCACACGGCCTGCACGATCGTGCCGGCGAGCGCGAGCGCGGCACCTGCGAGGAGGGCCGCGAGCACACGCGGGACGCGTTGGTCGAGCACGAACGTCACGTGCCGCCCGGCGACCCCGGCCCACCAGTTCGCGACGTCGCCCAGCAGCACGACCCGGTCGCCGAGCAGGAGGCCCGCCACGGCGGCCGCGGCGACGGCGAGCGACAGGACGACCACGACCACGACGACCGCGCGCCGCGAGCGCGGCCGGCTCAGGGCACCGTGCCCGCCGCGCGACGACGCGGGCCCCGAGTCGCGCAGGCGGCGCGCGAGCCACACGAGCAGGATCGCGCCGAGGACGGTCGTGACGATGCCGGTCGGCACCGCGATCGAGAGCGTCCCGGGCAGCAGGAGGCGGAGCAGGACGTCGGCGCCGAGCACGACGACCACGCCGACGAGGGCGGCGAAGGGCAGCAGGAGGACGTGCCGCCCGAGCCCGGGCACGCGACGTGCGACGAGGCGGGCCACGACGGGCGCCGCGAGACCGACGAACCCGACCGGCCCGGCGACGGTCACGGCGATCGAGGCGAGCAGGACGGCGACGAGCACCGAGGCGACGCGCGTGCGGCGCACGTCGACGCCGAGGACGGTCGCGGCGTCGTCCCCGAGGCCGAGGAGGTCGAGCCGGCGCGACAGGACGAGCGCCGCGAGGACGCCGACCACGACGACGGGTGTGGCCAGCGTGACGGTGCGCGTGCCCGACTGGACGATCGAGCCGCTCCCCCACGCGAACAGGCCCATCGTCTCCTGCTCGAACAGCACGAGGAGGACCGTCGTCAGCGCGTGGAGCGCGAGCATGATGGCGGAGCCGGCGAGCACGAGCCGGGTCGGCCCGTCGGCACCGCCGCGCGCCAGGACGAGCACGAGCCCGGCCGCGGCGAGCCCGCCGAGGAACGCGAGGCCGCCCTGGAGGTAGAACGGGACCGAGAGGCCGAACGCGGCGACCACGACGACCGTGAGGTAGGCGCCCGCGTTGACCGCGAGCGTGTCGGGCGACGCGAGCGGGTTGCGCGCGACCGACTGCAGCACGGCCCCGGCGACGCCGAGCGCGACCCCCAGCAGCAGCCCGGCGAGGAGCCGCGGCACGCGCGACGCGACGAGGACGGCGACCGTCTGGTCGACCCCTTCTCCCCCGGTCGCGAGGCGCAGCAGGTCGAGCGGGCCGACGTCGGCGGTGCCCTGCGTGAGGTGCACGGCGGCGAGCACGAGCGCGACGACGGCCGCCGCGAGGAACGCGCCCGCGACCCCGAGGCGCGACGTCCGCGCGCGGGGGGCGGTCGCCGTCAGGCCCGGGGCAGCGTCGGCGCCCGGGGGGACGCCGCCCTCCGGGAGGTCCGCGCCGGGGACGACGGCCGGAGCCGGGTCCTCCAGGAGGAGGGTGTCCGGCTCCGGCGTCGTGCGCTGCTCTCGCCTGCTCACAGTGGGTCTCGTCAGCCTTCTCGTCGTCCTGGCGGGGTGCGCGCCCGGGGGCCGCGTCAGGCCGTCAGTGCCTCGACGACCGCGTCGGCGTAGGCCGCGGCGGACAGCGGGCCGCCGAACATCCAGATGCCGTCGGGCAGACGGTGCACGTCACCGGCCGTGACGAACGGGAGCTGCTCCCACACGGCGTTGCCGGCGAGGCCCTCCTCGAACGGGTTCGCCTCGGAGTCGCTCGCGACGTAGAGGAACTGCACGTCACCGAGCTGGGTGAGGCCCTCGACGTCGGTCTGCGCGAGGCCGTAGTCGGGGTCCCCGCCCTCGGTCCACGCGTTGACGAGGCCGATCTCCTCACCGATGGCGCCGAAGAACGAGCCCGGCGTGTACATGCGGATCGAGACGGCGCCGTTCGTCACCCAGCCGTCGGCCATCGTGAACTCGGCCCCGGCGAGGCCCGCCTCGTCGAGCGCGGTGGTGGCCTCGGCGATCTTCGCGTCGTACTCCTCGAGCGCGGCGGCCGCCTCGTCCTCGCGGCCCGTCACGGTGCCGAGCGTCTCGACCGTGGAGCGCATGTAGCCGATGGGGTCCTCGCCGTCGGAGCCGCGCAGCGCGAGCACCGGCGCGACCTCCTCGATCTGCGCGATGACGTTCTCGGGCAGGTCCGTGGTCGTCACGACGAGGTCCGGCTCGAGCGCGGAGATCGCGTCGAGGCTGGGCTCGCCGCGCGTGCCGACGTCGGGCGTGCTCGCGTCGATCGGCGCGACGGTGTCCCACGTGTTGTAGCCCTCGACGTCCGCCTGGCCGACGGGCTCGACGCCCAGCGCCACGAGGTTCTCCGTGAGGCCCCACTCGAGCGAGACGATGTCGGTGGCCGGGGCGTCGAGGGTGACCTCGCCGCGCTCGTCGGTGACGGTGACGGGGCCGGACGCGGCGTCGGTCGTCGCGCCGTCGGACGTGCCGTCGTTCGCGGGCTCCTCGGTCGTGCCGCACGCGGTGAGCGCGAGCGCGGTCGCGAGCGCGACGGCGCCCGCGGCGAGGGAACGGGTGGTCGAGCGCATGGGTGTCCTTCGGGGTCGGTACGGAGGGGTGCGAAGAAGAGGGACGGCGAGATGCCGCGTCGGGCGGCCGGACGCAGCGGTCAGACGAGGACGGCCGCGTCCAGCCGGGCCGCGTGCCGACCGAGCGGCTCGCAGCACGTGCGCCCCGTGAGGGGGTGCGTGTAGACGTCGACGTGGATGCCGTAGACCTCGGTGAGGAGCTCGGTCGTGAGCACGTCCTCGGCCCGGCCCGTGGCGCGCACGACGCCGCCGTGGAGCAGGACGACGTGGTCGGCCACCGCGGCGGCCTGGTTGAGGTCGTGCAGGACGACGCCCACGGCCACGCCGTGCTCGCTCGCCAGGTCGCGGACCAGGTCGAGCAGCTCGACCTGGTAGCGCAGGTCGAGGTACGTCGTCGGCTCGTCGAGCAGGAGCACCTTCGTGTCCTGCGCGAGGCACGTCGCGAGCCACACGCGCTGCAGCTCGCCGCCGGAGAGCTCGTCGACGCCGCGGTCGGCCATCGCCGTGATGCCGGTGACGTCCATGGCGTGCGCGATCGCCCGCGGGCCGTCGGGGTCGTTCGAGCGGAACCGGCCGCGGTAGGGGTGGCGCCCGTACGCGACGACGTCGCGCACGCTCACGCCCGACGGCGTGGGCCGGCTCTGCGACAGGAGCGTCACGCGCCGCGCGAAGTCCTTGGCGTGGAGCGCGAGCGCGTCGGCCTCGTCGTCCAGGGCGACGGTCCCGGCGTCGGGCCGGTGCAGGCGCGCGAGCGAGCGCAGGAGGGTCGACTTGCCCGAGCCGTTGGGCCCGATGAGGGCCGTGACGGCCCCCGGGGCGAGCTCGAGCGCGGCGCCGTGCACCACGGTGCGGTCGTCGTAGGACAGCCGCAGGTCGTGACCCGCGAGCGCCGGGGCGCCGGGCAGGCCCGGCGCGACCGAGGCAGCTGAGGTTCCACTCACAAAGGTGAGGCTAATCTATGCCGCCCGCCCGGAACCAGCCCCTCGCGCGCGTGTGACGGGGCTCACGAACAGCGTCGCGGTCAGCCCTCGACGGCCCGACCGGCCCGCCGTCGCGGCTCTCCCGCGCCCGCGGTGGGCGGCGCGTGGTCCTCGTCCGCCGCGTGCGCGCGCGTCGGGGACGCGTGCCGCTCCCCGCCGAGCGCGACGGGCACGGTGAGCGCCCGGTGGTCCGACAGCCCCGTGTCGACCGCGACGGCGGGCCCCGTCGCCCGGACCGGGCCGTGGGCGAGCACGTGGTCGAGCTGGCGCGCGGGCTCGCCGACGGGGAACGTCGGCGCGGAGGCGAGCGCACGCCACCCGCTCGTGCGCGCGGCCTGCGGCGCCTCGATGTTGAGGTCCCCGAGCAGGACGACGGGCTCGCCGTCGGGCACGTCGGCGGCGAGCTCCCGGGTGAGCCGCACGAGCTGCGTGAGGTTGCGCCCGGGCACGAAGGTCAGGTGCGTGCACACGACCGTCAGCGGCCCGCCCGGCGCCTCGACGCGCGCGACGAGGGCCGCGCGCGGCTCGTCGCGCACGAGCGTCGGCAGCCGGCGCCCGGGGAAGCGCACGGGCACGCGCGTGCGGGGCGCGGGCAGCAGGACGGTGCGCCACGCCGTGACGGGGTACCGGCTCACGACGGCGATCCCGTAGGCCGCCCGGCCGGGCTGGTGCTCGCCCGTCGGCGCGGTCCACACGCCCGGCTCGCCGACGAGCGTCGCGACGAACCGGTGGTCGACGGCGCCCGCCGCCTCGGCCGCGACCGCGGTGAGGTCGGCCCGGTGCGAGCGCGGCTGGTCCCGGTCTACCTCCTGGAGCGCGAGGACGTCCGCGTCGAGGGCGCGGACGGCAGCGGCGAAGCGGCCGACGTCGACGCGGTCGTCGACGAGCGACCGCCCGTGCAGGATGTTGAACGTCGCGAGGCGCACCCTCCCGATTGTGGGGACCGCGGCCCGGGGCCGCACGCGCTCGGCCGGGCGTCCGCTCCCCCGTGGCGACGTGCCAGCGCATCGCGGGTGGTGTAGACCCTGGGCATGGTGGACGACAGGGACGCACTGCACGACGGCCTCCGGATGACCGCCGCGGCACTGGCCGAGGCCGAGATCCCGCACGCGCTCGTCGGCGGCTACGCGGCGTGGGCCCGCGGGGCGCCGGAGCCGAGCCACGACGCCGACTTCGCGATCCGCGAGGTGGACGTGGACCGCGCGCGCGAGGTGCTGCGCGAGGCGGGGCTCGAGATCACGGAGCCGACGGAGAACTGGCTCTTCAAGGCGTACCACGGGGGCGAGCTCATCGACGTCCTGTACCGGATGGTCGGCGAGCCGATCGACGACGACCTGCTCGCGCGCACCGACGAGCTCGAGGTCCTCGCGGTCCGCATGCCCGTGCTGTCCGCGACCGAGATCATGGCGTCGAAGCTGCGCGTGCTCGGGGAGCACTACTGCGACTTCTCGCGGCTCCTGCCGGTCGCGCGGGCGATGCGCGAGCAGGTCGACTGGTCCGACGTCCGGGAGCGCGTGGACGACAACCCGTACGCGCGCGCCTTCCTGTTCCTCCTCGACGAGCTCGCCGTCGTGGACGCGCAGGACATGGGCGACGACTCCCTGGGCTCGCGCACCGACGCGGCCGAGCCCGCGTCCGGGGACCCGTCGAGCGCGCTCGAGTGAGCCCGACCCCCGTTCGCCGCGCGAGCGGGACGGACCCCGGGAAGGGTGTGGTCGTACCGCCCGCCATCCACAGGAGGTCTCACCGATGAGCACGGTCACCCAGTCGATCGACGTCGACGTCCCCGTCCGCACGGCCTACGACCAGTGGACCCAGTTCGAGGAGTTCCCCCGCTTCATGGAGGGCGTCGAGGAGATCCGCCAGCTCGACGCGACGCACACGCACTGGAAGACGAAGATCGGCGGCGTCGAGCGGGAGTTCGACGCGGAGATCACGGAGCAGCACCCCGACGAGCGGGTCGCGTGGAACAGCACGTCGGGCCCCGACCACGCGGGCGTCGTGACCTTCCACCGGCTGAACGACACGCAGACCCGCGTCACGGTCCAGCTCGACTGGACGCCGGAGGGGGTCGTGGAGAAGGTGGGCGACGTCCTCCAGCTCGACGAGCGCCGCGTCAAGGGCGACCTCGCCCGGTTCAAGGAGTTCATCGAGTCCCGCGGGGCCGAGACGGGCGCGTGGCGAGGAGACGTCAGCTGACGACCCGGAGCACGTCGCCGGCCACGGCCGGCGACACCCAGCGCGTCACGGAGCGGGTCCGGTTCGCCCGGGCCCGCTCCGGCGCGTCGTCCGCGCCGTCGACGGCGTCGGCGGGCACCGCGGAGGTGCGCTGCTCGGTCGGCGACCTCACCGCCGTCGTGCACGTGTCCGGGGCGGACGCGCCCGACGTCGTCGTCGTGCTCGTGCACGGCGTCGGGTCGTCGGCGCGCGCGTTCGACCCGGTGCGGCGCGCGCTCCTGCGGCCGGAGGCGCTCACCCGGGTCGCCGTGCACGCGATCGACCTGCCCGGCTTCGGCGCGGCGCCCCGCGCGCCGCGCGCCGTGTCGATCGAGGAGCACGCGGCCGTCGTCGCGGAGCACGTGCGCCGCCACGTGCTCGACCTGCCCGACGGCGCCCCGCGCCCGGTCGTCGTGCTCGTCGGCCACTCGATGGGCGCGCAGGTCGCCGCCCAGGCCATGGCCGACCACCCCCGCGAGGCACCCGCCGGGGTGCTCGTCGGGCCGACGGCGGACCGCCACGCCCGCAGCGCGCCGCGCCAGGCGCTGCGGCTCGTGCGCGACGCCGTGGGCGAGCGGCCGCGCGCGCTCGCGACGCTCGCCGTCGACTACGTGCTGCGCTGCTCGCTGCCGCACTACGCGCGCCAGGTCCGGCACATGCTGGGGCACCGGCTCGAGGACGTCGTGCGGCGCGTGCCGGGGCGCCTGGTCGTCGTGCGGGGCGCGCACGACCCGATCGCGCCGCGCCGGTGGTGCCGCGAGCTCGCGCTCGCCGCGCCGCGCGGCACGTTCCGCGAGGTCCGGGGACGCCACCACGCGATGGACGGCGACCCGGAGGCGATCGTCGCGGCCGTGCGGGACGCCGGTGGACTGCCGCACGACCCGTCCCGGGACCTGCCGTGAGGGTGCCCCGCTGGCCCCGCTCCCTGCGGCTGCGCGACCGCGCGGTGGACTACGCGTACGTCGCCGCGCGCCAGGTCCAGGGTGCCCTGCGCGCGCGTCGGCCCGTCCCGACCGGCCCCGGCGGCGCGAGCCCCGTCGTGCTCCTGCCCGGCGTCTACGAGACGTGGCAGCTCCTCGGGCCGCTCGCCACGGCCCTGGCCCGGGCCGGGCACCCGGTCCACGCCGTGCCCGGCCTCGGCTACAACCGGCGCCCCTTCGCCGAGGCGGCCGACCGCACGGCGGCGTTCCTCGAGCAGTCCGACCTGCACGACGTCGTCCTCGTCGCCCACAGCAAGGGCGGCCTCGTCGGCAAGCGCGTCATGCTGTCGGCCGCCGGGCCGCGCGTCGCCGGCATGGTCGCCGTGGCGACGCCGTTCCACGGCTCGCGCTACGCGCAGTACCTCCTCGGCCGCACCCTGCGCGCGTTCTCCCCGCGCGACGCCGCGCTGCTCGCGCTCGCCGCCGAGCGCGGCGTCGACGCCCGCATCACGGCTGTCTACCCGCGCTTCGACCCGCATATCCCCGAGACCGGCCGGCTCGAGGGCGGACGGAACGTCGAGCTGCCGCTCGCCGGGCACTTCCTCCCGCTCGGCGACCCGGCGCTCGTCGAGACCGTGGTCCGCGAGGTCGACCGGTTCGCCCGGTCGGCGCCCGCGGACTGAGCGCGGCCCTCAGGCTGAGCGGGCGCGCTCGCCCACCGCGACGCGCACGAGCTCCTGCGTACACCGGGTCATCGCCACGTACAGCCCGTTCCACCCGCGCGGCTCGGCGGCGACGCCGTCGGGGTCCACGACGACGACCGCGTCCCACTCGAGGCCCTTCGCCTCCGACGTCCCGAGGACGGGCACGTCCCGGACCGCCGCGCGCAGCGCCGCGAGGCGGGCGAGCGGGGCTACGACACCGACGGTCCCGCCGTCGTACCGGGCCGCGAGGCGTGCGACCTCGGCGGCGACCGTCTCGCCCAGTCGTCCCGGCGCACCGCCCGGCACGACGACGTCCCGCGGCTCGACCCCCGCGTCCCGCACCGCGCGCGGCGGGTCGTTCCGGCTGCCCGCGGCGCGCAGCACCGGCCCGACGAGCGCCATGACCTCGCGCGGCGTGCGGTAGCAGACGGTGAGGTCCGCGCGCCGCCAGCGGTCCCCGAGGACCGGGCCGACGGCGTCCGCCCAGTCCGTGTGGCGGTGCGGCGCCTCGGTCTGGTCGACGTCCCCGACGGCCGTCACGGACCGCGTCGGGCAGCGGCGCAGGACCATGTGCCACTGCATGGGCGAGAGCTCCTGCGCCTCGTCGACCACGACGTGCCCGTAGACCCAGTCGCGGCGCGCGGCCGCGCGCTGCGCGAGAAACTCGCCCTGCTCGCCGGGTGCGTCGGCAGCCCCCAGCGCGTCGGCGAGCGCGTCGAGCAGCGGCACGTCGCTCGGCGCGAGCGCGGCCGGCTCGCTCGTCACGCGGCGCACGTCGGCCGCCGTCAGGTCGGGGGCGTGGCGCGCGAGCAGCGCGGCGTCGCCCAGGAGGTCCGCGAGCGCGGCCCGCGCGTCCGCGACCGGCCACCAGGCGTCGACGGCGGCCGCGAACCCGGCGTCGCGCGCGAGGTCGTCCCGCAGCCGGTCGAGGTCGTCCTCGGTGAGCTTGCCGTCGACGTCGCCGCCGCGCGCCCCCGTCGTGGGGGCGCGGTCGTCGCGCGCGGCGAGCCCGGCGTCGAGCTTCCCGAGCACGTCCTCGAACCCCTCCTCGACGCGGGCGAGCAGCTCGGCGTGGCGTGCCGCGGCCTCGTCCACGAGCGCGTCGAGCAGCAGGTCCACGGCCCGGCCCCGCGCGGCGAGCACGCTCCGACCGCCTGCGCGGCAGGCACGGAGGACCTCGGCGACGCGGGCCGCCTCGAGCGTCAGCGGCTCGCCGTCGAGGCGGACCGTCAGGTCGCGCGCGTCCGGGACGAGGGCGTCCGCGTACCGGGCGACGACGTCGTGCCACAGCGCGCGCCCCTTGATCTCCGCGACGTCGCGCCCCTCGTCCCGCTCCGGCGCGACGCCGGGCACGAGCGTGTCGCACGTCGCCGAGACGACCGCCGTCTCCCCGAGCGCGGGCAGCACCTGCGCCACGTACTCGAGGAAGCGCGACGACGGCCCGAGCAGGAGGACCCCCCGCTCCGCGAGGTGCGGGTGGGTGAACAGCAGGTACGCGACGCGGTGCAGCGCGACGACCGTCTTGCCCGTCCCCGGGCCGCCCTGCACGACGAGCGTCTGCTCGGCCGGGGCGCGCACGATCGCGTCCTGCTCGACCTGGAGCGTCGCGACCGCCGTGCCCATGCGGCCGGTCCGACGCTCGGAGAGCGCGGCGAGCAGAGCGCCCTCGCCGACGAGGCCGTCCTCGTCGCCCGCCCCGCTCCCCGAGCCGTCGAGCGGCTCGTCGTCCACGCCGGTGACCCGCTCCCCCGTCGTCCGCACGTGCCGACGCCGGGCGAGACCCTGCGGCTCGCGCGCCGTCGCGGTGTAGAAGGAGCGGGCGCCGTCGGCGCGCCAGTCCAGGACGAGCGGGTCGGCGTCGCCGTCGGGCGCGGCGATCCCGACGCGCCCGACACGGCGCGTGACGCCCTCGACCGTGTCGAGCCGGCCGAAGACCAGCCCGCTCCCGGCGCGCTCGAGCTCGGTCCGACGGCGGCGCAGCCCGGCGCGCCGCGCGCGCTCGACGACGGTCTCGGCCCCGACCGGACCCGCGGCCGGGACCCGGTCGGCGACGTCGTCGGCAGGAGCGGCAAGCTGCGCGTCGAGCTCCGCGAGGAGCTCCGCGCGGCGGGCGAGCGCGGCGTCGAGGTGCTGCTGCTCCTCGGCGACGGCATGCGTCGCGACATCGCGGACGCGGTCGGGAGGAGTGGTGTCAGGCAGGGACGGGGAGGGCTGGACCGGCACGGGACCTCTTCTCGTACGACGTACGGACACGGGCCCAACGCGTCGCCGCGCTCCGTTGTTCCCGGCCGCGCCGCCTCGGACCTCAGGGAGGTCAGGGCAGGCGCGTCGCCCAGAACGCGACGGCCGACGCCGCGGCGACGTTGAGCGAGTCCACTCCCCCGGCCATGGGGATCGTGACGACCCGGTCCGCCGCCTCGATCGCACCGCGCGACAGACCGTCGCCCTCCGTGCCGAGCACGAGCGCGAGCCGCTCGGGCGGGTCGGCCACGACGTCGTCGAGGCTCACCGCGTCGTCGGCGAGGGCGAGCGCGGCGACGACGAAGCCCTCGTCGCGCAGCAGGTCGAGGCCGCCCGGCCACGTCTCGAACCGCGTCCACGGCACCTGGAACACCGTGCCCATGCTCACGCGCACCGAGCGGCGGTAGAGCGGGTCGGCGCAGCGCGGCGAGACGAGCACCGCGTCCACGCCGAGCGCGGCGGCGGAGCGGAAGACCGCGCCGACGTTGGTGTGGTCGACGACGTCCTCCAGCACGGCCACGCGCCGCGCGCCCGTCCCGCCACGGGCTGCCGAGAGCAGGCCGTGCACGGGCGCGAGCGGCGGGCGGTGCATGGCCGCGAGCGCCCCGCGGTGCAGGTGGAACCCGGTGATCGCCTCGAGCACGTCGGGCGCGCCGACGTAGACCGGGACCTGCTCGCCCGTGCCGCCCGGGGCGTCGTCGACCGGCAGCGCGGCGATGTCGTCGGCGAGGTCGTCGAGCCAGCGCTCGGCCATGAGGAACGACCGCGGCCGGTGCCCGGCGGCGAGCGCGCGCCGGATCACCGTCGAGCTCTCCGCGATGTACAGCCCCTTCTCCGGCTCGTGCTTGGACCGCAGCGCGACGTCGGTCAGGCGGTTGTAGTCCGCGAGGCGGTCGTCGGTGGGGTCGGTGACGTGCACGACCCGCAGGCCGGCTCGGGTGCTGGTCTCGCTCACGTCGTCGATTCTCCCAGGCATGCCAGGAGCCTTGATCCCGAGCGCGGTCCTGCGAGAGGCCGAGAACGGTCCACAGGTCATCACCCGGCACGGCAAGGAGATCGCCGTCGTCGTCGGGATCGACCTCTACCACGAGCTCGCCGGGGTCCGCGTGGAGCTCGCCGACTACCTCCTTCAGGCACCCACGACGGACGACCTCGACCTCACTCGTGACCGGACTCCTCGGCGCGAGCTCGATCTCGGGGCCGACGCGTGAGGTACCTGCTCGACACGCACGTCGTCTCCGAGCTCGTCCGAACCCGCCCGGACGAGCAGGTCGTCACCTGGCTCCGCGGGCTGCGGACGCACCAGATCTACCTCTCGGTGCTGACCGTCGGCGAGATCCGCACGGGAGTCCAGCGCCTCGTGCCCCGCGACGCCCCGCGGGCGACCGCACTCGAGGCGTGGGTCCACGGCCTCGAGGAGACGTACGGGGACCGCATCCTCCCCGTGACGCTCGAGATCGCGCAGCGCTGGCCGGCCGTGCACGCGGCGCGCCCGCTGCCCGTCGTCGACTCCCTGCTCGCGGCGACGGCGCTCGCCCACGGGCTCACGGTGGCGACACGGAACACCCGGGACTTCGTCGACAGCGGCGTCCCCGTCGTCAACCCGTTCTCCTCGCCCTGACCGCTGACCGTCGACCGCTGGCGTGGCGCGGGTCACGGTCCTTCGCCCCTCGCGCGATCCGGGCATCGGGGGTCGAATGTGGTCCCGTCGCAGGTCACGAGGACGTGTCCCGCGCCGATCTGGGACTCGCAGCATGAGCGCCGCCGGCGTGGTCGACAGCGTTCCGGGCGTGACGCGTGACCCAGGGTTCGTGTCGTCAGCGCGGCCGTCGTCGTCGCTGGCCGGTCTCGCGGCGGTGCGGCACCGGCTCGGTGGTCCGGTCGCGGAACCCTCGGGTCCGGCCGACCATCGGGGATGAAATGGGTTGAGTTCAGGGCCGGCGCGCGCGGGGCCCTCGTAGGGCTCGGCTACTCCCGAGCGACCGTGCGCACGTACAGCGAGGGTGTGGCGTGGCTGGCGGCGTGGGCGTCCGAGCGGAAGATCGCTCCGGAGCAGGTCACGGCGGCGCACCTCCTCGAGTTCCTGGGGTCGCGCCCGCACTGGTCGCGCTCGACGCGGGCCACGTTCCGGTGCTCGGTGCGGGCGGCGTACAAGTGGGCGGTGATCGCGGGGCACGTCACCGTGGACCCGACGGCCGCGATGCCGGCCATGCGGAAGAAGCCGCCGGCGCCGCGCCCCGCAGCCGAGCACGCCTACGCGTCCGCGCTGCGGGCCGCGAGCGCCGACGAGCGGCTCATGCTGCGGCTCGCCGCGGAGGCCGGCCTACGGCGCGCCGAGGTCGCGCAGGTCCACCCTCGGCGCGATCTGATCGAGGACCCGGGCGGGTGGACGCTGATCGCGCACGGGAAGGGCGCCAAGGACCGCTACGTGCCGCTGAGCGACGACCTCGCGCGCGAGCTGCGGTTGCGCGGCGCGACCGGGTACCTCTTCCCGGGCCAGATCGACGGGCACCTCGGACCGAAGACGATCGGCAACCGGATCTCGGCCCTACTGCCGCCCGGCGTGACCATGCACGCGCTACGCCACCGCTTCGCGTCGATCGCCTACGAGCGGTCCGGGGGCAACCTCTTCGCCGTCCAGCAGCTCCTGGGCCACGCGAGCGCGTCGACGACCCAGATGTACGTCCTCGTGGGAGCTGCGACGCGCCGACAAGTCGTCGACGCCGTCGCCGAGGTCTCCCCCGCGAGCCAGCAGCAGGGCAGTTGGGGCGGCTACGGCAGAGTGCTCGCGGGGCAGTAGGTCTCGAGGTACTCGCGCGCCGCCGGAACGGTTTCTCGCGTGATCGAGAAGCCGTTGTCCCACGACGAGGTCGAGGACTCGCCGTCCAGGACGGCCATGCCGAGCCCGAGGCACACGATCTCGAGGTGATGCTCCGGGGAGCCCTGCTCGACGCCGGCCGCCTGTGGCGTTCCCTGCGTGGTGGGGGTGTAGTCGAGCCCTTGCGACGGGGCGGCCGCCTGGGGGGCGCTCGCGGCCTCGTTCGCGCCCCACGCGTAGCCGGCGGCGAGGAGCGCTCCGGCGATCACCACACCGCCGACGACGAGCAGGGGTCGGGCGACCATGGTGCGGGGCATGTCGGTTGTCATGCCCCGCACCGTAGCGTCACCCGTTGAAGATGCGCTCTCCGACGAGGCCGATGATCGCGCCGAGCGCGGCCGCGCCGCCGGCGGCTTGCCACACGCGTTGCTCGAGGACGCGTAGCCGGCGCTCGTGGTCCTGGACGATGGTCGGCGTGCCGGCCATCTCGCCCTTGAGCTCCTGGACGGCGTCGTAGACCTCGCGCAGCGTGATGATCGCCGGTGCGCTGTCGGGGCTCACGAGCTCCGCGTCGGGCGGAACCCGAACGCGAGCGCGTTGCAGGCGCCGGAGAACGCGGCCGCGACGGCCGCGAGCGCCGGTTGCTCGAGCGCGATGAGGGACGGTGCGGCACCGAGTCCGAGGAGCGTGCCGGCGACGTACAGGCCGGTGCGAACCCGCTCGGGCAGGGTCGGGGTGGGCTGGTCCATGAGGTCTCCGATCGTCAGTAGGTGCCGAGCGCGAGGAGCTGCTCGAGGAACTTGGGCGAGACGCGACGCATCTCGACGGGCAGGACCGGGTCAGCGCCGGTCTGCATGGCGCGGATCGCGGACCACTCGGCGCGCGGGATCGGGCGCAGCTTGCCCTTGGTCTGGTTGAAGAACCAGACGCCCTTGTTGGTGTCGGCGTAGACGTAGAAGCCCATGTCGTCGTTCTCCTCGGGTGGTGGCGGGGGCGGGGTGGGCGTGGGGGCCGGCGCCGGCGCGGGTGCCGGGGTGGCACGGGCGAGGGCGTCGAGGCGGGTGAGGTCCCACCGGCCCGGGCAGGCGGTCGCCTTCCACGAGCTGTGCGGGACGAGCGGGACGTCGCCGTAGACGGCGCGCAGCGCGCGCACGAGCTCGGCGACGGTCGCGTAGTCGCCGTCGGTCGCCTCGGGCCGGCACTCGATACCGACGCTCGTGGTGTTCCCGAGCGCGGACCCGGCGTGCCACGCGGCGTCGTCGGGGTCGACGATGCACGACGCGCGGCCGTGCTCGACGACGTAGTGCGCCGAGCTCGACCCGCCGGCGCGGCACAGGTAGCGCACGACGGCGTCGAACGTCTGCCCGAACGCTCCCCAGTGGTGGATGGTGATGGACTCGACGCGGCGCGGGCCGCGGCCGAAGGTGGCGGCCACGCGGGCCGCGGGCGTGTAGTTCGGCGACGAGGTCGCGGTCTCGACGTGGACCATCACGAGGCCGCCACGAACGACAGGCCGGCCAGGGACACGTAGGAGGCGGCGCCGCCCGTGCCGCCGGTCCAGGTGTTGGTGGTGCGCCACGCGGCGAGGATCTGCCCATCGGCGGTGATGTCGATGCGGACGGGGGCGTAGCCGCTGCCGGTGTACCCCTCCATCCAGAGCAGGATGCGGCGCGCGGGCCGGTATCCCTCCGGCAGGATCGCGACGACCTGGGTCGCCGCGGTGTTCAGGCTCGACCCGATGCGGGCGAACATGCCGGACAGGCCGACGAGCCCGGCCGCGGACCGGGTGGCCTGGAGCCCGAGGAACACGGGGTTGTCGGGGTTGTAGTCGCCCCACCCGGGCTGGTAGACGGGCGCGACCGGGGACGCGTTCATGACCCGGTTCACGTCGGCGTCGAGGGCCTCGGCGAGCAGCTGAATCCACCGGGGCGGGTCGTTCGCGTCGGCGAGCGTGGGGAACGGGTAGCCGCGGTTCGGCGTGGTGGGCATGGATCACGCTCCGGTGTGGATGGTGACGGTCTCGGGCTGGCGGGTGTGGACGGACATGGTCCCGGCGGGCAGGTCGAACACGACTCGGGTGACGAGCGCGCGCTCCTGCCCGCCCAACGGGAGCTGGGCGGTGATGGTGTGCTCGGGCCGCAGCCAGTACGCGGCGACGGCGCCCTCGACGTGGATGCGGCGCCCGCGGGACAGGGTGCGCACGACGAGCGCGGCCGCGGTCTGCTGGGCGGTCGCGGAGGTGCCGGCGCGCTCGTACGTCACGACGCGGCCGCGGCGGCCGACGGCGATGGTGCCGAACGGGCCGGTCTGTACCTCGGCCCACCCGCGGCGGACCTGCTCGGTGCCCGCGGCGTCGCGCCACGTGTACTCGACGACGACGTGGTTCGCGAACTCCTCCAGGTCGAGCGCGACCTCGGTCGCCGTCAGGGACCCGCGCGGGCCGGTGCGCAGGTCGAGCGCCGCGGCACCGGCCCGCTCGGGCTGGCGCACGACGAAGAAGCCCGTGAGGCCGTCGTGGTACGCCACGGCACCGATCCGGTCGACGAGGTCCTGCACGGTCGACCACACGGCGTCCGGGGCCACGACGAGCGGGTCGCTGCCGATCGATTGCCCGGCGGACGGCGCGAGGATCGTGACGGGCTGCTCGTGGCCGAGCGCGAGGAGCGAGGCGAGCACCGTGCCGACCGTGGTGCCGGCGGCGAACGTGCGCGGTGCGGTGAGGACGTAGTCCTGCACGACGAGCTCGTCGGAGCCCGCGCGCAGGCTCACGTCGTTCTGGGGCCTGCGCACGATCCGTTCGCGCAGACCGAGGTCGGCGAGGCGGTGCACGTCCTGGGTGCGGTCGGCGTACTCGTACCCGGCCCAGACCTCGAGCCGGGTGCCGGCGCGCGGGTCGAGGAGGTCCAGGAGCTCCTGGTCCCCGAGCTCGACCCCACCCTCGAACACGAACCGCGGCGCGTTGTCCTCGTCGATCGTGAGCGTCGACGTCGTGAGCGCGAGCTCGCGCCCGAGCTCGACGCCGAACGCGGGCCGGTAGGCCACGACGCGGTGCACGTGGCGCGCCGGTTCCAGGAGCCGCGTGGCGACGTCGGGCACGTAGGGGTCGGTGAGCGCCATCTACGCCACCACCGCAGGACCGTTGAGCCGGTCGGCGAACGTCGGGAACTCGCGCAGGTCGTCCCAGAACGTGGTGTTGCGGAGCGCCCCGGCGCGGAAGTTCCACGCCTCGTCGCCCGCGATCGGCGCGGTCGGGAACGCGACCTCGACGTAGTCGAGCTCGACGGCCCACCGGCGCGGGTCGGTGTTCGCGTCGTAGGGGCGCACGCTGACGTTCGCGGCCGTGAAGTACATGTCGAGGCCCGAGTACTCGTCCTGGCGCCACAGGACCTCGTCGCCGGCCTCGAACAGGGAGGCGAGCGCGGTCGCGTCCTCGAACGTGGGCTGCCAGACGGTCATGCGGCCGCGGCGCAGCCGCAGCACGCCCTTGGTCACGAGCGGGTCGGCCCGGCCGATCACGTCGTGCACGGTGCCCGACGACGCTCGGTCGGCCGCGTAGGTCTCGACGAGCGTGGAGGCCGCGGTCAGGCGCGGGGTGATGACCTGGGTGAAGCGGTTGCCGGCGACGTCGAGACGAACCGACGCCGTCGCGACCTCGGTCGTCGTGGACGGGTCGGGCACGTCCACGCGCTGCGTCGCGACGGTGTAGGTCACCAGACCGCCGAGCGCGGCCTCGTGGTCGGTCACGAGGTAGGTGCCGTCCTCCATGCGCACGCCGGCCACGGCGCGTACGTCCCGGGCGCCGTTGTCGTCCGACCGGGTCAGGCCGACGACGCGGCGGGCGTCGGTCAGCTCGTCGACGAGGTCGACGCGGGCGTAGTGCACGAACGCGCCGACGACGTCGCCCGGGCGCAGTGACAGGGCGTTGACGAGCTGGGCGCGCAGCACGTGCGAGGTCGCCGTCGCGACGAACCGCACGCGCTGCCACCCGGCCCACGACGGCTCCGACTCGCCCACGCCGTCCACGACGAGCCGCACCCACGGCGGCGCGACGTCGTACGGCACCCGCTTCGCGGAGACCACGACGCGGGCGGTGTAGGTCAGTCCCGGCACCAGGCCCGTGAGGGTCACGCGCTGCCCGAACGTGTCCTCGGGCGTGGGGACGTCGCCGGTGCCGAAGTTCTGGAGCTCGAACCCGATCGCGCGCGCCCCGGGCGGGCCGTCCTGCTCGACCGCGACGCCGCGCCCGATGTCGCCCGGGAGCGTCCCGTACAGGGTCCACAGGTCGTCGTCGCCCGGCTGGGCGTAGGTCTCGAACACGGCCCGCTGCCCGGGGGTCGCCTGGACGACGAACGCGTAGACCGAGAGCAGGGCGTACTGCCCGCCCGTGGTGTCGACGTGGAACTCGATGCTCTCCTCGGTCGCGGTCGCCGTCCACTCGAACACCAGGACCGTGCGCGACGGGTCGGCGTCGGCGTACCCGCCCGTGGAGGAGCGCCCGGCGAGGTTCTCGAAGTACGGCTTGGGCGTCTGCCCCTCGATGCCGAACGTGAGGGTGCTCATGTCCTCCAGCGCCCCGCCGCCCATAGACGTGAAGTCGCCGCCGACGAGGAGCCGGTACGTGGTGCCGACGTCGAGCCCGGACACCGGGCGCGCCACCGTGTACGTGCCGCCCGGCTCGGCGGTGAAGCGCAGCCCGTACCCGGACGTGTCCGACGTCGCCGCGACGCCGGCAGGCACGTCCCACCGTGCGAGCTCGGCCGCGGCCTCGCCGGCGTCGAGCTCGTAGGTGTCGACGTTGACCGCGTCCTCGTAGCCGGCCTCGCGCGCCTCGACCCGCAGACGCACTGTGGCGTCCGCACGGTTCGGGGTCGCGGTGATGTAGGTCGTCACACGGGCCTCCGCACGCCGAGCTGCGCCCACACGTCCACGCCCTTGGGGGTGATCCCCCGAATCGCCATGTCGTACATGCGCTGGAACTGGTCCTGCTGGTACACCGGCACCAGCGGCACCTCGACGGTCTTGCCCTTGATGTTGTCGATCGCGACCTGCGTCGCGGTCACGGTGCCGTCGTCGGTGACCTCGACGACCTTCCCGTCAGGCAGGGCCGCGAGGGACCGGGTCGCGCCGTCGACCACGCCGGTGAAGATCACGGCCTCGCCCGACGACTTCGCGAGCGCCAGGGCGTTGTCCCGGGTCGCGTTGGTCGCCTCGGCGGTCGCGTCGACGTAGGCGTCGGTCGAGGCCTTCGCCGCGTCGATGCCCTGGCGCTGGGTGTCGAAGTCGTTCGTGACGTCCTCGAGCGCCTTGTCGAACGGGTCCAGCTCCTTCTGCCACTGCCCGACCGAGATCGCGCCGTTGCGGTAGGACTCGGAGAGCTCGTCGTTCTTCGCGGTGTGCGCCGCGGTGACCTCGGCCATGGCCTGCTCGTCGCCGGCGCGTGCCCGGATCACGGTGGACAGGTCGAGGTTCAGGTCGCGGGCGAGCTTCGTCGAGAAGTTCAGCTTGTCCTGGTCCTCGGTCAGCGCGCGGATGTTCGCCAGGACCTGCCCCTGCTCGGCCGCCGCGGCGCCCTGGGTGAGGATCGAGTCGAACATGTCGGAGACCGCGGTCTGTACGGCCTCCTTCTGCGCCGTGACCTGGCCCCACAGCGTGGACGCGATGAGTCCGCCGGCGACCAGCGCGCCGCCGGTGGGGCCGCCGACCTCGGCACCGATCTCGACGAGCCCCTCAGACAGCGTGGTGGCGAACGTGGCGACGTCGATCGACCCGTCCGCGAGCGCCGAGGAGATCTGCCCGAGGATCTCCGAGCCGGTCTCGCGGGCCGAGGCGGCCATCTCGGCGCGGAAGTTCGCGTCGAAGATGTCGTCGGAGGTGAGGGCGTTGTCCTGGAACGCGTCGTGGATATCGTCGGCGACGTCGCGGGCGGTGTCGTCGAGGTCGCGCAGCGCGCGCTGCATCTTCTCGACCTCGGACGGCCCCTGCTCGCCGATGCGTCGGGCAGCGTCGACGAGGTCGTCGCGGGCGCCGGCCTCGCGCAGCGCTTCCTCCACCTTCTCGGCGGCGGCCTCCCAGTCACCGCCCATGCCCTCGGCCTCGCGCTTGACCTCGCGGCGCAGGGCGGAGAACTCGGCGCGGGTGGCGCGGGTGTCGGTGTCGACGACGATCCCGAGCTTCATGTCGCCGGCCATGTCACCTCCCCTCGAGCGTGCGGCGCAGCGTGCCGACGATGGACGTCCGGTAGGCGTCGACGAGCTGCTTCAGGGCCTCGCGGCCGTACCGGTACAGGACGCGGCCTTGCTTGTTGCGTGCCGGCAGCTGCTCCTGGGTGCGGCGCTTCACCTGGAACGACTTGCCGCCGCGCCGGCCGCGGTAGGTCTCGAACGTGCGCACGGCGTCGCCGAACTCGACGGCGTGCCACCAGCGCGGCCCGCGGGTCGCGCCGGTCAGGGTCGTCGAGCGCGCGGAGGAGCGCACGCGCGAGCCCGCGAGCGCCATGCGGTCCTGCGGGGTGCGGGCGTAGGTGAGGATCTTCGCGTCGGTCCAGACGTCGCGGGCGACGGCGGGCACCTCGGCCTCGAGGTCGGTGCGGATCTGCTCGTCGACGCCCTCCATCTTCGCGGCGCGCTGGTACAGGACGTCCCAGTCGCGCAGGCGGAGCTTGGACGGCATCGGTCAGCCCGCGGGCGGAGCCGCGGCCGCGGGGACCAGGACGGGCCGGTCGGAGCCGAGGTTGACCGTGGAGGTGGCGAACGCGTTGACCTGCCCGCCGATCGCGCCGGGGGTGATGGTGACGTTGGCCTTGAACGACGGGCCTTCGCCCGAGCGGGGGCGGAACGTCATCTCGACGGTCTCGCCCTCGTGCTCGTAGAGGTAGCGCGAGAGCGACGCCGGGGAGTCCCAGTCCTGGACGTAGGCGAGCGCGCAGACCCACGTCGCGGTGCCGGCGTCGGTGTGGGTGTTGCCGCCGAGCCCGGTCCACGTGGCCGTGGAGCTCGACGGGGTGAACGTCACGCCGGACAGGTGCTTGCGGAAGTCGTCGGTGCCGATGATGGCCTCGACGTCCTTGAGGACGAGCGGCTGGACCTCGATGGTGGCCATGGTTACTCCTCGGTCTCGGTGATCTTGCTGGGGACGTCGACGAGGACCTCGAAGCACGGGACGGTCTCGCCGAGGATCTTGTACGTGGCGGAGCGCGCGACGACGTTGCGGATCTTGAACAGCGCGACGAGCACGTCGTCGAGCGCGTCGTCGAGCGCGTCGAGCGCCTTGGGGCCGAGCTGCTTCGCGGTGGCGACGTACAGGGTGAAGGTGTGCGTCTGCGCACCGCGCGGGGCCTCGGGCGCGGGGACGACCCGGGAGCGGAAGAACATCACGGTCGGCCGGCTCGGGGTGAGGTCCTTGTCGTACGGGAGCAGGAGCCACTCGGGGCCGAGGTGGGTGGTGAGCTGGTCGCGCAGCCAGGTGCGGGGGTTCACCGGACGACCATCTTCGCGGCGTCGGGGCGCAGCAGTCGCTTCACGTTCCAGTCCATCGGGTAGACGGTGACGGGGAAGTCGATGCCGGCGCGGTCGCCGGCGCCGACCCACCCGGCGCGGTGCAGTGCGCGGGCCTGGTAGATCTCGGCGAGCTTGTGGTTCGCGGCCGGCGTCTGCGGCTCGGCGCCGAGGTAGGCCACGCACTGGGCGTGCGCGCCCTCGAGGTAGACGGCGAGCACCTCGTCGTCGGTCGGACGGTCGGCCCACGCGACGTCGAGGAGCTTGGCGTCGGTGGTCGGGTCGGTCCAGGCGGCCATGGCCGGCCTCCTCTCGTCGTGGTGCCGGCGCCCGCCCGGGACGGGGCGGGCGGGCGCCGGGGTCGGTCAGTCCGCGGTGTCGGCCGTCGTCGCGTCGACGGGGATGATGTCGGTCGTGCGGGTGACGGCCGCGGCCTTGTACCCCCAGATCCCGACCTCGACGGTGGCGACCTTGTGCTCGATGTCGATGCGGCGCGGCGCGGACGCCCACGCGAACACCGACCCGGGCACGAACAGGTAGCTGACCTCGGACGGGTCGCCGGACGCGTCGGCGTCGACGGCGAGCGCCCACGCCGGCACGATGTTGCGCGAGCCGAGCTGTACGGACTCCAGCGACGGGCGCTTGGTGCCGTCGGCGTTCGTCGGGCCGAACGTGGGGAACAGGGGCCGGCCGGTGGAGTCGGTCGCGGACGACACGAGCCCGTACAGGGTCGGGTCGGCGGCGAACGCGGCGAACCGGTCACCGCCCCGGACGAACTGGAGGCGGGACAACGCGGCGTTGAGCAGCTTCACCTTCGCGGCGTCGTCGGTGCCGGCACCGAGGTTGATCTCGGTGGCGGTGCTCGTGGCGAGCACCGCGGCGATCGAGACCTCGAGGGAGTCGAAGTAGCCGGCGAGCATCTCGTTCCAGATGATCTGGTCCACCTGGGGGTTGCCGCCCTGGTCGACGACCTCGCGGTTCAGGATCGCCTTGCCCGACATTGCGGTCGGGGTGACGGTCTGCGACGTCGCCGTGAACGATCCCTCGCTCGGCTCGGTGCCCTGGGTGTGCGGGCCGACGAGGCCGGCGGACGAGCCGAACTTGGGGATGATGAACGCGGTGATGTCCTCGAGCGTGCCGGTGGTGACGAGGTTCCACAGCGGGCGCCCGTAGTGCAGCGCCTCGACGTAGAGCTCGGGGCGCGTCGGGGTGGGGTTGTGCGCGGCGACGTTGCCCGTCGTGATCGACGCGAACGCGTCGGCGAGGAACTTGTCGAGCCGGCCGCGCGCGTCGGCGCTGCCGTGGAACTTGGCCGTGACGATGTCCTCGAGGAACCCGTGCTCGCCGCGCGTGCCGTCGAACCGGTACGGCAGCTCGGCGCGCGCGACCTCGGCGCGGTGCGGGGACGGCGCGCGCGGCGGCATCGCGGCCAGGCGCGCGTCCACGGCCGCGGCCACGCGCGCGTCGAAGTCGTCGCCGG
>QAPD01000034.1 GCA_003052455.1 Sphaerisporangium cinnabarinum | reverse complement strand
ATGAACAACGCCCACCACCAAACCGAAGCCCGGCAGTGAACAATCCATACGAAGCGAACCCCAACAGGGTTCACAAAACTGGCATCAACACGAAAGATGACATCATCTTCCGAAATCAACCAAAGGAATCCCAGACACAACCAACCCAACCACCCGACGGGCAACCAGGCCAGCCATGCCACAGGGACAAAAAATTTGGCATTGACTAACAAGCACACTGTTGAGTTCTCAAACAACCGACACACACCGCCTCCGACCTCGTTCCCGAGGCCCTTGCGCGGGGCGCTTCCTTCGTTCTGAATCCTACCAGACCCGGCCGTTCGTCCCGGACCGGCGAAAACCGGATTTCCGTTCAGAAATGTACCTGATCCAGACACCCCCACCGCACTCACGGCGCAGCACTGTGCTCCGGGAAATCTGGTGGGAGTTTCGCCCGGGGGACCAGCCACTTCGCATCTGCTCCGAAGAGCTGTGCCGTGGTGTCTGTTCCTCCCTGCCGGGCGACCTCGAGAACACTACGGGGTCGCGGGCCAGGAGGTCAACTCGCTCCCTCGTGACCCGGCTCACCCAGCGCCGCGGCACGCGCGCGCTCTCCCAGGACCCGGACGGCGTCGCGCAGCTCGGGAGGCCCGACGACGTCGAACGGCACGTCGAACATCGCGCATCGAGCCGCGAGACCGCCCCACGACCAGGAGCCCGTCGTCAGGTGGCACCGCCCCTTCCCCGCCGGTTCGACGACCGCGTCCGCCCCTGCCCAGCGCGCCACCGTCGCGGCGTCCGCGTGGAGCTCGACGGTGCCGCGCACCGGGTAGCTGGTGGTGGCGAACCGCTCCGCGACGAACGTCGCGACGTCGGGCGCCGGCAGCGCGCGCGGTGAGAAGCGTGCCCCCGTGCCCTCGCGCGGGACCATGCGGTCGACGCGGAACGTGCGCCAGTCGTCCCGGTCGAGGTCCCACGCGACGACGTACCACCGGCCGCCCCACGTGGCGAGGTGGTGGGGCTCCGCGCGCCGCGGAGCGCGGAAGGCCGCGTCCTCCGGTGCGCCCGGCGCGCGCAGCACCTCTCCGGTGCCGCCGTCGTAGTCGAACCGGAGCACGCGTCGTTCGGTCGCCGCGGTCCCGACGGCGACGAGCACGTCCGGGCGCACGGTGGGCAGCTGCTGCTCCCGTCGCCCCGGCACGGCGGTCACCTCCAGGGCGTCGATGCGCGTCCGCAGCCTCGCGGGCATCACCTGGCGGATGGTCGCGAGGGCCCGGGCCGCCGCGTCCTCGACCCCGGGCAGCGCGCCCGTGCGCAGGGCGACCGCGACGGCGACGGCCTGCTCGTCGTCGAACAGGAGTGGTGGCACGTCCGCCCCGGCGTCGAGGCGGTACCCGCCGTCGGGCCCCTTGGTCGCGCGCACCGGGTAGCCCAGCCCGCGCAGCCGGTCGACGTCGCGCCGCACGGTGCGCGGGCTGACCTCCAGCCGCTCCGCGAGCGTGGCCCCCGGCCAGTCGCGGCGCGCCTGGAGCAACGAGAGGAGCCGCAGCAGTCGTCCCGAGGTCTCGAGCATGACCCCAGCGTCGCACGAGGTAGAGGACCGAATCTGTCCGCTACCCCGAGGAGAGTCGTCCCGACGCACGCACCGCACCCAGGAGGAGCACCGTGATCCGGACCAGAGCACTGACCAAGGACTTCGCCGTCGGGCGGGACGAGAGCCGCACCGTGCACGCCGTGCGGGGCATCGACCTCGACGTCGCGCCGGGCGAGCTCGTCGCCGTCCTCGGCCCCAACGGCGCCGGCAAGACGACCACCCTGCGCATGCTCACCACGCTGACCCGGCCGACGTCGGGCACCGCCACCGTCGCGGGCCACGACGTCGTGGCCGAGCCCGACGCCGTCCGCCACCGCATCGGGTACGTGGGACAGGGCAACGCGGCCGGGCACGCGCAGCGGGCCGTCGACGAGCTCGCGAGCCAGGGCCGCATCCACGGCCTGGACCGCTGGGACGCCCGGCGACGCGCCGACGAGCTGCTCGACTCGCTCGAGCTCACGACGCACGCCGCCCGCAAGGTGTCCGACCTCTCCGGCGGGCAGCGCCGTCGGCTCGACGTCGCGATGGGACTCGTGCACGCGCCGTCGCTCCTCTTCCTCGACGAGCCGTCCACGGGCCTCGACCCGCACAACCGCGCGAACCTGTGGGAGCACGTGCTGCGCATGCGCGACGGCGCGCGGGCGACGACGGGCGAGCCGATGACGATCGTCCTCACGACGCACTACCTCGACGAGGCCGACACCATGGCCGAGCGCGTCGTCGTCGTCGACCACGGGCGCGTCATCGCCGACGACACGGCCGCGAACCTCAAGGCCGAGCTCGCCGGGGACCGCGTCCTCGTCACGCTCGCGCCGTCGAGCGGTCCCGGGCACGACGACGCCGCCCACCTCACCGCGCTGGCCCGCCGCGTCGAGGGCTTCCGCGAGGTGACCCGAGCGCCCGCGGGCGCGGACGCCGTCGGGCCGGATGCCGGGCCCGATGCCGGGCCCGACGATGCGCACGCGCTCGAGGTCCGCGCCGAGCGGGGGGACGCGTACCTGCCCCGGCTGCTGCGCGCCGCGGACGCCGCCGGGATCGCCGTCGACACCGCGCAGGTGCGCCGGCCCACGCTCGACGACGTCTTCCTCGCCCTCACCGGGCGCAGCCTGCGCGAGGCGGGCGCCACCACCACGGGCGCCCACGCCCACCCCACCGAGAGGACCGCAGCATGAGCACCGTCACCACGACCCCGACCGCGCCGCGCACGGCACCGAGCCGCGTGCACGCCCCGCGCCGCGGCCTCGCCTCCTTCGCGCGCGACACCGGCATCGTGCTCGTGCGCGAGCTGCGGCCCGTGCTGCACGACCCGTTCTCCGTGCTCTTCGGGCTCGTCCAGCCGATCGTCTTCCTCGCCCTGTTCGGCCCGCTCCTCGTCGGGTCCCTCGGCGGCACGACGACCGGCCAGGAGGTCCTCGGCGGGAACGTCTGGCAGTGGTTCGTGCCGTCGATCCTCGTCATGACGACCCTCTTCGGGACGTCCACGACGGGCGCGAACCTCCTCGTCGAGCTGCAGACGGGGGCGCACGAGCGGATGCTCGTCGCGCCGCTGTCGCGCGCGTCGCTCCTCGTCGGGCGCGCGCTCAAGGAGATGGTCCCGATCGTCGCGCAGTCCGTCGTCGTCGTGCTCGTCATGCTGCCGTTCGGCTTCGAGCTGCACCCCGCCGGAGCCGTCCTCGGCCTCGTGCTGCTCGCCGTCTTCGGCGTGGGGATCGGGTCGCTCAGCTACGCGCTCGCACTCGCCGTCCGCAAGCAGGACTGGATGTTCTGGGTCGTGCAGCAGACGCTCGTCTTCCCGCTCATGATCCTGTCCGGCATGCTCCTGCCGCTCGAGACGGGTCCCCGCTGGATGCAGGTCGCGTCCGACGTCAACCCGCTGCGCTACGTGGTCGACGCCGAGCGCGCGCTCTTCGCGGGCGACCTCACGGCGTCCACCGTCGCGTGGGGGTGGGTCGCCGCCGTCGTGACGGCCGCCGTCGGCCTCGCGGTCGGGATCCGGACCATGGTGCGGACGACCGACTGAGCACGAGCACGCGTCAGGCCCGGGCCAGCTCCACGGCCCGGGCCACCGCGCTCCCCGGGCTCGTCAGCACCCGGACGGGCAGGTCGGCGAGCAGCCGGGCGGCGGGCGCCATGCTCGCCTGCGCGAGCACGACCACCTCGGGTGCGCACCGCGCGACGGCGTCCCGCGCCGCGTCGGCGACGGCCCGGTGGTACGCCGCGAGGTCACCGGCCTCGAACGCCGCCCAGGCGTCGCCGCAGACGACCGGCTCCAGCTCGACCTGCGTCCCCGCGCGACGGGCCGCGTCCGTGAGGAGCTCCGTCGTCGGGGCCAGCGTGGAGGCGAGCGCGACGACGACGGCGACCCGGCCGCCGTCGCGCACCGCCTCTGCCGCGAGCGGCGCGTCCACCCGCACCACGGGGACCACGGCCGCCCCCAGCCCGGCGCTCTCCGCGACCGGCCCCAGCGTCGAGCACGTGCACACCACCACCGACGCGCCCGCCGCGGCGAGCGCCTCGACGTGGGACCGCACCCGCGCGGCGACGGGCTCGCCCGCGCGCGCGGCGTCGAGCAGGGGCACGTCGACGCGGTGCGTGTGGCCCTCCCCCGGCGCGAGCTCGTCGACGAGCGCACCGAACGTCGCGACGTGGACCTCCGCCGTGTGCAGGAACCCGATCACGCGTGCCTCCGGTCGTCGTCGTGGTGCGTTCTCGGCTCGACGCGACGAGAGGCGAGAAGTGGCCCCCGTCGTCGGTCTGCCAGGGGCCACTTCTCGCCTCTCACCGCCGGGCGCGCGGCCCGGCGCGGGGTGCGCGACTGGGGCCGCTCGGCGGGCTCAGGCGGTGTGCTCGCGGAAGGCGTCGGTGAGCGTGGGGCCGTCGTCGGTGCCCAGGCGCCAGACGCTCCAGCCGTCGGCGGTGTGGGTGCCGGAGACCGCGACCGCGGCGAGGTCCGGGTGGCGGAACCGGGCGCCGTCGGACAGCTCGATGAAGCCGTCGGGCTGGAGCACCGCCTCGAAGCGCTGCCCGCGCCGGGGCCGCGACCACACGAGCTGGCGCGGGGCGCCGAACGCGCGGGCGAGCGCGACGAGGTCCGGGTCGTCCTCGGGGCCGAGCGGCAGGTCGGCCGCGGGCGGGGGCGGCACCGGTGCGACGTCACGGCTCGTGGACGGAAGGTCCGGCCCGGTGCCGACGTCGACGGGCGGGTGGTACGACAGCGGGTCGTAAGGGCGCTCCTGCGCGGGGCTGCGCTGGTCGCCGTACTCGTGCGTGAGGTACGACTCGCGCGTCCGGATCGACTCCCGGGTGCGGATCGACTCGCGCGTGAGGATCGAGGTGCGCGGGGCCGGAGCCTCGTCGGCGCTCTCGACCGGGCGGCGGTCGGCCCAGCCCGTGGGCGCGGGCTCGGGCGCGGTCGGCGCGGTGAGCGGGTCGTCCAGGGGCACGAAGTCGAGCACGGGCGGCTCGGCGCGGCGCGGCTCGCCCGCCGCGGTGAGCGGGGCGAGCTGGCCCGTCTCGTCGGCCGACGACGGCGCGACGCCGTAGGTGGTGCGGGGCTCCAGCTCGGCGGCCCGGCGGCGCTCCGCCCGGGACTTCGCGGCCTGACGCGTCACCACGGGAAACTTGCCGGTCAGGGCTCGGCCCACGGCGACGCCGTCCGCGAAGTCGGAACCGGGGGCGACGGCACGGCCCCGCGGGGGCTCGGGTGCCGCGGGTGGCGCGGGGTTGTCGCGCGTCATCGCGAGCGGGGACACGTCGACGAAGCGGCGGCCGTCGGCCCCGTGGACCACGCCGAGGCGCAGCACCGCGACCGGAGAGCCGGGCTGGCGCAGGAAGTCGAGCGCGTCCTGGATGCCGGGCGCCGCGCTCGAGCAGATGACGATGAGGCGTGCTCCGGTCGCGCGCGCGGTCGCCTGCGAGCGCGTGAGGGGCACGTTGTCGTAGAACGCGGCGACGTCCTGCTGGAACCGCGACGCGCCGCCCGTGTAGCGCGCGGCGAGCTCGGCGCGCGTGAGGCGACCGGCCCGGCCCGCGTGGTTGAGCGCCGCGGTCAGCGCCTCCTCGGTGAGCTCGGCCGTGACCTCGATGACGACCGGCAGCCCCGCCGCGTCGAGCGCGAGGAGGTGCGGCTCGTCGTCGGACGTGCCCTGCGCGACCGGGAAGATCTGCTCGCCCAGCAGTCCCTCGAGGTTGCCGTCCACCACCCGCTGCGCGTCCGTCCCGAAGGCTCCTGCCGGCTGGGGCGGCTGGACCAGTACGGGACGCTCGGCGTCCACCTCGAAGAGGGGCATCGGGGGTTCTCCTGCAGCAGCGGAAACGCGACCTGGGCGGGGGCGTATGCGCCATAGCCTACGGGGGCGGGTCAAGTCCCTCGAAGCGGGCGAACCGGTGCGCAAGGGCCGTCCGGCCCGGCCCGTCGGCCCGGGCGTCACGCCGCAGGTCAGGCGTGCCCGGTGTCCTCCGACTCGGCCGCGAGCCGCTCCTCGACGCGCTCGACCTTGCCCGTGAGCTCGCCCGTGCGCCCCGGGCGGAGGTCGGCCTTGAGGACGAGCGACACGCGGTGCCCGCCCGCGCCGACGGCCTCGGTCGCGCGCTGGATCACGGGCATGACGACGTCCCAGTCGCCCTCGATCTCGGTGAACATCGACGTGGTGCGGTTCGGCAGGCCCGACTCGCGGACGATGCGGACGGCCTCGGCGACGGAGTCCGCGACGGACTCGCCGGCACCGAGCGGGGCGACGGAGAAGGCGAAGACGGCCATGGGGCCATCGTGGCACGGCTGCGCGCCCCGGGCCGCGGTCGCGGGCTCCGCGACGGCTCTCCGAGGGCCCCGCGCTCCGACGTAGGCTCGTCGTCGTGACAGCAGAACACCGCACCGACCGCGTGACCGTGCTCGCGGGCGGGGTCGGCGGGGCCCGCCTCGCGCACGGTCTGGACCTCGCGGGGACGGACCTCACGGTCGTCGTCAACGTCGCCGACGACGTCGAGCTGCACGGGCTGTGGATCTCGCCCGACCTCGACACCGTGACGTACACGCTCGCCGGGCTCGCGGACGAGGAGCGCGGCTGGGGCGTCGTCGGGGAGACCTACGCGGCCCTGGAGGCGATGGGCCGGCTCGGCGAGGACACGTGGTTCACGCTCGGCGACCGCGACCTCGCGACGCACGTCGTGCGGACGGCCCGGCTGCGGGCGGGCGCGCCGCTGTCCGACGTCACCGCGCAGCTCACTGCCGCGCTCGGCGTCGGGGCGCGCGTGCTGCCCGTGTCCGACGACCGCGTCGCGACGCTCGTCGACACGCCCGCCGGGCGCCTCGGGTTCCAGGAGTACTTCGTGGGCCGTCGGCACGCGGACGACGTGCTCGGCCTCGTCTACGACGGCATCGACGCCGCGCGCCCGGCGCCCGGCGTGCTCGACGCGGTCACCGGAGCCGACGTCGTCGTGGTCGCGCCGTCGAACCCGTTCCTGTCGGTGGAGCCGGTGCTGGGCGTCGCGGGCGTGCGGGAGGCGCTCGCCGGGACGTCGGCACGGCGCGTCGCGGTGAGCCCGATCGTCGGCGGTCGGGCGCTCAAGGGCCCGGCGGCACAGATCCTCACGACGCTCGGGCACGAGGTCTCCGCGCTCGGTGTCGCACGCCTGTACGTGGGCCTGGTGGACGTCATGGTGATCGACGACCACGACGAGCACCTCGCGGACGACGTCCGCGCGCTCGGGATGGACGTCGTCGTGACGGACACGGTCATGAGCGGCGCCGAGGGCCGCGAGCGCCTGGCGCGCACGCTCCTGTCGGGTCCCGCGCGTGGCTGAGCCGCACGACGCCGGCGCCCGCCCGGGTGCGGATGCCCGCCCGGGGCGCGTGGTCGCCGTGGTGCCGCTGCGCGACGGCTCGTCGGGGAAGTCGCGCCTCGCGCACGTGCTCGACCCGGCGTCGCGCAGCCGGCTGGTCGCCGTGCTCGCGCGGCACGTCGTGGGCACGCTGCTCGCGAGCGAGGACGTGGCGCGCGTGGTCGTCGTGACGTCGGACCCGCGGTTCACGTGGCGCGCGCTGCGGGACGTCGTGGTCGACGGCGCCGCCGCGGCGACGGACGGCGGCGAGGGTCTGCCCCTGCTCACCGCCGACGCGGACCGCCTGCGCATCGTGCTCCAGCCCGCGGACCGGCCGGGCCTGGACGCCGCGGTGGACGTCGGGCGCGAGATCGCGGCGTCGGAGCCGGAGGTGGGCACGACGTCGGGCACGGCGGAGCACGGTCCGGCGCGGCTCCTCGTGGCGCACGCCGACCTCCCCGCGCTCACGACCGCGGACGTCGCGGCGCTCCTCGCCGAGGACGCCCCCGTCGTCGTCGCGACGGACCGGCTCGGGTCCGGCACGAACCTGCTCGTCCTCGACCCCCCGGCCTCCGCGCCGTCGAGCGGCGGTCCCGGCGGTGCGGGGTTCCGGTTCCGGTTCGGGCCGGGCAGCCGCGCGGCGCACGTCGCGGAGGCCGAGCGGCTGGGGCTGCGGGCCGTCGTCGTGCGGCGGCCCGGGACCGCCGTCGACCTGGACACCGTGGACGACTGGGGCGAGCTGCCCCCGCACGTGCGGGCCGCCGTCGGGCTGCACGTCCCGGCGCTGCGCGACCACGACGCCTGACGGTGGTCGTCACCGCGGTGACGACCGGCCACCCCAGCGGCCGCGGTGCACGACGTCGTCGAGCGGCTTGCGTGCACGACGGCGCGGCGAGCCCGTGGCCGCCCGGTCGGCGGGGTGCCCGACGGCGACCACCCCGGTCGGTGCGTACGCGTCGGGGATCCCGAACGCCGCGCGCAGCCGCCCGACCTCGCCCGGCGCGACGCCGAAGAAGCACGCACCGAGCCCGTCGTCGACGGCGGTCTGGAGCATGAGCAGCGCCGCCATCCCGGCGTCGACGTGCCAGTACGGCACGGCCCAGCGGTTCTCGTCGCGGTCCGCCCAGCCCTTGTCGTCCTCGGCGTACCGGTCGAGGTAGACGTCCTTCGACGTGAGGACCACGACGAGCACGGGTGCCGTGCGCATCCCGGCGAGCCACGTGCTCATGCTCCGCTCGGGCTGCTCGGGCGAGGTCGCGGCCCAGAAGCGCGCGACGTCGTCGGGCTCGGTGAGCACGAGGAACGACCACCCCTGCGCGAACCCCGCGCTCGGCGCGCGGACGGCGTTGCGCACGAGGCGGTCGACGGCGTCCGGGTCGACCGGCTCGTCGGTGAACCGGCGCACCATGCGCCGGCGGCGGACGACGTCCTGGAACTCCACAGGGCCCCCTCGGCACGGTCCGGGAACAGGTCCCCGCACCCTATCCGGCGACGCGTCGGGTCATCCGCAGCTCGACGAGGCGGGGATCGCTCGGGAGGGGCTGGGTCTCGGCGGTCGGCGCGAAGCCTGCGCGCTCGTAGAGGTGGAGCGCGGGAGCGTTGGTCGCGGTGACCCAGAGCGAGAGCGTGCGCGCGCCGAGCTCGGCGGCGAGCGCGTGAGCGTGCTCCAGGAGCGTCACCGCGACGCCGCTCCCGCGCGCGCCGGGCTCGACCCACACGGACACGAGCTCGGCCACGGTCGGGTCGTCGGGCGAGGGGACGACGGCCGCGACCCCGACCACAGGACCGGGCGACCGGCCGCTCCCGGGCGGGGCGCCGTCGTCGGACTGGCCGCGGTCGCCAGGTGGGCCGCCGTCGAGCGTCGTCCGCGCCAGGAGCGTGCGGCCCTGCGCCGCGCGCTCTCGCCACACCTCGTCGGGGAAGGCGACCTCGCGCGCGAGGGTCGAGCCGAACGCGGACGGCGCGTCCGCGAGCGCCCGCAGGCGGACGTCCCGCAGGTCGCGCCAGTCGTCCGGCCGGGTGCGCTCGACGAGCGTGGTGGGCATCGGCCCATCGTGGCAGCCCGGCCCGGCGTGGGTGCGCCGGACCGGGCCGCTCGGCCGCCTCAGGCCGCGTCGAGGCGTGCGCGCAGCTCGGGGTCGAGCTCGAGGTCGGCCGCGCCGAGGAGGTCGTCGAGCTGCTCGACGGTGCTGGGCCCGATCACGGGGATCACCGCGTGCTCGCCCCCGAGGAGCCACGCGAGCGCGACCTGGTTCGGCGTCGCGCCGAGCTCGCCCGCGACCTCGTGCAGGAGGCGGACGCGCTCGCGCGTGGTCGGGTGGTCGAACCCGTCCCACAACGGCTTGTCCCGGCGCACGTACGCGCCCTGGAGGATCGGCGAGTAGGCCGTGACGGCGAGCGGCGGGCGACCGTCGACGCCCGTGGACGCCGCGTAGTCGAGCAGCTCGTACGACGCCCAGTTGTGCCGCCCGGGCTCGGGCGTCGGGTAGGCGTAGGTGAAGTTCTGCTGGACGAGCCCGTAGGGCGCGACGCCCTGGCGCAGCGCCTCCTCGCGCGCCTCGACGACGCGCCACAGCGCGACGTTCGAGATGCCCGTGATGCCGACGACGCCCTCCGCCTGGAGCTTGCCGAACGCGCCGACGGTCTCGGCGAGCGGCGTCCCGTGGTCGTCGACGTGCCCGTACAGGACGTCCAGGTGGTCGACCCCGAGGTGGCGCAGGCTCTCGTGCGCCTCGTCCGCGACGACGTCGGCGCCGAGCCCCTGGAAGTTCGTCGGCTCGACGTTCTGCAGCGGCAGGGCCGGGTCCTTCTTGGCCGCGCCGAGCTTCGTCGCGATCCGGACCTCGTCGCGCGCACCGCGGCTCGCGAGCCAGCGGCCGAGCAGGTCCTCGCTGTCGCGGCCGTGGCCGTCGGCCCAGAAGCTGTAGTTGTTCGCGGTGTCGAGGAACGTGCCGCCCGCCTCGCGGTAGCGGTCGAGGATCGCGAACGAGGTGTCCTCGTCGACGAGCGTGCCCATGTTCATCGTGCCGAGGCACAGGGTCGACACCTCGAAGGAGGTGTGCCCGTCGCCGATGGTGCGGTACCGCATGGTGGTCTCCCTGGGTCTGTCGGTGGTCCGAGCGGTCCGTGGCGGACAGTGGTCTCGGTGACGTGCTCCACGCTAGAGAGGCATCGGCACGGGTGTACGGTCCGATGCCATGGCCGCGAACCAGACCAATTCCCCCCGAGCGGCTCCTCCGGGGACGACGGCGGAGCTCGCCTGGGAGGCCCTGCTCGACCTGGGCGCGGGGCCGGGGTCGCGCGTCGAGCGGCTCGAGCGCGCGGTCCGCGACGCCGTGCACGCCGGCCGCGTCCCCGTCGGCGCGGCGCTGCCGCCGAGCCGACAGCTCGCCGAGTCGCTCGGGGTGTCGCGGTGGGTCGTCACGGAGGCGTACGGCCAGCTCGTCGCCGAGGGCTTCCTCGAGGCGCGCACCGGCTCCGCGACCCGCGTCTCCGCCGCAGCCGGCGCCCGATCGACGAGCCCGAGGGGAACGAGTGCGCTGGGCGAGCGGCCCACGAGCCCGGCGGGAACGACGGTGCGCGCGGGTCGTGGCGGGCCCGGCGGGAGCCGCGAGGAACGAGCGGCGGACGGTAGACCCGCGCGCGCCGTCGTGGACGCCGGGCGGACCGACACCGGCAGGACCCACGCCGCGCGCGCCCGGTTCGACCTCGCGCCGGGCGTCCCCGATCTCCGGCACGTCCCGCGCGACGCGTGGCTCCGCGCGGCGCGCGAGGCGCTCGGCACGTCCGGCGGGACGGCGTCGAACGACGACCTCGGGCAGCCCTCCCCCGCCGGGCACCCCCACGCGCGGGCCGTGGTCGCCGGCCACCTGCGCCGGGCGCGCGTCGTCACGGGGCCGGACGACGCCGTCGTGCTGACGCGCGGCGCGACCGACGGCATGGCGCGCGTCGGCGCGGCGCTCGTCGAGGCGGGCCACACGCACCTGCTCGTCGAGGACCCGAGCTGGTCCGTGCTGCGCGACGTCGCGGCGCGGGCCGGTCTCACGCCCGTCCCGGTCCCCGTGGACGCCGCGGGCGCGGACGTCGACGTGCTCGTCGACGCGTCCCGTCGGACCGGGGCACGGGCCGCGCTGCTCACTCCCGCGCACCAGTTCCCCACCGGTTCCGCGCTCGCCCCCGAGCGGCGCGAGGCGGTCCTCGCGTGGGCGCGGGCCGTCGACGGCGTCGTGGTCGAGGACGACTACGACGCCGAGTTCCGCTACGACCGCCGGCCCGTCGCCGCGCTCCAGCAGCTCGACCCCGACCGGGTCGTGCTGCTCGGCTCGGTGAGCAAGACGATGAGCCCCGCCTTCGGCATCGGATGGATGGTCGTGCCCGCGCGCTGGCGCGAGTCCGCCGCGCGTGCGGCCGCCCCGCACGGTCCGACGGCGGCCCCGTCCACCGTCGACCAGCTCACGTTCGCGCGGCTCGTCGCCTCCGGCGGGTACGACCGGCACCTGCGCGCCGCGCGCGGCCGCTACCGGCGCCGTCGCGACGCCGTGCTGGACGCCCTCGCCCGCGAGCTGCCGGGTGCTCCGGTGAACGGCATCGCGGCGGGGATGCACGCGCTCCTCTCCCTGCCGGGCTCGCCGGACGGCCCCGCGCCCGACGCCGCGCACGTCGTGCGCGAGGCAGCGCGGCGCGAGGTGACCGTCGTCGACCTGCGCCGCTACCAGGTCCGTCCCGCCGACCGGTCGACGACCCTCGTGCTCGGGTACGGCAACCTCGCCGACGCCCGCGTCGGCGAGGCGGTCGCCCGCCTGGCCGACGCGGTGCGCGCCGCTCCTCGTCGTGGGACAGGAGGCTGAGCCGTCGCGCCGCGCGCCGACGAACCGACCGCTCCGGGCAAGACCGGGTCGCGTCGCGACACGAGCAGGGCATGGAGCCGACGTCGCACCGCCGCGCCCGCCCGTCGTGGACGACGGCGGCGCTCGCCCTGGGCGGGCTCGTCGTCGCGCCGCTCGTGACCGGGTGCGCGCCCGCGAGCGCCGAGGGGCCGGTCACCGGGTTCGCGGAGGCACGGGACCGGTGGGCCGCGGCGGGGTACGACGACTACGCGTTCACGCTCACGTCGTCGTGCGGCGAGCGGTACCTCGTCGGGGACTTCGACGTCGAGGTCGCGGCCGGCGAGGTGGTCGCGGTCTCCGCGAGCCTCGCGCACCTGGAGACGACCCCCGAGTCCTACGTCGAGAGCGGTGGCCGCACGATCGACGGGTTCCTCGACCTCGTGGACGAGCGCCACGACGACGTCACCGACGTCGCGTTCGACGACGAGCTGGGCTATCCGACGTCGCTCACGCTCGACCCGGTGCCGCGCGCGATCGACGACGAGGAGTGCTACGCGATCACGGACGTGCACCCCGCGCGCGGCTGACGGCCGCCCGCCCGGGCGGCCGAGCGCCGTCGGGCGACCTGGCCGCGCCGCTCAGAGCCGCTCGGCGAGCAGCTCGACGAGCGCCTTGCCCTGCACGCCGGCGAGGTCGTCCGCCTGCGTGCGGCACGAGAACCCGTCCGCGAGGTACACGTCGCCGGGGGCGGCGTCGCGCAGCGCGGGAAGCAGCGCGTTCTCCGCGACCGCGACCGACGTCTCGTAGTGGCCCTTCTGCATGCCGAAGTTCCCCGCGAGGCCGCAGCAGCCGGCGAGCACCGTGATCGTCGCGCCCGCGTCGCGCAGCAGCCGCTCGTCCGCGGCGAAGCCCATCACCGAGTGCTGGTGGCAGTGCGGCTGCACGACGGCCGTCACGTCCGACAGGTCGGGCACGCGCCACCCGGACTCACGCCCGGGCGCGGTGTCGACCGACGTGAGGAGCTCCGCGAGCGTCCGCGTCGCGGCGGAGACCGCCTGGGCGCGCGGGTCGTCGGGGAACAGGTCCACGAGGTCGGAGCGCAGCACGGCCGTGCACGACGGCTCGAGGCCCATGATCGGGATGCCGTTCACGGCGTACGGGCCGAGCACGGACAGCAGGTTCTCCAGGCGCTTGCGCGCGCCGTCGAGCTGGCCCGTGCTGATCCACGTGAGGCCGCAGCACGCCTGCTCGTCGGGCACGACGACGTCGTACCCCGCCGCGGTCAGCACCTTGACGGCCGCCTGCGGCACCCCCGGCGACATGTTGTCGCTGAACGAGTCGGTCCACAGCACGACCTTCGGGCGCTCGTCGCGCACGGGGTGTCCGGGCCGCTCGCCGATGTGGAGACCGGGCACGCCCTGGGTCGCGCCGCCGCGCTTCCACCACGTGCGGAACGGCACCTCGGCGAACGTCGTCATCGAGCGGCGCGTGTCCATGCCGCCCGCCCACAGCACGGTCTTCGCGAGCGGCCGGAACCCGAGCAGCTTGTTCGCCAGGCGGGGCATCCCCGTCGCGAGCCGCGCCCAGATCGGGAGCCAGCCGAGCGAGTAGTGGTCGACCGGGCGGAGCTTGCCGCGGTACGTGCGGTACAGGACCTCGGACTTGTACTGCGCCATGTCGACGCCCGCCGGGCAGTCGCTCGAGCACGCCTTGCAGGACAGGCACAGGTCGAGCGACTCGCGCACCTCGGGCGCGGCGAGACCGCCGACGAGCGTGCCGTTCACCGCCTCCTGGAGCACGCGGGCGCGGGCGCGCGTGACGTCCTTCTCGTCCTTCGTCGCCTGGTACGACGGGCACATGAAGCCGCCCGCAGCGCTGGTGTCGGCGCGGCACTTGCCGACACCGACGCAGCGGTGCACGGCCTGGGTCATGTCGCCGTGGTCGTGCGCGAACGAGAAGCCCTGGTAGCCCGCACGACGCGAGATCTTCGTGACCTTCGCGGGCGCGGCCGTGCTCGTCCCGGGCGTGCCCGGCGCACCGACCGTCGACAGCAGCGGGTGCGCGTGCGGGCGGCGCAGGTCGTCGTCGATCGCGCTCGGGCGCACCACGACGCCGGGGTTCATGACGTCCTGCGGGTCGAACAGGGCCTTGAACCGCTCCATGAGGGCGATCGCCTCGGGGCTGTACATGACCGGCAGCAGCTCCGAGCGGGCCCGGCCGTCGCCGTGCTCGCCCGACAGGGAGCCGCCGTACTTCGCGACGAGCTCGGCAGCCTCGAGCATGAACGTGCGCAGCACCGACCCCGACGCCTCGAGCGGGATGTCGATGCGCAGGTGCACGCAGCCGTCGCCGAAGTGCCCGTACGGCAGACCGTCGACGCCGTAGCGCGCCATGAGGGCGTCGAGGTCGCGCAGGTAGTCGCCCAGCTTCTCCGGCGGGACGGCGGAGTCCTCCCAGCCCGGCCACGCCTGCTCGCCCGCGGGCGTGCGCCCGGCGAGCCCCGCGCCGTCGGCCCGGATCTGCCACATCTTGGTCGCCTCGGGGCCCGCGGGCAGGATCATCGTGGCCTCGCTGCCCGACGCGGCGACGATCGCCTCCGCGTTCGCCATCGCCTCCTCGGGGGTCGCGCCGCCGACCTCGACCATGAGCCAGCCGGCGCCCGGCGGCAGCGGCGGCACCGATGCGTCGCCCTTGGCGCGGCGCACGACGTCGACGAGCCGCGCGTCGAGGCCCTCGACCGCGAGCGGGCTGAGGTCGAGGAAGGTCGGGACGTCGTCGGCCGCGGACGGCATGTCCGGGTAGCCCAGCACGACGAGCGTCGGCTTGGACGGCACCGGCACCAGGCGCACCGTGGCCTCGAGGATCGTCACGAGCGTGCCCTCGGTGCCGACGAGCGCCTTCGCGAGGTCCGAGCCGTTCTCCGGCAGCAGGTGCTCGAGCGAGTAGCCCGACACCTGGCGCCCGAACCGCCCGAACTCCGTGCGGATCAGCGCGAGGTTCTCGCGGACGAGCTCCGCCAGGCCGGGGACGTCGGCGAACGTCGGGTCGCCCTTGCCTGCGGTGAAGCGGCGGCCGCGGCCGTCGACGACGTCGAGCGCGAGGACGTTGTCGACCGTGCGCCCGTACGCGACGGCGTGCGGACCGCACGCGTTGTTGCCGATCATGCCGCCGAGCGTCGCGCGGTTCTGCGTCGACGGGTCCGGCCCGAACCGCAGCCCGTGCGGCGCCGCCACCTGCTGGAGCGCCGACATGACGACACCCGGCTCGATGCGGGCCGTGCGCGCCTCCGGGTCGACGTCGAGCACGCGGTTCACGTGGCGCGTGAAGTCCAGGACGACGCCCGGGCCGATCGAGTTCCCCGCGACCGACGTCCCCGCCCCGCGCGCCGTGACCGGCACCTCGAGCTCGCGCAGCACGTCCAGCGTGGCGACGACGTCGTCCGCGTCCTGCGGGTAGACCACGGCCTCGGGCACGACGCGGTAGTTCGACGCGTCGGTCGAGTACTCCGCGCGGCGACGCGTCGCGGTGTCGACCGTGCCGCGCACGACCGTCCGCAGCGCGTCCGCGAGCGCCGTGCGCGCGGCGTCGGCCGCCCGCTCCGCCTCGCGGACGGCAGCGGCGCGCTCCGCCTCCCGCGACGTCGTCGCGCGGGAGCCGGACCGCCGCGAGCCGTTCCCGTGCTGCGTGGCGGGGGTCGTGGTGGCGTCGATCTCAGCGGACACGTCGCGATTGTCGCACCCTCGCGCCTGCACCTTCCGGCCCGTCCGCCCCGTGACCCGCCGAGCAGGCGTTCCCGGCTGGCCGAACAGGCGATCATGGCTCGTCAGACACCCTGGACCAGCCCAGACCGCCTGCTCGGCGCAGGACCTCGCGGCGTCGAGGTCAGAGGACCAGCTCCGGCTGGAGCTTCTTGATGGTCCAGACGCGCTGCTTGCGGGCGGCGACCGTCGTCAGGGCGAGGGCGGCGACCAGCACGACGACGAGCACCGTGACGTCGCGCGTCACCGTCGCCATGTTGCCGCCGTAGAGGAGCTGGCGCAGACCCTCGACGGCGTAGGTCATGGGCAGGAACCGGTGCATGGAGCGCAGCGGCTCGGGGATCGTCTGCCACGGGAACGTGCCGCCCGCGGTGACGAGCTGGACGAGCATGAGCACGAGCCCGAGGAACTGGCCCGCGGCGCCGAGCCAGACGTTGAGCGCCTGGAGGATCGCGACGAACGTCGCCGAGACCAGCACGAGGAACAGCGCGGTCCCGACGCCGTAGACCGGGTCGATGTCGAGCGCGAACTTCGTCACGGTGAACATCGCGGCGACCTGCACGACGCCGATCGCGGCCGGGGTGAGCCACCCGCCCAGGGCGGTGGCCAGGCCCGACTTCCCGGCGGCGAGGGCCCGCGCCGACAGCGGGCGCACGAGCAGGAAGAGCACGTAGGCGCCGATCCACGTGGCGAGCGACAGGAAGAACGGCGCGAGGCCGCCGCCGTACGTGCCCGCGGACGACAGCGCGTCGCTCTGCACGGCCACGGGGTTGCCGATGGTCTCGGCCGTGTCCTGACGGGTCTGCTCGTCGAGGTCCGGCACCTGGCCGAGACCCTCGGCGAGCCCGTCGCGGAGCTGCGTGACGCCGTCGACGAGCTCGCCCGAGCCGTCGCGCAGCTGCGACGTGCCGTCCGCGAGCGAGGTCGCGCCGTCGGACACCTGGCGCGTGCCGTCGGCGAGCTGCGAGACGCCGTCCACGAGCTGCGGGGTCGCGGCGGCGAGCTGTCCCGTGCCGTCGGCGAGGCGGTCCGCGCCGTCGGCGGCGCTCGCGATGCCGGAGGTCAGCTGCGGCGTCGCACCCGCGAGCCGGGCCGCGCCGTCGGACACCTGGCGCGACCCGTCGGCGAGCTGGTCGAGCTTCCCGGACGCGGCGGTCACCTGGTCGACGGCGCCCTGCACCTGCTCGCGCTGCTGGTCGAGCACCGGGCCGACCTGCGACCGCACCTCGTCCGCGGTCGCCCGGTCGATGACGCCGTCGGCGACGAGCTGGTCGAGCCGCGCGTCGACGTCGCCGCGGATCGTGTCGAGCGTCGGGAGCACCTCGCCCGCGGCCGCCGCGGCCTGCTGCCCGTACTGCGCGACCTGCGCGTTCCCGTCCGCGACCTGCGCGGCGCCGTCGGCGAGCTGCTGGGTCTGGGCGGGCAGCGACGACGTCGCGCCCCGGAGCGTGCCGAGCCCGGACGCGAGCGCCTCCGCGCCGTCGTCGAGCTGCCCGACGGCGTCCGCGAGCGTCCCGGTGCTCGCGTCGAGACGCTCGGCACCGTCGGCGGCCTGGCCCGCGCCGTCGGCGAGGGTGTGCGCGCCGTCGTCCGCGGTGACGAGGCCGTCGCGGAGCTGCGTCGACCCGTCGAGGAGCTGGTCCGCGCCGTCCACGGCGTCTGCGAGGTTGGTGTGGATGGACGCGAAGCCGCGCAGGAACGTGTCCGCCGCCTCGGTGCCCACCTGCTCGGCGATCGAGTCGCGCACCTTGCCGACGATCTGGTCCGCGATCGTGCGTGCGAGGTAGTTGTTCGCGTCGTTGGTGATGAGCGTGAGGCTCGCCTGCTGCGGCTCGAACTCGCCCGCGGACGCGAGGTCCGCGGAGAAGGTCGGGCCGATGACGAGCGCGGCGTCGTACCGGCCGGACCGCACGCCGTACTCGGCGTCGACCTGGCTCGTCTCGACCCAGCCGAAGCCGCCGTCGTCGAGCAGCTGGTCGGCGACGTCGCGCCCGAAGTCGCGCCGCGTCGTCGTGCCCGTCTGGGCGTCGGTGGTCGTCGTGCCCTCGTCGAGCACGACGAGCGCGGCGGGGATCTCGTCGAGCTTGTCGTACGGGTCGTGGTTCGCGAACAGGTAGAGGCCTGCGTAGAGCGTGGGGATGAGTGCCATCGCGAGGATCGCGAGGCGGGGCAGCGTGCCCGCGGCGAGGCGGCGCAGCTCGGACAGCCCGAGGCGGATCGCGGTCATCGGTCCTCCTCGGGGTCGTGCGGGGCGGTGGGCTCGTCGGTCGTGGTGGGCGCGGGCCGCTCCGGATCCGGGACCGGCCCGGCCTCCGGCTCGGGCTCCGGGTCCGGGGTGCGGGGCGGCTCGGGCTCCGGGTCCGGGTCGCGGGGCGGCTCGGGGCGCGTGCGCAGCACGACGGCCGGCGGCTGGTGGATCGACGCGCCGCGCGCGGGCGGGAGGTCCGCACCGAGGTCGCGGGCCGAGGCACGTGTGCACTGCACGAGGACGCCGTACCCGGCGCCGGCGAGGCTCTGCGCGACCTCCCACCAGCCCGACGGCTCTCCCCCGTGCCGGTCGGGGAGGGTGAGCACGAGGAAGCGGACGTCGCGGTCCTCGGCCGCGAGCGCCGCGAGCAGCGCGGTGCGCACGACCCCGGGCACCTGGTCGAGGCGCCGCCCGCGGTCGGTGGCGAGCGAGTGGTCGGCGAGCCAGCGGGTCACGTCGGAGGGCAGCGAGCGGCGGCCGGCGAGCGCGAGGCCCTCGGCGACGACGTCGGCCACGGTGAGCGCGTCGTCGGGCTCGCTGATGCCGGGCACGTCGACGACGGCGGTCACGTCGCGCAGGGTCGCGGCGGCACCGCGCGCCGACCGTCCGGCGCGGTGCGACGGCGTGCTCTCCGGGGTGAGCCGGACCTCGCCCCCGGACGGGTCGAAGCGGCCCGTCGCCACGAGGGCGAGCGCGGTGTGTCCGTGCCCGGGCTCCCCCGCGACGAGCACGCACTCGCCCGTGGACCAGGCGAGGTCCATCGGCTCGAGCATCGGCTCGCGCCGCCCGTCCACGTGCACGTCCGTCAGCGTGATCTGCATCCGGTTCTTCCCTCCGTGGCCCCCGGGCCTTCCCCGGGGCGCCGTTGACTCACGGTCAACAACGCTACGCCTGTTGTTGACTCGCGGTCAACAACAGCGTAGAACGGTGTCATGCCCCGCACGCCCACCCCCGCCGGTCCTTCCGGCCTCGACGGCTCGGTGCGCACCCGACCGGGCGCCCGCCGACGCCGCGAGCCCGCCGACCGGCGGCGCGAGCTGCTCGACGCGGCCTCGCGCCACGCCGACGAGCACGGCCTCGACGCCCTCACCCCGGCCGCGGTCGCAGCCCGCTCGGGCGCGTCCAAGGCGCTCGTCTTCCACTACTTCGCGTCCACCGCCGGGCTGCGCCGGGCCGTCGCGCTGGAGGCGGTGGCGGAGCTCGAGGCGGCGACGGTCGCACCGGACGATCGTCCCCTCGGCGAGCGCCCCGCGCTCGCCGTCGCCTCCTACCTCGACGCGGTCGAGGCGCGCCGGCTCGTGTGGCAGGACCTGTGGCGCGGGGTGCTCGCCGAGGACGACGCGACCCAGGAGGCGCTCGCGCGCGTCCGTGACAGGCTCGTCGCGCGCCTGACCTCGACCGTGAGCGCCACCACCACGCACACGCTGCCCACGACGCCCCGGCTCCGGCTCCTCGCCGCAGGCTGGGTCGCGCTCGTCGAGAACGTCACGGCCGCGTGGCTCGGCGGCGGCGACCTCACCCGCGCGGACATCGAGAGCCTCGTGCTCGCGAGCGCCGTCGTGCTCGTGCCCGAGCTCCCCGAGCCCGCGCGCGGCGCCGTCCTGGCCATCGCCCGGGCGAACTCGGCCGCGGCGGGCTAGCGTCGGGGCGACGGGCAGCGGACGAGGTCGGGAGGCAGCGCATGCGCGTGGTGGTCGTCGGAGCGAGCGGGAACGTCGGCACGGCGGTCCTGCGCCGGCTCGCGGAGGAACCGGTCGTGACGTCCGTCGTGGCGGTCGCGCGCCGTGTGCCGCGCGCGGACGGCTCGAGCACCGTGCGCTTCCCGCACGACGTCGCGACCTGGCGGTACGCGGACGTCGCGGCCCCCGACGCGGACCAGCGGCTCGACGCCGCGTTCGCCGGGGCGGACGTCGTCGTGCACCTCGCGTGGGCGATCCAGCCGAGCCACGACCGCAGGCGGCTGCGGCGCGTCAACGTCGAGGGCACGCGCCGCGTCGTCGAGGCGGCGCAGCGGGCCGGCGTCGCGCACGTGGTCGTGGCGTCGTCGGTCGGCGCCTACTCCCCCGCCCCGTATGCGGGCGACGCGCGCGACACCCCGGTCAACGAGGGCTGGCCCGTCGAGGGCGTCCCGGGCTCGTCGTACTCGGAGGACAAGGCTGCCGTCGAGACGCTGCTCGACGACCTCGACCGGGAGACGGGCCTCGTCGTCTCGCGCGTCCGCTCGGCGCTCGTGTTCCAGCGCGACGCGGGCTCCGAGATCGCGCGGTACTTCCTGGGCCCGCTCGGCACGCGCGTGCTGCGGCGCGACCCGCTCCCGACGGTCCCGCTGCCCGACGGCCTGCGGCTCCAGGTGGTCCACGCCGACGACCTCGCGGACGCCTACGCGCGGATCGTCGTGGGCCGGCACCCCGGGCCGTTCAACGTCGCCCACCCCACGGTGCTCACGGCGCAGGACGTGGCCGACGTCGTCGCCGACGGCTCGCTGCGCACCGTCCCCTACGCGACGGCACGGACCGCCGTCGCCGTCGCGTGGCGCGCGCGCCTCGTCCCCGTCGGCGAGGGCTGGCTCGACATGGCGATGCGCGTGCCCGTGCTCGACACCGAGCTCGCGACGGAGCTGCTGCGCTGGCGCCCCGTGCACGGCGCGAAGGACACGCTCGCCGAGCTCGTCGACGGAATCCGGGCGGGCGCCGGGACGTCCTCGCCCCCGCTCCTCCCCCGCTGACCGGACCACCCACGGGGTGTCCCGCACCCGGCACGACGGACCCCGGGTCGCGCACCGTCCAGCGGTGCGCGGCCCGGGGTCCGTCGTCGGTGCCGGGGTCAGCTCTCGAGCGTGGCGTCCAGCGTGATCGTCGGGACGCCCGCGAGCGCCTTCGAGACGGGGCACGTGGCCTTGGCCGCCTCCGCCGCCTGCTGGAAGCCGGCGGCGTCGATGCCCTCGACCTCGCCACGGACGGTCAGCGCGATCTCCGGGATCTGGAAGCCGCCCGCCGGGTCCGGTGCGAGGGTGACCTCCGCCGTGACCTCGAGCGAGACGGGCGTCGCGCCGGCCTCGCCGAGCAGCGCGGAGAACTGCATCGCGTAGCAGGACGAGTGCGCGGCGGCGATCAGCTCCTCGGGGCTCGTGACCCCGCCCGCGTCGTCGGCGGCGCGACGCGGGAAGGACACGTCGTACGTGCCGACCTTCGAGCTCGAGAGCTCGACCTGGCCCTGGCCGTCCTGGAGGCCGCCGTTCCAGGCGGTGCGTGCGATACGGGTGGGCATGCGAGATCTCCTTCGACGTCGTGGGTCCCGGGCAGGACCCGGAGCCCCGACCGTAACCCGCCGGGCCGCGCCCCGCCGGGACGGGGTGCGTGAGGTCTGCGTCACCCGACGCGGTCAGCCGAGCGTGCCCGCCGGGCGGTAGACGACCGACGACGCGCGGTCGTCGAACGAGCCGAGGGTCGCGCAGTGCGGCGTGCAGTTCTTCTTCGTGCCCGCGTAGGAGGAGGAGTCGTAGAGCGTCGCCCAGCACCCGGCGTACGTCGACGCCGAGGAGACGACGTTGTTCATGAGGAGGTTCGCGAGGTTCGGGAACCCGTACGTCGAGCCGGTGTGGCACCCGTTCGTGCCCGACCCGTAGAGCACCTTCGACGCACCCTTGTAGCTCGGGTCCCGCCAGAGCACGCCCAGCACGATCGAGCTGGCGGCGGCCGTCGTCGCACGCTCCGTCGCCGCGACGCGCGGGCCCGCCGTCGCGGTCGCGTTGAGCTCGGCGACGAGGCCGTCGACGTCGGCCCGCGTGGCGCGCGCGAGGCGCGACGGCGCGACCTCGCCCCCGGACACGAACTCGAGCGCCTCCTCCAGCGAGTCGAAGCACGCCTCGGGAGCGGCGGGCAGGGTGGCCGGGTCCTGGCCCGGGAGGAGGGGCTGCGCCTGGACGGCGCAGCTCTCGCCGGTCACGACGGGCGGGGCCGTGGCGGGGACCGCCGCGAGGTCGCCTCCCGGGGCGGCCCGGACGCCCGACGGCGAGGCGAGCGCCGGGCCGGCGACGGCGCCCACCAGCACGAGACCGGCGACGAGGCCGGCGGACAGGGCGCGGAGCGGAGTGCTGGTCATGGTTCTCCTTCTGCGTGGGCCACGCCCCCGGGTTCGCACCCCGTGGACCTGACGCGGGAAGGGGACTCCCACAGGACGGCCACGTCCCGTGACCCCGCCCGCATCCTAGGGCGGACGGTCCCCCGGGGCCCGGCGGAGGTCCCCTGCCGCTGGGCAGGTCGGGCGGTCGTTGGTTACCGTGCTCGGGTGGCCTCGGTCCCACCCGGGCGAGACCGCTGGGAAGGACCCATCCACGAACCCTTCGCCGAACCGGCACTGCCGGGGAGATGAGTGTCGATGAAGCACCGTTCTCTACCCGTGTCACTGACCGCCGCCGCCGCGAGCCTCGCGGTCGTCGCGGCCGCCGCCGCACCCGCCGCCGCGGACCCGCCGCCCGAGCCCGGCACCGCCTTCGGCGTGCAGTCGGGCGCGTCCCTCGAGCCGACCGAGAAGGTCGCGCCGTCGCTCGCGAAGGCGACCGGCACGGTCACCGCGTTCGTCGAGCTCGACGCGCCGTCGGCGGTCGACCTCACGGCGCAGGGCGCGAGCCCCGACGAGGTCGAGGCCAACGCGCAGGAGGTCGCGCAGCTCGCGGACGACGTCGTCCCGCAGCAGGCGACCGCCCGCAGCGCGGGCGCGCGCAACCCGCAGCAGGTGTCGGTCACGAGCACGCTCGTCGCGGGCGTCGTCGTCACGGGCGACGCGGCCCGCGTGCGCGACCTCGCGCGCGACGCCTCGGTCCGCACGGTCTACCGGATCATCCCCAAGAAGCCCGCGAACAAGGGCACGGACGTGTTCACGCGCGCGCTCGAGACGTGGCAGAGCACCGGCCTCACCGGCGAGGGCGTGCGCATCGGCATCATCGACACCGGCGTCGACTACACCCACAAGGCGTTCGGCGGCCCCGGCACGCAGGAGGCGTTCGACGAGGCCTACGGCGACCGCGGCACCGGCCCGGTCCCCGAGGGCACGTACGACGAGCTGAAGTTCCTCGGCGGCCACGACTTCGCCGGGTACGACTACGACGCGAGCGGCACCGTCCCCGGCACGACGCTCGTGCCGACGCCGGACGAGAACCCCATCGACTCGCTCGACTCGGTCGGCTCGGGCCACGGCTCGCACGTGGCCGGCACGACGGCGGCGTACGGCGTCACCGCGGACGGCGAGACGTTCGACGGCGACTACTCGACGCTCACGGACATCTCCGACTGGCAGGTCGGCCCGGGCTCCGCGCCCGAGGCGGGCATCTACGCGCTCAAGGTGTTCGGCGACCTCGGCGGCTCGACGGGCGTCGTCGTCGACGCGCTCGAGTGGGCGGCCGACCCGAACGGCGACGGCGACCTCTCCGACCGCCTCGACATCGTCAACCTCTCCCTCGGCTCCGACGGCTCGCCCGCGGACGACCCGGAGAACCTCTTCATCGACCAGCTCTCGCGCCTGGGCACGCTGTCCGTCATCGCGTCGGGCAACGCGGGCGACGTGACCGACGTCGGCGGCTCGCCCGGCAACGCGCGCACCGCGCTGACGGTCGCGAACTCGGTCGGCGACACGCAGACGTTCGACGCGGTCCGCGTCGAGGCGCCGGAGTCCCTCGCCGGCACGTACCCGGCGCAGAACTCCCAGGCGTACGCGGGCACCGCGGACGTCACGGCCCCGGTCGCGTTCGTCGCGGACGACTTCTCCGGCTGCGACCCGTTCACGTCCGAGCAGGCGGCGGCCGTCGCGGGCAAGATCGCGTTCCTCTACTGGGACGACGACGACGCGACGCGCGCGTGCGGCAGCGCCGCGCGGTTCAACAACGCGGAGGCCGCGGGCGCCGTGGGCGTGCTGCTGTCCTCCGAGCTGTCGTCGTTCGTCGCGGGCATCGCCGGCAACCCCGGCATCCCCGGCGCGCAGCTCACGGGCCCGAGCCACGCGGCGCTGCGCCCCGCGATCGAGGCCGGCGAGGTCACGATGACCGTCGGCCCGTCGCTCGCGCTGTCGTCGTTCGTCTCGATCCCGGAGATCGGCGACACGCTCAACAGCGGCTCGTCGCGCGGCGTGCACGGCTCGCTCGGCGTCGCCAAGCCCGACGTCGCGGCGCCCGGCACCGGCATCGCGTCCGTCGCGTCCGGCCGCCTGGTCGGCGCGAGCATCAAGTCCGGCACCTCGATGGCCACCCCGCACGTCGCGGGCATCGCGGCCCTCGTCAAGCAGGCCCACCCGGGCTGGGCGCCGGCCGAGGTCAAGGCGTCGGTCATGAACACCGCGACGCACGACGTCTTCACCGGCCCGTCGGGCACGGGCACCGCGTACGGTCCCGAGCGCGTGGGCTCCGGCCGGGTCGACGCCGTCGACGCGGCCACGAACACGACCCTCGCCTACGCGTCGCAGGACTCGGACCAGGTGTCCGTCGCGTTCGGCGTCGTGCCCGTGGGTGCGGACCCGGTCACGGTCCGCAAGACCGTGACGGTGCAGAACACCGGCGACACCCCGAAGACGTACTCGACCGGCTTCACGCAGTCGAGCACGGCCGGCGGCGCCACCGTCTCCGTCGCGCCCGCGTCGATCACCGTCCCCGCCGGCCAGCGCACCGTCGTCACCGTGACCCTCACGGCGGACCCGGCGACCCTCGCCAAGGAGATCGACCCGACGTCGTCGGCCGACTCCGGCGTCGGCGTGCCGCGCGACTTCGTGTCCTCGCTGAGCGGTCGCGTGGTCCTCACCCCGACGGACGGCGGCAGCGAGCTGCGCGTCCCCGTGCAGGCGTCGCCGCGGCTCGTGAGCGACCTGTCCGGCAAGCCCGTCGCCTTCCCGGGCACCGCGACGACCGCCGAGCTCGACCTCGACGGGCGTGGCGTCGACTCCGGCGGCTGGACGTCGATCGTCGCGCCGTTCGAGCTCAAGACGACGAGCCCCCGCCTCGAGGCGGACGCGGCGGTGGGCGCCTCGGCGTCGGCCATCGCGGCGGCCGACGTGCGCGCGGTCGGCTTCGCGTCCACGGCGCCGCAGGAGGCCGCGGCCGGGGGCGACCCCGCGGACGGCGTCATGGGCATCGGCGTCGCGCTGGACGGGGAGTGGGCGAGCCTCGGCTCCGTCTCGATCCCCGCGGTCGAGGTCGACGTCGACTCCGACGGCTCGGCGGACTTCGAGGTCGCGGCGGTGAAGCTCGACACCGAGATCGACGTCACGCTCGCCGTGACGTACACGCTCAAGGACTGGACCGACCCCGACGGCACGGAGCACGACGCCGGCGACGTCATCGACCAGCAGCCGGTCAACACCGTCTGGGGCGACGTCGACACCTCGGTGTTCGACAACAACGTCGTCGTCATCCCGGTCGGCATCGGGTCGCTCGGCATCGAGGAGGGCGACGTGCCGACGTTCCAGGTCCTGACGTACTCGCCGTACTCGCAGGCGGCCGACCAGCTCGTCGACGCGAGCGAGACGTTCACGGCCGACCCGTACGACCCGGCCTACTGGTTCGGGGGCGAGGGCGAGCTCGTCTACGTCGGGGCCGACGACGCGCCGATCACCGTGCACCGCTCGGAGTCGGCGGTCGAGGCCGGCAGCGGGAAGCTCCTGCTGCTGCACCTGCACAACGCGACGCCGACCTCGCGCTGGCAGACCGTGGACGTCACGACGTCCGCCGTCGTCGACGCGACCGTCACGGCCGAGGCACGCTGCCTCGGCGGCAAGGCCCACGTCGCGGTGCGCGTGCTCAACGAGTCGGGCGCGACGGCCGACGTCGTCGTGACCACGCCGTACGGCGAGAAGACGTTCCCGAACGTCAAGGACGGCAAGAACGCCTACCGGTCGTTCTCGTCGCGCGCCGCGTCGTTCGACGCGGGCTCGGTGACGGCCACGCTCACCGCCGAGATCGACGGCGAGGAGGTCACCACGACCTACGACGCCGACTACGAGGCGCTGAGCTGCTCGTGACGCCCGCCGCCTGAGCGCTCCTCGCGGACGCTCGAGCGACACCGCCCGACGGCGCCCGGTCCCCACGGACCGGGCGCCGTCGGTGCGTCCGGGGCCGGGTCGTGGCCGCGGCCGCCGCACGGGGATGCCGGCCGCCGTGCGGCGGCCCCGCCGCCCGCGTGGGCGCGGCCCGCTACGCTCGCGGGCGTGAGCGACTTCCCCTCCCCCGACACGTTCTTCGCCCTGCGCCCCGGCCCCGCCGTCGGCACGGGCGCGGCCGACGGCCCCGACTACACCCTCACGGTCCACGACCTGGGCGAGCTCGTGCTCCCCAGCGGGCGCCTGGAGGCGTCCGACCCGTTCACGCTGCTCGGGCACGGGCTCGTCGTCCCGGTCGAGCCGGGCCGGTACCCGGTGCGCGTCACCGTCGCCGACGTCTCCGACGAGCAGGACGGCTCCCATCTGCGCGAGGCGTACCTGAGCGTCGTGCTCGCCGAGGGCGAGGTCGCCGCCGTCGAGCCCGTGGTCCCGGAGGGCGCGGACGGCCCGCCGGAGGCGGGCGCCGCCTACGGCGTGCCGGTGGACGCCGGGACGGTCGCGTTCGCCGACGCCGACGCCGTCGCGCGCCTCATGCCGGAGGGCGACTGGTACGACGAGGTGTTCGACGACGGCACGGACACGAGCTGGTTCGCGCTCACCGACTCCCCCGACCACCTGCGCGAGGGGTCGGCGAACATCCTGCTCCCCGGTGCGCAGGACGGCGAGAACGTCGTGCTCTCGCACTCCGGCTGGGGCGACGGCTTCTACCCGCTCGTGCGGACCGTCGCCGCGGACGGCACGGTGCTCGGCCTGCACCTCGACCTGCTCGTCGCGCTCCCCGACGACGAGGACGACGACTAGAGCGGGCACTGCTCCCCATGGAACGGGTGGCCGGGGGCGGCTAGCGTTCCGGGGCAGGTGACGACGCACGACGACGGGAGACGACCCGATGGCCTGGTGGGAAGACGAGAAGCCGTCCGCGAGCCGGCTCGCGGACCAGCTCGCGGACTCGAGCCGTCCCACGCAGCCCGCCTCGCCGTACGCCGACGACCGCTCGGGCTCCTGGGCCGTGCTGCCCCTGTGGCTGCTCCTCGGTGCCGCGCTCACCGCCGGCGGGGTGGCCCTGCTGGTGTCGATGCGGTCCGCGACGGGGGTCTGTCTCGGGACGACCGTGCTCGCGCTGGGCCTGTTCTACCTCAGCCAGTACGGCGTCCTCGCCGGGTACGTGCTGCAGGTCGGCCGCCTGCGCCGCCGTCGCGTCGAGGCGGCGCTCGCGCACCAGCCGCCGCCGGCGCTGACGGACCACGACGTCCGGCAGTTCCACGTGCCGGTCCGGCCCTCGTACGCCGGGTCGGCGTTCGTCGGGTTCCTCGACCCGGGCGACGCACCGGCCCCCGCCGGGCTGCGCGCCGCGCGGGTCGTGGGTGGCGTGTGCTCGGCCGTCTTCGTCGTGGGTCTCGTCGCGACGCTCGTCGTGGGCGCCGTCACCCGCGCCTGACCGACCGCCCGCGCGGCTCGCCGACCGCGCACGGGCGTGCGCACCGCTCGCTCGCCGCGCGCCCGTGCGCCGACGCTCCTAGCCTGGAGAGCGTTCCGTACCTCCCAGGACGGCAGGGGCACCTCATGACCGGGCACGGCACGCACCGGAGCAGCCTCTCCGGCCGCTTCTCCCACGACCCCGACCTCGACTTCGAGATCCGCACGGTCCTCGGCGGGGCGTTCAGCGGCGCCGCCGACGTCGGCGAGGTGCTCGCGGCCGTGGCCGACGTCGGCACGGACCACCGTGCGTGGTTCCGCGCCTGGGACGCGCTCGGCGACCGCCTGGCCGCGACCGGCGAGTCGTGCGCGGCGCGCGGGCACCGCGTCAGCGCCGCCTCCGCGTACCTGCGTGCGGCGACCTACCTGGGGGTCGCCGTGAACGCGGTGTCCGGGCTCGAGGACGACGCGCCGCTGCTGCCGACGTTCCGCAAGCACCGGGCGGCGTGGGACCGCTGGGTCGACCTCGTGGACCTCGACGTCGAGCGCTTCCCGATCCCCTACGAGGGCACGACGCTCCCGGGGTACTTCTTCCGCGCCCCGGGCGCCGACCCCGGGGCACACGGACCCGTCGTCGTCGCGGTGAACGGCTCGGACGGCTCGCTGCCGGCGCTGTGGTCGGCCGTCGTGTCCGGGGCGGTGCGCCGCGGGTACCACGCGCTCGTGTTCGACGGCCCGGGCCAGCAGTCGGTGCTCTTCGAGCACGGGGTCCCGTTCCGTCCCGACTTCGAGGCGGTCCTCACGCCCGTGCTCGACGCGGTCGTCGCGCGGGCCGACGTCGACCCCGGACGCGTCGCGGTCTACGGGATCAGCCAGGCCGGCTACTGGGTCACGCGCGCGCTCGCGTTCGAGCACCGCCCGGCCGCGGCCGTCGTCGACCCGGGGGTGGTCGACGTGGCCACCTCGTGGGAGCGCGAGGTGCCGAAGAGCCTCCTCAAGCTCCTGGACAAGGGCGACGACCACGCGTTCGACCGCGACATGGCGCTCGGCCTGCGCCTGTCGAAGGGCGCCGCCCGCACGTGGCGCTTCCGCGCGCGCCCGTACGGCGTCGAGGGGTACGCCGCGACGCTGCGCGAGGTCCGCCGGTACGACGCCTCCGACGTCGCCGCGCAGGTCACGACGCCGCTGCTCGTCACGAGCCCGGAGGACGAGCAGTTCTGGCCCGACCAGCCGGAGCGGCTGGCCGGGCTCGTCCCCGGCGCGACGCTCGTCACCTTCAGCGACGACGAGGGCGCGAGCGGGCACTGCGAGCCCCTCGGGCGGGCGCTCGTCGAGCAGCGCGTGCTCGACTGGCTCGACGAGCGCCTCGCCCGGTAGCGACCGCTCGTCAGACCCGGACGCCGAGGCCCTGCAGCTCGAGCACCAGGCCCTTGATGGCGGCGGCCGGGACCTGCCCGGACCCGTTCTCCACCACGCCCGCGACCGACGCCGGCACCTCCGGGTCCGAGCACAGCACGAGCGGCGTGTCGGCGGAGGAGTCGGGGAGCCGCCCGTGGGAGCCCTTCACGTACGACGCGTCGAGCGGCACGGTGCTCATCGCGTACCGCAACCCCACCTTCTTCTTCACGAGGTTGAGGCCGGCCTTCGCCTTCGCGAGCCGGTCCGCCGGGTCGAAGAACAGCTCGGCGGGGTCGTAGCCGGGCTTGCGGTGGATGTCGACGCCGCGCGCGTACTCGGGCGCGCGGGCGTCGTCGAGCCAGAAGTAGTACGTGAACCACGCGCCGGGCTCCGCGACGACGACGAGGTCGCCCGACCGCTCGTGGTCGAGCCCGTACCGCGCCTGCGCCTCGCGGTCGAGCACCTCGTCGACGCCGGGGACGCCGCGCAGCAGGTCCGTGACGCGCCGTCGGAGCGCCGGGTCCTGCTGGTCGCCGAGGTACACGTGCGCGACCTGGTGGTCCGCGACCGCGAACGCGCGCGACGTCCACGGGTCGAGCTGCTCCTTGCCGTCCTGCACGTAGACCTCGAGGAGTCCCTCCCGGCGCAGGATGCGGTTGAGGTGCACGGGCCGGTCGGCGTCCGCGATCCCGTACTCCGAGACCACGAGGACGGTGACGCCCTGGTTCGCGGCGTCGTCGAGCAGCGGCGCGAGCGTCGCGTCGAGCTCGGCCGCGGCGGCGTCGGCCTGGGGCGACGTCGGCCCGAACCGCTGGAGGTCGTAGTCGAGGTGCGGGACGTAGGCCATCGTGAGGTCGGGCGCGTGCGTGCGCAGCACGTGCCGCGTCGCGTCGACGATCCACCGCGACGACGTGATGTCCGCCGTCGGGCCCCAGTAGGTGAACAGCGGGAACTCGCCGAACCGGCCGACGAGGTCGTCGTGGAGCGCCGGCGGGCGCACGTAGGCGTCCGGGGACTTGCGGCCGTCCGCGTGGTAGACCGGGCGCGGGGTGACGGTGACGTCCGTCGTCATCCCCATCGCGTACCACCAGCAGACGTTCGCCGCCGCGTACTCGCCGCGCGCCCGGCGCGCGGCCTCCCAGAGCTTCTCGCCCTCGACGAGGCGGTTGTGCTGGCGCCACAGGTAGACGTCGCCGAGCTCGCGGAAGTACCAGCCGTTGCCCACGATCCCGTGCTCCGCCGGGCTGAGCCCGGTGAGCATCGTCGACTGGACGCTGCACGTCACGGCGGGGAGCACCGTCGCGAGCTCGGACTGCCATCCGTTCGCGGCGAGCTGGCGCAGTCGCGGCATGTGGGCGAGCGCGGTCGAGGTGAGCCCGACGACGTCGAGCAGCAGCACGGGCTTCATGCGGTCCTCCTGGTCATGCCCGGGTCGGCCGCGGCGACGTCCGCGGTCGGCCCCGAGGGCGGTTCGGTGTGCGCCGTCCCGGCGGCAGCGACGTCGTGCGCCGCGGCGAGGTGGGTCGTCGCCCAGCGCAGCTCGGCCGCGATGCCGGCGACGAGCGAGTCGGTGGCGGCCCCCTCGGGCAGCACCGCCCACGTGTACGTCTCGACGTCGAGGTGGGCCTCGTCGCCGTGCGGCGCCGCGCGGACGGCGTCGACCGCCTCGCGCAGCACGTCGGTGGTCGCGGCGAGCGGCGCGGCGGGCTCGTGGTGCAGCGGCACGTGGAAGTGCACGCGCCACGGACCCTCCGCGGGCAGCGCGCCGCCCAGCGCGTCGGGCAGGTCGTCGGCGGCGAGCACGTCGCCCGCCGCGGTGAGCTCGCGCACCTGGTGGATGTACCGCTGCTCGGCGAACGCGCCGACGGCGGCGCGCGCCGCGTCGTCGGCCGGGTCCGCGACGTGCAGCGCGGCCGACGCCTGCACCTTGACGACCCGCAGGCCCGCGTCGGTGATGCGGCGCACCGTCGCGGCCGTCCCCGCGCGGCGGTCCGCGAAGGACACCGCGAGGTGGCACGTGTCGAGGCACACGCCGACGTGCTCGGGATCGATGCGCCGGTCCTCCGGCACGTCCGGCCCCGTGCGCGCCGCGAGCCAGGCCACGACGTCGTCCACCGTGTCGAGCACGCAGCCCGGCTCGGGCTCGACCGCGACGCGCACGACCTTGCCCGTGCGCTCGCGCAGGTCGCGCAAGCCCTCCCCGAGCGCGGCGAACGCGCGCGTCGCGGCGTCGTCGTCGGCGTCGGTCCACGGCTCGCGCCACGCGAGCGGGAGCGTCGAGATCGACCCCGCGACGCCGTCGGGCAGGAGCTCGGCCAGCACCTCGGCACACTCGAGCGTGTACGCGAGCCGCTCCGGGTCCGCCCACGTGGGCGTGTAGACGTCGAGCTTGACGACGTCGGCGTGGAAGCCGCCGTACGGGAACGCGTTGAGCGTGTGGACCTGGAGGCCGTGCTCGTCGAGCACGGACCGCAGGCGCACGCGGTCGTCGGGCGAGCCCGCGAGGCGGTGCGCGAGCACGGCCGGCATCCACAGCCCGACGCCGAGCACGTCCAGGCCCGCGGCCTCGCGCACGGGCGCGGCGTAGCGCACGAGCTGGTCGAGCACCCCGTCGAGGTGCTCGGCCGGGTGGACGTTGGTGCAGTACGACAGCAGCATGGTGGTGCCCTCCCGCGCTACGCCCGCGCGCCGCGCAGCACGGAGGAGCCCTCGAACTCCACGCCCGGGGTGGGGAGGTCCCCCTCGACGAAGCCGGGAACCGGGTCCAGCACGAGGTTGCCCGACTGCCCGTAGAACTCGACCGGGTTGCGCCACAGCACCTGGTCGACGTCGTCCGCGGTGAAGCCCGCGGCGAGCATCGCCTGCCCCGTCTTGAGCGTCTTGAGCGGGTCGGAGCGGCCCCAGTCGGCGGCGGAGTTCACGATCATGCGCTCGGTGCCGTGCTCCTGGAGGATCGCGACCATGCGGTCCTCGTCCATCTTCGTGTCCGGGTAGATCGAGAACCCGGCCCACGCGCCCGCGTCGCGCACGAGCGCGACGTTGGTCTCGTTGAGGTGGTCCACGAGCACGTGCTCGGGCGCGATCCCCGACTCGCGCACGACGTCGAGCGTGCGCCGCGTCCCCGACAGCTTGTCGCGGTGCGGGGTGTGCACGAGCACGGGCAGCGCCGCGTCACGGGCCATCTGGAGCTGGCGCGAGAAGACCTCGTCCTCCTCGGGCGTCATCGAGTCGTACCCGACCTCGCCGACGGCGACGACGCCGTCCTTGAGCAGGTAGCGCGGGATCTCGTCGAGCACCTCGCGGCACCGCGCGTCGTTCGCCTCCTTGGGGTTGAGGGCGATCGTCGCGTGGTGCCGGATGCCGAACTGCGCGGCCCGGAACCGCTCCCAGCCCAGGAGCGCGTCGAAGTAGTCGAGGAACGACCCCACGTTCGTGCGCGGCTGGCCCAGCCAGAACGCCGGCTCGACGAGCGCGCGCACGCCCGCGGCGTACAGGGCCTCGTAGTCGTCCGTCGTGCGGCTGGTCATGTGGATGTGGGGGTCGAAGATGCGCATCAGGCGGTCCTCCCGGTGGTGACGTCAGGGGCGAGGCGGGCGACGTCGTCGGGCACGACGCGGCCCGCGGCGCGGCGCTCGGCGGCGAAGTCGCGCGCCATGCGGGCGAGCTCGTCGTCCGCGCGGTCGTCGAGGCCGGCGACGGCGTCGAGGCTCACGCCCATGAAGACGAGCTTGAGCACGGCGTGGCGCCACGCGTGCGGGTCGAGGTGCGCGGCCGCGAACGGCCCGACGGCCGCCGCGACGAGGCTCTGGTCGTTGGTGCGGAGCGCGTCCGCGGCGAGGTCCCGGCCCACCGCCACGACCGACGGCGCGGCGTCGTCCGCCAGCGCCCCCCGCTGCGTGAGGGCGTCGAGACCGCGCAGGACGCCCCGCCGCTCGGCGGTGTCGCCGTGCTGGTAGAGGTCCGCGAGCCGCGCCGCGAGGGCGGCGTCGCCGTCGGCCCCGCCGCGACCGGTGGCCTCGGCGAGCGCGACCACGAGGTCGGCGCGCGCGGCGTCGTCGACCGTCCCGTGCACGACCCCGGCGGGGTCGGTGTCCGGGCGGACGGGCGCGCGGCCCACCTGGCGGCCCGCGAGCGCGAACGCGCGCGTCACGGCCGCGGGGTCCTGCACGACGGCGGCGCGCGCCTCGGCGAGCCAGCGCTCGCCCGGGGCGGTCCCGTCCGCCGTGCGGGCGTCGGGGCGGGTGGTCTCGGTCATGGCACCTCCTGGGGGTGGTGGGGGCGGTCGTCCCACGCGCGGTGCAGCGCTGTCATGCTGCGGTGCGCGAGGCCGGGGGCGTCGTACGAGTGGCGCGGCAGCTCGACCGCCGCGACGCCGGCGTACCCGACGTCGGCGAGCGTGCCGAGCACGAGCGGGAGGTCGATCTCGCCCTCGCCGAACGGGCGGTGCTCGTGGTGCGTGCGCGGCATGTCGTCGAGCTGCACGTTCGTGAGGTACGGGGCGGCCGCGCGCAGCGCGCCCACGACGCCGTCGGGCTCGACGACGAGGCAGTGCCCGACGTCGACCGTGACGCCGAGGTCCGCGAGGTCGCCGCCGTCTCCCCCCAGCTCGTCGCGCAGCCGCAGGGCGTCGCCCACCGTCTCCACGAGCATCCCCGGCTCGGGCTCGAGCGAGAGCCGCACGCCGTGGTCGCGCGCGTGCTCGACGAGCGCGGGCAGGCGTTCGCGCAGGAGCGACCAGCCCTCGCCGGGGGTCACGTCGTCGGGCAGGACCCCCGAGAAGAACGACACGCACTCCGCGTCGAGCGCGGCGGCGATCTCGACGGCGCGCCGCAGGAACCGCAGCCGGGCGTCGGCGTCGGTGTCCACCAGCGTCGGGCGGTGCTTGCGGAACGGGTCGAGGAGGAACCGCGTGCCCGTCTCGACGACGACCCGCATCCCCGCGCCGTCGTGCGCCGCGGCGAGCCGTGCGCGCAGCGCCGCGGCCTCGTCCTCCCAGCCGTCCGCGAAGGGGTCGAGGTGCGGGAAGCCGAGCGTGAGCGCGACCGCGCCGTACCCCTCGTGCGCGAGCACGTCGAGCGCGACGTCGAGCGGGTGGTCGGTGAAGCCGTTGGTGCCGTACCCGAGCGTGAAGGGCATCCCGCCCCCGGGGACGGCGTCCGCGGTCACGTCTCGCTCATCTCGGCGCGACCCGGGGCCCGGCCCGCCCGGCGCAGGAGACGCCCGGCGACCTCCACGGCCGCGAGCACCCCGACCGACGCGAGGCTCCCCCCGCGCGCGGACCACGCCGCCTGCAGCGGGAGCATCGCGCGGATCCCGGCCTTGGTCGCGGCGAACGCGTTCTGCGCGGACGGCGCGATCGCGGCGTCGACCTGCCGGGGCAGGCACGTCGCGGCATAGGCGCCCGCGGCCGCGACCCCGGCGGCCGCCGTCGCGACGCGCACGCGGCGGCTCGCGCCGCCGTCGGTCGTGCGTGCTCGGCGCAGCGCACCGGCGCCGACGACCGCCCCGCCCACCGCGGTGGCCGTGGCCACGCCCGCGGCGAGGGACGACGTCGTGCCGTGCACCTCGCCGCGCGACAGGTACGTGACTCCCGCGGTGTGCACGGCCATCCCCGCCGCGGCGGGCAGCGCGGCACGCAGGTGCCCGACGCCGGCCCCGAGCAGGACGTCGAGCCCGCGGCACGCGGCCATGACGAGAGGACCGGCCGCGCGCTCCTTGGCGACCGTGTCGTACGTCCACACGCTCGCGGCGAGCGGGACGGCGACGGCGAGGGCGCGCGCTCCCCCGCCCGCGGCGGCGAGCCCGACGCCCGCCGCCGTGAGTCCGACGGCGACCTGGAGGGCACGCCGCTCCGTCACGCGGCCCGACGGGATCGGCCGCTCGGGCCGCTCGACCGCGTCGAGGTGCCGGTCCGCGTAGTCGTTGAGCGCCATGCCGCCCGCGTACAGGCACGCCGACGCGACCGGCAGGAGCGCACGGCGCGGCGTGAGCGCGTGCCCGGCCGCCGCGGCGCCCGCGAGCGTGTCACCGACCACCGAGAGGACCGCGGGGGCGCGGACCAGGTCCAGGTGGTCGTGGAGGGAGCCCGTCACGACCGGTCGGCCGCGGCGGTCGCGTCGCCGCCCACCCGGGCGGTCGCCGCGCGGACCCAGTCGGACAGCGCGACGGTCTGCGCGGCGAAGTCGTGCACGCCGCTGCCCCACGGGTCCTTGAAGAAGAACCCGAGCTCCGGGACGGGGCCGGCGTACCCGGCCGCGTCCGCGAGCGCGAGCAGGCGCGCCAGGTCGAGCACGAGCGGCGCGGCGAGCATCGAGTCGTACGCCGACCACGTGGTCTGCAGCGTGAGCCGCGAGCCGAGGAAGCCCTCGACGTGGACGTGGTCCCACGCGACCTTGATGTCCCCGAGGTCGGGCACGTTGTCGATGTGCAGCGGCGTGACGTCGCTGCCCGTGAGGTCCTGGAGCCCGCGCGACTTGGACACGAGCTTGCTCTGCACCGCCTGCGGGTCGGCGAGCGTGGCGCCGTCCCCGCCACCGAGCAGGTTGGCCCCCGCCCAGGACAGGACGCGCAGCCCGCGGGCCCCGAACGCCGGGGCGAGGATCGTGCGCAGCCACGTCTGGCCGGTCTTGCCGTCCTGGCCCGCGACGGGCACGCCGCGCTCCTCGGCGAGCTCGAGCAGCACCGGGAGGTGCATGCTGGCCGACGGCGTGAACTCGGCGAACGGGGCGCCCGCGAGGAGCGCGGCGTAGGCGGTGACGGAGCTCGGCGGGAGCACCGCGCGCTCCGGGTCCGCGAGCGCCGCGCGCAGCAGGTCGCGGTCGGAGAGCTCGGGCGCGGGCTCGGGCAGCGGCTCGGTCGACACGAGGTCGACGACGACGACGCGGGCGAGGCCGTGGCGCTCGCGGAAGTCCACGATGTCCGCCGCGAGGCGCTCCGCGGCGGCCTGCTGCGACTCGCGCGCGCTGCCCTCGGCGGGGTGGGCGGAGTAGCCGGGACGCACCTCGGCGTCGGCCCGCTCGAGCGCGGCGTGCGCGGCGGTGAGCAGGCGCGGCGCGATCATCCCGGCCTCGACGAGCAGCTCGGCACGCTTGACCATCGACACGTCGGAGATGTCGTGGCCGCCGACGACGAGGTCGCCGAACGCGGGCAGCGGGGCGGAGGCGAAGGGCTCGCCCGCGGTGACGCACCCGGTCGGCTCCGCGCGCCCGTCGGCGATCACCGCGAGGCCGAGGGCGGCGGTGGTGGCGACCGAGCCGCGGGCGCCGACGAGCCACAGCCCGGTGCGCGCGTCCGGGGCGGGGCGGTCCGACGATCCGTCAGGGGCGAAGTGGTGCATCGTTGCTCCCGTTCCGACGGCGGACGCCGCGGCGCCGCCGATCACGACGACGATGGCCTCCCTGCCACCGTCGGACCGCACGCCCCGGGAGAGGGTCGCTCTGCTCGCTCTCCGACCCGGTGGCGCTCGGTCTGCTGCGACCCTAACCACACTTTTGTCGGTGGTCAATCAAAAGCGTGGCCACTTTCGTGACCTCGGATGCTTGCAACGTGCAAAAGCGCGCAGGCGAAGCCGACCTGGCGGTCGGTATCACGATACCGACCGCCGGGTCGTGCTCCGTCACCCGGCAGCGGGCGTGAAGTCGAGCTGGTCGTCCACCACGGCCACGACCGACCAGACGTTCCCGTCCGCGTCGGACAGCTCGTACGCGGGCAGCAGCACGGCCGCGCCGTCCGGCTGGTACTGCACCGCGAGGCCCAGGCGCGCGTCCGTGATCGTCACGTCCGTGACGGGCCAGGCGAACCGCGCCCCCTCCCCCACGGTGGGCGGGACCGTCGGGGCCTCGGGCTCGGACGCGGTCTCCGGGAGGGACTGCACGTCCTCGCGGGCCCACGCGATCATCCCGCCCCCGCCGAACCGTGGGTCGCCGAGCCGCTCGACCGCCTCGGCCGGGCTGACGACGTCGTACGCGCCGATCGCGACGCGCGGCGCGAGGCTCCCGTAGAGCGACGCGAGCCCCGCACCCGAGTACGTCGCGCTCCACTGCGTCCCGGTGCGCTGCCCGTCGACCACCTCGGCCGCCGTCACCGTCGTCGCGCGCGGGGCGCCCTGGTCCACGGGCTGCTCCTCCGCGACGATCTCGTAGCCCTCGGGATCGAGGCCGAGGGACCCCAGCACCTCGCGCAGCCGGTCGCCGGCCTCGGCGCCGCTCGGCGGGGCGCCGTGGTCGGCCTCCTCGCACGTGCCCGGCTCGGTCGACGGGCTGACCGCGTCGCCCTCCTCGGCGGGCATCGGCGTCACGACGACGCAGCCCCACGGGTCCTTGGCCGGGTCGTTGAAGCTCACGCTCGCGAGGCCGTCCGGCTGGAGCGAGACCGTGGGTCCCGTCCAGTCGGCCGAGCCGACCGCGTACGACCCGTACTCCTCGCGCACCTCGCCCGGGACCCCGAGGGCGTCGGCGACGCGGCGCGCCGTCTCCTGCGAGAACACGCCCGCCGCGTCGTAGGCCCACGCGTCCGCGCGGGCGCCGTCCGACGACAGCCCCTCGGCGTGGAAGACGGTGCGCCCGCCCCAGCCCCCGGGATAGGCCATGTCGGCGGTCGCGCGGGAGCTCGCGGCGAGGCCCTCCTCGGTGGCGGCACCGCCCGCGAAGGCGTCCGCCCCCGCCGGCGCGTCGGCCGACGCGGGCGCGTCCGCGCTGCTGAGCCGGATCGGCGCGAGCGCCGTGCTCTCCGCGGCGGAGTCGCCCGCCGCGGTCCCCCACTCGCCGGCGCCGAGCGCGTAGCCGCCCGTCCCGATGACGAGCGCGCTTACCACGGCCGCCGCCACCTGGAGCGGCGCCCGACGGCGCAGCCGGCGCGCGCGGCGCTCGGCGAGCTCGTCGACGAGCGCGGCCGTCGGGCCGTCCGCCCCGGCGAGCCCGGCCGCGGCCGAGAGCTCCGCGGGAGCGGCGCCCGGGCCGGTCGTCGCGGGGCGGGCGAACGCCTCGGGGACGCGGTCGCGCACCGCGGCCTCCAGGGCCGTGGCGTCCGGGGTCGCGTCCGCGGCCGGGTCGGCCGCGCGCAGGCGCTCCAGGTCCGCGTCGTCGGGCTGCTCGGGGGTTCGGGTGGTCATGTCGCCCTCCAGG
>QAPD01000033.1 GCA_003052455.1 Sphaerisporangium cinnabarinum | reverse complement strand
GATCCCCCGCAAGTTCTCCTGCGCACTCGTCAACGCCGCAGCCATCTGCCCCAGCTCGTCACGGGCCTCCACCTGCGCCCGCACGGTGAGGTCGCCCGAGGCGAGGGCGCCGAGCGCGTGCTGCACCGTGCCGGCGGAGCGCCGGATGCCGTTCGCGACGCGCACGCCCACGACGACCGCGAGCAGGAGCCCGACGGCGGCGACGACGATCATGAGGAGGAACGCCCGCGTGGCCTTCGCCGCGGCGTCGTCCGCGACGGTGTCGAGGTAGGCGTACACCGCGTCGCCGGACGCCGCCAGCGAGGTCCGGTACGACGCGATGATCTCGTCGTTGGCCGCCTGGATCTCGGGCGTCACCGCCTTGGCCTCCACGGCCGGCATGAGCGTCGCGTCGCGGAAGGCGAGCCACTCGGCCCAGCTCTCCTTGAACGCGGTCCAGTTCGGCTCGTCCACCCCGTCGGCGGACAGCACCGCGTCGATCACGCCGATCTGCTCCTCGACGAGGGCGTCCGTCGCGGCCATCTGCTCCACGGTCTGCTCGCGGGCCTCGCCCTGGACGATGTCGTACTGGTAGGTGAGCCGCCACGCCTCCTGGGCACCGTGGTCCACCTCCGCGTTGCTGCGCAGGAGCGAGCTCGCCACGCTCGCGACCGAGGCCGTGTCGTCGGACGTCGACCGCAGGCTCTGCAGGGCGAAGGCCACGACGAGGACGAGCACGACGGCGAGCACGCCGAGCGCGGTGAGGATCTTCGTGCGGACGGAGAAGTCGGCGAAGCGACGCCGGCGCGTGGGCCGGGGGGTCTCGAGCGTGGACATCGGTGGCTCCTGAGGGGACGAGGGTCGAGAAGAGGGAAGGGCGAGCCCGGCGGGCTCAGGACGCCGCGGCGTCGACGTCGAGCGCGAGCAGCAGCCGGTCGGGGAGCTTGTACGCGCCGCGGATCACGGCGCGCAGCTCCTCGGGGAGCGTCTGGGGCGGCGTCTCGAACTGGTCGGCGTCGACCTCGAGCACGTCGCCGATCGTGTCGACGAGCAGGCTCACGGTCTCGTCGCCGACGAAGACGACGACCATCATCTGGTCCGCGTCGTGGGCCGCCATGCCGAGGCGACGCCGCAGGTCGACGGAGAGCACGACCTGCCCGCGGAGGTTGACGAGGCCCCCGACGTCGTCGGGCGCGAGCGGCACGCGCGTCCGGGCCCGACCCGGCAGGACCTCCTGGACCCGGTCGACGGGGATCCCGCACAGCCGGTCGGCCAGCGTGAACGTCACGAGCTGCTGCGTGGTCATCGGGCACCTGCCAGCGACAGGTCGGCGGCCGTCGCGTCGTCGAAGGGGTCGAGGTCGTCGTAGAAGCCGGGGTCCGCCGCCTGGACGGCGCTGCGGACGTCGAGCAGCTCCGTGACGCGGTCCTTGAGGACGGTCGACCCCGTGAGCCCGTGGCCGTCGATGTCGCTGCGCCGGCGCGCGTCGTCCTCGACGATGTCGAAGATCTCCGTGACCGCCATCGCGATGCTGCGCCCCGCGCGGGTGTACACGACGATGTCGAGCTCGTCCGCGGGCGGGCCGCCCGCCGCCCCCAGGAGCTGGTCGAGCCGCACGAGCGGCAGCAGCGCGCCGCGGTACTGGAGCACCTCGCGCGAGCCGACCTGCTCGATCGTCTCGGAACGGATCCGTTCGAGCCGCGTCACCGCGGAGAGCGGGATCGCCACGCGGCGGTCCCCCGCCCCGACGACGAGCATCTGCTCGACGGTCGCGACGCTCTCCGTCGTGTCCTGCGCGTACGCGCGGGCCAGGTCCGCGGCGTCGGACGTGAGCACCTTGCGGGCGATCGCCTGGAGGTCGAGGATGAGCGCCACCCCGCCGTCGCCGAGCACCGTCGCGCCGGAGTACATGCCGATCTGCTTGAGCCGGTTCGCGAGCGCCTTGACGACGATCTCCTCCATGTTGAGGACGCGGTCGACGATCACGCCGAAGCGCTGGTCGTCCGCCTCGACGACCGCGATGACGCGGCCCTCGGACTCCGGGTCGAGCCCGAGCACCTCGGAGAGCGACAGCAGCGGCAGCAGCGTGCCCCGCAGCCGGAAGACGGGCGCGGTGCCGACGTGCTCGATCTCGCCGTGCTGGTCGCCGAGGGCGACGAGCTCGAGGAGGCTGACCTGCGGGATCGCGTAGACCGCGCCGCAGCACATCACCGTGAGCGCGGGCATGATCGCGAGCGTCAGCGGGATCCGCATGCGCCACGTCGTCCCGGTCCCGACCGTCGACTCGACGTCGACCGAGCCGCCGATGGCCTCGATGTTCGTGCGCACGACGTCCATCCCGACGCCGCGCCCGGACACGTTGGTGACCTTCGCGGCCGTCGAGAAGCCGGGCAGGAACAGCAGGTCGAGCAGCTCGGACGGGGCCATCGCGGCGACGTCGCCCGCGGTCCGCAGCCCCTTGGCCACGGCGGTGCGCCCGACCTTCTCGGGGTCGATGCCCGCGCCGTCGTCCGTGATCTCGACGACGACCTGGCCGTTCGAGTGGTAGGCGCGCAGCGTCACGAGCCCCTGGGGCCGCTTGCCGGCGCGGCGCCGGTCCTCGGGCGCCTCGATCCCGTGGTCGACGGCGTTGCGCACCAGGTGCGTCAGCGGGTCCTTCACCGCCTCGAGCAGGGAGCGGTCGAGCTCGGTGTCGCCACCCGTCATCTCGATCCGGACGTCGCGACCGAGCATCTTCGCGAGGTCGCGCACGACGCGCGGCATCTTGGACCACACGTGCTCGATCGGCTGCATGCGCGTCTTCATGACGCCCTCCTGCAGCTCGGACGCGATGAGGCTGAGGCGCTGCGCAGAGCGCTTGGTCTCCTGGTCCTCGCCCGCTCCGGCGATCCGGTCGATCTGGTTGCGCACCAGCACGAGCTCGCCGACCTGCCGCATGAGCGTGTCGAGGAGGTCGACGTCCACCCGGATCGAGCCGTCCGCGGCGTTGCGGGTGTGCGGCTCGGGCTCGGGTGCCGGCTCGGGCGCGGGCGCCGGTCCGACGGCGGGCGCGGGCGCCGGCTCGACGGCGGGCGGTGCCGCGACGGGCGCGGGGGCGAGGTCGGGCGCGGCTGTGCCGTCCGGGTCGAGGACGGGCGTGGGCTCCGGGTCGGTCTCGGGGGCGACGTCGTGCGCGACGTCGGTCGAGGCATCGGTCGCGACGTCCGGCTCCGGTGCCGCCGTGCCGTCCTGGACGGCCACGATCCGCGCGACCATCGGGTCGACGTCGAGGTCGTCCCCGACGCCGGACTCGACCTTCGCGAGGATGGCGCGCAAGGTGTCGACGAGGGCGAGCAGGACGTCCGCCGTCGGCTGGTCCATCGCCCGCTCGCCGTCGCGCAGCTCCGACAGGAGCGACTCGCCCACGTGGGACACGCGCTCGAGGTTGCCGAACCCGAGGAAGCCGCTCGTGCCCTTGATCGTGTGCACCGTGCGGAAGATGCTGCTCAGCAGCGTGCGCGACGACGGGTCGCTCTCGAGCGCCACGAGGTCCTGGTCGAGCTGGTCGAGGTTCTCGTAGGACTCGACCAGGAACTCGTGGACGATCTCGTCCATCTCGTCCACGTCCGTACCTCCCCGCCATGTCTGGCGTGCGTCTGTCTCGTCGCCGGTCTCCGGCGTGCGGACCGGGTACCCCCGCGGGTGCCCGGGTGGCCGACCCGTTCGGCACGGGCGGTCATCGCGCACTGTCGGTACGCGGTGCCGCGTCGTGGGGCGCGGGTCGTCCTGGGTGGTGTCAGGCGGTCGCCTTCTGCGCGGCGCGGTTCACGAGCCCCGCGGCCTCCGGGCGCGTCATGCCCTGCAGGACGAGCTCCTCGACCAGCGAGGCGATGAGCTCGTGCACGTCGCGCGGGTTGAGCGGCGAGCCGGAGCGGCGCCGGGCGAGCTCCTTGTTCAGCGGGGCGCAGCGCTCCGCGATGGTCGTGCGCGGGCGTGCCGGGACGGCGGCCATGGGGTCTCCTCTCGGTGCCTCGCGGGCGAGGCGCGTCGGTGGTCGTGAGGTCCTATGCGACGAGCGACCGCTTCTGGCCACCCGTGCGCGCCGCGGCGACCAGGTCGGCGAGGGCGCGGCGCACGGCGAGCGGCGTCGCACCCAGGGGGGCGCCGGGCAGGGCCGCGGCCGCCGTCAGGGCGTCGAGGTACCGCGCCGCGTCGCGCGTCGACTCGCCGGACCCGTGGTCGGGGTCCCACGCGGAGCGCGCCTCGTGCTCGTGCTCGAGGAAGACGGCGGTGAGCTCGGTCACCCAGGCGGCGTCCGCACCGCAGCCCGCGACGGCCTGCTTGACGGCGACGCGGGTGCGGGAGACGGCGGGCCGGCCGGGCCGCGCGCGGTCGGCGAGCGCGTCGCGGACGAGGAGGTGCGCGATCCGCGCGCCGTACTCGTGGTCGGCGACGGTCTGCAGCCGGTCGCGGTCGAACGCCGCCCAGAGCCGGCCGAGCAGGACCGCACGGCGCTCGTCGGTCGGGGCGAGGAGCCCGACGACGGAGCGCAGGGCGAGGTCCTCGTCCTCCTCGACCCATCCGAGCATCCGCGCGCGAGCGTCCGGGTCGAGCGGACGGTCGAGCTCGGGCAGGTCGAACGCCTCCCGGATCGCGCCCGCGTCGATCTGGGTGCGGAGCACGCCACGCTGCCGCGCGGCCGCGCTCACGTGCGTCTCGTAGAGCTGCTCGAGCTGCGCGGAGCGGCCCGCGTCGACGACGTCCGTCGCGGGGTCGGGGACGACCGGGAGCTCGTGCAGGAGGCCCGCGAGCCGGCCCTCGTCGTCGACCGTGCCCTCCAGCAGGTCGGTCGACACGATCTGCCCCACCCGGCGCGCGCTGCGGACGCTGCGCAGGAGCGTGCGGTGCATGAGCGTGTAGTCGCCGAGCGCCTGGCGGATCGAGCCGGCCGCGCTCGCGCCGTCGGCGAACACCTCGAGGTCGAAGAACTTGGTGCCGTTGCGCCCCGTCGAGTCCCCGGCCGCGCCGTCGGCGCTCGGGAGGTCGAGGAGCTTGCGGGTGTAGAAGTCGACGGCCGCCTCGACCATGTCGTCGTGCAGGAACCGCGCGACGTCGTGCCGGTGGCAGTACCGCAGCGTCTCGGACGGGATGATCCCGGTCCGGAAGACGGCCTCGAAGACCGCCATGCGGGCCTCGCGCTCGGGGAGCGTCCCCGAGCGCACGCGCAGCGCGAGGTCCGTGGTGAGGCGGTCGAGCTCGTCGCTCGCGCGGTCGTGGGTACGGGGGGCGGGGACGTCGGTGGCGACGGTCGAGGTGTGCATGGCGAGGGTGTGTGCGGCGCCCGCGCGAAAATCGGCCGCTCGCAGCCCCACAGCGACGTGACGTCCGTCACACTCACCCGCACGTGGTTCGAGGTCGTGCGCGCAGGTTGGCGCGCGCCCCCGCCGCATAGGCGTGGAGACCACCACGACGAGAGGACCCCTGTGGAGCACAGACGCCGGACGTTCGACGCCGGACCGGGAGCGGGCCTCCTGCTCCCCGCGTCCGCGATCGAGACGGTGGCCCGCCTGCACCGCTGGCAGGCGTTCGCCGGCCTGGCCGACGGCGAGCTGCTGCTCTCGCCCCTGTCCGCGTCACCGCTCCCCCTGCCGTGGACCGTGCCCGCGGGTCGGCGACGGTGGGCGACGGTGCGCCCCGAGGCGATGTGGCACCCGCTCCTCTGGCTGCCCGAGCGCCTGAGCACGCCGCGGGTCCTGCGCGACCCGGTGACGGGCGAGACGTGGGGCGAGACCTACGACGAGTGGGCGCTGCGCGTCGTGCTCGAGCTCACCGAGGCGAGCCCGGTGACCCTCGACGGGCAGGAGTGGGTCCTGCTGCACGACCCGGCGCACGACCGGTTCGTGCGCCCCGTCGGACCGGAGGACCACGACCTCGTCCCGCTCTTCGACGCACGGACCGGGACCTGGCTCGACGTGCTGTCGACCGTGGGGCTCGACGTCGACGACCCGGCGGACGTGGCGCGGGTCGAGGCGTGGCTCGCCGGCGGGGCCGACGCCGCGCTCGACGCGGTGGACCTCGACCGGCACCTGCGGGCCGACGGGCGCGACCCGGCGTGGTCGCTCGACCGGGTGCACCGGCCCCTCGCCGGGCCGGGCGAGTCCCGGGCCTACGTCGAGGACCTGCGCGACGCGTCGTCGGCCCTCGTGGCCCGCGAGCTCGGCGAGCGCGCGGCCCGCCTGGGGCGCGGCCGGGCGGCCGCGCGCGAGCTCGGCCGGCAGGTCGGCACGCTCGCGCGCATCGCGTCGACGCTGCTCTCCCCGCGCGAGCTCGTCGCCGAGGACCTCGGGCTGGCGCTGTCGCTCGTCACGGCGAGCGCCGAGCGGGCGACGACGCGGCGGGCCGCGCTCGACGCCGTCGCGGACCTGCGCATGGTGCTCGGCCCGGTCGCGCAGGCGGCGGCCGTCGGGCTCGACCGCGTCGCGCTGCGGTCGGAGATCGAGACGGCGCAGGTGCACCGGCAGGTCGCGACGCTCTCGGGCCGGACGGTCGCCTGAGCGCGCTCGCCCGGCGTCCGGTCAGGCGTCTCGGGGGGCGTGCTTGGCGAGGAACGCGTAGACCTCCGTGGCGTCGACGCCGGGGAACGCGCCGCTCGGGAGCGCGGAGAGCACGTGCTGGTGCATGCGCGCGCTGGGCCACGACGCGTCCTCCCAGCGCGCGGCCGCGTCCGCGGCCGGGCGACGGCAGCACGACTCGTCCGGGCACGACGACTGCCGCCGCACCGTCGTGTCCCGGCCGCGGAACCACTTCGCCGACGCGAACGGCACCCCGACGGCGATCGAGAACTGGCCGGACGTCGTCGTGCCGGTCTGCGTGGAGCACCAGAACGTGCCCGCGGGCGTGTCGGTGTACTGGTACGACTCCTGCGCGCGGTCGCGGCGCGTGAACGCCTCGCGGGCGGCCCACTTGCGGCACACCATCTGGCCCTCGATCGAGCCCGTGACGTCGGCGGGCAGGGGCAGGCCGTCGTTCTCGTAGCCGCGGAACAGGGCGCCGTCGTCGCCGACGCGCAGGAAGTGCAGCGGGATGCCGAGGTGCACGGTCGCGAGGTTCGTGAAGCGCTGCGCGGCGGCCTCGTGGGTCACGCCGAACGCGTCGCGCAGGTCCTCCACGGCGAGGTCCTTCTCGCGCTTGCGCCGTTCCAGGAAGTCGACGGCCGCGGTCTGCGGGATGAGGCAGCACGCGGCGAAGTACGTGATCTCGACGCGCTGGCGCAGGAACTCGGCGTAGGAGCGCGGCCGCTCGTGCCCGAGCACGCGGTGCGCGATGGCCTGCAGGGCGAGCGAGCGCAGCCCGTGGCCGCCGGGGATCGACGCGGGCGGCAGGTAGATGCGCCCGTTCTCCAGGTCGGTGACGGTGCGCGTCGAGTGCGGCAGGTCGTCGACGTGCCAGATGGTGAAGCCCAGCTGCTCGGCCATCCGCGCGACGGTGCGGTGGGTGAGCGCGCCGACGGTGTACCCGGCCTTGCGCGTCATCTCCTCGGCGAGCGCCTCGATCTCCGGGTAGTAGTTGTCGCGCGCCTGGCGCTCGAGGCGGAGCTCGGTGTTGGCGCGGCGCGCCTCCTCGGGGGTCGCGACCGCCTCGGTGGCGCGGCGCTGGAGCTCGGCGTGCAGGCCCACGAGGTTCTCGAGCACCGGCAGGGGCAGCTTCTGGCTGGCCTTCACGGCGGGCAGCCCGAGGCCCGCGAACAGCGGGCCGCGCTGGGCGCGGTCGAGCGCGATCTCCAGCGCGGCGCGGCGCGACGGCGGCTCGTCCGTGAGCAGGTCCGTCACCGGGACGTCCAGCGCCTGGGCGAGCTGCTGGAGGAGCGACAGCCGCGGCTCGCGGCGCCCGTTCTCGATCATCGACAGCAGGCTCGGCGCGGTGCCCACGGCCTCGCCGAGCGCGTCGAGGGTGAGGCCGCGCGCGGTGCGGAAGTGCCGCACGCGCCGGCCGAGCGTGATGAGGTCCGCCTGGGCCGTGGGTTGAGCCTCGGGGCGGTCCCCGGGACGGCTGGACGACGTCGTGCTGGCCATGGCTTGACAGTACGTCAAGATCGACGAATCTTCACAGCGTTCTGAGGCGAAATCCACGCCGGTTCGGCGTGAGGCTGGAGGCACAGCACCGCCCACCCGCCGAGCGAGGAGAACCCATGACCACCGCCGCAGGCCCCCGCCAGACCCGCCGCACCCGCCAGGCCGCGCTGCTCGACGACGTCGAGACCGACCTCGCCGGGCTGTCGACGGACCGGTCGCCGGGGCAGCGAGGCGGCACGGCCGACCCTCGTCCGCGCGACGCGCGCGCCTGGGTGCGGGAGATCGCGACCCTCACCGAGCCGGACGCGATCGTCTGGTGCGACGGCTCCGCGGCGGAGAAGCAGCGCCTCACCGACCTCCTCGTGGACGCCGGGACGCTCCTGCCCCTCGACCCGGAGCTGCGCCCCGGGAGCTACCTCGCGCGCTCCGACCCGAGCGACGTCGCGCGCGTCGAGTCGCGCACGTTCATCTGCTCGCGCGAGGAGGTCGACGCCGGCCCGACCAACAACTGGCGCGAGCCGGAGGCCATGCGCGCCGAGCTCCGCGGCGTGTTCGAGGGCTCGATGCGCGGCCGCACGATGTACGTCGTGCCGTTCTCGATGGGCCCGGTGGGCGGCCCCATCTCCCAGGTCGGCATCCAGGTCACCGACTCGCCGTACGTCGTCGTCAGCATGGGGATCATGACGCGCGTCGGGACCGCCGTCATGGACCTCATCGACGCCGGTGCCGCGTTCGTCCCGGCCGTGCACTCGGTGGGCGCGCCGCTCGTCGACGACACCGGGGCGGTCTCCGAGGACGTGCCGTGGCCGTGCAACGACACGAAGTACATCGTCCACTTCCCGGAGACGCGCGAGATCTGGTCGTACGGCTCCGGGTACGGCGGCAACGCCCTCCTCGGCAAGAAGTGCTTCGCGCTGCGCATCGCCTCCGCGATGGCGCGCGACGAGGGCTGGCTCGCCGAGCACATGCTGCTCATCCGCGCGACGTCGCCCGAGGGCCGGGCCTACCACCTCGCCGCGGCCTTCCCGTCCGCGTGCGGCAAGACCAACCTCGCGATGCTGCGACCGACGATCCCCGGCTGGACCGTCGAGACCATCGGCGACGACATCGCGTGGCTGCGCCCCGGCCCCGACGGCCGCCTGCGCGCGATCAACCCCGAGGCCGGCTTCTTCGGCGTCGCGCCCGGCACCGGCGTCGAGACCAACCCCGCCGCCGTCGAGACGTTCGCGCGCGACACGATCTTCACGAACGTCGCGCTCACCGACGACGGCGACGTCTGGTGGGAGGGCCTGACCCCCGAGCCGCCCGCGCACCTGATCGACTGGACCGGCCAGGACTGGACGCCCGACGCCGGCCGCCCCGCCGCGCACCCGAACTCGCGGTTCACCGTCTCCGCGGCGCAGTGCCCGACGATCGCCGACTCCTGGGAGGACCCCGACGGCGTCCCGATCGACGCGATCGTGTTCGGCGGGCGCCGCGCGACCAACGTCCCGCTCGTCGCGCAGGCGTACGGCTGGGAGCACGGCGTCTTCATGGGCGCCACCATCTCCTCCGAGCAGACCGCCGCCGCCGAGGGCACCGTCGGCGCGCTGCGCCGCGACCCGTTCGCGATGCTGCCCTTCTGCGGCTACAACATGGCCGACCACTGGGCGCACTGGCTCCGCGTCGGCGCCTCCCTCGACCCCGAGAAGCGCCCCAAGATCTTCCAGGTCAACTGGTTCCGCAAGGACGCCGGCGGTCGGTTCCTCTGGCCCGGGTTCGGCGAGAACGCGCGCGTCGTCGCGTGGATCGCGGCACAGGTCGACCGCTCGCGCGGCGTCCGCACCGACAGCGGCGCCGTGAAGAGCCCCGTCGGCCTGCTCCCCGCGCCCGGCGCGCTCGAGCTCGGCGGCCTCGACCTGGACGACGCCGACCTCGACGCCCTGTTCGACGTCTCGCCCGAGCAGTGGCTCGCCGAGGCCGAGTTGACCGCCGAGTTCTTCGACACCTTCGGCAACCGCGTGCCCGACGAGCTCTGGGCGCAGCTCGCGCGGCTGCGGGACCGGCTGGGCGCGTGACCGCGTGCGCCCGGGCCGGGCGCGGCTAGTGTCGGTCGCATGGTCGAACGACGCCCCTGGCAGTCCGAGGCCGACCTGCTGGGCAGGGCGGACGCCGCCCACCCGACGGCCTGGTTCGAGCAGCTCTGGGCGTCCGCGGCGAGCGGCACCGTGACGACACCGTGGGAACACGACGACCCGCACCCCGCGCTGGCGGAGCGGGTCGTCACTCCGCCGGACGGGGAGCACCGCACGGCGGTCGTCGTCGGGTGCGGGCTCGGCGCCGACGCGGAGCACCTGTCCCGGCTCGGCTACGTCACGACCGCGTTCGACGTCGCGCCGTCCGCGGTCGCCGCCGCGCGCGACCGTCGCCCCGGGTCGACGGTGACGTACGCCGTCGGCGACCTGCTCGACCTGCCCGCTGCGTGGCGCCGGGCCTTCGACCTGGTCGTCGAGGTCTACACGGTCCAGGCCGTGCACCGGGTCGTCCGCGCCGAGCTCACCGCCGGCGTGCGCTCCCTCGTCGCGCCGGGCGGCACGCTCCTCGTGATCCAGGCCGTCGCTGACGAGCCCGACGACGACGGGCCGCCCTGGCCCCTCACCCGAGCCGAGATCGACGCGTTCGGCCAGGACGGGCTCGTCGCCGTCTCGGTCGAGCGGCTGGGCCGGTCCGCGCCGGGCGGGCGCGGGCTGTGGCGCGCGGAGCTCCGCCAAGCGGATCAGTAGGCGGTGCCCATGAGCTCGCGGACCTCGGCCAGGGTGCGCTCGGCGGTCGCGTCCGCGCGGGCGTTGCCCTCGCGCAGCACGTCGAGCGGGTCGGGCCCGTCGCCCGCGGCGAGGGCACGACGGCGCGCCCGCAGGGGGCGCAGGTGCTCGACGAGCGCCTCGGTCACCACCTGCTTGAGCCGGCCCGCCCCGGCGGCACCGACCTCGTCGGCGAGGGCCTCGGGCGTCGTCCCGGCGGCGAACGCGCCCAGCGTGAGGAGGTTCGCGACCTCGGGCCGACGCTCGGGCTCGTACGTGACGTGCCGCTCGGAGTCGGTGCGGTGGCGGCGGACGAAGCGCGCGGTGGCGTCCTCGTCGTCGCGCAGCTCGAGCGCGTTGCCCGCGGACTTGCTCATCTTGCGCCCGTCGGTGCCGAGCACGGTGGGCGCGGGGGCGAGCAGGACGTCCGGCTCGGGGAAGTACGGCTGCGCGGCGGCGTAGCGCCGGTTGAAGCGTCGTGCGACGGTGCGCGTGAGCTCGACGTGCGGGAGCTGGTCCTGCCCGCCGGGCACGAGGTTGCCGTGGCAGAACAGGATGTCGGCCGCCTGGTGCACGGGGTAGGTGAAGAGCAGGCCGCTCATGGGTCGGCCCTGCCGTGCGGCGGCCGCGACGGCCTCGGCCTTGACGGTCGGGTTCCGCTCGATCTCGGCGGTCGTGACGAGGCTGAGGAACGGCAGCAGGAGCTGGTTGAGCGCCGGGACCGCGGAGTGGGCGAAGACCGTCGTGCGGGCGGGGTCGATCCCGGCCGCGAGGTAGTCGAGGACGACCTCGCGCACGGTGGCGCGCAGGTCTCCCGCGTCGTCGCGGTCGGTGATGACCTGGTAGTCGGCGACGACGAGCACGACCTCGACGCCGTCGTCCTGCAGCCGGACGCGGTTCGCGAGGGTGCCGAGGTAGTGCCCGAGGTGCAGCGCGCCCGTCGGGCGGTCGCCGGTGAGGACGCGGAAGCCGGACGGGTCGGTCGCGAGCCGGGCCTCGATCTGCGCGGACCGCTCGCGGGCCGCCGCGACGGACGCGGTCGACGCCGACGGCCCGCACGGCGTCGCAGACGGGAGGGCCGACGGCGCGGGGTCGAGGGTCGTGGTCATGATGCTCTCCTTCGGTGGGGAGCCACGCACCACGCCCGGTCGAGGACCGGACCGGCCCGGACATGACGACGTCCCGGCTGCGGCGCGCAGCTCGGGACGTGGGCAGGACTGGTCACGGCTGCGGAGGCAGCCACCACCAGCTCTGCGTGATCATGCGTCCACCCTACGCCCGCCGCGCGGGGCGACGGCCCTCGGCGAGAATGGTCGGATGCCTGAGATCTCCGTCGAGAACGTCACCGGTCCCGTCGCCTACCACGCGGAGGGCCCGGTGTGGTGGCCGGGCTGGGGCGGCCTGCGGTACGTGGACATGCTCGCGGGCGACCTCCTCACGCTCCGGCCCGACGGCGGCGTCGACCGCCTCCACGTGGGCGACCACGCGGCCGTGGTGCGGCCGCGGACCGGGGGCGGGTTCGTCGTCGGGCTCGCGCGGTCGGTCGCGGTGGCGGACGGCGACGACGCTCCGGTCCGCCCGCTCGCGACGCTCGTCGACGACCCGACGGTCCGCCTCAACGAGGGGGCGGCGGCGCCCGACGGCGCGTTCTACGTGGGCGGCCAGGCCGAGGGCGAGCGCTCGAGCGCGCTGTACCGGGTGGAGGCGGACGGGTCGGCGCGCGTCGTGCTCGACGGCGTCGAGGTGTCGAACGGGCTCGGGTTCTCGCCGGACGGCTCGCGGGCCTACTACGTCGACTCGGCGACGCGGCGGATCGACGTGCTCGACGTCGTCCCGGCCGCGGAGAACCCGCGCGGGCTCGTGCGGCGCCGGCCGTTCGTGGCGATCGACCCCGACGAGGGCATGCCGGACGGCCTCACGGTCGACGCGGAGGGCGGCGTGTGGGTGGCGCTGTGGGGCGGCGGCGCGGTCCGGCGCTACTCCCCCGACGGCACGCTCGACGCCGTCGTCCCGCTCCCGGTGTCGCAGGTGAGCGCGTGCACGTTCGGCGGCGACGAGCTCGACCGGCTGTTCGTCACGACGTCGCGCCAGGGGCTGGACGACCCCGACGCGGACGAGGCCGCGTCGGGGTCGCTGTTCGTGGCGGACCCGGGGGTCCGAGGCCTCCCGGCCCTGCCGTTCGCGGGCTGAGGAGCCGCGCGAGGCTCAGCGGACGGCGTCGCGCACGCGCTGCTCCGCGCGGCCCAGGCCGTCGATCTCGAGCGTGACGACGTCGCCCGCCCGCAGGTAGGGGAAGCGCCCGGACAGGGCGACACCCTGCGGGGTGCCGGTGTTGATGAGGTCGCCCGGCTCGAGGACCATGTACTGCGACAGGTGGTGCACGAGGTAGGCGACGTCGAAGATCATGTCGGCCGTCGTCGAGTCCTGGCGAGGCTCGCCGTTCACCCAGGACCGGAGCCCGAGGTTCTGGACGTCCACCTCGTCGGCGGGGACGAGCCACGGGCCGAGCGGGTTGAACGTCTCGCAGCTCTTGCCCTTCGACCACTGACCGCCGGAGACCTTCATCTGGTAGTCGCGCTCGGAGACGTCGTGCGACAGGACGTAGCCCGCGACGTGGTCGAGCGCCTCCTCCGGGGACGACAGGTAGCGCGCCCGGCGGCCGATCACGACGCCGAGCTCGACCTCCCAGTCTACCGTCGTCGCGCCGGGGGGCACGAGCACGTCGTCGTGCGGGCCGACGACCGTGTTCGAGTGCTTCCAGAAGACGATCGGGACGTCGGGCGGCGTCGAGCCGGACTCGGCGGCGTGCTCCGCGTAGTTCATCCCGATGCAGACGACGGCCGTCGGCCGGGCGACGGGCGCGCCGACGCGCAGCTCGTCCGCGCCGTCGAGCACGGGCAGCGCGCCCGCGGCGAGCGCCGCACGGACCCGGCCGACGCCGTCGGCCGCGAGGAACGCGCCGTCGATGTCACGGGTGAGCGGGTCGAGGGAGTACACGACCCCGTCCTCGCGGACGGCGGGACGCTCCTGGCCGAGGGGGCCGAGTCGGACGAGCTGCACGGGTGGGTCTCCTAGGTCGGGGCGGGTGGCGCGGGTCCTCAGGCGAGGGCGCGCGCGTGGTCCGGGTTGACGATCGACGGCACGGGGCGGCCCGCGAGGAAGTCGACGGCGTTGCGCGCGGTGTGCACGGGGAGGTCCTGCATGGCCTCGGGCGAGAACCACGCGGCGTGCGGGGTGAGCAGCACGTTGTCCAGGGTGCGCAGGCGCGAGTCGGCGGGCAGCGGCTCGGTCGCGTAGACGTCGAGCGCAGCCGAGCCCACGTGGCCGGACGCGAGCGCGTCGGCGAGCGCGTCCTCGTCGATGAGCGGCCCGCGGCACGTGTTGACGACCCGCACGCCGGGCTTCGCGGCCGCGAGGGTGCGGGCGTCGAGCAGGTGGCGCGTCGACTCGGTGAGCGGCGCGTGCAGCGTGATGACGTCGGCGCGCGCGACGGCCTCGTCGATCCCCACGGCCTCGTGCCCGTCGGACGCCACGGCCTGCGGGTCGACGAACGGGTCGTGCACGAGCACGCGGTAGCCGAGCGCGCGGGCGGAGCGCGCGACCTCGGACCCGATCCGCCCGTACCCGATGACGGCGACGACGGTGCTGGACAGGCGCGCGGCGTGCTGCGCCGTCGGGGCCCACGTGCCGGCGCGCAGCGCGCGGTCGTAGGCGACGAGGCCGCGGTCGAGCGTGAGGATCATCGCGACCGTGTGGCTCGCGACCTCCTCGATGCAGTAGGTCGGGGTGTTGGCGACGGCGACGCCGCGCTCGGTGGCGGCCGCGACGTCGACCATGTCGTAGCCGATGCCCATGCGCGAGACCATGCGCACCCCGCCCGGCCCGGCGACGGCGTCGAGCACGCGGGCCGTGATGGGGGCCCACTGCACGACGAGCGCGGAGGGCGCGGACCCGCTCGCGGCGGCCTCCTCGACGGCGGCGATCACCTCGTCCTCGGTGCGCGCGGCGGCGCGCACGGCCCGCAGCCCGGCGGCGGTCAGGGTGTCCTCGCACGCGGTCCCGGGCAGGTCGCAGTCGGTGATGACGACGGTGTCGGCTGTCATGCGAGGAATGCTATAGCAAATAGCACCCTCGACCAACCCTCGGGCCGGTCGGATGCTATAGCGTGGGCTCATGACCCTTGCCCCGGACGGCGCCCGTCGCCGCCTCGCCCTCGTCACCGGCGCCAGCTCCGGCATCGGCGCCGCCACCGCCCTCCAGCTCGCGCGCGACGGGCACGACGTCTGGCTCACGTACACCGGCGGCGAGGCCGGCGCGCGCGCCACCGCCGCCCGGTGCGAGGCGGAGGGCGCCGCGACGCGCGTCTCGCGCCTCGACCTGCGCGACACCGCGTCCGTCGAGGCGCTCGTCGCCGAGGTGACCGACGCGTGGGGACGCCTCGACGTGCTCGTCAACAACGGCGGCGTGTGCCCCTACCGCGCCCTCGACGACATCGAGCTCGACGAGTGGGACCTGGTCATGGAGACCAACGCGCGCGGCACGTTCGTGCTGTCGCGCGCCGCGCTGCCGCTGCTGCGCGCGGGCCGTCCGTCGCCAGCCGGAGCCACGGTCACGCCGGACGAGCGGGCCGCGCGCGACCGCGCGATCGTCAACCTCTCGTCCATCGCGGGCGAGCAGGGCGCGCTGAAGACCGGCGTGCACTACGCCGCGAGCAAGGCCGCGATCCTCGCGATCACGCGCTCCTTCGCGCGCATCCTCGCGAGCGAGGGCATCCGCGTGAACGCCGTGACGCCCGGCCCCGTGACGAGCGCGATCACCGACCAGCTCGCCCCCGACGCCCGCGCCGGGCTCACCGCGTCCATCCCCCTCGGGGACTTCGGCACGCCCGACGACGTCGCCTGGGTCGTCGCGTCCCTCGCCTCCCCGCGCGCCGGGTTCGTCACGGGCGCGACGTACGACGTCAACGGCGGCGTCCGGATCGACTGACCGCCGGTCCGCCGCAACACTCGCCCACCCCTGCCCGAGGAGGCACCCATGAGCACGTCCCCGTCCGCCGTCGTCACCGCCCAGGTCGACGCCTTCAACATCCGCGACCTCGACGGCTTCTGCGCGACCTACGCGCCCGACGCCGTCGTGAGCGGCGTGACCCCCGAACCGATCGTCGGCCGCGACGCCCTGCGCGCGTTCTACGCGAGCCGGTTCGAGGACACCGCGCTGCACTGCGTCATCGACGCGTCCGTGACCTTCGGCGACCGCTGGCTCGTCGCGCGCGAGCTCGTCACGACGTCGAACGGCACCGGCGAGACCATCGGGACGTTCGAGGTCCGCGACGGTCTCATCACCCGCGCGAGCATGGTCAAGGGCTGACGCCCCCGGCCTACCGGCAGGCCCCGCGGCGGTGGCCCGCGAGACAGGCGATCTTCTGCACCCGCCGAGGCGAGGCGAGTGCGACCCCGAACCGGTGCCTCACACGAGGCCGAGGTCAGCCTTGACTTGTTCCCAGGGCACCGCAGCCCCCGAGCCGCTCAGCTCGTCGCGAGCGGCCTGCGCGGCGCGGAGGTCTGCCAGATCGTCGGCCGCCTCCGCCAGGTGGGCCAGGTCGTCCGCCTCAGAGGCTTCTGCGCGGCTCCCGATATTCACCCGCTGAGGCTAGCGCCTCGCTCTGTCCATGTCCGAGACAGCGCACTAGGCTCCCCGCAACCTTTCGCAACGGCACGACCAGGGGGAGCTCACTGTGGAGATCGGCGAACGACTGGCGTCATTGGCGACGAAGATCCAGCAGCAGAAGGCGACGATCGGCACCGAGGAAGCGACGAAGAACGCGTTCGTCATGCCGTTCATCTCGTTGGTACTCGGGTACGACGTCTTCAACCCGAACGAGGTGATCCCCGAGTTCACGGCGGACGTCGGAACGAAGAAGGGCGAGAAGATCGACTACGCGATCGTCAAGGACGGCGAGCTCCAGATGCTCGTCGAGGCGAAGACGATCGGCTCGCCGCTGAGCCTGAACCACGCCTCCCAGCTGTTCCGCTACTTCGCCACGACCAACGCCCGGATCGCCATCCTCACGAATGGGCAGCACTTCCACTTCTTCACCGACCTCGACAAGCCCAACCGCATGGACGAGAAGCCTTTCCTCCAGCTCGATCTGCTCGACCTGGACGAGACGCTCATCCCCGAGGTGCAGAAGCTCACGAAGGACACGTTCGATCTGGAGTCCGTCGTCAGTGCTGCGGAAGAGCTCAAGTACATCGGCGCCCTGAAGCGTGCGCTCGCCGCTCAGTTCCGCGAGCCGGACGACGAGTGGATCAAGGCGCTCACGAACCGGGTGTATGACGGCTCGTTCACGCAGAAGGTGAAGGAGCAGTTCAGGATTCTCGTCGCGAAGGCGATGAAGCAGTTCCTCGCCGACCAGGTCAACGACAGGCTGAAGGCGGCGCTCGGTGGCCAGGCGTACCCGGACGCGGACAGCGTCCCGATGACTGGCACCGAGGCAGCGCAGGAGAGTGTCGCCGAAGCGGCGCGCCCGGACGACCGGGGTATCGAGACGACTCTCGACGAGATCGAGGGGTATCAGATCATCCGTGCGATCGCGTGCAGCGAGGTCTCACCGGCCCGGATCGTGCATCGTGACACCAAGAGCTACATGGGCGTCCTGCTGGACGACAACAACCGCAAGCCGATCGCGCGCCTGCACTTCAACACCGGGCAGAGGTATCTCGGCCTGTTCGACGAGAACAAGGTCGAGACGCGGCACCCGATCACGTCCCTCGACGAGATCTACGAGCACGCTGAGCACGTGCGCAAGACCGTCCACCACTATCTCTAGAGGGTGACGGTCCGCCGTGCGTCGGTGATCCCGCCGGTCAGGTGAGGCCGTACCGCGCGTCGAGGTCCGGGTCGTGGGGCGGGTTGCCGAACGACGCGGTCCAGGCGCCGTCGGCGGCGATCGACTGGCCGGACACGTAGCCCGCCTCGTCGGACAGCAGGAACGCGACGAGGGCGGCGATCTCCGCGGACTCGGCGATGCGGCCGAGCGGCGGGCCCTCGGCGAGGGCGCGCTCCTCGGCGGCGGGGTCGGCGGCGCGCGCGATCTGCGCGTCGAGGTGCGGGGTGCGCACCCCGCCCGGGGCGACGGTGTTGGCGCGGATGCCGTACCGCCCGTACGTCACGGCGACGGAGCGCGCGAGCGCGTCGATGCCGCCCTTCGTCAGCTCGTAGGCGGCGTGGTCGGCGAACGCCGCGCGGCCGTGGATCGAGCCGATGTTGACGATCGACCCGCCGCTCACCTGGTCGGTGAACGCCTCGACGGCGGCGGCGCAGCCCCAGAGGTAGCCGAGGCCGTTGATCTCGACGACGTCGCGCGCGTCCTGCTCGACCTGCGCCGCCCGCTCCGGGTCGGCGAGCGCGTGCAGCGGCGTGCGGACGGTGATGCCCGCGTTGTTCACCCACCCGGCGAGCGGTGCGAGGTCGCGCGCGGCCCGCGCGGCCTCGCGGTGGGTCTCGCGGTCACGCGAGTCCCCCAGCACGACGCCGACGCACACCCCCTCCTCGACCGTCCCCGAGCCGGGGGTGCGCTCCAGCCCGACGACGGTCCACCCGTCGGCGGTGAGGCGCGCGGCCACGGCGCGGCCGATGCCCTTGCCGCTGCCGGTGACGACGACGCTGCGCTGCTTGCTCACGGGTCCAGCCGACGGTCCGGTCACGGGGCTGCCTCCAGGTCGAAGCGGTCGGGGTCGAGCGTGAAGCCCAGGCCGGGCGCGTCCGGCGGGGTCGCGTGGCCGCCGTCGAACACGGGACCGCCGCGCACGAGCAGCGGTGCGGGGTCGTAGGGGTTGCCCGCGGGCGAGCGGTCGAACGTCTCGACGCCGATGCCCGCCGCTCCGCCCAGGTGCACGCTGACCTCCGGGTACACGTGGCTGGACACGACCTTCCCCCGCGCGGCCCACGCGCGCACGAGCGGGTCGGCGGGCGTGATGCCGCCGATCGCGACGACGTCGACGCGCGGCACGTCGAGCGCGCCCTGCGCGTCGAGCCGGGCGAAGACCTCGGGGTCGGTCACCTCGTCGCCCACGGAGAGCGGCAGCCCGGACGCGTCGCGGACGCGCGCCGCGCCGGCCGCGTCCTCGGGCAGCAGCGGGTCCTCGAGCCACGCGAGCGCGGGCGCGCTCTCCCCCGCCGCACCCGTGACGCCCCACGCGTCGAGGTCCGCGAGCGCCTCGTCGGTGTCGCGCCAGCCGAAGCCCACGTCGACGACGACGCCGCTGCGCCCCGCGACGGTCGGACGGCCGGTGACGTCGGGCAGCTCGGCGCGCAGGATCGCGAGCAGGTCGCGCATGAGCGCACGGTCGGGCGAGCGCGAGATCTTCAGCAGCGGCCACCCGGCGCGCGCGTGCGCGAGCACCTCCTCCGCGACGTCGCGCGCGGTGCGGCCGGGCGTCGGGTACGCCGCGACGAGGATCGCGGGGCGTGGCACCGCGACGGCCACGGACGAGACGTCGCGAGGGCTCCCGGCGACAGCACGCGACGGAGCGTCCCTGTCGCCGCCGACACCCGGCCCCGCGGACCCGGCGAGGTGCTGGCCGTCGTCGAGCAGGGACCACACCGGACGCCCGGCGAGGCGGCCCGCGAGGTCCCACAGCGCGACGTCGACCAGGCCGATCGCGCGCCGCACGAGGCCCACACGACCGACGATCGCGGACCCGCGCAAGGCCGCGTCCCACGCGGCGCCGACGCTCTGGCGCGCGGCGACGCCGTCGGACGCCACGACTTCGCGGCCCACCACGTGCGGGGCGACGAGCCGGTCCACGACCTCGGCCATGGGCGCCTCGCGCGTGAGCGCGTACGACTCCCCGGCGACGGTGCGGCCGTCGTCCGTCTCGGCGACGACGCGCACGCCGACGTACTCGCGGCGCTCGACCGTCATCGCGCCGAGGCGCAGCGGCTGCGGCAGCGGGACGACCGTCGTCGCGGTGCGGACGGCGACGACGCGCGCGGCGGGCACCACGCTCACTCCGGCTTCTTGGCGAGCGGCACGCCGTAGTCGACGAGGAACCCGCCGTCGACGTAGACGGTCTGGCCGACCATGTACGCGGCCTGGTCGGACACGAGCCAGCTCACCGCGTTCCCGATCTCCTCCGGCTGGGCGAGCCGGCGCGCGGGGATGCGCGCGAGGATCGTCTCCTCCGAGAGCGTGCCCTGCGCGACGCCCTGGCGGAACACGCCCGTGTCGATGTAGCCGGGCGCGACGGCGTTGACCCGCACGCCGCGCGCGGCCCACTCGGCGCCCGCGGTCGCAGTCAGCCCGATGACGGCGGCCTTGGTCGTGGAGTACGGAGCCCGTCCCGCGGAGCCGCGGGCCGAGACGGACGAGATGTTGACGACGGCGCCCCGGCCCGCCGCGAGCATGTGGCGGCCCGCGGCCTGGAGGCACGCGAAGACGCCGTGCAGGTTGACGTCCACGACGGCCGACCACTCGTCCCACGTGAGGTCCTCGAGCGCGCGGTGGCGCTGGATGCCCGCGTTGTTGACGAGCGCGTCGATCCCGCCGAACGCGTCCGCGAGGTCGTCGAACGCGGCGCGCACGGCGGCGTGGTCGGTGACGTCGAGCGAGGCCCACACGAGTCCGGGCGCGTCGGGGACGGCGCCGAGGTCGAGCGCGGGGAGGTCGTGCTGCACGACGTCCGCGCACACGACCCGGAACCCGTCGGTCGCGAGACGCTCGGCGACGGCACGGCCGATGCCGGCCGCTCCCCCGGTGACGACGGCGAGCGGGACGCGCGGGGCGTCGAGGGCGGGGGTGGTCACTGGTCCTCCTCGGGGACGGGACGGGTCGGGGACGCGGCGGGTCGTGGCGCGCCGACGCCGGGGGGCCAGGCGGCGGTGCCGGCGAGCACGTCGTCGGCGACGGCGCACGCGTGCCGCTCCAGCCGTTCGAGCGAGCCCGGCGCGAGCGGCGACTGCCACGCCTGGTAGGCGCCGACGTCGTACGCCTCGCGCGTGGGCAGGTAGACGAAGCCGGGGCCGTTGGTGAGGTTCGCGACGACGACGGGCCGCGTCCCGGCGTGGGCACGCACCGTGCGCTGGAGGCGCGAGTACGCCTCGCCCGGGTGCGCGACGAGCAGCGCCTCGCCGACGCGCCACACCCACGTGGGGTGCTGGACGGTCGGGCCGGTGACGTAGCCGTCGCGCAGGTTCCGCGCGCGGCGCAGACGCTCCTCGCGCGAGCGCGGGTCGATGCCGGCCCACTCGGCCTCGAGCTCGTCCCACGTCGGGAGGTCGCGCAGGTCGAGCGTGACGGGCTCCGCCACGGCGGCGAGCGTCCGTGCGTCGGGCCGGGCGGCTGTGCCGGTGCCGGTGCCAGGGAGCGCAGCCGACGGCGCGGGCTCCCAGACCGCGAGCGGCGCGCCGGACTCGACGACGTGGGTCAGCTCCAGCTCCGTGCCCGGCGGCGGGAGCTCCGCGAGCGCGGCGAGCACCGCGTGGCCGAGCGAGGTGCCGTGGCGGTCCGCGACGGCGGTGTCGCCCGTGTACTGCTCGCGCGGGGCGAGCTCGCCCGACGCCCCCTGGAGGAACGCGACGGGGGCGCCCGTCTCGCGCTCGACGAGGTCGCGCATCGCGCCCACGTAGTCGGGCGAGACGAGCCGGTTCTGCCACGCGAGCGTCGTCGGGTGGCACGCGTAGTTGACGATCGTCGCGAGGGTGACGTGCTCGCCCACGGGCGCGGCGCCGTCGGGCCGGGTGTCCGCGACGGCCGCGGGGCGCGCCGTGAGCCGCCCGACGACGACCGTGTCGTCCGCGGGGTCGGCACCGGGCGAGCGCGGGGTGCCGGCGTCAGGGTTGAAACCGACGAGGGGCCGGGGCGGCGTGCTCTCCGCAGCTGCTCCCGCGGCCGTCCCCGCCTCCCCGCCGGCGCAGCCGTCGAGCAGCGCCTCGCGGTTCGACGCGAGGCCGCAGCGGCCGGTCGTCCACTCGAGGGTCGCGGGCCGGAGGGAAGCGATCGCCTCCACGGCGGCGTCGGCCGCTGCGCGGGCGAGGTCGTGCAGGTACTCGACGCCGCGGTCGCCGCCGGCGAGGTCGGCGTCGCCCGAGCACAGGACGGGCCCGGCGTGCGTGTGGGAGAGCGAGACGAGCAGGCGCTCGACGGGCAGCCCGGTCGCGTCGAGCACGGTCGTGCGCAAGGTCGCCTCGTCGTCGACCCGGCGCCACCACGTGCCGTCGATCGTCACGAGCACGAAGGGCTCGGCGGCGGCCCCGCGGTCGGGGCGCTCCTCCGCGAGCGCGACGGCGGTCAGCGTCATCGCGCGGTGGGCGCCCTCGGAGACGTCCCAGTCCGCCGGGCCCCAGTTGCGCGCCCGGATGCCCGGGGCGGGCGTGACGTCGCGGACGGCGACGCCGGCCAGGCCGACGAACGCGGGGACGGGGGCCCGCGTGTGCAGGGCGACCATCGCACCTCCTCTGGGCTCGGGAGTGCCGATGCTATAGCATGTTGTCTTGTCGAGACGCCCCCGGGACGGCACCGTGGCCGCTATCCTTCAGCGGCGCCCGACCCTCGACGATCCGAGCCCGCCGCCCCCACGACACCACGGAGAAACCATGGCGCTCAAGAGCGTGCCGGACCAGAACGTCGCCGACCGCGTCACGGTCGAGCTGCGCGAGGCGATCTTCAGCGGCGACCTCGCGCCGGGCGAGCGGCTCGTCGAGCGCAAGCTCGCCGAGCGCCTCGGCACGAGCCACATCCCGGTGCGCGAGGCGCTCACGCGCCTGACCCAGGAAGGCCTCGTCGAGCGGCTCCCCCACCGCGGCGCGCGCGTCGCCGCGCTCACGAGCCGCGACCTGGAGGAGATCTCGAGCCTGCGCACCCTGCTGGAGCAGTTCGCCGTCGTGCGGGTCCAGGACGCCTGGGACCCGGCGAAGGAGGCGAAGCTGCGCAAGACGGTCCAGCAGATGGTCCAGGCGGCGGAGAAGGGCAGCAACGCCCGCGTGTTCGAGCTCGACCGGCGCTTCCACGAGCAGCTCTGGGAGATGGCCGACCACCGCATGCTCATGACGCTCAACGCCCAGCTCCGCAGCCGCATCACCGGCTTCCTCCGCGCCGCGAACGCCGCGCTCGAACCCGAGGCGCGCGTCGCGCACGCGCGCACCCACGACCTCATCGTCGACGCCATCGCGGGCGGCGACCCGGACACGGCCCAGCGCGTCATGGCCGAGCACATCGGCGAGGCCGCCGCGCGCCTCGCGAGCCACACGGACGACGAGGCCGAGCCCGCCGCGGCGAACGGCTGACCGCTCGCTCTCGCAGGAGGAGCCCGGATGGCGGCACCGCCGCCACCCGGGGCGTCCGTGCGCGCCCAGCCCGGCCCGCACGGTCCGTCGCGTCGCACGCCGACGGTCGTCCCGCGACCCTACTTTTGCTATAGCATCCCGTCAACACCGGCACGGACCCTGGGATCCTGATGCACCTGCGCACCGCCACACCCGACGACGTCCCCTCGCTCTACGCCCTGTGGGGCCGCGCGTTCGACGCGCCGCTCATGGTGCCGGTCTACGAGACGGACGACGGCCGGCTCGACCGCACGCACGTCGCTCTCGACCCGCTCGACGGCGGGGTGGTCGGCTCGGTGTACTGGACGCCGCGCGAGCTCGGCGGGCCGGACGGCGACACGCTGCGGGCCGGCGGCGTCGCCAACGTCGCGATCGCCCCCGAGGCACGGGGCCGGGGCCTCGTCCGTGCGCTGCTCGCGCGGGCCGTCGAGCAGATGGAGCAGGACGGCGCGGACCTCGCGCTCCTGTTCACCGGCACCCCGGGCGTCTACCGGTCGAGCGGCTTCGAGACGTTCGACGTGCCGCTCCTGCGCGGCGCACCGCGTCCGGTCGACGACGCGGCGACCCACGCGGTGAACGGTCTCGCTGCCGAGTCGTTCCGCCTTCCCACCCCAGGCGACGCGCCGTCCGGGCCGGGGGCGCCGCCGTCGGGCTCGGCGGACGACGCACCCCTGACCGTCCGCACCGACCGCCTGCCCGGCGTCCCGTGGCCTGCGTGGTCGGTCGCCCTGCGGTGGGAGCAGCTCGCCGCGCTGCACGACGCGTTCGACACCGTGGCGGACGGGCCGCGCCCTCTCGCCACCCGACGCACCGTCGAGCACTGGGAGCACCGCATCCCGCTCTGGTACTCCGGCGCCGAGGTGTTCACCGCACGGGCAGCCGACGGGGAGGTCATGGGCTACGTCGTCCTGGAGCCCGAGCCGGACGTGCTGAAGGTCCGCGAGCTCGGCGTCGACCCGGCGTCGGTCCGCGCGCGCGACGTCGTCGACGCCCTCGCGCGCACCACGCTCCACCGCGCGCAGCTGCACGGCTCGCCCAGCGTCGAGGTGCGCCTCCCCGCGCACGCCCTGACCGACCGCTTCGCCGCCGCGGTGCTCGACGCGCCCGTCGTCGCGACCGACACGACCGGGATGCTCCGGCCCGTCCGCGCGGCGGCCGACGTCGTCGCGCACCTCCGCGACGCCGCCGCGGCCGGGGTGGGCTTCCACTGGCCCGGCGACTACCTCTGATCGACTGACCCGCCCCACGAGGCAGAGCCCCGGTTCGCCGAGGTAGAGCCCTGGTCACCCCACCACAGCCCTACCTCGCCGGCGACGGCTCCACCTCGGCATGCTCGCCGGGCGCGTCCTCGCGACGAATCGTTTGCTATGGCATGTGTCGTCGCACCAGATGGGTCCTGACCTGCACAGATACGCGCACGCTCGCTCTTGACGATGCCATAGCATCCCGCTACTCTCCGAGAGTCCGGTTCACCGTCGCAACGACGCGCACGAACCCGCTGACCCCCTACCCAGCACCGGAACCGCACGACCCCGCAGCACCGCTCCCCCGGAACACCCCGCAGCCCCGGGCCGCCGGAGCCATCGCGTCGCTCGCCCGCACGGCGTCCTCCCGACGTCACGAAGGGTGCCCCCGTTGTCCACTCCCCGATCCCACACCCGCACCGCGTCCGGCCACCCCGGCGCGACCGAGCCCACGCCCACCGAGGCGGCGGCGTCGCCCTCGCGCCGGCACCTGCTGCGCGTCGCCGGCATCGCCTCCCTCGCCGCCGGCGCCGTCGCGCTCGGCAGCACCAGCGCGCACGCGGCACCCCTCGCCGGAACGCTCGCCACGGGCAAGAACGACGCGCCCGACACCGAGGTCCCCGTCGCCGCCACCGTCGCCCAGCTCACCGGCTGGAAGGCCAAGAAGCTCGACGACGGCGCCGTCGTCCAGCTCCTCGGCCACGCGGCGCCGGGCGACGGCGCCGCCCGCCTCGTCCGCTACGACGCGAGGTCCACCGCGACCCCGAACGGCGGCACCGTCCTCGCCCCCACCGACGCCGGTGCCACCGGCCGCTGGCACACCCTCCACACCAGCACCGCGGACTTCCGCTGGTTCGGACTCTTCGGCCCCGACACCCCCGCCGACGACGCCCTCGACGCCCTCGTGAACGACCCCAGCATCACCCGCATCGAAGCCCGCACGGACCTCAACTTCACCCGCCGCCACACCTACACACGCTCGAACCTCGAGCTCGACTTCGGCGGACACACGGTCACGACGGAGGGCATCGAGCGCAACGCCCACGACAACCCGTTCGGGGCGGTCCTGTTCTTCCAGGGCCGCGTGACGGACGAGACGCAGCAGCGCACCCTCGCCGCGACGCTCCCCGACCTCACGGACGTCTTCGAGGTCGCGGACGCGGGCGCGTTCGCCGTCGGGCAGTGGTGGGCGCTGCGCTCGGACGAGCGCCCGGGCGGCGGCGGGGACGAGCGCGAGCTCCAGCGCCTCGTCCAGATCACGCAGATCGTCGACGCCACCCACGTGCGCGTCGACTACAAGAACGGCTGGGAGCTGCCCGCCGAGCGCGTGCTCACCTGGACGCGTGTCGAGCCCGTCGAGCAGGTGCACGTGCGCGCGATGACCTTCCACGGGTCCGGGCCCTTCGACGGCCCGGCGAACGGCGAGCTGCCCGACGACCGCGAGATGACCGGCTCCCACCCCGTCGCGTTCGAGTACGCGGTGCGCTGCGACGTCTCGGACGTGCACGGCCACCGCACGTGGTGGCCGGTGATCATGCGGCGTTGGAACACCCACTTCGTCACGGAGCGGTGCTCGGTCGCCAACCCGCCGACGGTGTTCTACGGCGGCGCCGGCTACCTCACGCAGCAGATCTACTGCCTGTACGGGCGCGTCTCCGACTGCACGAGCCACAACGCGCGGCACCTCAACGACCTCACGGCGTCGGCGTACTGCCTCGTGGAGAACTGCCACGGCGACGGGGACGACCAGGGCGGCAACCCCTTCACGACCCACGGCCAGTACGAGCACGACCTCGTGTTCGTCGGCAACAGCGGGCTCATGGACATCGCCAACTCGGGCGGCCAGTGGGGCACGGCGGCCAAGCGCATCACGGTCAAGCACCACACGTGCTCGTGGTTCGTCGCGGGCACCAAGATCACGGACCTCACGCTCGACGACGTGCACGTCGTCGCACGGTCGACGTTCGACCCGCAGGCGACGCTCACGATCAACGCCGACGGCGCACAGGTGCGCGGCTGCACGGCCGGCTTCTTCGCCGTCGGGCAGCGGTCGTCGCTGTCGCGGCGGCCGACGGTCGTCGAGGACTGCTCGTTCGCGCTGCCCACGGGGTCGGTGCTGCACCAGACGCCGGTGACGAACCCCGTGCACTTCGTGCGCACCCGCATCACCGGCGTGGACGGCACGATCCTGCGCGGCGCCGGCCCCGTGACGTTCACCGACTGCGAGCTCGTCGGCGGCACGGACGACGCTCCGGCCGCACCGGTCGACCTCGGCTCGGCGGACGTCACCGTCACGGGCGGGTCGTGGCAGGGCGTGGGCGTGCGGCTCAGCGGCGCGCGCGACCAGCGGCTCGTGCTCGACGGCGTCCGGGCCGCGGGCACGACGACGGCCGGGGCCCTCGTCTCGCGCGGCACCGGCGCGGGCGCCGTGGACGTCACGCTCCGCGGCGCCGACCTGCGGACTGCCGACGGCACCGCGCACGTCGCGCTGCGCCCCGGCGACCGCTACGCCGCGACCGGCTCGCGGTTCACGGGCGGTCGCCTCGACCTGCCCGACGGCGTGCGCGTCCTCCATGCGCGCAACGTCGAGACCGGCGTCGACCGCGCGGGCCTGCCGACCGCGGGCGACGGCGTGCTCGTCGACGCGAACCTCACCGTGTGACCCGCTCGGGCGACGCCCGGGCACCTGATCCCCCTCCCCACCGACACCCGCGCCGTCGCGCCGGGCCGACGAAAGGACACCCCATGACCCTCGAGACCACGACCGAGCCGACGACGGCCGCGCCGGGCGAGGCCGCCCAGGCGCCCTCGCGGCGCAACCTGCTGCGCGTCGCCGGCATCGCCTCCCTCGCCGCGGGCGCCGTCGCGCTCGGCAGCGGCAGCGCCCACGCGGCGCCCCTCCCCGGCGCACCGCTCACGGCGAAGAAGGACGACAAGCCCGACGACGAGGTCCTCGTCGCCACCACCGTCGCCCAGCTCACCGGCTGGAAGGCCAAGAAGCTCGACGACGGCACCGTCGCCCAGCTCCTCGGCCACGCGACCGCCGGCGACGGCGCCGCCCGGCTCCTGCGGTACGACGCGAGGTCCACCGCCGCCGCCAACGGTGGCACCGTCCTCGCCCCGCAGGACGCGGGAGCCAAGGGCCGCTGGCACACCCTGCACACCGGCACCGCGGACTTCCGCTGGTTCGGCCTCTTCGGGCCCGACACCCCCGCCGACGACGCCCTCGACGCCCTCGTGCACGACCCGAGCGTCACGCGCGTCGAGGCGCACACGGACCTCAACTTCACGCGACGCCACACGTTCACGCGCTCGAACCTCGAGCTCGACTTCGGCAACCACCTCATGACGACCGAGGGCATCGAGGACGCCGGGCAGGACGACCCGTTCGCGGCCGTGCTGTTCTTCCGTGGGAAGGTCACGGACGACGTCCGGAAGAACACCCTGACGGCGACGATGCCGGAGCTGCGCGACGACTACGAGGTCGCGGACTCGTCGCAGTTCGAGGTGGGCCAGTGGTACGCGGTCGAGGTCAACGCGCTGGCCGGCCGGTGGGAGCGCGAGCTCCAGCGCCTCGTCCAGATCACGCAGATCGTCGACGCCACCCACGTGCGCGTCAACTACAAGGCGGGCTGGTCGCTCGCGAAGGGCCGCACGCTCACGTGGACGCGCGTCGAGCCGGTCGAGCAGGTGCACGTGCGCAACCTCGCGTTCCGCGGCCGGCCCGACGGCGACCAGTACACCGGCTCGCACCCGATCGCCTACGAGTACGCGGTGCGCTGCGACGTGGAGAACGTGCACGGCGTCGCGACGTTCTGGCCGCTCGTCATGCGCCGCTGGAGCACGTTCTTCCGCACGGCGGGCTGCTCGCTGACCAACCCGGCGTCGGTCACGTGGGGCGGCGCGGGCTACCTGACGCAGCAGATCTACTGCAACTACGGGCACGTCGTCGACTGCCACACGACCAACGCGCGGCACCTCAACGACTGGACCGCGTCGTCGTACGGGCTCGTGGAGAACTGCCACGGCGACGGCGACGATCAGGGCCCGTTCGTCACGCACGGCCAGTACGAGCACGACCTCACGTACGTGGGGAACTCGGGTCTCATGACGTTCGCCAACTCGGGCGCGGCCTGGGGCGGCGCGGCCAAGCGCATCACGGTGACGCGGCACGTGTGCTCGTGGTTCGTCGCACGCGTCAAGGTCACCGACCTCACGCTCGAGGACGTGCAGGTCATCCGCAAGGACGGCCTCGCGGGCTCGGGGATGCTGTGGGTCAACGCCGACGGCGTGCAGCTCCGCGGCTGCCAGGCCGACGACACCCTGATCATCTCCCAGGCGTCGGCGCTGTCGAAGCGGCCCAACGTCATCGAGGGGTCGCGCTTCGCGGTCCTGCCGGACACCGCGATCACCCAGGCGAACGTCACGAACCCGGTGCACCTCGTGCGCACGACCCTCGACGGGCTGAAGAACGCGTCGTTCGCCGGGAAGGGCGCCGTCGTGCTGGACACGTGCACGCTCGAGGCGGCCGAGGGCGAGGGGACGGTGACGGCGAGCGGCGACCTCACGGTGCGCGGCGGCGTCGTGCGCAACGTCGCGGTCGTCGCGGCGGGCGCGGCCGAGCAGACCGTCCGGCTCGACGGCGGCGCGCGGCTCGAGGGCAAGCCCGCGGGCGGGAGCTTCCTGCGCCGGGCGAAGGCGGACAAGCCGGTCACCTGGGCGCTCGACGGCGTCCGGAGCACCGCGCCGTCGGGCGACACTGGGCACGTGATCCTCGACGCCGGTATCAACAACTGGTCCGCCACGGGCTCGACCTTCGCGGGCGGGACCCTGGCGCTCGCACCGTCCGCCCTGGGCGGCGACTCGTACGTCCTGCACAGCGGCAACGTCGAGCAGGGCGTCACCCGCACGGCGTTCCCCGACGACGGCGACCGCGTCGTCACGACGGGCAACCTCGTCGTCTGACGAGCCCTCGTGCCGCTCTCCGCACCGGGCGCGACCCGGCGCGGTGAGCACCGCACGAGGCGAGACGACGAAGGGGCCGGGGGTGGTGAGTGCGGGTCGTGGCGGGCCTGGCGGGAGCGCCGCGAGGAACGAGCCGCGCGGATGGTAGACCCGCACTCACCACCCCCGGCCCCGACCCACGTCGACCACCGCGCCGGTGCCGCAGCCGCGACGCGAAAGGTCACAACTCCGCATCGCGTCGTGCGCGAGTTAACACGAGCGCCGATCTGGCGTAACATCGGCATGGCAGGCTTGCTATAGCAAATAGCAAACGAGGCCTGCCAGGGGCGGGAGACCCCCGCCCCGCAGGACCATCGCAACGGAGCAAGGACCGCACACGTGACCCCCACCCCCCAGCCTGTCACCGTCGCCCTCGTCGGCGCCGGGAACCGCGGACAGACGTACGCGCGCTGGATCGCCGAGCACCCGGAGCGCGCCCGTCTGGTCGCGGTCGCCGACCCTCGGGCGCACCAGCGCGGGCTCGTCGTCGACCAGGCCGTCGCGGCCCAGGCCGACGTCCCCGCCGACCCGGGTGCCGCGCTCGCCGTCGACCCGGCTGCCGTTCCCGCCGCCGCCCCGGGTGCCGGGCGCGCCGTCGACCCGGGTGCCGCGCGGCCGCAGGTCGCGGAGTTCGCGACCTGGCGCGACCTCGTCGCCGCGGGCGACGCCGACCGGGCCGCAGGGGGCACGGGCCGGCTCGCGGACATGGTGATCGTCGCGACGCAGGACCGCGAGCACCGCGACCCCGTCGTCGCGCTCGCGCCGCAGGGGTACGCGATCCTCGTCGAGAAGCCGCTCGCGCCGAGCCCGGAGGAGTGCCGGGACGTCGTCGACGCGGTCGAGGCGTCGGGCGTGCTCTTCGGCGTCTGCCACGTGATGCGCTACATGCCGTACACGGACCTCGTGAAGTCCGTCGTCGACTCCGGCGTCCTGGGCGAGATCGTCAACGTCCAGCACCTCGAGCCCGTCGGCTGGTGGCACGACGCCCACTCCTACGTGCGCGGCCCGTGGCGCTCGGAGAAGACGTCGAGCCCGATGCTCCTCGCGAAGTCGAGCCACGACCTCGACTGGATCCGCTACGTCACGGGCAAGCGGATCGCGACGGTCGCGAGCTTCGGCTCCCTGAAGCACTTCCGGCCCGAGGAGCGGCCCGCGGGCGCGGCGGACCGCTGCCTGGACTGCCCGCTCGAGCCCACGTGCCCGTACTCGGCGCCCCGCCTCTACCTGACCACGCTGCGCGAGAAGGGCCCGATCTGGCCCGTCTCCGTCATCACGGACGCGACCGACGAGGCGGGCGTCGTCGAGGCCCTGCGCACCGGCGACTACGGCCGGTGCGTCTACGCCTCGGACAACGACGTCGTCGACCACCAGGTCGTCGCCATGGAGCTCGAGGGCGGCGGCGCGGCGACGTTCACCATGACCGCGTTCTCCGAGCAGGACCACCGCAAGACCCAGATCTTCGGCACCCACGGGTGCCTCGACGGCGACGGGGAGAAGGTCCGCGTGACCGACTTCCGCGACGGCAGCGTCACCGTGCACGACGGCGGCCACCACGGCGCCACGAACGCCGCCGACGACCACGGCGGCGGCGACTCGGGGGTGATGGACGCGTTCGTGCGCGCCGTCGCGACGGGGGACCCGAGCCACGTCCGGTCGGGCGCCGTCGAGTCCTTGCAGAGCCACCTCGCCGTGTTCGCGGCCGAGGAGTCGCGCCACCGGCGCACCGTCGTCGACGTCCCGGCGCGCTGACGCGCCGGGCCCGACGACCGCACCACCACAGCACCAACCGCCCAGCAGCACCCCCACCCCCACCCGCCCACCCGGGCGGGACCTCACCAAGGAGACACGTCGATGACCCTGCGCACGACGAAGCGCCTCTGGACCGCCGCGCTCGCGGTCGGCACGCTCGGCGCGCTGAGCGCCTGCGCCGGCGGTGCCGGTGCCGGCAGCTCCACCCCCACGCCCGAGGACGGTGCCGCGTCCGGCTCCGTCACCATGTGGACCTACCCCGTCATCGCCGACGAGGCCGCCCACAAGGCCTTCTGGGACGAGCAGGTCGCCGCGTTCCAGGAGGAGAACCCCGACGTCGACGTCAAGGTCGAGATCTACCCGTGGGCCGGCCGCGACGAGACGCTCGCGACCGCGATCGCGGGCAACAAGGGCCCCGACGTCGTCTACCTCATCCCGGACCAGATCCCGAAGTACGGCAAGTCCCTCGCCGCGGTGGACAACTACGTCACGGACCAGGTGGGCGACCTGCGCGAGAACGCGTCGAAGGCCGTCACGGTCGACGGCGCGATGCTCGGCTCGCCGCTGATCATGAACAGCAAGCCGCTCGTGTGCAACGCCGCGGCGTTCGAGGCCGTCGGCGAGGCGGGCAACTACCCCGAGACGTGGGACGACCTCATGGCGCTCGCGCCGACGTTCCAGGCCGCCGGCTACGACGTCACCAACTACTGGGGCTCGGTCGACGCGACGCTCAACGAGTCCTTCTACCCGCTGCTGTGGCAGGCGGGCGGGTCCGTCTTCTCCGAGGACGGCTCGTCGGTCGCGTTCGACTCCCCCGAGGGCGTCGAGGCGCTGCAGTTCGCGGTCGACCTCGCCGAGGGCGGGTACATCGAGAAGGACCTGCTGACGACCATCCCCGCGTTCGAGCAGACGAACACCGCCAAGGGCAAGATCGCGTGCACCTGGCAGCAGGGCCCGGCCGACGTCGCGGGCTTCTGGGGCGAGGAGAACGTCGTCGTGCTCCCGCCGCTCAAGGAGGCCGAGGCGGTCGCGTTCGGCACCGTCGGCTCGCTGTCCGTGCTCAAGACGGCCGACAGCCTCGACGCCGCGGGCAAGTGGGCCGCGTTCGCGACCTCGCCCGAGGTGAGCGCCGAGTACGCCAAGGCCGCCGGCTGGTTCTCGCCGTACGAGAGCGAGTCGGGCCTCTACGCCGACGACGCGGTGCTGTCCGCGCTCGAGGAGACGCTCCAGTACACGACGGCCGGCGAGGTCAACGAGAAGTCCCGTGAGGTCATGGGCGTGCTCGCCCCGGAGCTCCAGGCCGCGCTCATCGGCGAGAAGACGCCGGAGCAGGCCCTGAAGGACGCGGCCGCGGCGGCGAACCCGCTGCTCGGCTGACCGACGCCGCGGCGCGGGCAGCCGTCCCCCTGCTGCCCGCGCCGCGGTACCTCGCGGTACGAGAGGAGAACCCATGACCGCGACCGCCCCCACCTCGGACGGGCTGACCGCCGACGGGGCCGACCGGCGCCCGGCGCCGAAGCCCCCGCGCGGCACGACCCGCCGCGTCCTGGAGCGCCGAGAGGCGAGGATCGGCCTGCTGTTCGCCCTCCCCGCGTTCCTGCTGTTCCTGCTGTTCCGCTTCGGCCCGGCGATCGCCGGCGTCGCGCTGAGCTTCTTCGACTACACCATCGGCGTCGGTGCCGAGTGGACGGGCGTCGAGAACTTCCGGCGCATGGTCGACGACCCGATCTTCTGGTCGGCGCTGCGCGTCACGGTCGTGCTGAGCGTGCTCATCGTCCCCGTGTCGCTCGCGATCTCGACGTTCATGGCGCTCATGGTGCGCCGCTCGTTCCGCGGCTCCGGCTTCTACCGCTCGGTGTTCTTCCTGCCCGTCGTCACGAGCCTCGTGCTCGCCGCGACCGTGTTCACGTGGGTGTTCTCCACGAACGGCCCGTGGTCGAAGCTCATGGGCGCGCTCGGGTTCTCGACCGACTCCTGGCTGGGCGACACGCTGCTCGTGCTGCCCGCGCTCGCGATGGTCGCGATCTGGTCGCGCTTCGGCTACGGGATGCTCATCCTCCTCGCGCGCATGCAGGACCTGCCGCGCGAGCTCGAGGAGGCCGCCGCGATCGACGGCGCCGGGCCGTGGAAGCGGTTCTGGTTCATCATCGCGCCGCAGCTCAAGCCGACCCTGTTCTTCCTCGCCGTCATCGAGACGACGGCGTCGTTCCAGATCTTCGACCTCGTCTACGTCATGACGGCGGGCGGCCCCGCCCGGGCGAGCTACAACCTCGTCTTCTACATCTACGACCAGGGCTTCAAGTACTTCGACCTCGGCTACGCGAGCGCGCTCGGCGTCGCGCTGTTCGTCGTCACGCTGGTCGTCGCCCTGATCCAGCGCTACGCCATCGGGAGGGACAAGTGACCGCCGTCGACCCCACCACCACCGGGCGGGTGCTTGAGGGCGCCGCGATGCCCGTGCGCCCCACCGCGACCCGCCGCCGGCGCGGCCGCAAGGGCGCGAGCGACCTGTCGCTGCGCGGCAAGGTGCTGCGCTACGCCGTGCTCTCGCTCGCCGCCGTCGTGACGATCTTCCCGTTCTACGCGATGGTCGTGCTGTCGCTGAAGCCGGCCGCCGCGATCGACTTCCCCGCGTCGCTCCTGCCGACGAACCTCACGACCGAGGCCTACGGCCGCGTGCTCGGCGCGGGCAACATCGGCACCTGGCTCGTCAACACGCTCGTGTACTCCGTCGTGTCCGTCGTCGCGGTGCTGCTGCTCGCGTCGATGGCTGGGTACGCGTTCGCGAAGAAGAAGTTCCCCGGGCGCGAGGCGATGTTCTGGTCGTTCCTCGCGATGGTCATGGTCCCGTACCACGTGACGCTCATCCCGACGTTCATCCTCATCGCGCAGGCGGGCGGGCTCGACACGTACTGGGGCCTGATCCTGCCGACGCTCGCGAACGCGCAGGCCGTGTTCCTCATGCGGCAGTTCATCCTCGACCTGCCCGACGAGCTGTTCGAGGCCGCGAAGCTCGACGGCGCCTCGGAGTGGCGCATCTTCCTGCGCATCGTGCTGCCGCTGTGCAAGCCGATCCTCGCGACGCTCGGCACGTTCGTCTTCCTGTGGCACTGGAACGACTTCCTGTGGCCGCTCATCATCGGCCAGGGCACCGACCACTGGACGCTGACCGTCGGCATCGCCTCGCTCCAGCAGCAGGACGTGCCGCTCAACATGGTGCTCGCGGGCGCCACCATCTCGTTCGTTCCGATCTTCGCCTCGTACCTCGTGGCCCAGCGCTTCTTCGTCGAGGGCGTCACCTCGTCCGGCATCAAGGGATGACTCACCACATGACCACGCAGACCAGCACCACCGCCCTGAAGGCCCCGACGTCCGTCGCGGAGCTCGAGGAGCTGCTCACGACGCCGTCGCCCGCCCTCGTGGAGGACCTGGCCGCCCGCTCGGGCGACCTCGTCATCCTCGGCGCGGGCGGGAAGATGGGCCCGAGCCTGACCGTCCTCGCCCGCCGGGCGCTCGACGCGGCCGGGCGCACGGGCGACGCCGTGCACGCCGTCTCGCGGTGGTCCGACCCCGAGCAGGCCGACCGCCTGCGCGACGCCGGGGTGAACGTCGTCGCGGCCGACCTGCTCGCGCCCGACGCGGACCTCGCCGCCCTGCCCGACGGCGCCGACGTCGTCTACATGGTGGGCGCCAAGTTCGGCACGTCGTCCGCGCCGTCGCTCGCGTGGGCTGCGAACGCGGCCCTCGTGCACGACGTCGCGCGCCGCTACGCCGACTCCACGATCGCGGCGTTCTCCACCGGGAACGTCTACCCGCTCGTGCCCGTCGAGTCCGGCGGGTGCTCGGAGGAGCACCCCGTCGGGCCGGTCGGCGAGTACGCGATGAGCTGCCTCGGCCGCGAGCGCGTGCTCCAGCACGCCGCGCTCTCGCGCGGCACGAAGGTCGTGACGATCCGCCTCAACTACGCCGTCGACCTGCGCTACGGCGTCCTGTTCGACGTCGCGTCGCCGATCCTCGCGGGCGAGCCCGTGGACCTCACGACCGGGCACGTCAACGTCGTGTGGCAGGGGTACGCGAACGAGGTCGCGCTGCGCTCGCTCGCGCTCGCGTCGTCGCCCGCGACGGCGATCAACCTCACCGGCCCGGAGACGGCGTCGGTGCGGCGCCTCGCGGAGCTCCTCGGCCGCGGCCTCGACCGCGAGGTGTCGTTCACGGGCGAGCCCGCGCCGACGGCGCTGCTCAACGACGCGACGCGCTGCCACGAGCTGTTCGGCTACCCGCAGGTGCCGCTGCGCACGCTCGTGGACTGGCAGGCGCGGTGGCTCGCCGCCGGGCTCCCGACGAGCGGCAAGCCGACGAAGTTCGCCGTGCGCGACGGGGCGTTCTGATGACGGCCCCCAGCACCCCCGCCGCGGCGCCCGCGACCCCGCGCCTCGCCGACGACGTCGCCGCGCTCCTGCGCGCGGGGACCGTCATCCCGGCCCAGCCCCTCGCGCTCGACGCCGACCGCCGCCTCGACGAGCGCCGCCAGCGCGCGCTCACGCGGTACTACCACGCGGCGGGCGCGGGCGGCGTGGCCGTCGGCGTCCACACGACGCAGTTCGAGATCCGCGAGCACGGGCTCCTGCGGCCCGTGCTCGAGCTCGCGGCCGAGGTGTCGCGCGCGACGGTCGCGGGCGACGCGCCCGCGGGCTCGCTGCACACCGGGCCCCGCCCGCTCGTCCAGGTCGCGGGCGCCGCCGGCGACGTGCGGCAGGCCGTGGCGGAGGCGGAGCTCGCGGCATCGCTCGGCTACGACGCGGTGCTGCTCGCGCCGCGCGTGCCCGGTCTCACCGGTTCGCGCGAGGAGGTCGAGCGCGTGCTGCTCGACCGCGCCCGCGCCGTCGGCGAGGTGCTGCCCGTCATCGGGTTCTACCTCCAGGAGGCGATCGGCGGCCCGCGCCTGTCCGTCGGCTTCTGGCGCGAGTACGCGTCGATCGAGGCGGTCGTCGCGATCAAGGCCGCGCCGTTCCACCGCTACCGCACGATCGACGTGCTGCGTGGCGTCGCCGCGTCGGGTCGCGGCGACGAGATCGCGCTGTACACGGGCAACGACGACGCGATCGTCGCCGACCTCACGCAGCGTCTCGACGTCCCGGTGACCGACGCCGAGGGCCGCGCCTCGACCTTCACGGCCCGGTTCGTGGGCGGTCTGCTCGGGCAGTGGGCGGTCTGGACCCGGGGCGCGGTCGAGACGCTCGCGCTCGCGCACGCGGCGCACGGCATCGGCCCCGACGGCGGGGCCACCGTGCCCGATGCCGCCGCCCTCGCGACCCTCACCGCGCGCGCGGCCGGGCTCACCGACGCGAACGCGGCCGTCTTCGACGCGGCGCACGACTTCGCGGGCGTCATCGCGGGCGTGCACGAGGTGCTGCGCCGCCAGGGCCTGCTCGACGGCATCTGGTGCCTCGACCCGGACGAGACCCTCTCCCCCGGGCAGGCCGACGAGCTGACGCGCGTGACGGCGTCGTACCCGTGGCTCGCCGCCGCGGACGACGCGCTCGTCGCGGAGCACCTCGAGGACTGGCTGCGGTGACCGGCGCGCCCGGCACGGAGACCGTCGCGGGGCCCGGCCCGGGGACCGGGACGGCCCGCGCGGTCGTCGCCGTCGCGCCGTGGCTGCGCGCCGAGCTGTTCGCCCCGGACGTGTGGGAGCGCCTGGCCGGCGCGGGCCCGTTCGACGTCGTCGACGAGCCGCGGGCGCTGGGCGCCGCGCTCGACCGGCTGAGCCCCGCGGCGCGCGAGCGCGTCGACGCGCTCGTCGTCTCCTGGGGCACGCCGCCCCTGGACGCGGACCTCCTGGACCGGCTCCCCGGTCTGCGGCTCGTCGCGCACACGGGCGCCTCGGTCAAGCCGTTCGTCACGCCCGCGCTGTGGGAGCGCGGGGTCCGCATGACGCAGGCGGGCCAGGCGATGGCTCGCCCGGTCGCCGAGGTCTCCGTGACGTTCGCGCTCGCGCTGCTCCACCAGGTCCCCGCGTTCCACAACGCCCTGCACGACGGCGTCCCGTGGGCCGACGCGGAGGCCGCACCCCCGCGGTACGAGATCGCGGGCACACGCGTCGGCGTCGTCGGGGCGTCGCGCACCGGGCGCGCGGCGATCGCGGTGCTGCGCGCGCTCGGCGCGGAGGTCGTGGTCGCCGACCCGACCCTCTTCCCCGCCGACGCCGCCGCGCTGGGCGCGACGCTCGTCGGGCTCGACGAGCTGCTCGCGACGAGCCGCGTGACGATGCTGCACGCGCCCGTGCTGCCCGAGACCCACCACCTGCTGGGCGCACGCGAGCTCGCGCTCCTGCCCGACCACGCCGGGCTGGTCAACACCGCACGGTCGTGGCTCACGGACGAGGACGCGCTCGTCCGCGAGCTCGCGAGCGGGCGGATCAGCGCCGCCCTGGACGTCTACGACGCCGAGCCGCTGCCCCAGGACCACCCGCTGCGCCGCCTGCGGAACGTGCTCCTCACCCCGCACCACGCCGCCGCGACCGTGCAGGGCCGGCTCGCGCAGGGCGCGATCGTCGTCGACGAGCTCGAGCGCTTCCGCGCGGGCGAGCCGCTCGTGCACGAGGTGCGTGAGGCCGACCTCGACCGCATGGGCTGAGCCCGCGGCGGGCCGGGTCGGGGCGTGTCGCACCGGGCGGGCAGGGTACGTCGGGCCGGGTCGTTCCGGCCGGACCGGGTCAGGCTCGCGCGGCCGGCACCGGGGGCACCGGGGCGACCCGCCGCCGCGGGAGCGTCGCGACCGCGACCCCGGCGAGGCACAGCGCGCCGCCCGCGAGCGTGACCGCCGCGGGGACCTCCGCGAGCACGAGCCACGACAGGACGACGACGAGCGGCGGCACGAGGTACGTCGTCGCCGCGGCCCGGCCCGCGCTGAGCCGCGAGAGCGCGTAGCCCCACGTCGTGAACGCGACGGCCGTCGGGCCGAGCCCGAGCAGCACGACGGCCCACGTCGACGACGGCGGTGCGGCGGCGGCGTCGGCCGCGAGCGCCGGGGCGAACGGCAGGAGGGCGACCGTGCCCGCGAGGCACCCGACCCACGTCATCGTGAGGGCGTCGACGTGCGCGAGGAGCCGCTTCTGCGACGTCGCGCCCGCGGCGTAGAGGACGGCGGCCGTGAGCCCGAGCGCCACGCCGAGGACGTCGCGCTCGCCGGACGACGTCGCGGCCGCGATGATCGCGACCCCCGCGAACGCCGAGGCCATGCCGACGAGCAGACGCCGGGGGAAGCCCTCACCGAGCAGGACGCCCGCGAGCACCGCGACGAGGACGGGCGCGACGTTGACGAGGAGCGCCGTCGTGCCGGCGTCGAGGTGCTGCTCGGCCGCGTTGAGCGCGAGGTTGTAGAGGCTGAACCAGCCCACCCCCCACGCGAGGACGCCCGCGAGCACCCGCCTGCGGGGCAGCACGGGCCTGTGCCCGCTGCGGAGCCACCGCACCGCGACGATGGCGGTGAGCCCGAGGCTGCCCGCGAGCTGGCGGCCCAGCGCGAGCGACCCGGGCGCGTAGTCGTGCCCGGCGGCCCGCACGCCGATGAACGCGGACGCCCACAGGACCACCGTGACGCCGACGGCCGCGACGACGAGGGCCGTGCTCCTCGTCGGGCGGGCGCGTCCCGGGGTCCCGGGCGGGAGGAGGGACGGCGCGGCGGTCTCGGGTGCGGTCACGGGTCGATCGTCGCCCCGCCGCACCGTTCAGCACCAGCACGTATTCCTACCGTTCGATGCAGTACGGCTGTAGCGTGGAGGGATGCTGGACGGGCACCGCCTCCGGATCTTCCGCTCCGTCGTCGCGAGCGGCTCGGTCCAGGCCGCCGCCGCCAACCTCGGCTACACGCCGTCCGCGGTGAGCCAGCACGTGGCCGCCCTCCAGCGCGAGACCGGGCTCGCGCTCCTCGAGCGCGCCGGGCGCGGCGTCCGGCCGACGGCCGCCGGGCTCGAGCTCGCCGCCCAGGCCGACCGCGTGCTGGTGCGGCTCGGCGAGGTCGAGGCCGTCGTCGCCGACCTGCGCGCCGGGCGGACCGGGACCCTGTCGCTCATGTACTTCGCCTCCGCGGGCTCCGCGTGGCTGCCGCGCGTCGTCCGACGGCTCACGACCGAGTTCCCCGGGGTCCGGCTCGACCTCTCCCTGGGCGAGGCCATCCCCGACGACCCCGACGCCCGCGCCGACGTGCAGATCGCCGTCGCGCCGCCCGCCTTCGTCCCCGGCACCGGGTTCCGGGCGCACCACCTGCTGGACGACCCGTACGTCGCCGTCCTCCCCGCCGACCACCCGCTCGCCGGGCAGCCCGAGGTCGAGATCGCCGCGCTCGCGACGGAACGCTGGGTCGACAACGACTTCGCGCGCGGCTGGTGCCGCCGCAACCTCGTCGAGGCCTGCACCGCGGCGGGGTTCAGCCCGCCGTTCCACGTCGAGGCCCACGACTACCCCACGGCGGTCGCGTTCGTCGGCGCGGGCATCGGCATCACGGTGCTGCCGCGGCTCGGCGCGGTGCACCTGCCGCCCGGCCTCGTCGCGGTCCCGGTCGTGCGGCCCGCGCCCGTCCGGTCGGTCTACGCCGTCGTGCGTGACGCCGCCGCGTCGACGCCGCCCACCCGCGCGGTGCTCGACGAGCTCCGCGCGGTCGCACGCGCGGGCGCCGCCGAACCGGTCGCGCGCTGAGGCCCGACGTCGCCCGTCACCCGGCGCTGTACGAGCGGCCGGGCCAGTAGGCCCACTCCTCGAAGTGCTCGACGCGGCCGTCGGGGGCGAACCGCAGGACCCACAGGTCGCGGTACTCCTGCTCGCGCGGCGCGAGGTAGCGGACCTCGAGGCGCACGACGGCGTCCGGGCCGTCCACCGCGACGGACTCCGCCGTCACCGTGAAGCGCGCGTCCTCGTCCACGCGCCAGAACCCCCGGATCTCGTCGTGGCCGTGCAGGGGCTCGTCGTCGTAGGGCGAGCGCAGGTACGTCGCCTCCGGGGTGAAGAGCCGCTCGACGGCGTCGGCGTCGCTCGTGCGCCACGCCTCCTCGTACGCGGCGACCCACGCCATGGCCTCCTCGCGGCCGCGCTCCCCGGTCATCGGTGGCCCGCCGCAGGGCCAGCAGGGACGGTCTGGTGCACGAGAACCTCCACGGTGGTCGTCGTCGACCCGTCGACGCTACCGAGGTCGAGCCGAGGTCCGCGAGGTAGAGGCCAGGTCCACCGAGGGAGAGCCCAGGTCCGCCATGGCGGGCTACCACGCCGCTACCTCGGCGAGACCAGCCCTCTACCTCGGCGGGGCGCGCCTCGTGCCGCGGGGGCGCACCCCCTCGCTGCGCTGCGAGAATCGGGGGCGTGAGCGAGACCCCCGACCCCCGCACCGACTGGCGGCCGCACGTCGCCGACCCGGCCACCCGACCGCCGTCGACCCTGCCCCACGTGGTGTTCTTCGAGCCGCGCATCCCGGGGAACACGGGCAACGCGATCCGCCTCGCCGCGGTGACCGGGGCGCGTCTGCACCTGGTCGAGCCGCTGGGCTTCGACCTGGACGAGCCCAAGCTGCGCCGCGCGGGGCTGGACTACCACGACCTCGCGAGCGTCGAGGTGCACGCGGACCTGGACGCCGCGCTGGCGACCCTCCCGGGCCGGGTGTTCGCGTTCACGACCCGCGCGACGACGTCGTTCACCGACGTGACCTACCGGCCGGACGACGTCCTGCTGTTCGGCCCGGAGCCCACCGGCCTGCCCGACGACGTGCTGGCCCACGAGCGGATCACGGACCAGCTGAAGATCCCCATGCTGCCCGGTCGCCGGTCGCTCAACCTCACCAACGCGGCGTCGATCGCCGTCTACGAGGCGTGGCGCCAGACGGGCTTCGCCGGCGGTTCCTGACCGCGGCACCTGACCGGCCCACCGACCCCGGCACCCCGTGAGTGCATGAAACAGTCGCGCCCGAAGGCCTCGGACGCGACTGTTTCATGCACTCAGCGGGGGCGGGGTCAGACGAGGTCGCGCACCGCCGCGTACTGGTCGCGGATGGCCGGGACCGGGTCGGCCTCGACCACCGTGGCCGACGACGCGGCCCAGGTGGGCGGGGCGACGTCCGCCCCGGAGCCGCCCGCCTCGTGCGCGGCGAGGACCCACGCCGCCTGGCGCGCGGCGCCGTCGGCCACGTACTCGCCGGGCTCGGGGACCGCGACGGGCAGGCCGAGGACCTGCGGCGCGATGCGCCGGACCGCCTCGGACTGCGCGCCGCCGCCGATGAGCTGCACGCGCTCGACCCGGACGCCGAGCGCCCGCAGCGCATCGAGCCCGTCCGCGAGGCCGCACAGCATGCCCTCGACGTACGCGCGCGCGAGGTGCTCCGGCGTCGACGTGCCGAGCCGGATGCCGTGCAGCGTGCCCGACGCGTCGGGACGGTTGGGCATGCGCTCGCCCTCCAGGTACGGCACGAGCACGAGCCCGTCCGCGCCGGGGGGCGCCTGGAGCGCGAGCCGCGACAGCCCCGCGTGGTCGACGCCGAGCACGGCACGCGCCGCGTCGAGCACCCGGCTCGCGTTGAGCGTCACCGCGAGCAGCAGGTAACGGCCCGTCGCGTCGGAGAACCCGTTGACGAGGCCGGAGCCGTCCGCCGTGCGGTCGTCGGTCACGGCGGACACGACGCCCGACGTCCCGATCGACACCGCGACGTCGCCCGCGACCATGCCGAGGCCGAGCGCCGCACCGGCGTTGTCGCCCGCGCCCGGGCCGAGCAGCGTGCCGCCCTCGACCGCGCTCCCGGCGACCGAGGGGTGCGCGACGCCCGCCGTCGCGGACGGCCCGACGACGCGCGGCAGCACGACGTCCGTCCGTCCGAGCGCGAGCTCCAGCAGGTCGAGGCGGTACGCGCCCCGGCCGTCGGAGCCGCCGTCCCTGGTCGCGTCGTAGTAGCCGGTGCCCGACGCGTCGGACGCGTCGGTGACGAGCGCGTCGAGGTCCGGCCCGAGCGGCGCGGACTCGTCGCCCGCCGGGCCGTACCCCGCGATGCGCCACGTGAGCCAGTCGTGCGGCAGCGCGACGGCCGCGACGCGCGCCGCGTTCTCCGGCTCCGCGTCGCGCAGCCAGCGCAGCTTCGTCACCGTGAGCGACGCGACCGGCACGGACCCGATCGCGTCGGCCCACGCCTGGGCGCCCGCCTCGGTCGCGGACTCGACCCGGTCGTGGGCGTCGGGGACGCCCTCGGCGAGGCGCGCCTCGCCGAGCTCCCGGATCAGGTCGCGCGCCGCGGGCGCGGAGCGCGTGTCGTTCCACAGGAGCGCGTCGCGCACGACGTTCCCCGCGGCGTCGAGCGCGACGAGACCGTGCTGCTGGCCGCCGACGGCGAGCGCCGCGACGTCGTCCAGGCCGCCCGCCGCGGACGCGGCCTCGCGGAACGCGTCCCACCACGCGTCGGGGTGGACCTCGGTGCCGTCGGGGTGCTTGGCCGAGCCGGTGCGCACGAGGGCGCCCGTCCCGGCGTCGCGCACGACGACCTTGCAGGACTGCGTGGACGTGTCGACGCCGGCGACGAGCACGCGCTCGCCGCCGGCGTCGGACGTCCTGGCGTCGGTGGCCACCTCAGCCGATGAGGTGCTCGAGCGCGAGCTGGTTGAGGCGCACGAAGCCGAAATCGCGGTTCGCCGCGGCGTCGACGTCGAACTCCTCGTACGCGCTGCGGTCCGCGAGCAGGTCGGCGACGGACTCGCCCTCGCCCAGCGTGGACTGTCCCAGCTCGAACACGCCCGAGTGCGCGAACGCCTCCTGGACGCGGCTGTCGGCGCGGTACGCCGCGGCCTTGCGTGCGAGCAGGCGGTAGGTCTCCATGTTGGCGCGCGCGGAGTCCCACACGCCGACCTCGTTCTCGGTGCGCGACGGCTTGTAGTCGAAGTGGCGCGGGCCCGTGTACGTGGGGCCGCCGTTCGGGAAGCCGTTCTCGAGCAGGTCGACCGTGAAGAACGCGGAGAGCAGGTCGCCGTGGCCGAACACGAGGTCCTGGTCGAACTTGATCGAGCGCTGGCCGTTGAGGTCGATGTGGAAGAGCTTGCCCGCCCACAGCGCCTGCGCGATGCCGTGCGTGTAGTTGAGGCCCGCCATCTGCTCGTGGCCCGTCTCCGGGTTGAGGCCCACGATGTCGCCGTTGTCGAGCTTCGCGATGAGGCCGAGCGCGTGGCCGATGGTCGGCAGGAAGATGTCGCCGCGGGGCTCGTTCGGCTTGGGCTCGAGCGCGATCTTGAGGTCGTAGCCCTTCTCCTTGATGTACGCCGCGGTGAGGTCGATGCCCTCGGCGTAGCGCTCGTGCGCGGAGTGCAGGTCCTTGGCGCCGTCGTACTCGGTGCCCTCGCGGCCGCCCCACATGACGAACGTCTTCGCGCCGAGCTCGGCGGTGAGGTCGACGTTGCGCAGCACCTTGCGGAGCGCGTAGCGGCGCACGCCGCGGTCGTTCGACGTGAGGCCGCCGTCCTTGAAGACGGGGTGGCTGAACAGGTTCGTCGTCACCATCTCGATGACGAGGCCCGTGTCCTCGGCGGCCTGGCGCACCGCGCCGAGGCGCTTCGTGCGCTCCTCGTCGTCGGAGCCGAACGGGACGACGTCGTCGTCGTGGAACGTGAAGCCCCACGCGCCGAGGTCGGCCAGGCGACGCACCGACTCGGCCGGGTCGAGCTCCGGGCGGCTCGCGCTGCCGAACTGGTCCTGCGCGGTCCAGCCCACGGTCCACAGACCGAAGGAGAAGTTGATGTCTGCGTCGTGTCGGGTGGTCTCGTCGGCCACGGTGGTCTCCTCGTCGAGAGGGCCGGAGCGACGTCGGTCGGCCCCGGCCTATTTATGTCTTACGGCTGAACTTATCCGCACGGGTCGGTAAGGTCAAGACCGTGAACCGCAGCGTCGCGACCCGGACGGGTCCCCCAGCAGCCCGCCAGGCCACGCTGCGCGAGCACAACCTCGCCCTGGTCGCGCGAGCCGTGTTCGAGGCGTCGCACCCGTGCTCGCGCGCCGACATCGCGGGCGCGAGCGGGCTCACGCGCGCCACCGTCTCGACGCTCGTCGACCGGCTCGTCGCCGCCGGCATCGTGGCCGAGCTGCCGCCCGCCACCCCGCAGCGCGCCGGGCGGCCCGCCGTCCCGCTCGCCCCCGCGCCGCGCACCCTCGTCGGGCTGGGTCTCGAGGTGAACGTCGACTACCTCGGTGGCCGGGTGCTCGACCTCACCGGCGCCGTCGTCGCGGAGCACGTCGACCCGGACGACCTCCACGACAGCGACCCCACCGCGGTGCTGGCCCGCCTCGGCCGCATCGCGCACGACCTGCTCGCGCAGGTCCGCGCCGACGGCATGACGGTCGCGGGCGCGCGCCTCGCCCTGCCCGGCCTCGTCGATCCCCGCGCCGGGCGGCTCGAGGTCGCGCCCAACCTCGGCTGGTCCCATCTCGACCCCGTCCGCCTCCTCGGGCTCGGCCCCGACGTCGCCGTCGAGATCGGCAACGAGGCCAAGCTCGCCGCGCTCGCCCAGGCGAGCCACGGCGTCGTGCCCGACGACGCGACCGGGCCCGCGCCCTCGACGTACCTCTACGTGTCGGGCGACGTGGGCATCGGGTCCGCGATCGTCGTCGACCGCCGCCTGTTCCACGGCCGCCACGGCTGGACGGGCGAGGTCGGGCACGTCGTCGTCGACCCGCGCGGCCCCCGGTGCCGCTGCGGGGCGACGGGCTGCCTCGAGCAGTACGCGGGCAAGGACGCGCTCCTGCGCGGCGCGGGCCTGCCGGTCGACGCGCCCACCGGGGCGCTCGTCGCCGCCCTCGACGCCGGCGAGCCGGACGCGCTCGCCGCGGTCGAGCGCGCCGGGACCGCGCTCGGCAGCGCCCTCGCCGACTACGTCAACCTCGTGGACATCGACACCGTCCTGCTGGGCGGCATCTACCCCGTGCTCCTGCCCTACCTGCGCGCCCCCGCCGAGGCCGAGCTCCGGGCGCGCGTCCTCGCCGCCCCCTGGACCGACGTCGTGCTGCTGCCCGCGCCGGTCGGCGACCACGCCGCGCTCACGGGCGGCGCGCGCGAGGTGCTGCGCGGCGTCGTCGAGGACCCGAGCGCCTGGGTCGCCGACGACTGACCAGGCGATCCTGGCGGCCCGAGCAGGCCGTCCGCGCGCGTCCGGCGACCGGGACGAGCCCGGACCACCTGCTCGGCGGCCGGGGCGGGCACCGAGAGGGCTCTATGTCGGGGGCGGGGCGGTGCTCGCTCGCTCGACGAGGCGGGTCGGGACGAGGCGGGTGCCGGCCTCGTGGACGTTCTCGCGCACCTGCCGGAGCACCTGCTCGACGAGCCGGCGCCCGACCTCGGCGAAGTCCTGGTGGACGGTCGTGAGCGGGGGCAGGAACTCGCTGGACTCGGGCAGGTCGTCGAACCCGACGACGCTCACGTCCTGCGGGACCCGTCGGCCGGAGTCGTGCAGGGCCCGGACGAGCCCGAGGGCCATCTGGTCGTTGGCGACGAACACGGCGGTGAGGTCGTCGCGACGGGCGAGGCGCAGCCCGGCCTCGTACCCCGACGACGGCGACCAGTCGCCCCGCTCGATCGGCGGGACCTCGCGGCCCGCCTCCTCGAGCGTCGCTCGCCACGCGGAGGTGCGGCGCTCGGCCGCGAACGAGAGCGCGGGCCCCGCGAGGTGGTGCACGGTCCGGTGCCCGAGGTCGAGCAGGTGGCGCACGGCCTGGCGGGTGCCGTCGGCCTGGTCGGTGTCGACGACGGCGTAGCTCTCGCCCGCGTCGGAGTCCGCCACGACGACCTGCACGCCGGGCGGCAGGCGGACCTTCGCGACGTCGAGGAGGTGCACCTCCATGAGCAGGATGATCGCGTCGACCGCGAGCTCGCCGAGGCGCGTGAAGGCGCCGTGGACGCCGTCCTGCGTGGGGGCGGCGACGGGGATGACCGTGATGGCGTAGCCCTCGGCGGCGGCCGAGGTCGCGATGGCCTCGAGCGTGCGGACGTTGCCCGTGGTCGCGAGCGAGAAGAGGATGACGCCGATCGTGCGGAACGACCCGCTCTTCAGCGCACGGGCCGCGCTGTTGGGCCGGTAGCCGAGCTCGCTCATCGCCTCGAGGACGCGCGAGCGGGTGGTCTCGACGACGCCCGGGTGGCCGTTGGAGACGCGGGAGACGGTCTGCGCGGAGACGCCGGCGACGCGCGCGACGTCGGCCATCGAGACGCGCCGTGCCGTGCGGACGGCAGCTCCCCCGGGGCGCGTCAGGGCGGGGGTCTCGTCGTCGAGCCCGTCGGTCATGGCGTCCTCGTCCTCGTGGTGTCGGCACAGTACCCGTGCCGGACCGGCGTCGTGGCCGGTCACGACCCACAGTAGGCGATGTTTGCGTAAACACCGAACCTCGTGCCATGCTCATGTTTACGCAAACAACGGCGACGACGGATGTCGCCGACCCCCGATGACGAGGACCACAGCATGACGACGACGTCCCCACCCGTGGCAGCGCTCCGGCCACCGGTCGGCGCTCCTTCGTCCCTCCCGGCGCGGCGCCGACGGCGCTCGTGGACCGGCTGGGGCTTCGTGGGCCCGTTCATGGCGGTCTTCGCGCTCGTGTTCCTCGCGCCGATCGCGTACTCGATCTACCTCAGCCTGTTCCGCACCCAGATGGTGGGCGGCACGCAGTTCGTCGGGTTCGAGAACTACGCCCGCGCGTTCTCGGACCCGCAGTTCTGGTCCGGGGTCTCGCGCGTCGGGCTGTTCCTCGTGGTCCAGGTCCCGATCATGCTCGGCATCGCGCTGCTCGTCGCGCTCGCGATCGACTCGGGGCGCCTGTACGGGCGGAACTTCTTCCGGATCTCGATCTTCCTCCCCTACGCCGTCCCGGCCGTCGTCGCGACGCTCATGTGGGGCTTCATGTACGGGACGCGGTTCGGCCTCGTCGCGAACATCAACGACGCGCTCGGCACGGCGATCCCGAACCCGCTCTCCCCCGACTGGGTGCTGCTGTCGATCGGCAACATCGTGACCTGGGAGTTCGTGGGCTACAACATGCTCATCTTCTACTCGGCGCTGCGCGTCGTGCCGACCTCGCTCTACGAGGCCGCCGAGCTCGACGGCGCGTCCCAGTGGCAGGTCGTCCGGGCGATCAAGATCCCCGCGATCCGCGGCTCGCTCGTCATCGCGACGATCTTCTCGATCATCGGCTCGTTCCAGCTCTTCAACGAGCCGAGCATCCTGCAGAGCCTCGCGCCGAACGCGATCACGACGTACTTCACCCCGAACCTGTACGCCTACTCGCTGTCGTTCTCCGGCCAGCAGTACAACTACTCGGCGACCGTCGCCATCATCATGGGCGTCCTCACGATGATCGTGGCCTACGTCGTCCAGCTGCGCGGCATGCGCAAGGAGGCCTGACGATGACCGCCACGACGCCCTCGACCCCGGCGGTCCCCGCCGCGTCCCGCACGACGACGAGCGCCACGACGCGCAAGCCCGTGCGCCTGCGCTCGCGCGCCCCGCACAGCGTCGCCCGCCCGCGCCGCAGCGTCCTGCTGACCGTCCTCACCGGGATCGTCCTGCTCTACGCGCTCGTGCCGCTGTTCTGGCTCGTCGTCAACGCGTCCAAGACGCAGTCGAGCCTGTTCTCCTCGTTCGGCCTGTGGTTCAGCGGCGACTTCGCGCTGTTCGACAACATCGCCCGGACGCTCACCTACGACGGCGGCATCTTCGGCCGCTGGTTCGCGAACACGCTGCTGTACGTGGTGGTCGGGGCCGGCGGCGCGACGTTCCTCGCCGTGCTCGGCGGCTACGCCCTCGCGAAGTTCGACTTCCCCGGCAAGCGCGGCGTGTTCGCGACGGTCATCGGCGCGGTCGCGGTACCGGGCACGGCCCTGGCCGTCCCGACGTTCCTCATGTTCAGCCAGATGGGGCTGACCAACACCCCGTGGGCCGTCATCATCCCGTCGCTCATCTCGCCGTTCGGCCTCTACCTCATGTGGGTCTTCGCGGCCGAGTCCATCCCGACGGAGCTGCTCGAGGCCGCGCGCGTGGACGGGTCGAGCGAGGGGCGCACGTTCTTCCAGGTGTCGCTGCCGCTGCTCGCGCCCGGGATCGTCACGGTCCTGCTCTTCACGATGGTCGCGACGTGGAACAACTACTTCCTGCCGCTGATCATGCTCAAGGACCCCGACTGGTACCCGCTGACGCTCGGCCTCAACGCGTGGAACGCGCAGGCCGCGACCGCCGGCGGCGAGGCGATCTTCGACCTCGTGATCACCGGCTCGCTGCTCACCATCCTGCCGCTCGTCGCGGCCTTCCTCCTGCTCCAGCGCTACTGGCAGTCCGGCCTCGCGGCCGGGTCCGTCAAGGAGTGACGCCCGCGCAGCGCCGCACGACGCACCGCGCAGGCCCGTCCACCACCCCCGCACCCACCCCGCCCGATCCGTCTGACGACGAAGTGAGAGGAACCCTCATGTCCATCCGCACCACCCGCGCCCTGCGCGCCGTCGCCGCCACCGGCGTCGTCGCGCTGGCCCTGGCCGCCTGCAGCTCGGGCGGCGGCAACGACTCCGGCGGGGACGCCGGCTCGGCCGACGACGTCGCCGCGGCCCTCGAGGAGGGCGGCAGCCTCACGGTGTGGGCCTGGGAGCCCACGCTCGAGCAGGTCGTCAGCGACTTCGAGGCCGAGTACCCGAACGTCGACGTCGACCTCGTCAACGCGGGCACCGGCAACGACCAGTACACCGCGCTGCAGAACGCGATCGCCGCCGGCAAGGGCGTGCCCGACGTCGCGCAGGTCGAGTACTACGCGCTCCCGCAGTTCGCGCTCTCGGACGCCGTCGCCGACCTGTCGTCGTTCGGCGCCGACGAGCTCGACGGGACGTTCACGCCCGGGCCGTGGAACGCCGTCCAGCAGGGCGAGGGCGTCTACGGCCTGCCCATGGACTCCGGTCCCATGGCCCTCTTCTACAACGAGGAGGTCTTCACGCAGCACGGCATCGAGGTGCCGACGACGTGGGACGGCTTCGTCGAGGCGGCGCGCGCCCTGCACGCGGCCGACCCGAACGTGTACATCACCAACGACACGGGCGACGCCGGCTTCACGACCTCGCTCATCTGGCAGGCCGGCGGCCAGCCGTTCCAGGTCGACGGCACGGACGTGACGATCGACCTCGCGGACGAGGGCAGCACGCAGTTCGCCGAGACCTGGCAGACGCTCATCGACGAGGACCTCCTCGCGCCCGTCAGCTCGTGGAGCGACGAGTGGTACCAGGGCCTCGGCAACGGCACGATCGCGACGCTCGCGATCGGCGCGTGGATGCCCGCGAACCTCGAGTCGGGCGTGCCCGACGGCGCCGGCAAGTGGCGCGTCGCGCCGCTCCCCCAGTGGGAGGAGGGCGCGTCCGCGAGCGCCGAGAACGGCGGCTCCGCGCTGTCCGTCCCGGCCGCGAGCTCGAACCAGGCGCTCGCCTACGGCTTCCTCGAGTACGCGAACGCGGGCGACGGCGTGCAGACGCGCGTCGACGGCGGCGCGTTCCCGGCCACGACGGCCGAGCTGGAGTCCGACGAGTTCCAGGGCTTCGAGTCCGAGTACTTCGGCGGCCAGAAGATCAACGAGGTCCTCGCACAGTCGGCGTCCGACGTCGTCGAGGGCTGGTCGTACCTGCCGTTCCAGGTCTACGCGAACTCGATCTTCAACGACACCGTGGGCCAGGCCTACGTCTCGGGCACGACCCTCGCCGACGGCCTGAAGGCCTGGCAGGACGCGTCCGCGAAGTACGGCACCGAGCAGGGGTTCACCGTCACCGAGTGACCCGGCCCCGCCGGGCGCCCGCCAGGGCGCCCGGCCCTGCCCCGACGGCCGCGTGGTCGCGCCTCCCGGTGCGACCACGCGGCACCCCGCCGGCGGCCCACCCCGCCGCCGACCGCTCTGCGAGCACCTGAGGAGCCTGCATGTCTTCCCCCACCCCGTTCCGCTGGCTGCGCCGTCCCGGGCCGCACACGCCGCCGGGCGAGCCCGGTGCGTACGCGCCGTCGGGCCTGTCCTACGGCGCGGACTACAACCCGGACCAGTGGCCGCGCGAGGTCTGGGACGAGGACGTCCGCCTCATGCGCGAGGCCGGCGTGACGGTGGTCTCGCTCGCGATCTTCTCGTGGGCCCGCATCCAGCCGACCGAGGACACGTGGGACTTCGCGTGGCTCGACGACGCGATGGACCTCCTCCACGCGCACGGCATCACGGTCGACCTCGCGACGGCGACCGCCTCGCCGCCGCCGTGGCTGACGACGAAGCACCCGGAGATCCTGCCGCAGACCCGCACGGGCGAGACCCTGTGGCCGGGCGCGCGGCAGCAGTGGCGCCCGACGTCGCCGGTCTTCCGGGAGCACGCGCTGCGCCTCGTGGAGCGCATGGCCGAGCGGTACGGCGACCACCCGGCGCTCGTCGCGTGGCACGTGTCGAACGAGCTCGGCTGCCACAACGTCTACGACTTCTCCGACGACGCGGCCGCCGCCTTCCGCGCGTGGCTGCGCGACCGCTACCCGACGCTCGACGCGCTCAACGCCGCGTGGGGCACCGCGTTCTGGTCGCAGCGCTACAGCGCGTGGGACCAGGTCCTCCCGCCGCGGCTCGCGGCGTCGCACCCGAACCCCACCCAGCAGCTCGACTTCAAGCGCTTCTCGTCCGACGCGCTCCGGCAGTACCTGCGCGCGGAGGCGGAGATCCTGCGCCGCGTCACGCCGGACGTGCCCGTGACGACGAACTTCATGGTCATGGGCGAGACGAAGGGCATGGACTACGCCGCGTGGGCGGACGAGCTCGACTTCGTCTCCAACGACCACTACGTGCTGCCCGGCCCGCAGGCGCTCGACGAGCTGTCGTTCTCCGCGAACCTCACGGGCGGCATCGCCCGGCACCGGCCGTGGTTCCTCATGGAGCACTCGACGAGCGCGGTGAACTGGCAGCCCGTCAACGTCGCGAAGAAGCCGGGCGAGCTCGCGCGCGACTCGCTCACCCACGTGGCCCACGGCGCCGACGCGGTCTGCTACTTCCAGTGGCGCCAGTCCGCGGCCGGCGCGGAGAAGTACCACTCGGGCATGGTCCCGCACGCGGGCGAGCGCTCGCGCCTGTTCCGTGACGTCGTCGCGCTCGGTGCGACCCTGCGCGACCTCGCGCCCGTCGCGGGCAGCACGCAGAAGCCCGCGCGCGCCGCGATCGTCTTCGACTGGGACTCGTGGTGGACGAGCGAGCTCGACTCCCACCCGACGGACCGGCTGCGCTACCGCCAGGAGGCGCTCGACTGGTACTCGGCGTTCCTCGCGCTCGGCGTGCGCGCGGACGTCGTGCCGTCCGCGACGGACCTCGCGACGTACGACGTCGTCGTGGCGCCGGTGCTGCACGTCGTCCCGGCCGGCCTGCGCGACCGCCTCACGGCGTTCGTCGAGGCGGGCGGCCACCTCGTCACGACCTACTTCTCGGGCGTCGTCGACCAGGACGACCACGCGTGGCTCGGCGGCTACCCGGGCGCGCTGCGCGACCTGCTCGGCATCCGGGTCGAGGAGTTCGCCCCGCTGCTGGACGGCGAGAGCGCGACGGTCGAGCTCGCGGGCGAGCAGCTCGAGGGCACGGTGTGGACCGAGCCGGTGGACGTCGTCGACCCGGACGTCGAGGTGCTGGGCTGGTACAAGACCGGCGAGCAGGCCGGGCGTGCCGCGGTGACGCGCCGGACGGTCCGCAGCGGGGACGGCACGGGCGCCCGCGAGGGCTCCGCCGCGTACGTCTCCACGCGGTTCGGCCGCCAGGGCCTCGTCCCCGTGCTCGCCCGCCTGCTCGACGACGCGGGCGTGCGCAGCGAGCTGCCCGCCGCCGTCCGCGGCGACGTCGAGCTCGCGGTCCGCACCGACGGCACGGACGACTTCTGGTTCCTCGTCAACCGCACGGCCCGTCCGGTCGAGGTACCCGACGTCGCGGGCGACGTCCTCGCCGGGCGCCGCCTCACGGCGTCGGGCACGAGGGCTGCCACGACGGATGGCACGGCGGACGGCACGGCGGAGGCCGCGGTGGAGGGCACGGTGGAAGGCGCGCTGCTGCTCGAGCCGCGCGGCGTCGCCGTCGTCCGCCGCCCGGCCGCGCCGACCCCGCCGAGGAAGCACCCCGCCACCGCGAGGTAGAGCCCCGGTACCACGAGGTAGAGCCGTGGTTCCGCGAGGTAGAGCCGTGGTTCCGCGAGGTAGAGCCCCGGCTCTACGAGGTCGGAGGCCTGGGCTCTCCCTCGACGGACCGCGGCTCTCCCTCGGCAGACAGACCCCCGCGGGAACGACCCGCACCCGGTGCACCCCGCCGGTTCGCAGCGACGCGAAGGAGGTGGCTCAGGGATGAGCCCGACCGAGACCGACACGACCACGCGGGGTGGACCACCCGGTCCGCGCCGCACGAGCCCGGCCGGTGCGGCCGCCCGCAGGACGGGAGCCCGCGTCGTCGCGGGCCTCGGTGCCGGGGCGCTCGTCGCGGGCTGCGCGCTCGCCGCCCTGCCCGCGCAGGCCGCGCCCCGTGGCGCGGTCGCCGCAGTCGCCGCGACCGGCACGACGGCGGCCGCAGCCGACGTCGCGGGCGTCACCGTGACGCCCGACCCGTCGTACGCGGGCGCGCCGTTCGAGGGCTGGGGCACGAGCCTCGTGTGGTTCGCCAACGCCACGGGCGGCTACCCGGACGAGATCCGCGACCGGCTCGCGGACATGGTGTTCGGCGACGAGGGCCTCAACCTCAACATCGCGCGCTACAACGTCGGCGGCGGGAACGCGCCCGACGTGCCCGACTACCTGCGCGCCGGCGGCGCCGTCGACGGGTGGTGGAAGGCGCCCGAGGGCACGACGCGCACCGACGTGGACTGGTGGGACCCCGCGAACCCGGACCACTGGGACGAGGACGCCGACGCGACGCAGCGCTGGTGGGTCGACCGGATCAAGGACGACGTCACGCACTGGGAGACGTTCAGCAACTCGCCGCCGTGGTTCATGACCGTGAGCGGCTACGTCTCGGGCGGGTTCAGCTCGACCGCGGACCAGCTCAGGACGGACAGCATCGACGACTTCGCGTCGTACCTGGTCGGCGTGACCGAGCGCCTCGAGGAGGCGCACGGCATCGAGGTCGACACGATCGACCCGTTCAACGAGCCCAACACCAACTACTGGGGCACGCAGCTCGGCGCCGACGGCAACCCGACCGGGGGCCGCCAGGAGGGCGCCCACATGGGCCCCGCGCTCCAGGCGAAGGTCGTCCCGGCGCTCGCCGCGGCGCTCGAGGGCTCCTCGACCGAGGCCGTGATCTCGGCGATGGACGAGACGAACCCCGGCACGTTCGCGACCAACTGGAACGCGTACCCGCAGGCGGTCCGCGACCAGGTGTCGCAGCTCAACGTCCACACCTACGGCACGGGCCAGCGCACGACGGTCCGCGACATCGCCAAGGGCGAGGACAAGCCGCTGTGGATGAGCGAGGTCGGCGGGAACTGGAGCTCGACGGGCCAGGACTTCGAGACCATGGAGTCCGGCCTCGGCAGCGCGCAGCACATCGTCGACGACCTGCGCGAGCTCGAGCCGAGCGCGTGGGTGTTCTGGCAGCCGGTCGAGGACTACGCGAACATGGCGCCCGGCGGCGAGAGCGCGAACGGCATGAACTGGGGCGAGATCCAGATCCCGTTCGACTGCACGGCCGAGGACACGCTCGAGACGTGCCCGATCTACACGAACACGAAGTACTGGGCGACCCAGAACTTCACGCACTACATCGAGCCGGGCGACTCGCTGATCCGCTCGGACGACAGCAACAGCACGGCCGCGGTGTCGGCCGACGGCACGTCCGCGACGGTCGTGCACGTCAACGCCACGAAGGCCGAGCGCGCCGTGACGCTCGACCTGTCGAAGTTCGGTGCGGTCGGGTCCGATGCGACCGTCACCCCCGTGGTCACGAGCACGGCCGGCTACCTCGTCGAGGGCGAACCGGTGGCCGTCACGCCGGGTACGGACGGCCCCAGCGCGACGCTCGTCGTGCCGGCCGAGTCCGTGACGACGTTCGTCGTCGACGGCGTCTCCGGCGTCGCGGACGACGCCGCGCTCGTCCAGGACGGTCACGCGTACCGCCTCGACGGCGTGCAGGCGGACCGCTCGCTCGCGCCGTCGGCGTCGGGCACGGGCGTCGTGATCCGCACCGACGCGCCCGTCGCGGAGCAGGCGTGGGAGCTCACGGCGCTCGGCGCCCCCGAGGGCTCCGGCTCGCACCGCACGCGCTACGCCGTGACGAACGCGGCCACGGGCCGCCAGCTCGCCGTCGCGGCCGACACGTCCGCCGTCCTCCAGGACGCGCCCGCCGACGTCGCGGACACCCCGCTCGCCGCGCAGTGGATCCTCTCGACGACCGGCGACGGCACCTTCACGCTCGTCAACGCGTCCTCGAAGACCCTCCTCGAGGTCGGCGGCCAGGCGACGGCGGACGGCTCGCCCGTGGGCACGTACCTCGCGAACTCCGGCGTGAACCAGCGCTGGCGGATCGTCGACGAGACGGTCCTCGGCACCGAGCCCGTCCAGGCGTTCACGACGCCGGGCACCGCGCCCGAGCTGCCCGCGACGGTGACGCCGGTCTACCGTGACGGGGCGCGCGGCGCGCTCCCCGTCTCGTGGGACGTGCCGGACGACGACGCGTGGGCCGAGCCCGGCACCGTCGAGGTGGCGGGCACGGTGGCCACGCCGACGGGGGGCGAGGTCGCCGCGACGGCGACCGTCGTCGTCGACGAGCTCACGTCCACGCTCCCCGCGCGCGCCAAGGCGTACGCGGGCGGCACCCCGGCCCTGCCCACGACCGTCACCGCGGTCGCCGCAGGCGGCGCGGAGGTCGAGCGCCCCGTGGTCTGGGACGACGCCCCCGCGGGCGCGTACGACGGCGTCGGGGTCGTCGAGCTCACGGGCACGGCCGACGCCGGGGCGGGCGCCACGCTCCCGGCCACCGTCCGCGTCCAGGTGACCGAGGCCGCGTCCGCCAACGGCGCGCTCGCCGCGGGCACGACCGCCAGCGCGACGTTCACCGAGCCGGGCTACGCCGTCGGCGGTGTCGTCAACGGCAACCTCACGGACAAGGCGTGGTCGAACTGGGTGTCGGGCACCAAGCGAGCGTCCGACACGCTCACGGTCACGCTCCCGGCCGACCGCGACGTCACCGGCGTCGTGACGCGCTTCTGGAAGGACGGGTCCAGCGCGAGCTGGGCGCAGTCCGTCCGGCTCCAGGCGCTCGTGGACGGCACGTGGACCGACGTCGGCGCGCCCGTCACGGTGGATGCCTCGCCGGACGGCCCCGCGCCCGCGGTCGAGATCCCCGCGGACGTGCGGACGTCGTCCGTGCGCGTCGTCCTCACGGCGCGGCCGAACACCCACCTGGTGGTCTCCGAGATCGAGGTGCTCGCCAAGGTGCCGGGCACGGGGACCGACGCCGCGGCGTCGGGCATCACCGTGGCCGGCGAGCCCCTCGCCGGGTTCGACCCGGCCGTCACGACGTACGACGTGCCGGTCACGGGCGGCGTGCCCGCCGTCGAGGCGGTCGCGCACGACCCCTGGGCGACGGTCGCGGTCGAGTCCGCCGACGGCGTGCCCGGCACGACGACGGTGCGCGTCACGGCCGAGGACGGCACGCAGCGGGCGTACGCCCTGCGCTGGACGGCCGACGCCGGGACGGCGCCCGTGACGGTCACCGCCGAGACGCGGTGCCTGGCCGGCAAGGTGTACGTCGCGGTCCGCGCCACGAACGACGGCGACGCGCCGCTCGACGTGACGCTCGCGACGCCGTACGGCACGCGCACGGTCGCCGCGGTGGCGCCGGGCGCGAGCGCCTACCAGTCGTTCGCGTCGCGCGCGGCGTCCGTCCCGGGCGGGACGGCCGTCGTGACGGTCGACGGGTTCGCGCCGCTCGAGGTCGCGTTCGACGCGCGCTCCTGCTGAGCCGTCCGGCCGCCCGGCGGGTCGGGTCGGCGTCGTCCGCGACGCCGTCCCGGCCCGCCGTGCGGCCCTCGTCGTGGCTCCCCCGCGCCGCCCTCCGCGGCGCGGGAGAGGCACGTCACCCGACGATCGCGGCCACGCCGCGACACTGCCTCGCGTGCGTCGGCGGAGCCGCGTACCGTATCCCGGGTGCCCGGTACAGTGCCGGGACCGAGGAGGAGCCCACCACCGTGACCCCCACCACGAGCGGAGACGTCCTGACGACGGCCGGCGGCACGCGCTGGACCATGCGCGGCGAGATCGACGCCGCGGTCCAGGCCCGGCGCGAGGACGAGCTGCTGCGGCTCGCGCAGTCGGCCGACGGGCGCATCCACATCGACCTCGGAGCGGTCACCTTCATGGACTCGGGCGGCCTGCGCCTGCTCTACCACGCCGCCACGGCCGGCTCGGGGGCACCCGTGCTGGAGCGCGTCCCGCGCCGTGTCCGCGACCTGCTCGAGCTCAGCGGCGTCGCCGAGCTGTTCGAGCTCACCGACGACGCCGGACCTGCCGAGGACGAGGCGTGACCTTCGCCCACGCGGCGGTACCGCCCGGCTTCGTCGAGATCGGTGCCTGGCCGCTGCGCACGCTGGCGGACCTCGCCACCCTGCGGGAGGGCCTGCACCGCATGCTCACCGGCGCCCCGCTGCCCGCGGACCGCGCGCTCGAGGCCACGCCCGAGCGCGTCGTCCTCGTCGCGAGCGAGCTCGCGACGAACGCGCTGCGCCACGGCCTCCCCCCGACGCAGGTGCGCCTGCTCAGCGACGGGCGCGAGCTCGTCGTGGACGTCGTCGACCACTCGCCGGACGTCCCCGTCGTCGCGGGCCGGCGGTCGCCGGGCGCGGGCGGGTTCGGCCTCGTGCTCGCGCAGCGCGCCTCGACGGCCGTCGGCTGGTTCCGGGCCGGCACCGGCGAGAAGCACGTCTGGGCGCGCTTCGACGTCCCCGTCTTCCGCGGCGGGGCCGGCGTGCGCAGCGCGCTCCTCCCGATCGGCTGACGCCCCGCCGTCACGCACCCTCCCCCGCCGCGCGGCTCGGCCGCCGCGCTCCCCGGGGGCACCTCAGGCGTCGCGACGCACCAGGAGCAGGGTCGCGTCGTCCGCGGAGCGCGGGTCGCGCGCAGCGGCGACGACGCCGTCGACGTCGACCGTCCCCGGCTCCGCCGCGAAGAACGCCGCGAGCCGCCGGAGCCCGTCGAGGATCGACTCCTCGCGCCGCTCCACGAGACCGTCGCTGTACAGCACGAGCGCGCCGCCGGGCGGCACCTGGACGTGCTGCGCGGGCGGCACGCGGTCCACGAGCCCGAGCGGCGGCACGATCGCGCTCTCCGTCCAGCTCGTGGTGCCGTCGGGCGCGACGACGAGCAGCGGCGGGTGCCCCAGCGACACGTGCTCGACGACGCCGGTCACCGGGTCCAGCACCGCGACGGCGATCGTCGCGACCTCGCCGGGGAGCGTCCAGCGCGCGACCTCGCCCAGGAGCGTCACGGCCTCGACCGCGGAGCCCGTGCTCACGAGCGCGGCGCGCAGCGTCGTCCCGAGCTGGCCCATCGTCGCCGCGGCCTGGAGCCCGTGGCCCGTCACGTCACCCACGACGAGCGCGAGCCGCCCCGACGGCAGCACGAGCGCGTCGTACCAGTCGCCGCCCACGAGTCCCGTGCCCGCCGACTCGTAGCGCGACTGCAGCGTCCACCCCGGGACGTCGGGCAGGAGCGCGGGCAGGAGGCTCCGCTGGAGCTCCTCCGTCGCCCGCACCGCCTTGCGCCCGCGCAGGTAGAGGGCCTCGACGAGGTGGCCGCGCAACGACGTCGCGACGTCCGTCTGGTCCGACGTCCAGGGCAGGCTGTGCCCGCGCACGACCTCGCGCCACCGCTCGAACGACTTGCGCGGGCTGAGCCGCACCGAGTCGTCCTCGCCGCGCGCGATCTCCTTGTTGTACGGGTCGCCGCCCCAGTCCACGTGCCGCAGGACCTCGTCGCGCACCCACAGCACGACCTGCCCCTCGGGCAGCACGATCCCGAGGACGCCCGCGACGTCGGGCACGAGCGCCGCGACGTCGGGCGCGTCCCGGTGCAGGGCGTCGGTCGCGACCAGGTCCTCGCCGTGCCCGAGGACCCACGCGACGAGCGCACGGCACCCGTCCTCGTCGGGCACGTTGCCGACCGCGATGAGGCCGCCCTCCGCGACGACGACGGCACCGTCGGCCCGGACGAGGCGCCGCAGCCACCCCGAGCGCGTCAGGGCGATGCCGATGGGGACGCTCTCGTCACGGCTGTCCGCGGCGAGGTGCGCGAGGACGCCCTCGGCGCGCCGCACCTCGATCTCCCGCTCGTCCTCCGCCTGGGAGACGAGCCGGACGGAGAGCGCAGACCCGAGGAACTCCGCGGCGGTGCGGACCTCGAAGGGCGGCTCGTGCGGCCCGGAGTAGTGGTGGCACGCGACGAGCCCCCACAGCCTGCCGTCGCGCAGGAGCGAGATCGACATCGACGCCCGCACGCCCATGTTGCGCAGGTACTCGAGGTGGATCGGCGAGACGCTGCGCAGCGTCGAGTACGTGAGGTCGAGCGGCGCGCCCGTCGTGGGCAGCAGCGTCGGGACGACCGGCTGCGGCGTGTAGTCCACGTCCGCGATGAGCCGGATCCAGTTCTTCTCGTACAGAGCGCGCGCCTGCGGCGGGATGTCCGACGCCGGGTAGTGCAGCCCCAGGAACGCGTTGAGGTCGTCCCGGCGCGCCTCGGCGACGACCTCGCCGTTGTACGCGGCGTCGAAGCGGTAGATCATCACGCGGTCGAAGCCCGTGAGGGCGCGCACGTGCCGGGCCGCGTCGTCGTACAGCTCGTCGAGCGTCGCGGCGCGCTCGAGGTCGCGCAGCGCCTGCCGGACGGCGAGGTAGGTGTTGGGGAACGTCAGCGGGCGCGCGCCCGACGCGGTCTCGATCTCCACGACGAGCACCGGCTCGGACCCCGGCCCCTCCGCCGGCAGCGGGGGCCGGTGGAGCACGGCGTCGACGTCGAGCGGCCTGCCGTCCCAGCGGTCGAGGTGCAGGGTCACGGGGTTGCGCGTCGCGAGGTCCGCGCCGTCCGCCGCGTGCTCGAGCAGGTCGCGCGCGGGCGCCGCGCCGAGCACGTCGGCGAGCGGCCGGCCCGCGAGCTCCTCCGCGGGGACGCCGAGGTGCCGTTCCACGTTCGCCGACGCCTGGAGCAGCACGCCGTCCGCCTCGCGGACCACCAGCAGGACCCCGCGCGGCTGGATCATGCCGGGGACGTGGATGGGTTCGCGGGCGCAGTTGTCGAGGTCCACCGCCTCGCCGGGCGCGAGAAGCTCCGGCTCGTCGACCGTCCTGGTCACGATCCTCCGTCCAGGCAGCACGTCCGGAGACGGCTGCCGTGCTGCGGTCGACGGACCACCTTGGCTCGAGGATCCCGATTCGCGTGCCTCAGGCTATCGCGCGCCGGGACCCGTTCGTGCGCCGGGCTCCCGGGCGTCGTCGGACGAGCCCCGTGACCGACACCACGGAACTCCGCGGTAGCGTCGTTCGTCGGACGAGCGGGAGCCCGGACCGCCCGCCCGGACCCCGACGACCAGAAGGTGACCCATGAGCACGACGACGACCCCCCTCCTGCGCGCCAGCGGCCTCGCGGCCGGCTACGGAGGTCCCGACGTCGTGCACGGCATCGACCTCGACGTGACCCCCGGCACCGCGCCGGTCGGGATCGTCGGCGAGTCGGGTGCCGGGAAGTCGACGATCGTGCGCGCGCTCGTCGGTCTCGTGCGCCCGACGGCGGGCCACGTGACGTACGCCGAGCGGACGGTCGGCAAGCTCTCCCGCCGGGACAAGAAGCAGTTCGCGGCGGACGTGCGCCGCGTCTCCCAGGACGGTCTCGCCGGCATCGGCATCGACCCCCGCTGGACGGTGGACCGCACGCTGTCCGCGGCGCTCAAGGACGCGCGACGCGCCGGCCGCCCGAGCGGGCGGTCCGTCGAGGACCTGCTCGGCGACGTCGCGCTCGAACCCCGCTACGCGCCGCGCACCGTGCAGTCGCTCTCGGGCGGCGAGAAGCAGCGCGTCGCGCTCGCCGTCGCGCTCGCGACGCGCCCCCGGGCGCTCCTCCTCGACGAGCCGCTCACCGCCGTCGACCCCGCGATGCGCGGCGACGTCGTGCGCCGCCTCGCCGACGCGACGGCCGCCCTCGGCACCGCCGTGCTGCTGGTCTCGCACGACCTCGAGCTCGTCGAGCGGATGTGCCCCACCGTGCACGTGCTCGCCGACGGGACGTTCGTGGCGTCGGGGTCGCTGCGCGACGTGTTCGCGGGCACCGCCCCGGGCGCCGACCACCCGGCCGTCCGCGGGCTCGCGGAGGCCGCTCCGCTCGCCGTCCAGCGCTTCCGCTGACCCGCGAGGTAGAACCTCCCGACGCGAGGTAGAACGCCGCGGGCTCTACCTCGCGACCGGCGGCTCTACCTCGCGAGGACGGACTCGATGGTGGCCTTCTCGTCGTCGGTGAGGGGCGGCGCGGAGAGCGCCGCGACGTTGTTCTCGAGCTGACGGACGCTGCTCGCCCCGACGAGGGCGGAGGTGACGCGCTCGTCGCGCAGCACCCAGGCGAGGGCGAGCTGCGCGAGGGTCTGGCCGCGGGCGCCCGCGATCTCGTTCAGCGCCCGGGCACGCTCCAGGTACGTCTCGTCGAGGTTCTTCTCGGACAGGAACGGCGAGTCCGGACGGGCCGCGCGCGACCCCTCGGGCGCCGACCCGGACAGGTAGCGATCCGTGAGGAGGCCCTGCTGGAGCGGCGAGAACACGATGGTGCCGACGCCGAGGTCGCCCACGACGTCGAGCAGCGACTCGGTCTGCCCGCCGTCGTACGCGTCCTCGTGCGCCGGGTCCTCGACGTGGCGGTTGAGCATCGAGTAGCTCGGCTGGTGGATGAGCAGCGGGGTGCCGAGGTCGGCGAGGATCCCCGCGGCCTCGCGCGTGCGCGCGGGCGAGTAGTTGGAGACGCCCACGTACAGCGCCTTGCCCTGCTGGACGGCGTCGTGCAGCGCGCGCATGGACTCCTCGAGCGGCGTGCTCGGGTCCGGCCGGTGGTGGTAGAAGACGTCGACGTAGTCGAGGTTCATCCGCCGGAGCGACTGGTCGAGCGAGGAGAGCAGGTACTTGCGCGAGCCGCCGTCGCCGTAGGGACCGGGCCACATGTCGTAACCGGCCTTCGACGAGATGACGAGCTCGTCGCGGTACGCGCCGAGGTCCTGCGCGAGGTGCCGGCCGAAGTTCTCCTCCGCCGAGCCGTAGGGCGGGCCGTAGTTGTTCGCCAGGTCGAAGTGGGTGATCCCGAGGTCGAACGCGCGGCGCAGCACGGCGCGCTGGGTCTCGAACGGGTTCACGTCGCCGAAGTTGTGCCACAGACCGAGCGAGATCGCGGGCAGGTCGAGGCCGCTGCGCCCCGTCCGCCGGTAGGTCATCGTGTCGTAGCGGTCGTCGGCGGCGAGGTAGCGCGGGGCGAGAGGCATGGCCCCATTCTTGCTCCCCGCAGGGGCGGTGCCTACCGCGTCAGCGGTTCGGCGTCTCCACGACCTGGCCCGCCCACGCGAAGCCGCCGCCGAAGCCGAAGAGGAGCGCGGGGACGCCCGCGGGGATCTTGCCCGCGTGCCACCACTTGGAGAGCCCGAGCGGGATGGACGCCGCGGACGTGTTGCCGGACTCGACGATGTCCGTGACGACGACCTTGGACTCCAGCCCGAGCGCCTTCGCGAGGGGCTCGATGATGCGCAGGTTCGCCTGGTGCGCGACGAGCACCTCGATGTCGTCGAGCGAGACGCCGGAGCGCTCCACGACGGTGCGCGCGCGCTCGGCGGCGCGCGTGATGGCCCACTTGAAGACGGCGCGGCCGTCCTGGGCGAACTTCTCCTGCGGTGCCTCGATGAGCACGGCCGGGGTGAGGTCGGGCTCGGAGCCCCAGGTGACCGGGCCGACGCCGGGCTCGTCCGTCGCGCGCAGCACGGCCGCCCCGGCGCCGTCGGCGGTGAGGATGCACGTGCTGCGGTCGGTCCAGTCGGTGAACGCGGTGAGCTTCTCCGCGCCGATCACCACGGCCGTGCGCGCCGAGCCGGCGCGGATCGCCTGGTCGGCGAGGCCGACGGAGTGGGCGAAGCCGGAGCACGCGACGTTCACGTCGAGCACCGCCGGCCCGACGACGCCCCGCAGGTCCAGCTCGGACGCCTCCTCGGGCGTCGACTGCCCGGGCATGACCCCCGTGCGCAGGTGGTACGCGACACGGCCCGCCGTGTTGGGCGAGCGGTCCGTCGCGGTCGCCGTCGCGACGATGACGAGGTCGACCTCGGCCGGGTCGACGCCCGCGTCGTCGAGCGCGTGGCGGGCCGCCGCGGTCGCCATGTCGGCGACGGTCGTGTCGTCGTCCGCGACGTGCCGCGTGACGATGCCCGTCCGTGAGCGGATCCACTCGTCGTTGGTCTCGACGAGCTGCGCGATGTCGTCGTTCGTCAGCGTCTTCTCGGGCTGGAAGTGACCGAGGCCGACGATGCGCGACCCGGCCGCGCCGGTGGCGGGAGTGAGCATGAGGACGATCATGTCACGCGGCCGCTCGTCGTCAGAACGCTCCGTGCGACCTCCGGGAGGTCGTGCGCCACACCGGTGACGTACCGTCGGGAGGTCCGCCGTCGTACCACCGAAGGAGCCGTCGTGTCCCGTCCGCCGCTGCCCTCCCGTCTCGTCGAGATGCTCCGCCGCCCGAACGCCGCCGTCATGGCGACGGTGCGCTCCGACGGCGCGCCCGTCACCGCCGCGACCTGGTACGTCTGGGAGGACGACGGCCGCGTGCTCGTCAACCTCGACGAGTCGCGCGTGCGGCTCAAGCACCTGCGGAACGACCCCCGGGTCTCGCTCACCGTGCTCGACGAGAACTGGTACACGCACGTGACGCTCATCGGTCGCGTCGTCGAGCTGCGCGCCGACGAGGGCCTGGCCGACATCGACCGCATCTCGCGCCACTACACCGGCCACGAGTACGCGAACCGGACCGACCCGCGCGTCAGCGCCTGGGTCGAGGTCGAGCGCTGGTACGGCTGGGGCGAGGCGAAGGCCGGCGACGACGCGTAGCGCCGTCGGCCGCCCGGCCGTACGCCCGTCCCCGGCGCTTCACGACGCCGCGCCGCGCTGCGGGAGATCGTCGCGAGAAAGGTGTCGATCTCGGCGACCGGTCTTCGTCGTCCTGCCGTACGGCCGCTCGGGCCGTGCGAGAGGAGGAGGCACGATGACGACGTTCCTGGAGACGATCCTCGCGGCGGACCGCGAGCACCCGCCGGACCGTGCGCGATACCGTGACGGGCGCAGCGTCGGGGACGGGACGTCCGCCGCCGACGTGGCGTTCTCCGGGCCGACGGCGCTCCGCCGGCCCGCGGCGACGAGGGCGGAGGACCTCTGATGCGCTACCTCATGCTCGTGCTCGGCACCCCGGACGACCCGGGGCTGCGGCCCGAGGAGGCCGAGGCCGCGGCCCCGATCGAGGAGTGGGTCGGGCGGCACTACGGCAGCGGCGCCGCGGTGGTCGGCGACCGGCTGCGCCCGCCCGAGGACGCCGTGGGCGTGCGGGTCCGGGGCGGAAAGGTGCTCGTCACGGACGGGCCGTTCTCCGAGACGAAGGAGTCGATCGCGGGCTTCGACGTCCTCGAGGCCCCCGACCTGGACACCGCGATCGCCATCGCGTCCGAGCACCCCATGGCGTACGGCGGCGCGATCGAGCTGCACCCCGCGTGGCCGCTGGACCTCGACGGGTCCTGAGCTGACGCCCGCGACGGACCCCGTCGAGGACGCGTTCCGCACCGAGTGGGGACGCGTCCTCGGCGCCGTCGCGCGCAGCACGGGCGACCTCGACCTGGCCGAGGAGTCCGCGCAGGAGGCGTTCGCCGCGGCGCTGCGGACGTGGGGCCGCGACGGCGTGCCCGAGCGTCCCGGCGCGTGGCTGACGACGACCGCGCGCCGCCACGCGATCGACGTGCTGCGCCGTCGTCGGGTCGAGGCCGAGCAGGTCGCCGCGGCGGGCCGCCTGGGCGAGCGCGTCGACCCGCGTCACCGGGGCGGGGGCCGGGCAGCGGATCCCGTGCTCGACCAGGTCGCGCGCGGCCTCGACGACGACGGCTGGGACGCCGACGACCCGGACGGCGACCTCGTGCGCCTGCTCTTCACGTGCTGCCACCCGGCGCTGCCCGCCGAGGCGCGGGTCGCGCTCACCCTGCGGTCGCTGACCGGCATGACGACCGCCCAGGTCGCGCGCGCCTTCCTCGTCCCCGAGGCGACGATGGCGCAGCGCCTGGTCCGGGCCAAGCGCCGCATCCGCGCGACCGGCATGACCTTCCGGGTGCCGCCGGCCGCGCTGCGGGCCGAGCGCGTCGAGGGCGTCCTCGCGGTGCTGTACGTGCTGTTCACCGAGGGGTACGACGCGTGGGCGGAGCCCGCCGACGCCGTCGCGGGCTCGGCCGAGCGGCGCGCGCTCGCCGACGCCGCCGTCCGGCTCGCCCGCCTCACCGCGCGCCTGCTCGACGACGAGCCCGAGGCGCGCGGCCTGCTCGCCCTGCTGCTGCTCCAGCACGCGCGCCGCGACGAGCGCGTGGGCCCCGACGGCGTCACGCGGACCCTGGCCGAGCAGGACCGCGCCCGCTGGCGGCACGACGAGATCGCCGAGGGCCTGGCCGAGCTCGACGCGGCGCTCGCCGTCGGGCGGCCCGGGCCGTACCAGGTGCAGGCCGCCGTCGCGGCGCTCCACGACGAGGCCACCGACGCGGCCGCGACCGACTGGCCCCAGATCCTCGGCCTCTACGACGTCCTGCTCGACCTCACCGGCTCGCCCGTCGTCGCGCTCAACCGCGCGGTCGCGGTCGCGGAGGTGCGCGGCGCCGAGGCGGGGCTGGCCGCGCTGGACGCCGTCGCGGACGAGCCGGCGCTCGCGGAGTACCACCTGCTGCCCGCCGTCCGCGCCGAGCTGCTCGTCCGGGCCGGGCGCCCCACGGACGCTGCCGTCGACCTGCGCCGTGCCCTCGCGCTCGTCGACCGCGAGGGCGACCGCCGCCTCCTGGAACGCCGCCTGGGCGACCTGCCCCGCGCGAGACAGACCTAGCCGTCAGGCACCCCGCGCGGGGCGCGCGACGGTCCGCTCAGAGGCCCGTCTCGGCGTAGAACCCCTCGATGTGGGCACGCACCTCGCGGGCCGCGCGCTCGCCGTCGCCCTCCGCGACGGCGGAGAGCACGGCGCGGTGCTCGGCGCGCAGGCGCGCGGCGGTCCGCTCCCACGACGGCAGCGCCGCGCTGCCCGCGGCGACGTACGACTCGATCGCGCCGCGCAGCCCGGTCATGACGGCCTCGACGAGCGCGTTGCCCGCGAGCCGGACGAGCAGCACGTGGAACGTCGCGTCGAGCTCGCGGAAGTCGGCGGCGGGCAGCGCCGGGTCGTCCATGCGGTCGAGCAGGGCGCGGGCCTCCGCGAGCGTCGCCACGACCTCCTCGCCGTCCTCGGCGCCCCGGTCCCCCGCCGCGCGGACGGCCCACGTCTCGAGCAGGACGCGCGTCTCGACGACGTCGCGCACCGCGAGCGTCCCGGACGCGACGTGCAGGCGCACGGCCGCTCCCAGTCCCGCGGCGGGCCGGTCGACGACGGTCGCGCCGGCGTCGGGCCCGGAGCCCACGGCGGTGCGCACGATGCCCATGGCCTCGAGCACGCGGAGCGCCTCGCGCACCGAGGGGCGCGAGACACCGAGCTCCTCGGCGAGCGCGCGCTCGGCCGGGAGGCGCTCGCCGAGCGCCCAGCGGCCCGCGGCGAGGTCCGCCTCGATGCGGGCGAGGACGCGTTCGTGGGTGCGCACCCGCTCAGGGTAGGCGACCCCGGCGCGCTGTGGTCAGACCACGCAGCCGTCGTGGTCTACAGTGGACGGCCTGTGGTCAGACCACAGCCGCGGCGCCTCACCGCGGCGGTCTCGGCAGGCGGCGACGACGCGGCCCGGCGAGACTGGACCCGACTCGCCTCCCCGGAGCCCTGATGCGCATAGCCCTCACCGCGACCTGCATCGGCGACGTGATGTTCCCCCAGGCACCGCGCGCCACCGCCCTCCTCCTCGAGCGCCTCGGCCACGAGGTGTTCTTCCCCGAGCGGCAGACCTGCTGCGGACAGATGCACGTCAACACCGGGTACCTCGACGAGGCGGTCCCCGTGGTGCGCAACCACGTCGAGGCGTTCTCCCCCGTGCTCGACGGCGAGTGGGACGCCGTCGTCGTCCCGTCCGGGTCCTGCACGGGGTCCGTGCGGCACCAGCAGGGGATGGTCTGCCGACGGGCCGGGCTCGACGACCTCGCGCGCACCGCCGACGCGGTCGCCGCGAAGACGTACGAGCTGTCCGAGCTGCTCGTCGACGTGCTCGGCGTGACCGACGTCGGCGCCTACTTCCCCCACCGGGTCACCTACCACCCGACGTGCCACTCGCTGCGCATGCTCCACGTCGGCGACAAGCCGCTGCGCCTCCTGCGCGCGGTCGAGGGCATCGACCTCGTCGAGCTGCCCGCGGCGGAGGCGTGCTGCGGGTTCGGCGGCACCTTCGCGCTGAAGAACGCGGAGACGTCGACGGCGATGCTCGCCGACAAGATGACGCACGTGAAGGCGACGGGCGCCGAGGTCCTCACCGCGGGCGACGCGTCGTGCCTCATGCACATCGGCGGCGGCCTGTCGCGCATCCGCGCGGGCGTCCGCACGCTGCACCTCGCGGAGATCCTCGCGTCCACGAAGGACACGCCCGCCCCCGCCGGGGTCGGCCCGTCGACGCGCGGGGGTGCCCGGTGAGCCGCACGTTCCTCGGCCTGCCCGTCCGGCGCAGCGCGCGCACCCTGCCCGACGACGTCGCCCACCCGGGCGGCCACGGCACCTCGGCGGGTGCGGGCGCGGCGTCGGACGCGTTCGGCGACGTCCCGCACCCGGACGCCCCGCTGCGCTGGGGCGGGTCGTTCCCCGACGCGGCGCGCGAGGCGCTCCAGAACACGCAGCTGCGGCGCAACCTCGCGCACGCGACGTCGACCATCCGGGCCAAGCGCGCGGCCGTCGTCGGCGAGGTGCCGGACTGGGAGGCGCTGCGCGACGCCGGCTCCGCGATCAAGACCGACGTCATGGCACGCCTGCCCGAGCTCCTCGAGGAGCTGGAGCGCAACGTCGTGGCGCGCGGCGGCGTCGTGCACTGGGCGCGCGACGCGGACGAGGCGAACCGGATCGTCGCGGACCTCGTGAAGGCCAAGGGCGTCGACGAGGTCGTCAAGGTGAAGTCCATGGCGACGCAGGAGACGGGGCTCAACGAGGCGCTCGCCGCCGAGGGGATCGCGGCGTACGAGACGGACCTCGCGGAGCTCATCGTGCAGCTCGCCGACGACATGCCGTCGCACATCCTCGTGCCCGCGATCCACCGCAACCGGGCGGAGATCCGCGAGATCTTCCTCGCCCGCATGGGCGACGCCCCGCCCGACCTGTCGGACGTCCCGCGCGAGCTCGCGATGGCCGCGCGCGCCCACCTGCGCCGCAAGTTCCTCTCGGCGAAGGTCGCGATCAGCGGGGCGAACTTCGGCGTCGCGGACACGGGGACGCTGACCGTCGTCGAGTCCGAGGGCAACGGGCGCATGTGCCTCACGCTCCCCGAGACACTCATCACCGTCATGGGGATCGAGAAGGTCGTGCCCACGTACACGGACCTGGAGGTGTTCCTCCAGCTCCTGCCGCGGTCGTCCACAGGCGAGCGCATGAACCCGTACACGTCCCTGTGGACGGGCGTCACGCCCGGCGACGGCCCGCAGGAGTTCCACCTCGTCCTGCTCGACAACGGGCGCACCGACGTCCTCGCCGACGAGGTCGGGCGGGCCGCGCTGCACTGCATCCGCTGCTCCGCGTGCCTCAACGTGTGCCCGGTGTACGAGCGGGTGGGCGGCCACGCGTACGGGTCGGTGTACCCCGGCCCGATCGGCGCGATCCTCACGCCGCAGCTCACCAAGTCCTCCGGCGGCCTCTCCGGCCACCACGACCCGAACGCGTCCCTCCCCTACGCCTCGACGCTGTGCGGCGCGTGCTACGAGGTGTGCCCGGTGAAGATCGACATCCCGTCGATCCTCGTGGAGCTGCGGGCGCGCGAGGTCGACGCCGACCGTGGCCGCCCCACCGGGTGGGGCGCCGCGATGAAGGCGGCGTCGTTCGTCATGTCCGACGCGCGGCGGTTCGAGCTCGCGGAGAAGGCGGCGGGGGTCGGGCGCCTGGTCGCGGGGCCGAAGGGCCGGATCTCGACCCTCCCGCCGCCCGCGTCCGCGTGGACCCGCTCGCGCGACCTCCCGGCGCCCGCGAAGCAGACCTTCCGCGACTGGTGGCGCGACCGCCCGTCCGACGAGCCCCGCACCGAGGGAGGCGAGGACCGGTGAGCGCGCGCGACGACGTCCTCGCCCGCGTCCGTACGGCGCTCGGCGGGCCGACGGCGACGGGCGGGCCCGCGGCGTCGGGCATTGCGCGCGCCTACCGCGAGCACGGCGAGCTCGCCCCCGGGTCGTCCGAGGTCGTGGACGTGCTCGTCGACCGGCTCGTCGACTACCGGGCGCACGTGCACAGCGCGGAGACGTCGGCGGACGTGGCCACGGTCGTCGGCGACCTGCTCGCCGACGCGACGTCCGTCGTCGTCCCGGCCGGTCTCGACGCGGCGTGGCTCGCGGGGCTGGGCGCCGGGACCGCCGTCGTGCGGGACGCGCGCGACGACCCGCGCACGCCCGACGAGCTCGACCGCACGGACGCCGTCGTCACCGCGGCGCGCGTCGCGATCGGCGACACCGGCACGATCGTGCTCGACGGCGAGCCCGACCAGGGCCGCCGCGCGATCACGCTCGTCCCCGACCTGCACGTGTGCGTCGTGCGCACGGACCAGGTGGTGCAGTCCGTGCCCGAGGCCGTGCGCCTGCTCGCCGCGCACCCCGGGCGTCCGCAGACGTGGATCAGCGGACCCAGCGCGACGAGCGACATCGAGCTCTCCCGCGTCGAGGGCGTGCACGGGCCCCGCACCCTGCACGTCGTCCTCGCCCCGCCGAGGTAGAGCACCGGTTCGCCGAGGTAGCGCTCTGGTCACGACCAGGGCTCTACCTCGCGCGACCAGGGCTCTACCTCGTGGGGAGGCCTGCCCGACGGCGGTGCCGCACCTCCGCGAGGACCGTCGCCAGGCGGACGGGGAAGTCGTCGGGCGTGCCGGGCGGCAGCGCGTCCACCGGGAACCACGCGACGTCCTCGCTCTCGTCGCTGACGGCCGTGCGCGCGTCCGGATCGGCGAACGCGACGAACCCGACGTCCCAGTGCGTCCGGCAGGTGCCGAACGCCGCGGCCAGGTCGTGCCGGTGCACGTCCACCGGGGCGGACGGCGCGGCGCCGGCCCCGACCACGGACTCCGCACCCGGCTCGGGGTCCGCGGCGAGCGGGACGCCCGGCTCGGGGTCCGGGTCGAACGGCACGAGGTCCTCGATGCCGCTCTCCTCGCGCGCCTCGCGGTAGGCGGCACCGGCGAGCGTCGTGTCCTCCGGCTCGGTGTGGCCGCCCACCTGGACCCAGAACCGGCCCTTGCGGTGGAAGCACAGCAGCACGCGGTCGAGCCCGGGGCTGAGCACGAAGCAGCTTGCGGTGAGATGCTGCGGACCGCCGTCGCGCCGTACCGCCTCGGCGCGCGGCCCGGCGTCGCCGCGGACGAACGCGCGGTACTCCGCCGCGAGCGCCCCCTGACGGGGATCCACGGGCTCCCAGCGGTCGAGGCGGTCGAGGGCGTCGCGGGCGAGGAGGGCGGCGGGGTCCGGAGGGGTCACCGGGGAAGGGTACGCGCCGCTGCCGACGGCCCGCCCCGAGGCTCCCGCCGGACGCTGCGAGAATGGTGTCCCGTGAGCGACCCTCAGCACGACGCCGACGGCGGTCCCACCGACGCCGCCACCCGGACCGACCCGGTGCCGACCGGACCCGCCGGGGACCCGGCGCTGTTCGACCTCCCGCCGGGGTCGCGCGAGGTCCCGACGCGGATCGTGCTGCTCACCGGTGCGTCGGGGTCGGGCAAGACGTCGCTCACCCGTCGGCTCGGGCTCCCGGTCGTCGCGCTCGACGACTTCTACCTCGACCACGACCACCCCGACCTGCCGCAGCGCTTCGGCATCGTGGACTGGGACGACCCCCGCTCGTGGGACGCCGAGGGTGCGGTCGCGGCGCTCGTCGACCTCGCACGCACGGGCCACGCCGACGTGCCGGTCTACGACATCCCGACGTCGCACCGCACCGGCACGACCCACGTCGACGTGACGGGCTCGCGCGTCGTGCTCGCCGAGGGCATCTTCGCGGCGGAGATCGTCGCGGCCTGCCGCGCGCAGGACGTCCTGGCCGACGCGATCTGCCTGTACCGCCCCCGGCTCGTGACGTTCTGGTTCCGCCTCCTGCGCGACCTCGCCGAGATGCGCAAGCCGCCGCTCACGCTGTTCCGGCGCGGGTGGGCGCTGCTGCGCGCCGAGCCCGCGCTCGTGCGGCACTGGGAGTCGCTCGGCTGCCGCGCGCTCACGCCCACGCAGGCCGAGAAGGAGATCCGCGCGCTGCTGCGGCCCGCCTCGGCGTAAGCCTCACCCCGGCGAGCTCGACCGGCGCCACCGGCGCGTGCGGAAGTCTGACGAGACGTGAGAAATGGCCCCTCGCAGGCGCGTCCCGGGGGCCACTTCTCACGTCTCGGCGGGGAGCGTCCCGACGACGATCGTCGCGCCGATCTCGTCGTCCCGGACGACGCGCGGGACCAGCCCGGCGCGGCCGAGCACCGCGACGGCGCCCGCCGCCTGACGCTCGCCGGACTCGGTGAGCAGGTGGCCGCCGGGGGCGAGCCAGGCGGGCGCCTCGGCCGCGACGCGGCGCAGCACGTCCAGCCCGTCGCCGCCGCCGTCGAGGGCGACGTGCGCCTCGTGGTCGCGTGCCTCGCGCGGCAGGAGCGGGATCTCGGTCGTCGGCACGTACGGCACGTTGGCGAGGAGCAGGTCGACCCGGCCGCGCAGACCGGGCGGCAGCGGGTCGAACAGGTCGCCCGCGGACGCGGTCCCGCCGACGGCCGCGACGTTGCGCGCCGCGCACGCGACCGCAGCCGGGTCCACGTCGCTCGCGTGCAGCGCGACAGCCTCCGCGCCGCCGAGGCCCACCGCGGTCGCGAGCCCCAGCGCCCCGGCGCCGCAGCACAGGTCGACGACGACCGTCCGGCCGTCTGGGCCACCCTCCCGACGACCGCCGGGGCCGCTGCCCGGGCCGCCGTCGGACAGCTGCGCCGGGCGCCTCGCCCGTCGCCCGAGCGCGACCGCCTCGTCGACGAGCAGCGTGGTGCGCTGTCGCGGCACGAACACCCCCGGGTCGACGGCGACCCTCAGCCCGTGGAAGTCCACGTACCCGAGGACGTGCTCGAGCGGCTCGCCCGCGACCCGGCGCGCGACGAGCGCCTCGAGGTGCGCGGCGTCGTCGGCCCGCTCGGCGAGGAGCGCGGCCTCGTCCTCCGCGAAGACGCACCCCGCGGCGCGCAGGCGGGCGGTGAGGGCGTCGAGCCGGCTCTGGTCCACGTCCCGGACGGTACTCCGGGCCGGGGCGCGTCCGCGCGGGGATTTCCGCGGGCACGAGGTCGACCCGCGCGTCGGAGATCGACCCGCAGCGGGTCGACCTCACGACGCACGGGTCGATCGGGGCCGCGGTGGCCGTCAGGGGCGCAGCAGCGGGAGGAGCTGGGTGCCCTGGCGCTCGATCTCCCGCAGGTACGGGGTGTCGGAGAGCACGAAGTGCGTCACGCCGAGGTCCTCGTAGCGCCGCAGCGACTTCGCGACGTCCTCCGCGGAGCCGACGAGCCACGTCGTGCCCGCTCCCCCGCCGCCGAACCGGCCCGGGGCGGTCCACAGGTTGTCGTCGAGCACCTCGCCCCGCTCGGCCAGGTCGAGCAGGCGCTGTTGCCCGACGGCGGCGCTGCGCCCCCGGTCGCGGGCCGACCACGCCTCGCGCTCCGGCGACCGGGCCGCGAGCTGCGCGACCTTCGCCTCGGCGTCGGCCCACGCCTCCTCGGTGGTGTCGCGCACGAACGTCGTGACGCGCAGCCCGAACTCGAGCGGTGCGTGCTCACGACCCAGGTCGACGCTCAACCGCCTCAGCCGGTCGATGCGCTCCGCGATCCCGTCGAGCGGCTCGCCCCAGAAGAGCTGGACGTCGGCCTCGGTCGCCGCGACGCGCTCCGCCGCCTCCGAGGCGCCGCCGAAGTAGATCCGCGGGTGGGCGCGCTCGCCGCGGACGACGGGCCTCGGTCCCAGCGACGAGCGCGTCACGGAGAAGTGCTCGCCCGCGTACGTGACCTCCTCCTGCGTCCACAGCCTGCGGACGATCTGCAGGAACTCGCGCGTGCGGGCGTAGCGGTGCGCCGGGTCGGCCTCACCGTCGCCGTAGGCCTCCTGCCCGTCGGTCCCGGAGACGATGTTGACGCGCAGCCGACCGCCGCTCAGGTGGTCGAGCGTCGCGGCGGCGGACGCGAAGTGGGCGGGCCGCCAGAACCCGGGCCGGATCGCGACGAGCGGCTCGAACGTCGTGGTCCGGGCCGCGAGCGCCGTCGCGACCGTGAACGTGTCGGGACGCCCCCAGCTCGTCCCGAGCAGCGCGCCCGCGAACCCGTGGCGTTCCAGGGCGTGCGCGTGGCTCGTCAGGGTGTCGAGGCTGTTGTGGTCCTCGGCCGTGTCGTCGCCGCGGTGCCCGGGCCGCACCTGGTTCGGGATGTACCAGAGGTGCTCCGCGCTCATGCGAAGGCCCCCTCGACGACTCGCGCCCCGCCGTCGGACGACGTCCCGGCGGGGGCCGCGTCCGTGTAGCGGTTCGCGGGTCGTTCGAGCCCGTAGTGCTCGCGCAGCGTCCGGCCCTCGTACTCCGTGCGGAACAGGCCGCGCTCGCGCAGCACGGGCAGCACGTGCTCGACGAACTGCTCGAGCCCCGACGGCAGCACCGCGGGCATGATGTTGAACCCGTCGGCGGCCTCGGCGTCGTACCAGTCCTGGATCGCGTCGGCGACCTGCTCGGGCGTGCCCGCGAACGTGCGGTGCCCCCGCCCGCCGCCGAGCCGCCCGATGAGCTGGCGCACCGTGAGCCGCTCGCGGCGCGCGAGCTCGACGATCAGCGTGTACCGGCTCTTGGCCCCCTCGATCTCGTCCTCGGTGGGCAGGCCGTCGGGCAGCTCGCGGTCGAGCGGCAGGTCCTCGGGCGCGAGCCGCAGCGTCTTCGCGAGCTGGGCGCGCGCGTACTCGGGGACGATGAGCTCGTCGAGCTCGCGCTCCCGCGCGAGCGCCTCCGTCTCGGTGGACCCGATGACGGGGACGATGCCCGGCAGGATCTTCACCGTGTCGGCGTCCCGGCCGACGGCGACCGCACGGGCCTTGAGGTCGGCGTAGAACGCGCGGGCGTCGCCGAGCGTCTGGTGCGCGGTGAACACGGCCTCCGCATAGCGCGCGGCGAGGTCCTTGCCGTCCTCGGACGACCCGGCCTGCACGACGAGCGGGCGCGCCTGCGGCGAGCGCGGCGTCGTGAGCGCGCCGTGCACGGAGAAGTGGGTGCCGACGTGCGCGGGCGCGTGGATCTTGGCCGGGTCCGCCCAGACGCCCGCGGCCTTGTCGGCGAGCACGGCGTCGTCCTCCCACGAGTCCCAGAGCCGGAACGCGACGTCGAGGAACTCCGCCGCGCGCTCGTACCGCACGGCGTGCGCCGGCTGGTCGTCGAGCCCGAAGTTGCGTGCGATCTCCGGCCCGGCCGTCGTGACGACGTTCCATCCGGCGCGGCCGCCCGAGACGTGGTCGATCGACGCGAAGCGGCGCGCGAGGTTGTAGGGCGAGTTGTACGTGGTCGACGCCGTCGCGATGAGCCCGATGCGCTCGGTCACGGTCGCGATCGCCGTCAGCACGATGAGCGGGTCGAGCGAGCCCGCGGGGCGGCGCCCGACGTCGGACCGCAGCCCGGGGCCGTCCGCGAAGAAGATCGAGTCGAGCTTCCCCGCCTCCGCGACCTGCGCGAGGCGCTGCAGGTGCGCGATGTTCGTCGACGTCCACGACGGGTCGCTCTCGGGCAGGCGCCACGACGCCTCGTGGTGGCCCGTGCTCATGAGGAACGCGTTGAGGTGCAGGTGCCCGGGTCGGTGGCCCGAGGAGGCGTGGCGGGTCATGCGGCGGTGTCCTTCCGGTCGGAGGTCGTCGGGGCGTCGCGGACGACGCCGAGCGCGTCGAGCAGCTCGGTGCGGAGCCGGGCGAAGCGGGGGTCCGCGGGGTCGCGGGCCTCGGTGGGGCCGTAGCTCCGGTCGGTGCGGCGCTCGGCCGCGATCCGTCCCTCGTCCAGCACGACGACGCGGTCCGCGAGGACGATCGCCTCGTCCACGTCGTGCGTCACGAGCAGGACGGCGGGCCGGTGCCGCGCGCACAGGTCGCGCAGCAGGGCGTGCATCCGGATGCGCGTCAGGGCGTCGAGCGCGCCGAAGGGCTCGTCGGCGAGCAGGAGCCGCGGCGAGCGGACGAGCGAGCGGGCGAGCGACACGCGCTGCTGCTCGCCGCCCGACAGCTCGTTCGGCCACGCGCGCTCGCGCCCGGCCAGGCCCACCTCCGCGAGGCTCGCGCGGCCGGCGTCCCGCGCGGCGCTCCGGCCGCGCCCGCCGGCGTCGAGCCCGAGCACCACGTTGTCCAGCACGCGCGCCCACGGGAGCAGCCTGGAGTCCTGGAAGACGACGGACACCTGGTCCGGCACGACGACCTCGCCCGAGCCCGCGACCCCGTGGTCGAGCGCGGCGAGCGCGCGCAGGAGCGTGCTCTTGCCCGAGCCGGACCGGCCCAGGATCGCGACGAACTCGCCGTCGTCCACGGTGAGGTCGAGTCCGTCGAGGACGCGCTGCTCCCCGTACGACCGCACGAGCGAGCGGACCTGCACGGCCGCGCCCGGCGTCGTCGGGCGGGCCTCCGGCGCGGTCAGTCCTCCAGCGTGCGCCGCCACGAGAGCACCCTCCTCTGCAGGAGGCGGACGGCGAGGTCCGCGGAGTAGCCCAGCACGCCGTAGACCACGAGGCCGACGAGGATGATCTCCGTCTGCCCGTACGTCCGGGCGAGCTCCATCATGTAGCCGATGCCGGCCGTCGCGTTGACCTGCTCGACGACGACGAGCGCGAGCATCGACCCCGTGACCGCGAACCGCAGCCCGAGGAAGAACCCGGGCAGCGCGCCGGGCAGGATGACGCGGCGCACGAACTGCCACCGCGACAGCTGCACCGTCTCGGCGAGCTCGACGTAGCGGCTGTCGATCGCCCGCAGGCCGTTGTGCGTGTGCAGGTAGATGGGGATGAACACGCCGAGCGCGATGGTGATGACCTTCATCTCCTCGCCGATGCCGAACCACAGGATGAGCAGCGGCAGGAGCGCGAGGTTGGGGATCGCGCGCTTGACCTGGATCGGGCCGTCGAGCACCGCGTCGCCCACCCGGCTCAGCCCGGCGGCCAGCGCGAGCACGACGCCCGCGACGATGCCGGCCGCGAGCCCGAGCGCGGCGCGCGTCAGGGAGACGCCGAGGTGCGCCCCGAGCTTGCCGTTCGCGACGAGCTCCGCGCCCGTCGCCACGACCGTCCACGGCGCGGAGAGCACGCGCGGGTCGACGAGCCCCGTCGCGGACCCCACCGACCAGACGAGCGCGAGGAGCGTGACCCCGACGAGCGCCGCGAGCGGGACCGGCCGGCCGAGCCCGAGGCGCGTGCCGCGCGGTCGGACGTCCGCCGGGGTCGACGGCGCGGCGTCGACCCGCGAGACGGCGACGTCGACCCGGTCGACGACCGCGGCGCTCACGGCGCGCCCCCGTCCCGCGCGGCTTCCGCCGCCTCGCCCGCGACCGGGCCGAAGCGCACGTCGAACAGGTCGGCCGCGTCGAGCGGCTGCTCGTCGAGCTCCGTCGCGAGCAGGTCGACCGTCGCCTGCGTGCGCTCGATGCCCGCGGTGAGGTCGGACGGGACGTCCGGGACCGGCGCGTGGTCGACGAGGTACTGCGCGTCCTCCTCGCTCAGCCCCTGGTCCTCGATGTAGTACCCCTGCTTCCACTCCTCGGGGTGCTCCGCGACCCAGATCTTCGCCGCCGCCCACGCGGCGACGTACTCGCGCAGCGCCGCCGCCCTGGCCGGGTCGCGCACGACCTCGGTCGGGCCGTACAGGTGCGACGCGTCGTCGCGCAGGTGGTGCTCGACCGACGTCGCGCCGTCGGCCTCGTACGTCGAGAGGTACCGGAAGAGCTGCGTGCCTCCCAGCGGTGCGACGTCGACCTCGCCCGCCGCGAGGGCCGTCGAGTACACGTCGCCCGTGCTCGGGAGCTCGACGAGCTCGACGTCGTCCTGCGTGAGCCCGGCCTCCTGGAGGGCCTTGAGCACGATCGCGCCCTGCGCCTGTCCCGGGCTGAACGCGATGCGGTGGCCGCGGAAGTCCTCGAGCGAGTCGAGCTCGACCCCCGGCGCCCCTGCGAACTCGTAGACCGGCGCCTCCTCCCAGTTCTCGCGGTAGACGGACGCGTAGACCTGCACGTCCAGTCCCGTCCACGTCGCGTGGATCGGCGGGATCTCGGCGACGGCCCCGACGTCGAGCGACCCGGCACGGAACGCCTCCGTCGTCGCCGGGCCGCCCGAGACGTTGGCCCACTCGATGTCGAACGGGAAGTCGCTGTCCAGGTCGTCGCCCGCGAGCTCGAACGCCTTCTGCGTCGTCGGGTCGCCGACCCGCAGGACCGTGCCCTCCGGGACCTCGGTGGGCAGCTCGGCGTCCGGGGCGAGCGTGCCGCCGTCGGCCGGGTCGCCGCCCCCGGACGCCTCGGCGGTGCTGCACGCCCCGGCGGCCAGGAGCGCGACGAGACCGAGCGCGACGGCCGTCGCCCTCCGGCGACCGGGTGGTGCGGACGAGCGACGGAGCGGGGAAGCAGGCATGACGGGTCCTCTCAGGGAGAGCGCGCGAGAGCGCACGAGGGCGCACGGGTGCCGCGCGCGGGAGGTGGTGGGACGGCCCGACGGCGGCCCGGGGCGGCCGTCGGTCGGTGCGGCGAGGTGCTCAGCGGCACGAGGTCGGACGACACGCGGCCCGACGGCGCAGGCGCGCACGCAGGGCGCGACGACACGCGAGGCCGGGCACGTGCCCGGCGTCGGTGGCGGGGAGGGCGACGAGGCCCCCCGGTGTCGTCTGCATGCCGGCGACTGTGCCAGCGAGCGCACACCCCCGAAAGGGGCGTCGACTCCTGTCCCACGAGAAGGACGGACGTAACGCCGTGCAACGCCGCCCGACCGGCCGACCAGGTGGTCCGTGCCGGCCGAGCAGGCGGCGGTGGCGCGTCAGGCGCCCCGGACGCGCCACGACCGCCTGCTCGGCGGGCGCGGGGTGCCGGGACGACGACGGGCCCCGACCCTCCCGGAGGAGGATCGGGGCCCGTGTGTCAGGCGTTCAGGAGCGCGTCACTCCGCGCCGGCCTGCAGCTCGCCCGTCGGGGGCAGGTCGCGGACCGAGACGCCGGTGGGGGCGTCGAGCGCGGCGGCCGCGCCCACGCTCACCGGGCCGCGGTCGTGCTCGCCCTTCGAGACACCCCGGAAGGTGAACTCCCCGAGCAGGCCCTCGCCCTCGGCGTCGACCAGGACGATCTCGCCGGCCTTGAGCTCGCCGAACAGGATCTTCTCGGAGAGCACGTCCTCGATGTCGCGCTGGATCGCGCGGCGCAGCGGACGAGCACCCAGGACCGGGTCGTAGCCCTTCTCGGCGAGGAGCTGCTTCGCGGGCTGCGTGAGCTCGATGCCCATGTCCTTGTCCCGCAGGCGGGCGTCGAGACGGGCGATCATCAGGTCGACGATCTGGATGATCTCGTTCTGCGAGAGCTGCGGGAAGACCACCACGTCGTCGACGCGGTTGAGGAACTCAGGCCGGAAGTGCTGCTTGAGCTCGTCGTTGACCTTCGCCTTCATGCGCTCGTAGGACGTGACCAGGTCGCCGCCGGCGTTGAAGCCGGTCTGGACGCCCTTGGCGATGTCCCGCGTGCCGAGGTTGGTCGTCATGATGATGACGGTGTTCTTGAAGTCCACGACCCGGCCCTGCGAGTCGGTCAGACGACCGTCCTCGAGGATCTGCAGGAGCGAGTTGAAGATGTCCGCGTGGGCCTTCTCCACCTCGTCGAACAGGACGACCGAGAACGGCTTGCGCCGCACCTTCTCCGTGAGCTGACCACCCTCGTCGTACCCGACGTAGCCGGGGGGCGAGCCGAACAGCCGCGAGACGGTGTGCTTCTCGGAGAACTCCGACATGTCGAGCTGGATGAGCGCGTCCTCGTCCCCGAAGAGGAACTCGGCGAGCGCCTTGGCCAGCTCCGTCTTCCCGACGCCCGTGGGGCCGGCGAAGATGAACGACCCACCGGGGCGCTTCGGGTCCTTGAGGCCCGCACGCGTACGGCGGATGGCCTGCGACAGCGCCTTGATCGCGGCCTCCTGGCCGACGACGCGCTTGTGCAGCTCGTCCTCCATGTGGAGCAGGCGGCTGGACTCCTCCTCGGTGAGCTTGAAGACCGGGATGCCCGTGGCCATGGCCAGGACCTCGGCGATCAGCTCCTCGTCCACCTCCGCGACGGTGTCCAGGTCACCGGACTTCCACGCCTTCTCCTTGTCGGCGCGCTTCGCGGTGAGCTGCTTCTCCTTGTCGCGCAGGCCGGCGGCCTTCTCGAAGTCCTGCGCGTCGATCGCGGACTCCTTCTCGCGACGCGCCTCGGCGATCTCCTCGTCGAGCTCCTTGAGCTCCGGCGGGGCCGTCATGCGGCGGATGCGCAGGCGCGCGCCCGCCTCGTCGATGAGGTCGATCGCCTTGTCCGGGAGGAACCGGTCGTTGATGTACCGGTCCGCGAGCGTGGCCGCGGAGACGAGCGCGGAGTCCGTGATGGACACGCGGTGGTGCGCCTCGTAGCGGTCGCGCAGGCCCTTGAGGATCTCGATGGCGTGCGTGAGCGACGGCTCGGCGACCTGGATGGGCTGGAAGCGCCGCTCCAGGGCCGGGTCCTTCTCGACGTGCTTGCGGTACTCGTCGAGCGTCGTCGCGCCGATGGTCTGCAGCTCGCCGCGCGCGAGCATCGGCTTGAGGATGCTCGCGGCGTCGATCGCGCCCTCGGCGGCACCCGCCCCGACGAGGGTGTGGATCTCGTCGATGAAGAGGATGATGTCGCCGCGCGTGCGGATCTCCTTGAGCACCTTCTTGAGGCGCTCCTCGAAGTCACCGCGGTAGCGCGACCCGGCCACGAGCGCGCCGAGGTCGAGCGTGTAGAGCTGCTTGTCCTTCAGCGTCTCGGGGACGTCGCCACGGACGATGTCCTGGGCGAGACCCTCGACGACGGCCGTCTTGCCGACGCCGGGCTCGCCGATGAGGACGGGGTTGTTCTTGGTGCGGCGGCTCAGGACCTGCATGACGCGCTCGATCTCGAGGCTGCGCCCGATGACCGGGTCGAGCTTGCCCTCGCGCGCGGCCTGGGTGAGGTTGCGCCCGAACTGGTCGAGCACGGCCGAGCCCGACGGCTGGCCCTCGGTGGGGCCGCCGGCGGCGACCGGCTCCTTGCCCTGGTAGCCGGACAGGAGCTGGATGACCTGCTGGCGCACCTTGTTGAGGTCGGCGCCCATCTTCGTCAGGACCTGGGCGGCGACGCCCTCGCCCTCGCGGATGAGGCCGAGCAGGATGTGCTCGGTGCCGATGTAGTTGTGGCCGAGCTGGAGCGCCTCGCGCAGCGACAGCTCGAGCACCTTCTTGGCGCGCGGCGTGAACGGGATGTGCCCGCTCGGGGCCTGCTGGCCCTCGCCGATGATCTCGGTCACCTGGGTGCGGACGCCGTCGAGGGAGATCCCGAGGGACTCCAGCGCCTTGGCCGCGACACCCTCGCCCTCGTGGATGAGGCCGAGGAGGATGTGCTCGGTGCCGATGTAGTTGTGGTTGAGCATCCGCGCCTCTTCCTGGGCGAGGACGACGACCCGACGGGCTCGGTCTGTGAATCTCTCGAACATGTGCTGCTCCTCGTGAGCGGCGTACACCTGCCCGCCGGACGACGGGTACAAGCCTGACCGCATTGACTCTATGTGGTCCGAACGAGCCGCACCCCCTCCGTATGCCGTTGTTCGCCAGGGGCGTGAAAGAGGGGTCGGACCGTGACCTGCCGCACGGTCCGGTGGCACGACGCAGGAGATCACCCGGTCCGACACGCGCCCGAGGCGTTGACCGCGGCCCGCGCCACGGGCAGGCTCGGGAGTGCGCCCCGCACGACGTCCAGAAGGGTGGCGAAGAGCGATGCACCAACCGGACCAGCCGCCGGAGGACACACCCGCACCGGACGCGGACGAGCGAGGAGCACGGCCCGCGGGCTCGGCCGCGTCGTGGGAGCAGGTGGTCGCCCGGTTCCACGGCGCCGTCGCGGAGGTCGACGACCCGCTCACCTGGGGCCTCGACCTCGACGAGGAGACGCTGACGGGCGCCGGTCACGGCGCGCACGACCCGGCCGAGGAGCGCTTCCTGCGCTCCTACGTGTCGTTCACGGGCGAGACGCTCGACGTCGAGACGCTGCGGGTGCGGGCCGCGCACGACGAGCAGGCCGAGGACATCGCCCGCACCGCGCTCAGCGGTGCGCTCGCCGCGCCGCTGCACTCGGACACCCCCGGCGACGACGACTTCCTCGACTCCTACCAGGAGTACCGCGCCGCGATGCGCGCGATCGTCGAGGAGGTGGACGTCGCGCCCGTCGTGCGCACCACGTTCCGGGTCGACGGCGAGACGCGCCCCTGCCTGTACGTCACCGTGCGGGAGCACGCCGCGGTGTACGTGCCGGTCGGGGACCGGGCGCTCGTCGTCTCGGGCCCGGCGGACCTGCTCGCCCGGGTCGACGTCGTCACCCGCCCCCTGCGCAACATCCTCCAGGACGAGCCCGACCCGCGGTTCTGACCGCCTCCCCGCGGCGCGCCGCGTGCCGTCCGTGTCGACGCGACGCGGGACTCTCGTCCACCACCTCGGGACGCCCGTCCCGGGCGCGGCGCGCCGGCGCGGCCTAGGGTCGAGACAGCACCGGCGCCCCCGACGGCGTCGGGACAGCACGCCGACGGCGCACGCGGTCGGCAGACCGGGCGGAGGTGGCGAGATGCGCGGCGTGATCGTCGGTGTCGACGGGTCGGAGGAGTCGGGCGGCGCGCTCGACTGGGCGCTGCGCGAGGCGGCGGACCGGGCGGTGCCCCTGACGGCCGTGCTCGCGTTCGAGTCGCGGCAGGGACCGGGCGACGGCCCCGGCACGGTGGCCGAGGAGAAGCGCGCGCTGGTCCAGGAGTGGCTCGACGCCGCGCACGCCCGCACGGGGATCGGCCCGGACGTGGTGACCGCGACGGCCGTCGCCGAGCGCGGCAGCCCCGCGGCCGTCCTGCTCGCCCTCGCCCAGCCGCGCGTCGCGCAGCCCGCCCAGGCCGACGTGCGGCCCGACGCCGCCGACGGCGACGACGCCGACCTGCTCGTCCTCGGGCGCTGCGGCCGGGGCCGCCTCGGGCGCATGGTCCTCGGGTCGGTACCGACCGCCGTCGTGCAGCACGCGACCGTCCCCGTGACCGTGGTGCGCGGGACGCCCGACGTGCGCCACGACCACGCGCGGCCCGTCGTCGTCGGTGTCGACGGGTCGGCGACGTCGGTCCAGGCGCTGCGGCACGGCGCCGACGTCGCGCGCCGTACGGGCGCGACGCTCGAGGCCCTGTTCTGCTGGCAGATCGTCTCGCTCGCACCCCTGCCCGACTCGTGGGGGTGGACGCCGCCCATCGACGACTACGAGAAGTTCGCCGCCCAGAAGCTCGACGCCGCGCTCGAGGCGGCGGGGGTCGACCTGCCCGACGACCGCCTCGTGCGCAGCGTGCAGCACGTGCACGCCGCGAAGGGGGTCATCGAGGCGTCGTCGCGCGCCGAGCGGCTCGTGCTCGGCAACCGCGGCGTCGGCGGGTTCGACCGGCTGCTCCTGGGCTCGGTGAGCCGGCACGCGGTCGAGTACGCGCACTGCCCGGTCACGGTCGTGCGACCCGCGGACGCGACGCACCCGTCGGGCGCGCACGACGCCTGAGGTCACTCGCGGCGCGCGGCCGACCCCCGGAACGCGAACACGAGGACGCGCACGGCGAGCACGGTCCCGACGAACCCGAGCGCAGCGCCGAGGACGGCGAACAGGCTCAGGCCCTCGACGAGCTCGGGGCCGGAGTCGGCGGAGACCAGCACGACCGCCGCGACGACGGCCGCGGCGGCGATGACCGTGGAGACGACCTGCTGCACGAGGCCGGTGAGGAACGCGCGGTCCTCGGGGTGCGCGAACGAGCGGACGGTGACGGTGAGCCGCCCGGCCTCGACGTCGCTCGTGATCTTCGCGAGCCGGCGCGGGAGCCGTTCGAGCTCCGGCGCGAGGCCGAGGAACAGGCTCGTCGCGCGCTCGCGCAGGCCCTCCGGTGTCACGACGCGCCGCACGAGCGGCTGCGCGGTCGCGCGGGCCGCGGCGACGAGGTCGAAACCGGGGTCGAGCAGGCGCAGCGTGCCCTCCAGCGACGTGAACGTCCGGAACGCGGCGGCGACCTGCGACGGGACGGCGAGGCCCGCGTCGGTGACGAGCCGGAAGAGCGCGGTGAACATCGCGCCGCTCGCGCCGGCGCCGCGGAACCGCACGATCACCTGCCCGACGGCGCGCTCCAGGCGGCGCACGTCGAGGTCGGCCGGGGCGTCGAGCAGCTCGAGGAGGGCGTCGGTCGCGGCGACGGCGTCGTCGGCGTCGACCGCGAGCAGCACCGCCGCGAGCGCGAGCCGGTCGGGCTCGCCGAGCCGGCCGACGGAGCCCATGTCGAGCAGGCCGAGACGGCCGTCGACGGTGACGAGCACGTTCCCGGGGTGGAGGTCGGCGTGGAAGGTGCCCGCGACCAGCACCTGCTCGAGCGTCGCCGTGAGGAGGCGCGAGGCGAGGTCGGCGCGCACGACGTCGTCGAGGCCGGAGAGCACGTCCGCGGCGCGGCCGAGGGGAACGCCGTCGAGCCGCTCCATGACGAGGAGCGTCGTCCCGGAGAGCTCGGGGTAGACGTCGGGGACCCGGACGCGCGGGCCCGCGCCCGGGTCGGTGGCGTCGTCGTCGGGGCTCCCGTCCCCCGCCGCGCCCCGCGCGAGCGCCGCGCGCAGCGCGAGCGTGTTCTCCAGCTCGACCGTGTAGTCGAGCTCCTCGCGCAGCGACGCGGCGAAGCCGTCGGCGAGGTCGACGACGCCGAGCGAGCGGCCCCACGCCGTGTCGCGCTCGATGCGGCGCGCGAGCCGCCCGAGGATCGCGAGGTCCGTCTCGACCTGGGCGCGGGCGCCCGGGCGCTGCACCTTGACCACGACGTCGCGCCCGTCGAGCAGGCGGGCCGCGTGGACCTGGCCCACGGACGCCGAGGCGAGCGGCTCCGGCGAGAAGTCGGCGAACGCCTGGTCGATCGGACGCCCGAGCGCGCCCGCGACGGCCGCCTCCACCTGCGACCACGGCGCGGGCGGGACCTCGCTCTGGAGCGTGGCGAGCGCGTCCGCGAACGCGGCGGGCAGCAGGTCCCGGCGCGTGGACAGCATCTGGCCGAACTTCACGAACGTCACGCCGGCGTCGCTCAGGGCGTCGCGCAGCGCGGCCGCCTGCCGCCGCTGGTCGGTGCGCGACAAGCGCGACCCGTCCGGCTGCCGCGCTCCGCGCGTGAGCGCCCCGCCGAGGCCGTGCCGGACGCCGATCCCCAGGATCTGGGTGTAGCGCCGCGTCTCGCGACGGCCCTGACGCAGCCCTCGGAACGCGCGCCACGGCCCCGGGACGGAGCCCGTCGGGACGAGCAGCTCGAGCACGAGCAGCACGCACAGCCCGAGCACGAACGCCCACGCGAACGCGAGCACGACGGCGACGAGCGCGACTCCCGGCGCGACCGTGAGCGTCCCGTCGGGGCGCGACCAGCCGGCGTCGAGCAGGCCGCCCGTGAGCACCCACGACGCGACCGACAGCATCGCGAGGGCCACGACCGCCGAGCGGATCCAGCCGACGGGCGCGCCCATGACGCGCCGCGCCGTCGCGGCGAGGAGCAGCAGCATCCCGACGATGAAGACGAGGCCGAACAGACCGACGAGGAGACCGGAGACCACCTGCATGGCGGCCACTCTTCCGGACCGCACGGCAGACCACCAGCACGCGCCACCGGCGCGCCCCGCCCGCCCGAGCCGGTCGCGGCAACCAGCGCGACCCGGCCGCGGCACGGGCGGCAGCGACGTCGGCGGCGCGGCATGATGGAGCTCCCCGACAGGCCGGAGCCCCGATGACGAACGTCGACCTCCTCACGGACGCCCACCTCACGAACGCCCGCACCGCGCCCAACGGCCGCAGCGCGGAGGTCGTGCTGCACGACGGCCCGCTGCGCCAGACGATCCTCGCGCTGCGCGCGGGCGTCGAGCTCGGGGAGCACAACTCCCCGCCCGCGGCGTCGATCCAGGTGCTGCGCGGGCGGGTCCGGGTCACCGCGCTCGGCGAGGGCGACGTCGAGCTCGGCGAGGGCGAGCTGCGCGTGCTCACGCACGAGCGGCACGCGGTCAGCGCGGTCGAGGACGCGGCGTTCCTCCTGACGACCGTGACGAGCATCCCGGCCCCCTGAGCCCCGGTCTTCCGGTCCGAGCGCCCCGCGAGCACGCGATCAGCGACCGGATCTCGACGAGAACGGTCGCGGACCCCGTGCTCGGCGGGTGGGGGGTGCTGGCCGCGGCGCAGCCGCGGCTGCGGCGGGCGTGAGGTGGTCCTGCGAGCCGAGCGTTCGGCTGCCAGGGTGGTGCGGATGAGAGCCTCGACGACGACGACCGTCCTTGCCGCGAGCGCCCTGGTCCTCGCGGCCTGCACCGCAGCCCCTGGCGACACCCCGGGCACCCCGGAGCCGTCGGCCCCGGAACCCTCGACCTCGACCCCGGCGCCCGGTGATCCCGCCCCGGCGCTCCCGACGGACGCGCCCGCCGACGTCCTGCTGCCCGCGGGCGCGTGGGGTGCGGAGGGCGGGCGTGCCGAGGCGGAGGGGGTCGCGGACTGGCACCTTCCGGAGGCGTGCGCCGACGGCGGCCCCGCGGACGCCACCGCGATGCGCACCGCGACCGAGGGCGACGGGGCGGCCGAGGGCGTCGTGGGGGTCCACCAGGTCGCCGTGTTCGCCGACGCCGACGCCGCCACCGCCGAGGCCGCGCGGCTCGCGGACCTGCTCGCCGCGTGCGCGGCGCAGGGCGGCGCGGAGGGCACGACGTACGCGGTCGAGCCGGTCGACGTCGGCGCCCAGGGCACCGGGCTCGCCACGGACTACTACGGGTCGGGCGAGAGCGGCGACCTGGACACGGCGCTCGGGACCTACCTGACGACCACGCGGCGTGGTGCCGCGGTCGCGCTCGTCGCGCTCGACGGCGGGGAGAGCACCGTCGGCGCGGCCCGCGAGACGGTCTCGGAGCAGGCCCGTGCCGCGTGGGAGCTGCTGTGCCGGTACGAGCAGGCGGGCTGCTGACGGACGGTTCCCCGGCCGGGGACCGTCCTGGGCCCCGGCCCTGGAGACGCGGCGCTCAGCCCCGGACGGCCCAGGCCGCGAGGGCCAGCGCCGTGACGTCCTCCGCGACGGCGCCCGGCCAGTCGGGCCGCTCGCCGACGGCGAGGCGTCGCCACGCCGCCCCGCCCCACGTCCCGACCGCCCCGCCCGCGGCCCCCGCGGCGGCGGCGAGGACGAGCCCGACGGGACCGGTCCGGTGCCGGGCGACGAGCACGCCGCCCACGGCGCCGCTCGCGACGCGCAGGAC
>QAPD01000032.1 GCA_003052455.1 Sphaerisporangium cinnabarinum | reverse complement strand
CGGGCGCCCGCTCGTCGGGCCGGGGGTGGCGTTCATGGCATGAGCTCTCGGTCGGTGCGGGTCGTCGGTCCGCCGGCGGCGGGACGGCGTGCGGCCGGCGTGCGGGACGCCGGTCGCGTCAGGCGCTGCGGCGCTCCTGCGGCGCAGCGACGTCGGCGAGCAGACGGCCGAGCACGGCCTCGTTCGTCGCGCCCGCGAACTCGGCCTCGGGGTCGAGCACGAGGCGGTGCGCCCACGCCGGCTGCGCCAGCTCCTTGACGTCGTCCGGCAGGACGTAGTTGCGCCCGTGCGCCGCGGCCCAGACCTTCGCGCACCGCACGAGGGCGAGCGCACCACGGACGGAGACGCCGACCCGGACCTCGGGCGCGTTGCGCGTCTCCTCGGCGAGCCGGGAGACGTACTCGAGCACCGCGCCGTCGACGTGCACGCGCGCGCCGAGCTCGGCCATCTCCGTCACGGCCTGCGTCGTGATGAGCGGCTGGAGCGTCTTGCTCCGGTCGCGGACCGAGGCGCCCGAGAGGATCTCGACCGTCGAGGCGTGGTCCGGGTAGCCGATCGACGCCTTCATGAGGAAGCGGTCGAGCTGCGCCTCGGGCAGGCGGTACGTGCCGGCCTGCTCGATGGGGTTCTGCGTCGCGATCACCATGAACGGGCGGCCCACGTCGTGCCCTACGCCGTCGACGGTGACCTGCCCCTCCTCCATGACCTCGAGGAGCGCCGACTGCGTCTTGGGCGACGCGCGGTTGATCTCGTCGGCCAGGACGATCGAGGCGAAGATCGGGCCCTGGTGGAACTCGAACTTCCCCGTCTTCTGGTCGTAGATCGTCACGCCCGTCACGTCGGAGGGCAGGAGGTCCGGCGTGAACTGGATGCGGTTGTTCGTGCCCTGGACGCTCGCCGCGAGGGCGCGCGCCAGCGAGGTCTTGCCGGTGCCGGGCGCGTCCTCGAGGAGGATGTGGCCCTCGGAGAGCATGCACGTCAGGGTCAGGCGCACCACGTGCGCCTTGCCCAGGACGGCCTGGCCCACGTTGCCGACGAGGCGGTCGAAGGTCTGAGCGAACCAGGTGGCCTGCTCGGGGGTCATGGTGGTCATTCGTCGCTTCCGTTCGCTGTGCTGTCCGAGGTGGGGCGCGGTCCGCGCTGGTACCACGTCATGGTGTTCGTGCTCCCGATGGTCGTCTCGATCCGCGCCGAGCCGCCCGGCCGGCCGTCGACGCGGGACCCGGCGTCGCCGCGCTCGTCCGTCGCCGCGTCGTGCACGCGCCCGCGGACCGCGTCCCCCTCGCGTCGGCCGGGACCTTCGCCCCCGCCGGGAGCCTCGCCTGCCGGTCGAGCTCGAGGTGCGCGACGTCCACGGTCGAGACGGGCCCGGTGACGGCCTCCTCGAAGAGCGCGCGGGCTACGTCCTGCTGCACGTCGAGCCGCTCGCTGCCCGCGTCGGGCGTGCCGTCCGTCCGCGGGGGCTCGTCGTCGAACCGCCCCGGCAGGCCGGCGGACGTCCTCGTCTCCCGCACGCCCGAGTCGTCGGTGCTCACGGACGCGACGGGACGGCGGTGCTCACGCAGGCGCGCCAGGAAACCCACAAGTCCTCCGAGGAGCCGGATCGGGAGGCGATCGGTGCCCTTCAACCGGCCCCCTCGATCACGCACTTGCCAGGCGGCCCCACCGATCGCGCAACCGAGGATAACGGGAGGGCGAGTGAGATCCGCCACCCGTCCCATGGGGAGAACTCCCCTCTCAGGCCGCGCGCCCCGGCTCTCCGGACGCCGCTCGCCGTCCCGCGTGGCGCACCCCGCCGGGCCGGACGGGTGTTCCGGGCAACCGGCCCGGGCACCGGGGCGGGCCCCACGGGCAGGACGCCCGGCGCCGGAAAGTTCACCCCGTCGAGGGGTCAGGCGGCGCGGTCCGCCAGGGCCTCCGCGAAGGAGCGCAGCGCGTCGCTCACCGGCCCGGCGGGCAGCGCGTCGAGCTCGTCGACCGCGGAGCGGGCCCACCGGACGGCGAGCGCGCGCGTCTCGGCGAGCACCTCGTGCCGGCGCAGCGCCGCGACGGCGGCCGCGAGCGCGGCGTCGTCGGTCAGGTCGGAGTCGAGCAGCGCGACGAGCGCCGCGTCGTCCTCCGTCGCGGTCCCCTGGGCGATGCGCGCGCGCAGCAGGAGGACCGGCATCGTCGGGACCTTCTCGCGCAGGTCGGTGCCGGGCGTCTTGCCCGACTCGTCGCCGGAGGACGCGAGGTCCAGGACGTCGTCGGCGAGCTGGAAGGCGACCCCCAGCCGCTCGCCGTACGCCGCGACCGTCTCGACGACGTCGGCCGGGCAGCCGGCGAACATCGCGCCGAGCCGCGCGGACGTCGACAGGAGCGACGCCGTCTTGTCCGCGAGGACCTCGAGGTAGTGCTCGACGGGGTCGTCGCCCTCCCCCGGTCCGGTGGTCTCGTGGAGCTGGCCGAGGCAGAGCCGCTCGAACGTGCGGGCCTGGATGAGCACGGCCTCCGGGCCGAGCGCCGCGACCGTCGACGCGGCGCGCGCGAACAGCAGGTCACCGACCATGATCGCGACGGAGTTCCCCCACACCGCGTGCGCGGACGGCGCACCGCGCCGCACAGGCGCGGAGTCCATGACGTCGTCGTGGTAGAGCGACGCGAGGTGCGTGAGCTCGACGACGACGGCCGCCTCCGCGACCTCGGGCCGTGCCCCGTCCCCGAGCTCGGCCGCGAGCAGCGTGAGCAGGGGGCGCAGGCGCTTGCCCCCGGCGTTGACGAGGTGCCGCGACGCCGTGTCCGCGAGCGGGTCGGCGTGCGCGACGGCGGCCCGGAGCCGGGTCTCGACCTCCGCCAGGCGCTCGGTGAGCGCGGCCGCGAGCTCGGGGTCCGAGATCGGGATCGCGGTGGTCGTCACGGGAGCGGTCCGCTCACGCGGACCACGGGGCCCGGCGGGCGCGGAGGGGACGGGAGGCACGGAGGTCACGGGACGAACTTAACCGCCTCGGCCGCCAGATCGAGAACCGGGGAGGGGAACACACCGAGGAGGAGCACCCCGATCGCGCACACCGCGATCGCCACGGTCGTCGGTCCGGTCGACCGCACGACGGTCACGCCGGTGCCCTCCGAGGCGTCCGCGCCGCCGTCCGCCGCGTCGCTCACGCCGCCGGACGGCGCCGTGAAGAACATCAGGACGATGAGACGGACGTAGAAGAACACCGCCACGGCCGAGGCGAGCACACCGACCACCGCGAGCACCCAGGTGGAGCCGCCGCCCTGCCCGTCGGGGCCGGCGATCGCCGCGCCGAACGCGGTGAACTTGGCCACGAACCCGGCCGTCAGCGGGATGCCCGCCATGGAGAGCAGGAAGAGCGAGAAGACGCCCGCGAGCCAGGGGCTGCGTCGCCCCAGCCCTGCCCACTGGGCGAGGTGCGTCGCCTCGCCGAGCACGGCGACGGGCTCCCGCGACGAGCCGTCCGTGACGTTGTCCGCCGCGTCCGAGCCGTCGGCTCCCCCGGCGCCCGCCCCGACGGTCGCGGGCACCCGCTCGCGCACGGGGGCCGTCTCGCGGACGAGCGTGACGACCGCGAAGGCGCCGACCGTCGCGAGGCCGTAGACGAGGAGGTAGAACACCGTCGCCCGCAGCGAGAGCTGGGAGAACCCGAGGACGCCGACGAGGATGAACCCCGCGTGGGCGATCGACGAGTACGCGAGGAGCCGCTTGACGTCGGTCTGCACGGCACCGACGACGGTCCCGACGACCATGGTGAGCAGCGTGACGATCCACAGCGCGACGAACAGGTCCTCGCGCGTGGCCGGCGACGACTGCGCGAGGCCGAGGCTCACGACGTACAGCACGCGCAGGAGCGCGCCGAACGCCGCCGCCTTGGTGCACGCCGCCATGAAGCCCGTGATCGGTGTCGGGGCCCCCTGGTAGACGTCGGGGGTCCACGAGTGGAACGGCGCCGCGCCGATCTTGAAGAGCAGCCCCGCGAGGATGAGCAGGGCCCCGACGACGACGAGACCCGGCATGGTCGCGAGCGGGCCCTCGGGCGTCGCGAGCGCGCGGTACACCTCGACGAGGTCCACCGAGCCGGCGAACCCGTAGACGAGGGCGACGCCGAACACGAACAGCGCTGACGCGAACGCGCCGAGCAGGAAGTACTTGAACGACGCCTCCTGGGACAGCAGGCGCCGACGCCGGGACATCGCGGACAGCACGTACAGCGGGAGCGAGAGCACCTCGAGCGCGACGAACATCACGAGCAGGTTCCCCGTGGCGGGGAAGATCATCATGCCGCCGACGGCGAACAGCACGAGCGGGTAGACCTCGGTCTGCTCGAGCCCCTTGCGCCGCGTGAGGTCCTCGTACGGCGAGCCGGGGACGGCGGCCGCGGACGGCGCGAACGCGTCCTGGCCGGTCGACGTCCGGTCGGCGATCACGAGGATCGCGAGGAACGCGAGCAGCACGACGATCCCCTGGACCGCGAGCCCGAAGGGGTCGATGACCATCGACCCGCCGAGCACCCGCACGCCGTAGGCGGCGCCGTCCGTGCCCTGGACGGCGGGGTCGCGCCACAGCACGACGACGAACGCGAGCGCCACGGCCGTCGCCAGCAGGGCCAGGACGACCTGCACCGTGCGCCGGACGCGCGCCGGGACGAACGCCTCGACGAGCACGCCGACGACGCCGGCGCCGAGCACGACGAGGACCGGGGCGAGGTACAGCCAGTCGACCGTGGGGGCCACGAAGGAGTCGTTCACGACTCGCTCCCTTCGTCGGAGCTACGAGTGACGGACGTGCCCTGGCCCGAGGAGACCTGCTCGGTCCCCGCGGCGAACGGGTCGGAGCGCGGCGGGTCCTCGACGCCCGCGACCGCGAGGTCGGAGAGCGTCACCTCCGCGGGCTCGCGCACGAGGTCGAGCGCGGGTGCCGGGTAGAACCCGAGGACGAGGAGGGCGACGAGCAGCGGCGCGACGACCCACTTCTCGCGCGCGCCCAGGTCGGGGAGCTGTTCCAGCCCCTCGCGCGTGCCGCCCGTGAAGACCCGCTGGTAGGTGAGGAGCACGTAGAGCGCGGCGAGCACGACGCCGAGCACCGCGACGAGCGCGGCCCACGGGCTGCGCGCGAACGTCCCGACGAGGACCATGATCTCGCTGACGAACGTCGACAGGCCCGGCAGCGACAGCGCGGACAGGCCGGCCACGAGGAACGTGCCCGCGAGCACCGGGACGACCTTCTGGAGGCCGCCGTAGTCCGCGATGCGCTGCGACCGCTCGGGGTGCCGCGCGACGAGGAAGCCCGCGAGGAGGAACAGCGCCCCGGTCGAGATGCCGTGGTTCACCATGTAGAGCGACGCGCCGGACACGCTGAGCGAGGTGAACGCGAAGATGCCGAGCACGATGAACCCGAAGTGCGACACCGACGTGTAGGCGATGAGGCGCATGAGGTCGCTCTGCCCGATCGCCATGAGCGCGCCGTAGAGGATCGACACCACGGCGAGCACGACGACGACGGGCGCCGCCCACCTGCTCGCGTTCGGGAACAGCGGCAGGCACAGCGTGAGCATCCCGAACGTGCCCACCTTGTCCAGGACGCCGACGAGCAGCGTGGACGTCCCGGCGGGCGCGTGCTGCGCGGCGTCGGGCAGCCAGGTGTGCACGGGGAAGAGCGGCGCCTTGATGGCGAAGGCGAGGAAGAAGCCGAGGAACAGCAGCCGCTCGATCGTCACCGGCATCGGGTTCTCCGCGAAGTACCCCACGAGGTTCGCCGTGAGGAACGCGTCCTCGGGCCGCGCGCCCGTGGCCGGGTCGATCGGCACCTGCACGTAGAGCGCGATGACGGCCGCGAGCATGATGAGGCCGCCCGCGAGCGAGAACAGCAGGAACTTCACGGCGGCGTAGCGCCGCCGTGCCCCGACGCCGAACCCGCCGATCATGAAGTAGACCGGGATCAGCATGGCCTCGAACAGCACGTAGAAGAGGAACACGTCGCGCGCGACGAACACCGCGACCATGAACGCCTCGAGCAGCAGCACGAGCGCGAGGTAGTGGCGCAGGCGGCGGACGTCGCCGTCCTGCTCCTTCCACGCGGCGAGCACGACGAGCGGGACCAGCAGCACCGAGAGCGCGACGAGCGCGAGCGCGACGCCGTCGGCGCCGACCGCGTAGCTCGCCCCGATCTGCGGGATCCAGCGGTACGTCTCGGCGAGCTGGTGGGTACCGGCTGCGGACGTGTCGAACGCGGTGAACGCGCCGACGAGCAGGCCGAGCTCGACGAGCGCCGCGCCGAGCGCGATGCCGCGCACGGCACGCAGCGCGCCGGCACCGACGCCGCGCGTGCGGGCGGCGGCCGTGAGCCACACCGCCGCGGCACCCACCAGGGGCCAGGCGATGAGCAGGGACAACCAGGGGACGGAGGTGGTCATGGGTGTCTCCCTCTCAGCTCGCGGAGCCGGTGGTCAGGGCGAGGACGACGGCGACGACGACCACGAGGCCGCCGAGCATCGTCGCGCCGTACGAGCGCACGTAGCCGTTCTGCCAGCCGCGGAGCCACTCCCCCACCTTGCCGACGAGTCCCGCCAGGCCCATCCAGCCGCCGTCGACCATCTCCTTGTCGGCGTAGACGAGCGAGCGCGTGAGGTACTGGCCGGGGCGCATGAACACGGTCTCGTTGACGTCGTCCTGGTACAGGTCGCGCCGGGCCGCGCGCGTGAGCACCGAGCCGCGCGGGGCGCGGACCGGGACGCTCGACATCGCGTACTGGCGCCACGCGAGGGCCGCGCCCGCGAGGACGAGCAGGAGCGTCAGGGCGATGAGCGACCAGACGGGCAGCACCGGCTCGTGGTGCTCGGCGTGCCCCGTGACGGGCTCGAGCCACGTGACGAAGCGCGAGCCCGCGGCGAGGATGCCGCCCAGGGCCACCGACCCGACGGCGAGCACGATCATCGGCCACGTCATGAGACGCGGGGACTCGTGCGGGTGCTGGACGGGACCGTCCTGCGGGCCGAGGCCGTCCACGGAGCCGCTGCCGTCGTTCCAGCGACGGCGTCCGGAGAACGTCATGAAGAACAGGCGCGACATGTAGAACGCGGTGATGCCCGCGCCGAGGAGCGCGACGCCGCCGAAGACCCAGGCCCGCCACGGCTCGCCGCCGACGGGGACGAAGGCGGCCTCGATGATCTTGTCCTTGCTCCAGAAGCCCGAGAACGGAGGAATCCCGAGGATCGCGAGCCAGCCCATCATGAACGTGATCCACGTGACCTTCATGTACCGGGCCAGGCCGCCGAAGCGGCGCATGTCGACCTGGTCGTCCATGCCGTGCATCACCGACCCGGCGCCGAGGAACATGCCGGCCTTGAAGAAGCCGTGCGTCACGAGGTGGAAGATCGCGAACGCGTAGCCGATCGGGCCGAGCCCGGCCGCGAGGATCATGTAGCCGATCTGCGACATGGTCGACGCGGCGAGCGCCTTCTTGATGTCGTCCTTCGCGCAGCCGACGATCGCCCCGAAGAGCAGCGTCACCGCACCGACGATCACCACGACGAGCTGCGCCGTCGGCGCGCCCTCGAAGATCGGCGCGGACCGCACGACGAGGTAGACGCCCGCCGTGACCATGGTGGCCGCGTGGATGAGGGCGGAGACCGGCGTCGGGCCGGCCATCGCGTCCCCGAGCCACGCCTGGAGCGGGAACTGCGCGGACTTGCCGCACGCCGCGAGCAGGAGCGCGAGGCCCGTCGCCGTGAGCAGCGCGGTCGAGGCCTCCGGCACGCGGGCGAACACGGTGCTGAAGTCGAGCGCGCCGAACGTCGCGAACATGAGCATGAGCGCGACGATGAGACCGATGTCACCCACGCGGTTCATGACGAACGCCTTCTTCGCCGCGACCGCGTACGCCCGGTTGTGGTTCCAGAACCCGATGAGCAGGTACGACGCGAGGCCCACGCCCTCCCAGCCGACGAACAGCAGGAGGAACGAGTCGGCGAGGACGAGGACGAGCATCGCCGCGACGAACAGGTTGAGGTACGCGAAGAACCGGCGTCGGTCGCGGTCGTGCGCCATGTAGGCGACCGCGTAGACGTGGATGAGCGTGCCCACGAACGTCACGAGGAGCACGAACGTCAGGGACAGCGGGTCGATCCGCAGCCCGACGGCGAGGTCGAGCCCGCCGGACACGATCCAGTCGAACAGGCGGTAGTCCACGACGCGCTCGTCGACCGGGAGGCCCAGCATCGACAGGAAGAGGACCAGGCCCACGACGAACGCCGCGGCGGACATGAGCACGCCGAACCAGGCGCCCCAGCGGTCGCTGCGGCGGCCCGCGAGCAGCAGGACGGCCGCCCCGACGAGCGGGAGCAGCACGAGCAGCGGTGCGGCGAGGAACGCGCCCGGGACCGTCTCGGTCGCGGGCACGACGTCGGTCGCGGTCAGCAGTCCGCCCGCCGACGGCAGGGCGGGAAGGAGCATCGTCATCGGTGCCGGCCCCTCAGCTCTTGAGCAGGTTGACGTCGTCGACCGAGGCGGACCGACGGGTGCGGAAGATGGACACGATGATCGCGAGGCCGACGACGACCTCCGCCGCCGCGACCACCATGACGAAGAACGCGAGGACCTGGCCGGTCACGTCGCCGTGCATGCGGGCGAACGTGACGAACGCGAGGTTGGTCGCGTTGAGCATGAGCTCGACGCCCATGAACACGATGATCGCGTTGCGGCGCAGCAGGACCGTCGCGGCGCCGATCGCGAAAAGGATCGAGGCCAGCACGAGGTAGTGGGTGAGCTCCATCAGTCCTCTCCTCCCGGGGTCGCGCCGGGCACGCGGGACCGGCCCGGGTCGTCGGGACCCGCGACGTCGCCGGCGGGCGGCTCGCCCTCGGGCTGCTCGGCCGTCGCGGCCTGCACCACGCGCTCGTTCGCGTCCTGGGCCCGCAGCGCCGGCAGGGCGCGGTGCGGCTCGTGCTCGACGAGCACGTCGCGCTCGGCCTCGAGGATCGTGCCGGCCGATCGCTCCTGGCCGCGGATCCGCAGGATGCGGGACACCGACTCCTCGATGGGCCGGCCCTGCGGGTCGAGGGCCGGCGTGTCCATCGCGTTGTTCTGCGCGTAGACGCCGGGCGCGGCGAGCGGCGTGAGCCGGCCGCCCGACGGCAGTGCCGCGACCTTCGCGTCCGCCTGCTCGCGCTGGCCGACCTTCGGGGTGAGCCGGCGCCGGTGCGTGAGCACGAGCGCCGAGACTGCGGCGGTGATGAGCAGGATGCCCACGACCTCCATCGCGAACACGTAGTCCGCGAAGAGCACGCGCGCGAGCGCCGTCGGGTTCGTCACCGCGTTCGCGGCCTCGAGGCCGACCGCGGGCGGGAACGCCGCCTGCGAGACGACGCCGACCAGCACGGCCCCGAGCCCCAGCCCGAGCAGCACGCCGATCCAGCGCTGGCCGCGGATCGTCTCGACGAGCGAGTCCGACGCGTCGACGCCGACGAGCATGAGCACGAAGAGGAACAGCATCATCACGGCGCCCGTGTAGACGACCACCTGGACGACGCCGAGGAACGACGCCTCCTGCGCGATGTAGAGGATCGCGAGGTCGACCATGACGAACATGACCGCGATGGCGGCGTGCACCGCCTTGCGCGCGAAGAGCAGCGAGAGCGCCGCGAGCACCATGAGAGGGGCGAGGACCCAGAAGAGGACCGCCTCGCCGCCGCCCCCGATCACCGCGTGCCCTTCCGGGCCGACGGACGGGCGGACCGTCCGGACGGCTGCGTGACCCGCCGGACCTCCGGCTCGCGGCCCGCCTGCTCCGGCGGGAGCGTCGGGTCGTCCGGCCGGTGCTCGCGCACCCACTCCACCTGCTCGGCCACCGGGCCGCTCACCTCACCGCGGTAGTACTCGGTGTCCGACGTCCCGGGCACCATCGGGTGCGGCGCGGCGAGCATGCCCTCGCGCAGCGGCGCGAGGAGGTCCTGCTTCTCCCAGATCATGCCCTCGCGCGTCGGCCCGGCGAGCTCGTACTCGTTGGTCATCGTCAGCGCGCGCGTCGGGCACGCCTCGATGCACAGCCCGCAGAAGATGCAGCGCAGGTAGTTGATCTGGTAGACGCGGCCGTACCGCTCGCCGGGCGACATGTGGCCGCCGTCGGGGAGGTCGGCGTTGTCCGCGCCCTCGACGTAGATCGCGTCCGCCGGGCACGCCCACGCGCACAGCTCGCACCCGATGCACTTCTCCAGCCCGTCGGGGTACCGGTTGAGCTGGTGCCGGCCGTGGTAGCGCGGCTTGGGCGGCACCTTCTGGCGCGGGTACTGCTCCGTCACGGTCGGCCGGAACATCGAGGAGAAGGTCACGCCGAACCCGGCGACGGGCGCGACGAGCTCGCGCAGGCCCTTCGCCTGCGGGCGGCGGACCTCGTACTCGCCCGGCCGGTCCGGCTTCTGGTCGTCAGCCACGGTCGACCTCCTTGTCGTGCGGTGTGTCGCGGGGAGCACCGGCACCCGGTGCGGCGGGCGCCCGGGCGGTGCCCGCGTCGTCGGGCACGAGGGCCCGACGGCGCGGCGAGGGCGGGAGCGACTGGCCGGGCAGCGGCGGGACGGGGAAGCCGCCGGCGAACGCGTCGAACGGCTCGGGCGCGGCGCCCGCGGCGCGCGGAGCCGCCCCGGGCGGCGCCTTCTTCTCGGGCCAGAACCAGACGACGACCACCACCACGAGGGCTATCGCGACCGCGATCCCGATGAACACGCGCAGGTCCACGTCGAGGAACTGGCGCACGGCCTGGGCGACGGCGAGCAGCACGAGCCACGCGAGCGCGAAGGGGATGAGGACCTTCCAGCCGAACCGCATGAACTGGTCGTAGCGCAGGCGCAGCAGCGTGCCGCGCACCCACACGAAGAAGAACATGACGGCCCAGACCTTGACGAGGAACCAGAGGATGGGCCACCAGCCCTCGTTGAACATCCCGTCGTTGATCGCCGAGAGCGGCCACGGGGCACGCCACCCGCCGAGGAACAGCGTCGTCGCGACCGCGGAGACGTTGAGCATGTTGATGTACTCCGCGAGGAAGAACCACGCGAACTTCATCGACGAGTACTCGGTCATGTACCCCGACACGAGCTCGCCCTCGGCCTCGGGGAGGTCGAACGGGAGGCGGTTCGTCTCGCCGACCATGGAGATCACGTAGATGACGAACGCCGGCAGGAGCGGGAGGAACCACCACAGCTGCGTCTGCGAGTCGACGATGCGCGAGGTCGACATCGACCCCGCCATGAGGAAGACGGAGACGAGCGACAGGCCCATCGCGAGCTCGTAGCTGATGACCTGGGCCGTCGAGCGGACCGACCCGAGCAGCGGGTACGTCGAGCCGGACGACCAGCCACCGAGCACGATCCCGTACACGCCGAGCGACGCGCACGCGAGGATGTAGAGCGTCGCGACCGGGAAGTCGGTGAGCTGGGCGGGCGTCACGTAGTCCGTGAACGGGATCTGCACCTCGGGCCCGAACGGGATGACCGCGAACACGAGGAGCGCGCAGAACACGGAGATCATCGGCGCGAGCAGGTAGACGAACTTGTCGGCCGCCTTGACGGTGATGTCCTCCTTGAGCAGGAGCTTCATCGCGTCGGCGAGCGACTGGAGCAGGCCGAACGGGCCGTGCCAGTTCGGGCCGGGCCGCACCTGCATGCGGGCGACGACCTTGCGCTCGAACCAGATCGCGAACAGCACGCTCGTCAGCAGGAACACGAGGATGAGGACGGCCTTGACGAGGTACGTCCAGCCGTTGTCCTGCGAGAAGTTCGCCGTGATGCCGGGCACCGCCGGCGTCTCGGTGGCCAGCGCGTGGAGCGCGTGCAGGCCGCTCATGCGCCCTCCCCTCCGTCGGTGGTCCCCGGCTCGAGCCGGACGAGGTCGCCCGGCACCGCGCCGAGCGTGGCGTGCACGGACGACCCCGGCGAGCGCAGCGGCAGCCACACCACGTGGTCGACCATGTCGGTCACCACCACGGGGAGCGTGACCGCGCCCCGGTCGGTGACGACCCGCACGAGCTCGCCGTCGAACACGTCGACCGCGGCGGCCGTCGCCGCGGACAGCCGCGCCACGGGGCGCTTGGCGGTGCCGGCGAGGTAGCGCTCGCCGTCCTGGCCGCGCGCGTCGTCGAGCAGGAGGCGCCAGCTCGCGAGGACCGCGGTCCCCGGCGCGACGGCGGGCGGCTCGGTCGCGTCGACCGTGGGCGCCGCCGCGCGCGCGCCGTCCCACGCGCCGTCGCCCACGAGCTGCTCGAGCTCGGCGCGCACGGCCTCCAGCGTCGACAGGCCGAGCGGGGCGCCGGCGGCGTCCGCGAGCGCGTCGAGCACCCGGTGGTCGGGCATCGCGGTCGAGGCGAGCGCGGCCGGGAACGGGCGCACGCGCCCCTCCCAGCTGACGAACGCCCCGGCCCGCTCCACGGGCGGCGCGACCGGGAGCACGACGTCGGCGAGCTCCGTCACCGCCGAGCGCCGCACCTCGAGCGAGACGACGACGTCCGCCGCCTCGAGCGCGCGGCGCGCGTGCACCGGGTCGGGCAGGTCGT
>QAPD01000031.1 GCA_003052455.1 Sphaerisporangium cinnabarinum | reverse complement strand
CCCGACTACGGGCGCGCCCGCCTGGCCCGCGGCCCGCGGACCGAGGCCGGCACCGCCGTCGTCGCGGGGCACGCGGCGCTCACGCCGGACGACGGCCCGCCGCCCGTCGCGGTCGCCCTCGCCGACACCTGGGTCGCGTGGGCGGCGCGGACGCCGTCGCCCGCGCTCCGCGAGACGTCGCAGCGGCGCGGCCGGGGCTACCGCCGGCTCCTGCGCCGCCTGTGGGCGGGGCACCCCGCGGTCGCCGCGCTCGACGCGGCGGCGGCGCTCGTCGCCGCCGCGCGCCCCGCGGACGAGGGACGCGGCGGTCCCGGCGACCGACCGCCGTCGGGCCGCCGGGCGCCGCAGCCCCCGCGCCCCCTGGTGCTGGGGGTGACGGCCGCCTGCGCGGGGCTGTCCGCGCTGCAGGTCGCGCGCCTCGTCGGGTACGAGGACGTGCAGACCGTCGCCGCGGCCACGCTGAAGCTCGAGCCCGTCGACCCGGTCGTCGCGACGGGCTGGGTCGTCGCGTCCCAGGCCGCGATCGACGCGCTCGCCCACGACGTCGCCCCCCTGACCGACCCCCGCGCGATCCCCGCGCACGGCGCACCGCTCGTCGAGCAGTGGGCCGAGACCCACGCCCGCACCACCGAGAGGCTGTTCAGTGCCTGAGAACCTGCCCACCGCCCCGACCCCCACGAACCGCTCGCTGCGCCTCGGCGTCGCCGGCCCCGTCGGCACGGGCAAGAGCTCGCTCATCGCGCTCCTGTGCCGCGAGCTGTCCGAGGTGCTGCGGCTCGGGGTCATCACCAACGACATCTACACGGACGAGGACGCGCGGTTCCTGCGCTCCGCGGGCGTGCTCGACCCCGAGCGCATCCGCGCGGTCGAGACCGGCGCGTGCCCGCACACCGCGATCCGCGACGACGTCACCGCCAACCTCCTCGCCGTCGAGGACCTCGAGGAGGACTTCGCGCCGCTCGACGTCGTGCTCGTCGAGTCCGGCGGCGACAACCTCACCGCCACCTTCTCGCCCGCGCTCGTCGACGCGCAGATCTTCGTGCTCGACGTCGCCGGGGGCGGCGACGTCGCGCGCAAGGGCGGACCGGGGATCGCCCGGGCGGACCTGCTCGTCGTCAACAAGACCGACCTCGCGCCGTACGTGGGGGTGGACGTCCCGCGCATGGTCCTCGACGCGACGGCCGCGCGCGACGGCGCCCCCGTGCTCGCGCTCTCGCGCCTCGACCGCGAGTCGATCGACACGCTCACGACGTGGGTGCAGACGCTGCTCGCGGCGCACCGGGCCGGAGCGCACGTGCCGCAGGACCCGGGCCCGATGGCGCCCCACTTCCACGCCGACGAGGACGGCGGCGGGTTCCTCCACACCCACGGCGAGGGCGACGCCGCCCACGACCACTCCCCCGCCCACGACCACGACGTCGCAGCCGCGGAGCCGGTGACCGCGCCCGGGCGCGGCTGACCCCGGGCGACGGGCCGCACGTGGACGACGTGACGCGCGTCGGGGCGTACCGCGAGGGCGGCCGCGTGCGCTGCGACCTGCGCCCCGGCGCGCTGAGCCCGCGCGTGCTGTCCGCGAGCCCCACGACGGTGCGGGTCGCGCTCGTCGCGACGCGCGCGCTGCTCCTGGGCGGTGACCGCGTCCGGGTCGAGGTGCACGTCGGGCGCGGCGTCGAGGTCGAGCTCGTCGAGGTGTCGGGCACCGTCGCGTACGCCGGGCGCGGCCGCTCCGCGTCCTGGGACGTCACCGTCCGGGTGGACGACGACGGCCTCCTCGTCTGGGACGCGCTGCCGTTCGTCGTCGCGGACGGCGCCGACGTCGACCGGCGCACCGACGTCCGCCTCGGCAGGGGCGCCGTCGCGCTGCTCCGCGAGACGCTCGTGCTCGGCCGGACGGGCGAGCGGGGCGGGCGCCTGCGCTCGCGCACCCGGGCCACCGACGAGACCGGGGCCCCACGGGAGTCACCCGTCGCAGGGGGCACGCCCCGGGCGGCGCGCGAGCTCTTCGTCGAGGACCTCGACCTCGGCGACGACCGGGCGCTGCCCGGGATCCTCGGCGACGCCCGCGTCGTCGACTCGGTGCTGTGCCTGGGCACCCGGCCGCCCGCGGCGCACGCCGCCGTCCCGTCCGGCCCCCTGCGGCTCGACCTCGACGGCCCGGGCGCCGTCGTCCGCCACCTGGGGGCGAGCACCCACGACGCCGGCACCGACGGCGTCGTCACCGCCTGGGCGGCGGCCGTGCGCGCCACGCGCGGCCTCCCCGACCACCGCACCGCACTGCTGACGACAGGAGCCTGACATGCACGTCCCCGACCACTTCCTCGACGACCCCACGTCGGCGACCACCGCCGTCGTCTCCCTCGCCGCCGTCGGGTACGCCGCGTACCGGGCACGCGAGGACCTCACCCCCCGGCGCGTCGCGCTCACGGCCGCGACGACCGCGTTCGTCTTCGCCGTGCAGATGCTCAACTACCCCGTCGCCGCCGGCACGAGCGGGCACCTCATGGGCGGGGCGCTCGCGGCGGCGCTCGTCGGGCCGTGGCTCGGCGTCCTGTCCGTGACCGCCGTGCTGCTCGTGCAGGCGCTCGTGTTCGCCGACGGCGGGCTCACCGCCCTGGGCACGAACGTGCTCCTCATGGCCGTCGTCGGGACGCTCGTCGGCTGGGCGGTGACGCGCGGGGTGCTCCGCGCGACGCGCGGCCGGGGCGCCGCGGCCGCCGCCGGCGCCGGCGCGCTCGTGAGCGTCCCGGTGTCCGCCGCGGTGTTCGCGGGCCTCTTCGCCGTCGGCGGGACCGTGCCGGTCCCGGTCGGCGAGCTCGTCAGCCAGATGCTCGGCGTGCACCTCCTCGTCGGGCTCGGCGAGGCGCTCATCACGGCCGGCGTCGTCGGGCTCGTGCTCGCCGTCGCGCCGGGCGTCGCGGCCGTCGAGGCCCGCCGGGCTCCCGCGCTCGCGCCGTCCGCCCCCGTCGCAGCCGTACGGCGCGCCGTCCTCGCCCTCGGCACCGGGGCGCTGCTCGCGGCCGTCGTCGTGTCGTCGTTCGCCGCGGCGACACCCGACGGGCTCGAGGCGACCGCCGAGTCGGTCGGGTTCGCCGACGCCGCGCGCGACCACGCGTTCGCGGGCGCACCCCTCGCGGACTACGGCGAGGTCGGGGGGATCTTCGTCGGCGTCGCAGGGCTCGTCGGCCTCGCGCTCGTCGTCGCGCTGACCGTCGGCGTGCTGGGCGCGGGCCTGCGCGCCGCCGGCCGTCGCGCGGCCCGGGCCGGCGTGACCGGATCGTGACTGCCTGACACGCCCCGTTAACAACCCGGGCAGAACGCCCGAAACACGCCGTCACTAGCGTCGACGACCGTGGGCACCGCGCAGGGCGCACGGCCGTATACGCACCCGTCCCCGGAGCCCGCGAGGAGCGGCCGCCCGCCCGGCAGCCGTCGGCACCCGCCGAGAACCCCGCTGTGAGAACCCGCTGAAAGGACCCTCGTGACACCTTCCCGCGCCACGACCCGTCTCGCCCCGGCCGCCGCCCTCGTCGCGCTCGCGCTCACGCTCACCGCGTGCGGCGCGAGGACGGAGGCCGGCGAGGGCGGGGGCTCCACGACCAGCGCCGCCGAGAGCTGCGTCGACACCTCTGGCGACACCGTCAAGATCGGCTTCCTCAACTCGCTCTCCGGCACGATGGCGATCTCCGAGCAGACCGTCGCGGACTCGCTGGCCCTCGCCGCCGAGGAGATCAACGCCGACGGCGGCGTGCTCGGCAAGCAGCTCGAGATCGTCCAGGAGGACGGCCAGTCCGAGCCCACCGTCTTCGCGGAGAAGGCCGAGAAGCTCATCACGAGCGACTGTGTCGCCGCGGTGTTCGGCGGCTGGACCTCCGCGTCGCGCAAGGCGATGCTCCCCGTCTTCGAGGCGCAGGACTCGCTGCTGTTCTACCCCGTCCAGTACGAGGGCCTCGAGTCGTCGCCCAACATCTTCTACACCGGGGCGACGACCAACCAGCAGATCGTCCCCGCGCTCGACTACCTCGAGGAGCAGGGCGTCACGTCGATCTTCCTCGTCGGCTCCGACTACGTCTTCCCCCGCACGGCGAACAAGATCATCAACGCCTACGCGGAGGCGCACGACATCGAGGTCCTCGGCGAGGAGTACGCGCCCCTCGGCCACACCGACTTCTCCACGATCGTCAACAAGGTGAAGTCCGCCGGGGCCGACGCCGTGTTCAACACGCTCAACGGCGACTCCAACGTCGCGTTCTTCAAGGAGTACAAGAACGCCGGGCTCGGCCCGGACACGATGCCCGTCGTGTCGGTGTCGATCGCCGAGGAGGAGGTCGGCGGCGTCGGCATCGAGAACGTCGAGGGTCAGCTCACCGCCTGGAACTACTACCAGACCATCGACAGCCCGGAGAACACCACGTTCGTCGAGGCGTTCCAGGCGAAGTACGGCGCCGACCGCGTGACGTCGGACCCGATGGAGGCCGCGTACACGTCGCTCTACCTGTGGAAGGGCATGGTCGAGAAGGCCGAGTCGTTCGACGTCTCCGCCGTCCAGGAGGCCGCCGACGGCGTGACCTTCGACGCGCCGGAGGGCTCCGTCACCGTGGACGGCGACAACCACCACGTCGCCAAGACCGCGCTCATCGGCAAGATCGGCCCCGACGGGCTCATCTACACCGAGTGGAGCTCGGGCGAGCCGATCGAGCCCGACCCGTACCTCGAGGGCTACGACTGGGCCGAGGGCCTCTCGTAGTCGGGGAGGCCCGCCGGGCTCGAGCCCGGCGGGAACCGGGGTGTGAGCGCCGGGTCTACCATCCGCCCGCTCGTTCCTCGCGGGCTCCCGCCAGCCCCGCCACGACCCGGCGCTCACACCCCGCTCCCCGCCTCTCCCGTCACGTCGCCGCACGCGGCACCCTGCCCCCTCGCACGCACCCACCGGAAGGCGTACCGCCCATGGACGTGCTGTTCTCGCAGCTCTTCGCGGGCCTGAGCCTCGGCTCGGTCCTGCTCCTCGCCGCCCTCGGGCTGGCGCTCACGTTCGGCCAGATGGGCGTCATCAACATGGCGCACGGCGAGTTCATGATGGCGGGCGCCTACACGGCGTTCGTCGTGCAGGGGGTCGTCGGGAACGCCGGCGTCTCGCTGCTCGTGTCGATCCCGCTCGGGTTCCTCGTCGGCGGGCTGCTGGGCCTGCTGCTCGAGGCGACGCTCATCCACCGGATGTACAGGCGGCCGCTCGACACCCTGCTCGTGACCTGGGGCGTCGCGCTCGTGCTCCAGCAGGTCGCGCGCGACGTGTTCGGCGCCCCCAACGTCGACGTGCGCGCCCCCGCCTGGCTGAGCGGCGCCGTCGACCTGTTCGGCCTCGCCGTCCCGAGGACGCGCGTGTTCATCCTGGCGCTCGCCGTCGTCGCGGTCGTCGCGCTGGCCGTCGTGCTCAAGGTGACGCCGCTCGGGCGGCGGATCCGCGCCGTCGTGCAGAACCGCGACCTCGCCGAGGCGAGCGGGGTCTCCACCCGCGCGACCGACCGCCTCACGTTCTTCGTCGGCTCGGGCCTCGCGGGGATCGCGGGCGTCGCGCTCACCCTGCTCGGGTCCGTCGGGCCCACGCTCGGGACGAGCTACGTCGTCGACGCGTTCCTCGTCGTCGTGGCCGGCGGCATCGGGCAGATCAAGGGCACGGTCGTCGCGGCGTTCGCGCTCGGGCTGCTCCAGGCGACCTTCGAGTACTCGACGACGGCGAGCATCGCCAAGGTGCTCGTGTTCGTCGTCATCGTCGTCTTCCTCCAGGTGCGACCCCAGGGCCTCGTGTCGGTCCGGACGAGGAGCCTCGCATGACCGCCGTCACGACAGAGAGCCCGTCGCGGCTCGCCGCCCTGTACCGCTCGTCGCGCGCCCGCGTGGTCGTCGGGTTCGCCGTCGCCGCGGTCCTGCTGTTCGCCGTCGCGCCCGCGACGCTGTCCACGTTCCGGCTCGGCCTGCTGGGAAAGTTCCTGTGCCTCGCCATGGTCGCCGTCGGCATCGGGCTCGCCTGGGGCCGCGGCGGGATGCTCACGCTCGGCCAGGGCGTGTTCTTCGGCCTCGGCGCCTACCTCATGGCGATGCATCTCAAGCTCGCGGACGCCGGGCCGGACGGCGTGCCGGACTTCATGATGCTCTACGGCTCGGGCGAGGTCCCGGGCTGGTGGGAGCCGTTCCGGTCGCCCGTCGTGACGATCCTCGCCATCGCGGTCGTGCCCGCGGGCCTCGCCGCGCTGCTCGGGTTCGCCGTCTTCACGCGACGCGTGCGGGGTGCGTACTTCGCGATCCTCTCGCAGGCGCTCGCCGCCGCCTTCGCGATCCTCCTCGTCGGCCAGCAGGCGACGACGGGCGGCACCAACGGCCTCAACGGGTTCCGCTCGTTCTTCGGGTACGACCTCGCGGACCCCGTGAACAAGCGGATGCTGTTCTTCCTCGCCGCCGGGGCCCTGCTGGTCATGGTCGCGGTCGCGCGCCAGCTCATGGTGTCGCGGTTCGGCGAGCTGCTCGTCGCCGTGCGCGACCAGGAGAACCGCGTGCGGTTCCTCGGCTACGACCCCGCGAAGGTCAAGGTCGTCGCGTACGCCGTCGCCGCCTTCATGGCGGCCGTGGGCGGCGCGCTGTTCGTGCCGATCGTCGGGATCGTCTCGCCCGCCGACGTGGGGGTCGTGCCGTCGATCGGCTTCCTCATCGGGGTCGCGATCGGCGGACGGGCCACCCTGCTCGGGCCGGTTCTCGGGTCGGTCGCCGTGAGCTGGGCGCAGACGAGCCTGTCCGAGACGTTCCCGTCCGGCTGGATCTACGCGCAGGGCGCGCTGTTCATCCTCGTCGTCGCGTTCCTGCCCGGCGGCCTCGCCGAGCTGTTCACGCGATGGCGCCGGTCGCGCAGCACCCCCGTGCCCGACGACGGCCCCACCCCGCCAGGCGACGCCGCCTCGGAGGGCGGTCACCCGGGCGGTGGCACCACCGCGGGTGGCCCGGCCACCGCGGGGACGCACGCCGTCGACCACGACCCCGCGACCACCGGGAGGACCGCATGACCACCCGACCCACCGAGCCCGCCGCGGACGCGGCGACCGCGGCGACCGACCGGGAGGCGCTCGGCTCCGCCGTCCTCGAGACCGGCGTCGCGGGAGACGGCCTCGACCTGGAGGCCGCGCAGGCCGTCCTCGGCGTCGACGACTCGCGCTTCCGCCACGACTACCTCCAGGTCCGGGGTCTGCGCGTCGAGTTCGACGGGTTCGTCGCCGTCCAGGGCGTCGACCTCACCGTCACCGCGGGCGACCTGCGCTTCCTCATCGGGCCCAACGGCGCGGGCAAGACGACGATCGTCGACGCGATCACCGGTCTCGCCACCGCGTCGGGCTCGGTGCAGTTCGGAGGCGTCGAGCTCCTCGGGAGGAGGACGCACCGCATCGCACGGGCGGGCGTCGGCCGCACGTTCCAGACCGCGAGCGTCTTCGAGGAGCTGAGCGTGCTGCAGAACCTCGACATCGCGGCCGGCGCCGGCCGCGGGCCGCTCACGCTGCTGCGCCGCCGGTCGTCGACCCCCGCGGCCGTCGAGCAGGCGCTGGAGACCGTCGGGCTCGCCCACCTGCGCGACGTCCAGGCGGGGATCCTCGCGCACGGGCAGAAGCAGTGGCTCGAGATCGGCATGCTGCTCGTCCAGGACGCGCGGCTGCTGCTCCTCGACGAGCCCGTCGCCGGCATGAGCCAGGCCGAGCGCGAGCAGACCGGGGAGCTGCTGCGACGCATCGGCGCCCAGCGGACCGTCGTGGTCGTCGAGCACGACATGGAGTTCCTGCGGGCGTTCGCGTCCTCGGTGACCGTGCTGCACCTCGGGCAGGTGCTCGCCGAAGGCACGTACGCCGAGGTCCAGGCCGACCCGCGCGTGCAGGAGGTCTACCTCGGCAGCGCGGGCGCGACCCGCGGTGCCCGACGACGGGGCGCCGCGCCGGCGTCGTCGGCCCCGACGACCGACGAGAAGGAGGCGTGATGCTCGAGCTCACGGGCCTGCACGCCGGCTACGGCCGGACCATGGTGCTCCACGGCGTCGACCTCACCGTGCCCGCCGGCGGCGTCGCCGCCGTGCTCGGGCACAACGGCGCCGGCAAGACGACGCTCCTGCGCACCGCGCTCGGGCTGCTCAAGGCCCGGTCGGGGAGCGTCGTGCTCGACGGCGAGGACGTCACCCGCCTCCCGACCCACCAGCGCGTCCGGCGCGGTCTCGCGTACGTGCCGCAGGGGCAGCAGTCGTTCGGCGACCTCACGGCGCGGGAGAACCTCCAGCTCGTCGCCGACACGTCGCGCGAGGGGCCGCGCCGCCTCGACGAGGCGCTCGACCTCTTCCCCGCCCTGCGCGGGCTGCTCGGCCGGCGGGCCGGGCTCCTGTCCGGTGGGCAGCGCCAGCAGCTCGCCATCGCGCGCGCCCTCCTCACCGGCCCGCGCGTGCTCGTGCTCGACGAGCCCACCGAGGGCATCCAGCCGTCCGTCGTCACGGAGATCGAGGACGCCATCCTCGCGCTCACCGACGCGGGCGGGCTGTCCGTGCTGCTCGTCGAGCAGCATGTCGGGTTCGCGCTCGGCGCGGCACGCGACTACGTCGTGCTGCAGTCCGGGCGCGTGACGAGCCGCGGCGCCGGCGGCGAGGCCGCCGAGCACCGCGTGCGCGCCGCGATGGCGGTGTAGGCACCGTGCTCGCGGGGCGGGCGGTGGCCACCGGCGACCGACGAGACGGCGCGTGGGGACGGTGAGAGGACGGACCGGCGCCCGGCCCGACGACCCGGGCGCCCACACGGACGTCGTCACCGCGTCGGAACGAGCCACCACCTCGCTGCGCGACGCCGTGTACGCACGCCTGCGGGGCGAGATCCTCGACGGGCGCGTCGACCCCCGCGAACGGCTCACCGAGCCCAAGCTCGGCCGACGGTTCGGCGTGTCGCGCACCCCCGTGCGCGAGGCGCTGTCCCGCCTGCTGTCCGACGGCCTCGTCGAGCGCACCGACTTCGGGTACGCCGTCGTCGTGCCGAGCCTGGCCGCGCTGCGCGACCTCGACGAGCTGCGCGCGACCCTCGAGCTCCGAGGGCTCGACCGCGTCATCGAGAACCCCGGGCTGCGCCACGACACGGACGTGCTGCGCGCCGAGCTCGCGCGGTGGGTCGAGCTCCGTGCCGCCCCTCCCCGACCGGACCCCGGCTTCGTGCTGCTCGACGAGCGCTTCCACACGGCGCTGTCCCGCGCGGCCGGGAACGAGCGGATCACCGAGGCGCTCGTGGAGGTCAACGAGAAGGTGCGTGCCGTGCGCCGGTACGACTTCGTCGAGGACGCGCGCGTCCGCAGCACTGTCGACGAGCACGTCCGGATCCTCGAGCTCGTGCTCGCCGACCGGCTCCCCGAGGCGCGCACCGCCCTCCACCATCACGTCGGCGCATCGCTCGCCGTCGTCACGGAGCGCGCCGCCCAGGCCCTCGCGCGCATGGCGGTCGCGGTCTGACGGCGGACGACGACCCGCCGTCCCGACCGCACCGCGGCCGCAGCAGCGACCGGACGGCCGCGCCCACCATCGACGACGTGCGGCTGCCGCCCGGGTCGCTCGCACCGACGTCGTTCCGCGCCCCTGGACGAGCAGCGGTCCCCCGCAGTTCCGGCCCTATCGTTGCGGGGTGACGGACGCACGGATCGCTCGCCAGTTCGTGACGCTCACGTTCCTCATCGCCTACGGGCTCTCCGGCGGTCTGATCGTGGCGGCCCGCTCCGGCTACGAGGTGAACAACGTCGTCACCACGGTTCCCGAGCTCCTGGCGAACGTGCCGTTCGCGCTCTACATCCTCTCGCCCGCGATCGCCTCCTACGTCGTCCTGCGAGCGAACCGCAGGGTCTCAGGCCTCCGGGAGTGGCTGCGCCTCGTCCTCGCCATCCGTGGCCGTCCCGCGGGGTACCTGCTCGCCCTGTCCGCGCTCGCGCTGTACTTCACGCTCCACCTGCTGGTCTCCGGACCGTCCGCGCACGCGCTCCCGTGGTTCATGTTCTTCCTGTCCCTGCCGGGCAACCTCGTCATCGGCGGCATGGAGGAGGCCGGCTGGATGACCGCGCTGCAACCCGGGCTCGATCGGCGGTGGGGGTTCGTCCCGTCCTCGCTGGTGGTCGGGATCGTCTGGCTCCTCTGGCACGTGCCGCTCTTCTTCATCCCCGGCACGAACCACGAGTCCGGTCAGATCGACCTCTGGATGTTCGCGGTCCAGATCATGGCGTTCCGCCTCCTCTACGGCGCGATCTTCCGGGTCGCGGGCACGAACGGGGTGCTCCTGTGCATCCTCACCCACACGGTGTTCAACGCCGCCAGCTTCACCCTCGGCATCCCGCCGACGACCTGGGCGGGCACCCTCGCCGCCAACGCGGGGGTGGTGATCCTTGCCCTCGTCTCGGTGATGCTCTCCCAGCGGCCTCAGGCGACTCGTCGATGGCGCGTCGAGCCCTGAGCAGCATGGTGGAAAGGCAGCCTGGCGACGGCATGCCACGGCCGCGGATCGCCGATCTCTCTCTCACCACGGGCTAGAGCCCGCAGGTTGCGTCGAGAGGCGCCCTCGTTGTCGGTGGCTCCCGGCTGTGTTCTACCGAACGCGGCGGAGCGGTGTTGCGACGAGCTCCAGGCATCTCGACACCCGAGAGCATCGGAGCGGCGTGGGGTGTACTCCACGCAGGATCGATCAGAGTGGCCGACATCTCGGCAACAACACGTCACTACATCTGCATGTCGGCGAAGCGCTGGTAGTGGCCCTGGAACGCGACGGTGATCGTGTCGGTGGGACCGTTACGGTGCTTGGCGACGATGAGATCCGCCTCGCCTGCGCGCGGCGACTCCTTCTCGTAGGCGTCCTCGCGGTGGAGCAGGATCACGACGTCGGCGTCCTGCTCGATGCTGTTGTGTGCCGCGATGCCGTTCGCGACGAAGTTGTGCCCGTCGAGGACCGTGGCGTCGTAGACCTGCTTCTCCCCCATCGGCTCGATCGAGACGACCTCGTCCCACAGGAGATCGTTGACGGCCATGATCTCCAGTTCCTCGCTCTCGAGCACAGCCGCGATCTTGCCGAGGCGGTGCCGGGAGAGCCCGTTCCGCCACAGCGCGTCGTCCGACCCCGCGGTCCCCTTCCCGACGCTCAGCCGCGGGATAGCCGTCGGCCCTTCCTCCACGAGCAGATCCCGCACGACGTCCCACACGTGCTGTGGTCCGGTGTCGACGTGCGACGCCGAGCGCTTGGAACGGACGATCGCCAAGAGCTCAGCGGCGTTCTCGCTCTGGGATCCTTCGAGCCCGATCTCCTGCAGGAAGCGACGCTGGTCGTCGCGCTCGGCGATGTCGAGTGCGAAGGACCCGTCGAGACCCGGTCGTACGTTCGTCGAGATTCCGAAGCGGAGCAGGAGCCGTGCGACGCCGTCGACGACCGCGCGAGAGGCGGAGGAGAAGCGGATGCGGCCTCCGCTCCCGTCCGCGCTGATGCCCACGTCGGCGCTTGTCGACCACAGGTGCTTGACGAACAGAGCGATCTGCCGCTTCGGCAGGTGGAAGACGCTTGTGGGGACGAAGGCCTCGCTCGTGTGCGCGGCGCGAAGCCCGAGGTCGTCCAGCCACGCGGCAGACGCCGACTGTGCCGCGCCCGTCGCCGTCATGTGCTCGGTGCGGGCAGCTCGCGAAGGACCGTTCCCGAGGAGGTGCGCAAGCATGACGACCTTGCGGTCGTCCCACTCCAGGTTCCGCTCCGGCCCCGGTACGTGGCGCGGCACACCGATGCGCGAGCCCACCTCCAGGTCCCCGAGCGCCGTCCAGCCGTCGTAGGTGAGGAACGGGTGGTTCGCCGTCGCCTCGATCTCCTTGCCTGACGCGAGGCGCATCCTGAACACCGGCTTCACCCCGGTGGGGAACACGTGCGTGAGGTGACGGCGCACGTACTGGAGCCGGTCGTTGAGCGCCCACACGGGGACGTCCTTGGCGTTGAGCGCGAACAGCTCACCGAGGCTGGTCTCCGCGCCGGTGTCCGCGCGCAGGATCTTCGTGTCCTCGGTGAGGCAGCCCGACTCACGCAGGTCGCTCATCTGCGGCTTCTTGTCGCCACGCTGTTCCGGACCACGGTTCAGCTGCGAGATCGCGATAACAGGAACCTCGAGCTCCTTCGCGAGCAGCTTGAGCGCACGCGAGAACTCCGAGACCTCCTGCTGGCGCGACTCGACGCGCTTGCCGGAGCTCATGAGCTGGAGGTAGTCGATGACGACGAGCTTGAGGTCGTGCCGCTGCTTGAGCCGACGGCACTTGGCCCGGATCTCCATGAGCGACATGTTCGGCGAGTCGTCGATGAACAGCGGCGCCTCGGCGACCTTGCCCATCGTGGAGGCGAGCTTCTGCCAGTCCTGCTCGTCCATCTTCCCGGAGCGCATCCGCGTGAGCGGCACCTTCGCCTCGGCGGCGAGCAGACGCATCGTGATCTCGTTGCGGCTCATCTCCAGGGAGAAGATGACGGCCGCCATCTGGTGGTGCACCGCGGCGTGCGTCGCGACGTTGATGCCGAGGACGGAATTGTGCGTCGGCACCATCGACCGTCCCGCGAGGTACAGGTGCGACGGGTGGTCCACCTCGACGCAGCGCACCGGGACCGGGTCGACGCGTCGGACGTCGACCACGAACCGCGAGGTGAGCCGCGCCGTCCCAGGGCGACGGCGCTCCTTGTGGACGAGCCGCTTGCGCTCCAGCCAGAAGACGTCGTCCTCGGTCGTGAAGGTGATCGTGTACGCCGTGGACGAGGACTCGGTCCGACCCTGGACGGCCTTCGTCGACCACCCCGTGCGGTATCCCAGGGACAGGGCCAGCTCTCGCGTCTGCAGCGCGAGGCGCTCGCTCGTCAGCGAGATCTGGACGCTTCCCTGCGGCGTGACCGTCCCGTCGGTGTCGAGCAGACCCGCGAGAAGCTCTCGTCGTTGCGTCTCGCTCGCACGCAGGTAGGCAACGGGGATCTCACCGGCCGCCGGCAGGCCGAGCGCGAGCAGGTCGTCGGAGGTCGGGTGTGCGACGTGTCCGAGGCCTTCGATCCGCATCGCGATCTCGGGGTCGGCGGACGTGAACTCTGCGCGCCGAGAGCTGCCGTCGCCCAGCCAGACCCCGAGCGCGTACGGGTGGATCGGAAGGTCGGCCTCGGGAAGGTCGAGCGGCGCCGTCGTGGCGATCGAGTGGTTCGCACGGTTGTCCGCCGTGGCGCAGCGGACCGTGGCGGCGAGCTCCTCGGTCGTGCGGACGGACGCCTCAGGCGTCTCGCCGGCGCGGACCGCGCGTCGCTGAGCACGGGTCGACGTCACCCACTGGTGCTGCGCGTCCGCGACGATCACGGTGCCGTCGTCGAGCTCGACCTCGTAGCAGGGGCGGTCGACCATGACCTCGGTCGCGGCGACGACGCGTGTGGGCGTCCCGTCCGCGGAGACCAGCAGGTCACCGACCGCGACCTCGCCCATCGTCGTCCAGCCCGACGGCGTGGGCAGCGGCGTGTCGAGCGCGAGCGCCTTGCCGATGGCCGGGCGCGCCGCGACGACGATCATCTGGCCGGGGTGCAGGCCGTTGGTGAGCCGGTCGAAGTCCGAGTAGCCGGTGGGGACGCCGGTCATGCCCTCGCCGCGCCCCTGCGCGGCCTCGATCTCGTCGAACGTCGGACCGAGGATCTCCGAGAGCGGAAGGTAGTCCTCGGTCGTGCGCCGCTCGGTGACCGCGTAGACCTCGGCCTGGGCGTTGTTGACGATCTCGTCGACGTCGCCGCCGTCGGTCGCGTAGCCGAGCTGCACGATGCGCGTGCCCGCCTCGACGAGGCGACGCAGGACGGCACGCTCGCGGACGATGCGCGCGTAGTACCCGGCGTTGGCGGCGGTCGGCACGCCGGCCATGAGGTCGTGGATGTAGGGTGCGCCGCCGATGCGCTGGAGCTCGCCGCGCTTGGTCAGCTCCGCGACGACGGTGATGGCGTCGGCAGGCTCGCCGCGACCGTAGAGGTCGATGATCGACTCGTATACGATCTCGTGCGCCGGGCGGTAGAAGTCGGAGCCGCGGATCTGCTCGATGACGTCCGCGATGGCGTCCTTCGACAGCAGCATGCCGCCGAGCACGCTCATCTCGGCGGCGACGTCCTGGGGCGGCGTCCGGTCAAACCCCGACGGCCCCGGTCCCCCGTAGCTCTCCTCGAGCTCCTCGATCGACATGCGCCCCTCGCTCCCCCGGGACTGGAACGGCCCTTGCGGGACCGCACGACCGGGACCACTCTTCGTCGTACACGTGTTCTACCGCGGGCCACCCACACGACTGTCCCGGTGGCCGCGCCCCCCGCCTCCGACAGGCACGACCCCGCGACACTAGATCGCTCCCCGACGCCCTGCAAACGGCCCTGTGCACGCCCGGTGGACAGGGACCCCCGTTCCTGTGGACACAGTCCCTCACACTGTGCACACCCGGTGGAAAACGGTGTGGACAACCTCACGATCTTGCTGTGTACATCGCTGCGAGCGGCCTCTGACCAGCCTCATCACTACCCTCAGGGGTGTGGAAGAAAGAAAGTCGGGCGACACGCCGACGACACGCCGGACACCGTCCGGTCGACCCGACGACACCGCAGCGCCACCCGGCGTCGGTGCGTCGTCCACAGGTCGCCGCGCCCGGTCCCGGCTCGACCGCGAGATCCTCGCCCTCGCCGTCCCGGCGCTCGGCGCGCTCGTGGCCGAGCCGCTGTTCGTGCTCGTCGACAGCGCCGTCGTCGGCCACCTCGGCACCGCACAGCTCGCGGGCTTGTCCCTCGCTTCGACCCTCCTCGTGACCCTCGTCGGCCTGTGCGTCTTCCTCGCCTACGCGACCACGGCCGCCGTCGCGCGCCGCATCGGCGCGGGCCACACGCGGGAGGCGCTCCAGTCCGGCATCGACGGCCTCTGGCTCGCCGTCGGGCTGGGCGCGCTCCTCGCGGCCGTCCTGTGGACGACGGCGCCGTGGGCCGTCGGCGCGATGGGCGGTACGGGCGAGGTCGCCGAGCACGCCGTCGTCTACCTCCGCTGGTCCGCGCTCGGGCTCCCCGGGATGCTCCTCGTCCTCGCGTCCACCGGCGTGCTGCGCGGCATGCAGGACACCCGGACGCCCCTGTGGGTCGCCGCGGGCGGCGCGACGTTCAACGCGGTCCTCAACGTCGTCCTCGTCTACGGGGCAGGGCTCGGGATCGCGGGGTCCGGGATCGGCACGGCCGTCGCCCAGCTCACCATGGGCGCGGTGCTCGTCGTGGTCGTCGTGCGCGGCGCCCGCAGGCACGGTGCGTCGCTGCGGCCCGCCGCGGGCGGGATCTGGGCCAACGCGCGCGCCGGGGCGCCCCTCTTCGTCCGCACGCTGTCGCTCCGCCTCGCGATCCTCCTCACCGTGTTCGTCGCGACCGGGCTCGGGGAGGTCACGCTCGCGGGGTACCAGGTCGTGAACTCCGTCTGGGGGCTCGCGGCCTTCGCGCTCGACGCGCTCGCCATCGCCGCCCAGGCGCTCGTCGGGCACGGGCTGGGGGCCGACGACGTCCCGCGCGTCCGCGCCGTCCTGCGCCGCACCCTCCGGTGGGGCGTCGCCGCCGGGGCCGGGCTCGGCGTCGTCATGGCCGCGGGCGGCTGGTGGTTCGCGCTCCTCTTCACGTCCGACCCCGACGTGCGCACCGCCGTCGCCGTCGGCATGGCGGTGTGCGGCGCCCTCCTGCCGATGGCGGGCTGGGTCTTCGTCCTCGACGGCGTCCTCATCGGCGCCGGGGACGGCCGCTTCCTCGCCTGGGCGGGCATGCTCACGCTCGTGGTCTACGCACCGTTCGCGCTCGCCGTCCGGCACTGGGCGCCCGACGGCGCAGCAGGCCTCGCGTGGCTGTGGCTCGCCTTCGCGGGGGTCTTCATGGCGGCGCGCGCCCTCACCACCGGGCTCCGGGCGCGCGGGAGCGCCTGGATGGTCACTGGTGCCGCCTGAGCCGTCGAGACCCCGGCCGGACGCGACGAAGGCCCGGCCCCTCCGAGGAGGGGCCGGGCCTTCGCGGACTGCTCAGCAGCAGATCAGGCAGCGACGACCTTCACCGCGAGGGTCGCGGAGACCTCCGGGTGGAGGCGGACGGAGACCGTGTAGTCCCCCGTCGCCTTGATCGGCTGGCCGATCTCGATCTTGCGCTTGTCGACCGACGCACCAGCAGCCGTCACGGCGGACGCGATGTCCGCCGTCGTGACGGCGCCGAAGAGGCGACCGGCAGCGCCGGCCTTCGCCTCGACGACGACCGGCTTCGACTGCAGCGAGTCGCGGATCGCCTTCGCGTCGTCGAGCGACGCGATCTCGCGGGCCTTGCGCGCCTTGCGGATCGCAGTCACCTGCGACTCGGCGCCCTTGGACCACGGCGTGGCGAGCTTGCGCGGGACGAGGAAGTTACGGGCGTACCCGTCCTTCACCTCGACGACGTCGCCGGGCTCACCGAGACCGGTGACCTCGTGGGTCAGGATCAGCTTGGCCATGAGTTCTCTCCCTTCCCGCTCAGCGAGCCGTCGACGTGTACGGCAGCAGCGCCATCTCGCGCGCGTTCTTCACCGCACGGGCGATCTGGCGCTGCTCCTGGACGGAGACGCCGGTCACGCGACGCGCGCGGATCTTGCCGCGGTCGGAGATGAACTTGCGCAGCAGCGCCGTGTCCTTGTAGTCGACCGACTCGATCTTGGCCGACTTCAGCGGGTTGGACTTCTTCTTGGGCTTGCGCACCACAGGCTTCGCCATGGTGTTGCTCCTCTACAAGGTGCGATCCCCGCGCGCGGACCGCGCCGACGAGCGGCGCAGTACCCGCGGGGACGGGTGTGTGTTCTGGGAGTGGCGGACGATCAGAACGGGGGCTCGTCGGAGAACGAACCACCGGACGACGCGGGACCAGCCGTGGCCCACGGGTCGTCGCTCTGCTGCTGACCGCCGCCGGAGCTGAATCCGCCGCCGGAGGCGCCACCGGAGTTGGCGCCACCTCCGTAGCCGCCACCGCCGCCGAAGCCGCCGCCACCGCCACCCGAGCGCTGGGCGCGGGTGACCTTCGCGGAGGCGTAGCGCAGGGAAGGACCGATCTCGTCCACCTGCAGCTCGACGACGGTGCGCTTCTCCCCCTCGCGGGTCTCGTACGAGCGCTGGACGAGGCGGCCCTGCACGATGACGCGCATGCCCTTCGTCAGCGACTCCGCGACGTTCTCCGCGGCCTCGCGCCAGATCGAGCAGCGCATGAACAGGGTGTCCCCGTCCTTCCACTCGTTCGACTGGCGGTCGAAGGTCCGCGGCGTGGACGCCACCGTGAAGTTGGCCACCGCCGCACCCGAGGGGGTGAAACGCAGCTCCGGGTCTCCCGTGAGGTTCCCGATCACCGTGATGACGGTGTCACCTGCCATGGCCAGCTCCTTCGTGTGTCGTCTGTGTCGTCGACGGCGCCGCGCGCCTCGCTCGTAACGTTCTCGCGTCGCTCATCCCACCACGCGGCGCCCACACGCGCTACGGCGTGCAGCTTCCCGGTGCGGGAGGGTCGAACGGGGGGACGCGGGGAGGATCAGCGAGCGTCCGTCCGCAGGATCTTGGTCCGCAGGACGACCTCGTTGAGGCCGAGCTGACGGTCCAGCTCCTTGGCGGTGTCGGAGGTCGACGTGAAGTCGACGACCGCGTAGATGCCCTCGGACTTCTTGTTGATGTCGTACGCCAGGCGGCGACGACCCCAGATGTCCACCTTGTCGACGGAGCCGCCGTCGGTCTTGATGACCGACAGGTACTTGTCGAGCGACGGGGCGACGGTGCGCTCCTCGATCTCGGGGTCGAGGATGATCATCAGTTCGTACTGACGCATGCGGATAACCCACCTCCTCTGGTCTTCGCGGTCACGGTCTCTCCGTGACAGGAGGGTTCATGCCTACGTGCTGCTGCCGTCCGACGGGCGGACGGCAGCTCCCCAGGGTACCCGCTCGGCGCGGGCGCCCGGAAATCTGCGGCCGACCGGCGGGTCAGCCTCGGCCCGGGATGATGCCGCCGGCGTTGCCGCCACCCCCGCCGGGGTTGCCTCCGCCGCCCGGGTTCCCGGTCTCCGTGGGCGACGGGTCCGGGTCCTCCGGGTCGGGCGTCTCGGGCGGCGGCTGCTGGCCCGGGTCGGTGCCCTTGGAGACGACGAGCGCGATGGTGGAGCCCGGCGGGACCTGGTCCATCGAGGACTGGCTGATGACGTACCCCCGGGGCTGCTGGTCGGAGAACTCCTCGGTGATCCGCACCTTGAGCCCGGCACCCTCGATCTGGGCCCGCGCGGCACGCGCCTCCATGCCGACGACGGACGGCACGGCCACGTTCTCCGGCTGCTGCGGCTCCTCCGTCTCCTCCGGCGTCGGCTCCTCGGACGGGGTCTCCGTCGGGGTCTCGGTCGGCGTCTCCGTCGGCTTCGGCTTGGGCGGGGTGTAGTCCGGGAACTCCCCCGCGGGCAGGTTCGCCGCAGCGGTCTGCATGTACGACGTCCAGGCCTCGACCGGCCACGAGCCACCGGTGATCTCGCTGTTGACCCACTTGCCGAACGGCGTGATCTGCTCCTGCTCGCCGTTGGGGCCGGACTGGTAGAGACCCACGACCGTCGCGAGACCGGGGGTGAAGCCGGCGAACCACGCGGACTTGTTGTCCGTCGACGTGCCCGTCTTGCCGGCGGCGGGGCGACCGATCGCCTGGGCGGGCTTGCCCGACCCCGTCTCGACGACCTGGGAGAGCGCGTACGTCGCCCCTGCCATCACCTCGGGGTCGAACTCCTGCGTCCGCTTGTCGGCCCCCGGCGCCTGGTAGACGAGGTTGCCGCGGGAGTCGGTCACGGAGGCCACGATGTGCGGCGTCGACCGCAGCCCCTGGGCCGCGATGGTCGCGTACGCGTTGGTCAGCTCGAGCGGCGTCACCGTCGCGTCACCGAGCACGTTCGCCAGGTTCGACCCGACGTCGGCCTTGATGCCCAGGCGAGCCGCGACGTCCGCGGTCTTCTCCGGCCCGACCTCGAGGTTGAGCTCGGCGTAGGCGGTGTTCACCGACTGCGCGGTCGCCTCGGTGAGGTCGACGTTCCCCCAGTCGTGGTCGCTGAAGTTGCGGACCTTCCAGTCCTCGCCGTTGTTGGCGCCGGGGAAGGTCTTGGGCGAGTTGCCGTCGAAGCGCTCGTCGAGCGTGTGCCCGTTCTCCAGGCCGGCGATGAGCGTGAACGGCTTGAACGTCGAGCCGCCCTGCGCCGCGCCTCGGGTCGCGTTGTTGTACTGGTTCTCGAGGAAGTTCTTGCCGCCGTAGAGGGCGCGGACCGAGCCGTCGTTCGGGTCGACCGAGACGATGGCCGCACGGAGGTTCGGGGAGACCGGGTTCTCGTCGCGACCCTCCTGGGGGAGCGAGTCCGCCGTCGCGACGGCGGCCTGCTGCATGGCCGCGTCGATCGTCGTCGTGACCTTGTAGCCCTTGCTCGTCAGGGCGTCCTCGCTGATGCCGATCCCCTCGCCGGCCAGCTCCTGCTCGACCATCGCGAGGAGGTAGCCCGTGGGGCCGTCGTACTTCTGGGACTTGACGTACTCGACCGCCTCGGGGAAGCCCGCGTCCACCGCCGCCTGGCGCTCGGCGGCGGTGATGTGGCCGTCCTCCTCCATGTTCCGCAGCGTCCGCTGCCACCGCTCCTCGGCCTGGGCGTGGTTGACGGCCGGGTCCCAGTTGGTCGGGCTGGGGATGATGCCGGCGATCATCGCCGCCTGCGACACGGTGAGGTCGGCGGCGTTCACGCCGTAGTACTTCTGCGCGGCCGCCTGGATGCCGTAGGCGCCACGGCCGAAGTAGATGGTGTTGAGGTAGTTGCCGAGGATCTCGGCCTTGTCCTGCTCCTGGGTGATCTTCACGGCGAGGATCGCCTCGCGCGCCTTGCCCGCGTAGTCGGTCACGGTGTTGGTGTAGTACCGCTCGACGTACTGCTGCGTCAGCGTGGACGCGCCCTGACGGCCGCCACCCTTGATGTTGTTGTAGAAGGCGCGCGCGATGCCCTTGACGTCGACGCCGGAGTTCGTCCAGAACGTGCGGTCCTCGGACGCGACGACCGCGTTGCCGACGTACGGCGGCAGCGTCGCGTAGTCGACGATCTCGCGGTCCTCGACCGCGTACTTGCCCATCTCCGTGGTGCCGTCGCCCCAGTAGACGGTCGACGTCTGGGCGCCCACGCTGGGCAGCTTCGTCGGGACCTCGGTCGTGAACCACGCGGCGACGCCGACGCCCGCGACGAGCGCGATGCCCGTCAGCATGGTCCCGACGACCACGCGCCACGACGGCAGCCAGCGACGGACGCCCTTGACGTGCGAGCGTGGGTAGTTGAAGAACCGACGGCGCCCGCGCGGGGTCGTCCGTCCGTTCGTCCTCGTGGATCGCGCCACGGTCTACCTTCCTCTGGGGGGCATCGAGGAGCCGGCTCGCGTCGACCGCGGGCCCGCCCGTGGACCGCCGTGCGGGGACCACCTGACCGACGGGACGGGCCCTGCCTCGGGGGCGGGCCGCCGTCGGGCACGAGGTCGGCGCACGCCGGACCACCCTGAACAATAGGGCGTCACCCTGTCCCGACAAGGGTTCAGCGCACCGTGAGCGGGATCGTCCGCCATTGATTCGCCCGGGCGTCCCGCCGCCTCCGCGGGTTCTTCACATGCCCGGCGACGCGTGTCACAGTCCGGTCAGGATTGCACGACACATCGGGACGACCTAACCTGTCGATGTATCGACTCGATACATCGGGTCGAACCAGATCCCAGCGAGCCCCACCGGGGGCACGCCGAGGAGCGTCAGGAGGTGGGATCGTGCGGAGCAAGACGCCTGTGCTCGAGACCGCGATCCTGGGGCTCCTCAAGGAGGCGCCGCTGCACGGGTACGAGCTGCGCAAGCGGCTCAACATCATGCTCGGATCCTTCCGCGTGCTCTCCTACGGCTCGCTGTACCCCGCTCTCAAGTCGTTGGTGGCCCGCGGGCTCATCACCGGCACGGAGCAGTCGGCCGCGCAGTCGACCCTCGCGCCCGCCCTCTCGGGCAAGCGCGCGCGGATCGTCTACGAGCTGACGGCCGAGGGCAAGGAGCACCTCCAGACCGTCCTGGCCTCCTCCGGGCCGGCGGCGTGGGAGGACGAGAGCTTCGACGTCCGGTTCGCGTTCTTCGCGCAGACCGACGCCGAGACCCGCATCCGCATCCTCGAGGGCCGGCGCACCCGGCTCACCGAGAGGCTGGAGGCGGTCAGGGAGTCCGCGGCCCGCACGCGCGAGCGGCTCGACGAGTACACGCTCGAGCTGCAACGTCACGGACTCGAGCAGGTCGAGCGCGAGGTGCGCTGGCTCGACGGTCTCATCACCACCGAGCGCGACAGGAGCTCCGGGCACGCCCGGGGCGCCGCCCGCGCGCGGTCCAGCAGCACCCCGCATCCTGCGGAACCATCCGAGCAGGAGCCCGACGGCGCGAGGCGTCCCGAGGACCCTGGAACAACGAACACCAAGGAGCGAGGATGACCTCCATCCGCGTCGCCATCGTCGGCGTAGGCAACTGCGCATCGTCCCTCGTCCAGGGCGTGCACTTCTACCGTGACGCCGACCCGAGCAGCACCGTCCCGGGCCTCATGCACGTCCAGTTCGGCGACTACCACGTGTCGAGCCTGGAGTTCGTGGCGGCGTTCGACGTCGACGCGAAGAAGGTCGGCTTCGACCTCTCGGAGGCCATCAACGCCTCCGAGAACAACACGATCAAGATCGCGGACGTCCCGCCGCTCGGCGTGACCGTCCAGCGCGGCCCGACCCTCGACGGCGTCGGCAAGTACTACGCGCAGACGATCGAGGAGTCGGACGCGGAGCCGGTCGACGTCGTCGCCGCGCTGCGCGAGGCGCAGGTCGACGTGCTCGTCTGCTACCTCCCGGTGGGCTCGGAGCAGGCCGCGAAGTTCTACGCGCAGGCCGCGATCGACGCCGGCGTGGCGTTCGTCAACGCGCTCCCCGTCTTCATCGCGTCCGACCCGGAGTGGGCCGCGAAGTTCGAGGAGGCCGGCGTCCCGATCGTCGGCGACGACATCAAGTCGCAGGTCGGCGCGACGATCACGCACCGCGTGCTCGCCAAGCTCTTCGAGGACCGCGGCGTCGTGCTGGACCGCACGTACCAGCTCAACGTCGGCGGCAACATGGACTTCAAGAACATGCTCGAGCGCGAGCGCCTGGAGTCCAAGAAGATCTCCAAGACGCAGGCCGTGACCTCGAACCTCGAGGGCCCGCTCGGCGGCAAGACGGAGGACCGCAACGTCCACATCGGCCCGTCGGACTACGTCGCGTGGCTCGACGACCGCAAGTGGGCGTACGTGCGCCTCGAGGGCCGCGCGTTCGGCGAGGTCCCGCTGAACCTGGAGTACAAGCTCGAGGTGTGGGACTCCCCCAACTCGGCCGGCATCATCATCGACGCCGTCCGCGCCGCGAAGATCGCGAAGGACCGCGGCGTCGGCGGCCCGATCCTCTCGGCCTCGACGTACTTCATGAAGTCCCCGCCGGTCCAGATGGAGGACACGAAGGGCCGCGCCCAGCTCGAGGCCTTCATCGCGGGTGAGGTCGAGCGCTGATCCGGAGTGCAGCGAAGGTCGAGAGCCCGGCATGCTTCTCGCCGGGCTCTCGGCCGTAGCGGAGCGCAGGACCAGCGCGACCGAAGAGTCGAGCGCTGATCCGGAGCGCAGCGAAGGTCGAGAGCCCGGCACGCTTCTCGCCGGGCTCTCGGCCGTAGCGGAGCGCAGGACCAGCGCGACCGAAGAGTCGAGCGCTGACCTGGAGCGCTGAGCGCTCCGCCTGAGGTAGAGCCCTGGTCGTCCCGCCGGATGACCAGGGCTCTACCTCGCCCGGCAACGGTTCGCCGTCGGCCGCGGGCACGCCCGAGGTGAGACGGCACCGGGAGGGCGGGGAGGCGCGCCGCGTCGTGGCGGGCCTGGCGGGAGCCGCGAGGGACGAGCGGCGGATGGTAGACGCGGCGCGCCTCCCCGCCCGACCTCCCAGGGCGACCCGCATCCTCGGCCCCCGACCCCGCACGACGCCGCACGGGGGACAACCGCATGTCCGACCGCACGATGACGAACGTAGGGTGACCGCGTGGGTGTGATCTCCGAGCTGCGGGCGCTGCTGCGTCTGGACGGCTTCCGCAGGCTGTTCGCCGTCCGGCTCGTGTCGCAGGCCGGGGACGGCATGTTCCAGGTCGGCCTGGCGTCGCTCCTGTTCTTCTCCCCCGAGTCGCAGGGCACGGCGGCGGCCATCGCGGGCGCCTTCGCGGTGATGCTCGCGCCGTTCACGATCGTCGGCCCGTTCGCCGGGGTGTTCCTCGATCGCTGGCAGCGCCGTCAGGTCCTCGCGTGGGGCAACGCGGTGCGCGTCGTCATCACGCTGGGCATGGCGGTGCTCATGCTGTCGGGCGGGGTGAGCGGCTGGATCTACGCGCTGGGCCTGGCCGCGCTGTCGGTGAACCGTTTCCTGCTCGCAGGGCTCTCCGCGGGCCTGCCGCGCGTCGTCGACGGGCCGCTGCTCCTCACGGCGAACTCCCTCACGCCGACGCTCGGCGCGGGTGCGGCGTTCGTCGGGGGCGGGATCGGCGTCGTGCTCGGGCTGGCGTTCGAGCCGGGCCGGGTCAAGGACTCGTCGGCGCTCGTGTGCGCGGCGCTCGTGTTCGGCGTCGCGTCCCTCCTCGCGCTGCGCCTCGGGCGCACGCAGCTCGGCCCGGAGCGCCCGGCGGAGTCCGCGATCAGCTCCGAGATCGCGCGGGTCGCGCGCGGTCTGGCCGACGGCGCCCGGTACCTCGTCGCGCGCCGCACGCCCGGGCAGGCGCTGCTCGCGATGGCGACGCACCGCTTCCTCTACGGCGTGGTGTTCATCGCGTCGATCCTCATCGCGCGCAACCTCCTGAGCCCCGGCGACCAGGACGCGGGGTTCGTGACGTTCGGGCTCGTCGTGGGGCTCACCGGCGTGGGGGGTGCCGCGGCGGCGGTCATCACCCCGTTCCTGTCGCGCCGCACCGGTCCGCAGGTGTGGATCGCGATCATGCTGCTGCTCGCGGCGGCGAGCCAGCTCCTGCTGGTGACGACGCCGTCGCGCGCGGTCGTGTTCACGGGGGCGACGCTGCTCGGCCTGGCTGCCCAGGGCACGAAGATCGCGGTGGACACCATCGTCCAGCGCGACACGGACGACGAGTTCCGCGGCCGCGCGTTCGCCTTCTACGACGTGCTGTACAACGCGGCGTTCGTGGGCGCGGCGGCCCTCGCCGCCTTCACGCTCCCCGACACGGGCTGGTCGCGCGGCGTCTTCGTCGCGCTGGCGGTGGCTTACTGCGTCGCCGCGCTGGTCCTGTGGACGCGGGGGGCGCGCACGCCGTCCGCGCCGGGCGGCGCCGTCGTGCCCGACGCCGGGGCCTCCCCCCGCACGTCCCCCGCCTGACGCGCCCCTCCCCGCGCCCGCCCGCTCGACGCGCGGACCTCCTTCTGCCGTCGGCGTACCGATGAGTCCGGCGCCGAAAAGAGGTCGTCACCGTCGGCGGGAATAACGCAGGATGGTGAATGGTCGTACAGGGTACGGATCGTCGCGGCGAGCGCCGCGCGGACCGTCCCGGGTCGCGTCACCCTGCTCGTGGCCCCGCCGACCGAACCGACACCGTCGTCGCGTGCCCCCGCACGCGACCGTCGCGCTGCCCTGCAGCGCACCCTGCCCCCCGACCGGGTCCGACCCTGCGCCCGGGCCGCCACCGACGCGAGCGGAGACACACCGTGACAGCCTCCCCCACCCACGACACCTCGGCCGCCGTCGACCGTCTCCCCCGGGCGGACTTCCTCGTCATCGCGCTGCTGCTCGGCTCGGCGTTCGTCGTGATCCTCAACGAGACCACGATGAGCGTGGCGCTCGCGCCGCTCATGGCGGACCTGGGGATCACCGCGAGCACGGGCCAGTGGCTCACGACGGCGTTCATGCTGACCATGGCCGTCGTCATCCCGGCGACCGGGTTCCTGCTCCAGCGGCTCGGGACGCGCGGCGCCTACCTGCTCGCGATGTCGCTGTTCAGCGCGGGCACGCTGCTCGCCGCGCTCTCCCCCGGCTTCGCGTGGCTGCTCGTCGGGCGAGTCGTCCAGGCGTCGGGCACGGCCATCATGATGCCGCTGCTCATGACGACGATCATGACGCTCGTGCCGCCGGCCATCCGCGGCAAGGTCATGGGCAACATCTCGATCGTCATGGCCGCCGCGCCCGCGCTCGGCCCGTCGCTCTCCGGCCTCATCCTCAACTCGCTGAGCTGGCGGTGGGTCTTCGGCATCGTGCTGCCCATCGGCCTGGTCGCGCTTCTCCTCGGCTTCCTGTACATCCGGGACGTCGCGGACCGTACGCACTCGCGCCTCGACCCGTTCTCCCTCGTCCTCGCGGCGTTCGCGTTCGGCGGGCTCGTCTACGGGCTGTCGAGCATCGGCGAGGCCGCGCGCCACACCCCGGTCGTCCCGCCCGCCGTGCCGCTCGCGCTCGGCGTCCTCGCGCTCGCCGCGTTCGCGTGGCGGCAGATCGTCCTCCAGCGCGAGGACCGCGCGCTGCTCGACCTGCGCGTGTTCACGCACCGCGGGTTCAGCGTGCCGCTCGGCATCATGGCCGTCGGCATGGTCGCGATGTTCGGCTCGCTCATCCTCCTGCCGCTGTTCCTCCAGGACGCGATGGGCCTCGAGCCGCTCGCGACCGGGCTCATCGTGCTCCCGGGCGGGCTCCTCATGGGTCTGCTCGGCCCGACCGTCGGCCGGCTCTACGACCGGGTGGGCCCGCGCCCGCTCGTCATCCCGGGCGTGAGCGTCGTCGCGGTCGCCCTCGCGGCCTTCACGACGATCCACGCGGACTCGTCGCCGTGGTTCGTCCTGGCCCTGCACGTCACGCTGAGCCTGGGCCTCGCGTTCATGTTCACGCCGCTGTTCACGTCCGCGCTCTCGTCGCTCGAGCCGCACCAGTACTCGCACGGCTCGGCGTCGATCGGCACGGCGCAGCAGCTCGCGGGCGCCGCCGGGACCGCGATGTTCGTCGCGGTCATGACGTCGCGCTCGATCGCCTACGGCGAGGCGGGCGCGTCGCCCCAGGTCGCGCTGGCCGAGGGTGTCGGCGACGCGTTCGTCTGGGGCACGGCGGTCATGCTCGTCGCCGTCGGCCTGTCGTTCCTCCTGCGCCGCAGCGCGCCGCCGGCGCACGGCCACGGCCCGGCCCAGGCCGGGACGCAGGACACCCCGGTCGAGGACGCACGCTCCGTGGACTCGCGCACCGAGGACGTGAAGGTCGAGGCCGCCCTGGCCACCGACGACGTCTGAGCCGTCGCCGCGGCGTCCGGCACGACGTCGCACCCTCGAGCACGACAGGGGTGCCGCTCTCCGCCCGAGAGCGGCACCCCTGTCGCGTCCCGCGTCTTCCTCCCGCGCCTGAGCGCTCGCCCGCTCCCACGCGGGCGGGCCACGCTCAGGACGCCGACGACTCCGGCTGCTCGGCCCACCACCGCAGGAGGTCGGCGCGCGCCGTCTCCTCGTCGACAGGCCCGCGGTCGAGGCGCAGCTCCAGGAGGTGCTTGTACGCCTTGCCCACCACGGGCCCGGGGCGGATCCCGAGGATCTCCATGATCTGCTGCCCGTCGAGGTCGGGCCGGACGGCGTCGAGCTCCTCCTTCGCCTGGAGCTCGGCGATGCGCCGCTCCAGGTCGTCGTACGACTCGCGGAGCCGCTGCGCCTTGCGTCGGTTGCGGGTCGTGCAGTCGGCGCGCGTGAGGCGGTGCAGGCGCTCGAGCAGCGGGCCGGCGTCGGTCACGTAGCGGCGCACCGCCGAGTCGGTCCACGCGCCGTCGCCGTAGCCGTGGAAACGCAGGTGCAGCTCGACGAGGCGCGCGACGTCCTTGACCACCTGCTTGTCGTACCGCAGGGCCTTGAGGCGCTTGGCGACCATCTTGGCCCCCACCACCTCGTGGTGGTGGAAGCTCACGCCGCCCCCGGCCTCGAACCGACGCGTGGGCGGCTTGCCGACGTCGTGCAGGAGCGCCGCGAGGCGGAGCACGAGGTCGGGTGCGGGGACGGCACCGTCGGGCCCGGTCTCCTGCGCGATCGCCTGGTCGAGGACGGTGAGCGAGTGCTCGTACACGTCCTTGTGCCGGTGGTGCTCGTCGATCTCGAGCTTGAGGGCGGGCAGCTCGGGCAGCACGTGGTCGGCGAGGCCCGTGTCGACGAGCACCTCCAGCCCACGCCGCGGCGCGGTCCCGCACAGCAGCTTCGACAGCTCGTCGCGCACGCGCTCCGCGGAGACGATCTCGATGCGCTCGGTCATGAGGACGAGCGCGGCGAGCGTGCCGCCGTCGACGTCGAACTCGAGCTGCGCGGCGAACCGCGCCGCGCGCATCATGCGGAGCGGGTCGTCGTCGAACGACCGCTCGGGGGCGATGGGGGTGCGCAGGACGCGGCGGGCGAGGTCGCCCAGACCGTCGAACGGGTCGACGAACGTCATGTCGGGCACCCGCACGGCCATCGCGTTGACGGTGAAGTCGCGGCGCGACAGGTCGCCTTCCAGCGTGTCGCCGAACGCGACGACGGGCTTGCGCGACGTCGGGTCGTACTCGTCCGTCCGGTACGTCGTCACCTCGACGACGAGATCGTCCCCCGGCCCGCCGCGCCCGAAGCGCTTCGCGCCGATCGTGCCGAACTCCTTGCCGATGTCCCAGTGCGCGTCGCCCCAGCGCGCCAGGATCGCCTCGGTCTCGTCGGGCGACGCGGAGGTGGCGAAGTCGAGGTCGTTGCTCGCCCGCCCGAGGAACGCGTCGCGGACCGGTCCCCCGACGAGCGCGAGCTCGTGGCCCGCGGCGCGGAACGCCTCGCCGAGCTCGATCGCCGCAGGCGCCATCTCGGTGAGCACCGCGAGGGCCCGGCGCTGCAGCTCGAGCGCGTGCGGCGTCGCGGGCGGTGTCGGCTGGGGCGACGGCGAGGAGGACGAAGGCTGGGGCACGACACCCAAGCCTGCCAGATGCGGCGCCCGCACCGGGGAGCCGGTCCCGGGGAGGTGGGTGCCCACTCGGTAAAGTTGAATCCATGTCCACCCCCGCGCACGCCGACGACCCCCGGAGGGATCCGGCGGGCGGGCGTGGCGACGGCCGCGGGCAGCCCGCCCCCGTCCCGGCCCCGCCGGGCGGTCACGCCCTCCGCATCGACCCGCGCTCGCGGCCGGGCCCCGCGCCCGCGCCGCTCCCGGTCGTCGACGAGGTGTCGGCGGGCGGTCTCGTCATCACGCTCGCCGGCGGCGAGCCGTGCGCGGCGATCATCGCGCGGCGCAACCGCGGGGGCCGCCTGGAGTGGTGCCTGCCGAAGGGCCACCTCGAGGGCGACGAGACCCCGGAGCAGGCGGCCGTCCGCGAGATCGCGGAGGAGACGGGTATCCGGGGCGCGGTGCAGGAACCCCTCGGCGTCATCGACTACTGGTTCACGGGCGACGACCGGCGCGTGCACAAGGTCGTCCACCACTTCCTGCTCCGTGCGACGGGCGGGCACCTCACGGTCGAGGGCGACCCGGACGGCGAGGCCGAGGACGTCGCCTGGATCCCCGTCTCGGACCTCCCGGCGCGCCTGGCGTACCCGAACGAGCGGCGCATCGCCGTCGTCGCGCAGGGCGTTCTCGAGGGCCGGCGCACGCGGTTCCACGGGGTGGTCGAGAGTAGGGTGACCCGGACGATCGTCCGCCCGCACGGCCACCCGCACGACGGCCGCGGCGGCCCGGCACCGCCCGCCCCACGGAGCTCGACCGACCACTCATGACGCCCTCCCCCCGCAGCGGTGCGCGCCCTCGCGGCGCCGCGCCGGTCTCGCTCCGCGGTCCGTCCGCACGGCTGCTCGTCGCCCTGCTCCTCACGCTCGTCGTCGCGGCCGGAGTCCTGCTCGGCGGCACGACGGCGGCCCCGCCCGCCGCGGCGGACACGGCCCCCGAGGGCGAGGACGCTGTCTCGCTCGAGCTCACGTCGTTCGCACCGACCGTCCTCGCGCCGGACAGCACCCTCACCGTCACGGCGCGGGTGACGAACGGGACGGAGCAGACGCTCGGATCCCCCGCGGTGACCCTCGGCGTCGACCGGCGCGCGCTGAGCACGCGGTCCGCGCTCGAGAGCTGGACCACGACCGGTCTCGACGGGCGCGTCGGCGCCACCGTCGCCTCCGAGGACGTCGGGCGACCGCTCGCGCCCGGGGAGAGCGCCGACGTGACGCTCTCGGCGACGGCCGCCGAGCTCGGTCTCGGCGCGGGCAGCGACTGGGGCCCGCGCGGCGTGGCGGTCGCCGTGTCCGACGGCGGCGCGCGCCTGGCCGCGCAGCGCACGTTCGTCCTCCGCGCACCCGCGAGCGAGGTGTCGCCCGTCCGGCTGAGCGTGGTCGCGGCGCTGACGGGACCCCCGGTGGACCCGGACCCGGTCGCGTACGACGACGCGCTCTCGGCGGCGGTGGCGAGCGACGGGCGGCTCGGCCGCCTGCTCGCCGCGACGGGCGAGCGGCCCGAGGTGGGCTGGGTCGCGGACCCGGCGCTGCTCGCGGCGGCCGCCGTGGCAGCGGACCCGGCCGTGAACGCCTGGGGGGACGCGGTGAGCGGGGCGACCGCCGGGCGCTCCACGTTCGCGCTGCGCGCCTACGACCCGGACGTCGCGGCGTTCGCGCACGCGGGCCTCGCGCTGCCCGAGGGGACGCCACTGCCGTCGTCGGGCACCTCGTCCGACCCGGCATCGGCCACGGCGCCCGACGACACGACCGACGACGCCGCGGACACGGGGACCCCCGCGCCCCCGGACCCGACGAGCGGGTGGCGCACCGACCTCGCCTGGCCGGCCGACGCCGTGCCCGACCTCGCGACCACGACGCTCGCCGCCGCGTCGGGGGCGACCGCGACGGTCGTCGGCCCGGGCGGGCTCGCGCCGGACGACTCCCTCACCTACACGCCGTCGGGCGTCGCCACGGTCACGACGGCCGCAGGGCCGGTCACGGCGCTCGTCGCCGACCCGGTGCTCACCGCGCTGGTCTCCGCCGGCGACGGCTCCGGCGTGTCCGCGACGCAGCGCCTGCTCGCCGAGACGGCCGTGATCGCCCGTGAGCGCCCTGCCGACCAGCGGCACGTCCTCGCGGCGCTGCCGCGGTCCTGGGAGCCCGAGCCCGGCCTGTTCACGGCGCGGCTCGACGCGCTGCGCGACTCCGGCTGGGTCGACCTCGCGCCCGTGGACCAGCTCCTCGCGGTCGAGCCACCCTCCGTCGACCGCGTGGCGCTGCCGGAGGCTGCCCCCGCCGACGGCGAGATCGGTGCCGCCCAGCTCCGGTCGCTCGACCGGTCGCGCGCGGAGCTCGCGACGTTCGCGACGGTCGCGGCGGACCCGACGGCGCTCACGCGCCCGCTCGAGCCGGCGTTCGTCACGCCGACGGCCGTCGCCTACCGCGCGGCGCCGCCGTCGCGCACGCTCGCCGTCCAGCAGGCCGAGCAGCGGTCCGCCGCGGTGCGGGGCGGGCTCTCGGTCGAGACGCGCTCGTCGTTCTTCTTCGTCGCCGAGCAGGAGGACCTGCCCGTCCGGGTACGCAGCACCCTCACGCAGGACGCGACGGTGCAGGTCGTGCTCCGGCCCGACGACCCCCGGCTGCGGGCCCCGGAGCGCACGACGGTGACCATCCCGGCGGCGACGCGCGACGCGGACGGCGACCTCGTCCCGACCGAGGCGAGCGTCGGGGTGCCGGTCGAAGGCTTCGGGAGCGGCAACGTCACCGTCGAGGTCGAGCTCGTCAGCGCCGCGCAGCCCCAGGTCCGGGTCGCGGAGCCGCAGCAGTTCGTCGTCCGGGTCCGGGCCGACTGGGAGTCGGTCGGCACGGTGGTCGTCGCCGTCCTGCTCGTCATCGCCCTGTTCGCCGGCATCTGGCGCACGGTGCGTCGCGGCCGCTCGCCCCGGCGCCTGGCAGGGGCCACGCTCGACCAGCCGTCGCCGCGGGAGCCGTCGGCCGGAGATCCCGGCGCGCCCGGGCCGAGCGCTCGGGCGTCCGTCGCGGCGGGAGAGGGCGGTGGGCCCGACCGCCGGGGCGACGTCGCGCCCGGCGGGCCACGCCACCCGGACGCGGAGCGCGGCCCGTGAGCCCGGGCCAGCCGCGGCACGTCCGCCCCTCGGGTGCCGGGCGGGGGCCGCGCCCCGGGACGACG
>QAPD01000030.1 GCA_003052455.1 Sphaerisporangium cinnabarinum | reverse complement strand
GTGCCGGGGCCTTCGGGGCCGGGGCCGCGGGCGCGGCGGGTGCCGGAGCCTTCGGGGCCGGTGCGGACGGCTCGGCGGGGGCCGCGGCCTGCGGGGCCTGCGGGGCCGGCGCGGCCGGCTCGGCCTTGACCTCCGGCTTCGGGGCCGGCTTCGGTGCGGCCGGACGCGCGGCGGGTGCCGCGGGCTTGCTCGCGCCGCCGCCCCCGGCGGGGAAGGCGTCGCGCAGCTTGCGGACCACCGGTGGCTCGATGGTCGAGGATGCCGAGCGGACGAACTCACCGAGCTCCGTCAGCTTGGTCATGATGGTCTTGCTTTCCACCCCGAGCTCCTTCGCGAGCTCGTAGACGCGGACCTTTGCCACAACTCTCCTGTCTCGGCCCGCCCCGGACAGGGAGGACCGTCGTTAGTGCTGGGTGCTCATCGCTGGGTACTCATCGGGTGCCCATCGGCTTCTAACCCGCTTCCTTGTCGACGTGTCGTGCTGGCGGCCCCGTACGGACGGGGCCGTGACGCATGGCTCAGAGGTGCTCTCCCGGACGGGCCTCGATCGCGGCGCGGACCGCGGCGAGGTCGAGGGGCCCGGCGACACGCAGGGCCCGCGGGACGGCCCGCCGGCGTTCCGCCGTCTCGAGGCACCGGGCCGACGCGTGGAGCCACGCACCGCGGCCCGGCAGCGACCGCCCGGCGTCCACCACGAGCCGTGGCTCGTCGGTGCCCACGCCGGACCGGTCGAGGACCAGACGGAGAAGAGCTGACCGCAGGTCGCGCTGCCTGCACCCGACGCACGTGCGGACCGGACCCGATCCCGTGGGAACGGGGCGGGTCGTGGAGTCCGAGGGCATGGTCGAGGTGCGGGCTCGCGGCCCGGTCGATGACAGTCTACCGCGCCGGTCCGTCATCCGTGACCGTCCCACGCCCCGCGGCTACCGGTCGGCAGCGCGGGGACCTGCGGGAGCGGCACCGTCGGGCCCCTCGGCCGCGGCTCCGCCCTCGTCCGAGCGGATGTCGATGCGCCACCCCGTGAGCTTCGCGGCCAGGCGGGCGTTCTGCCCCTCCTTGCCGATCGCGAGGGAGAGCTGGAAGTCCGGGACGACGACGCGCGCGGCGCGTGCCACCTCGTCGACCACCGTGACCGACGACACACGCGCCGGGGACAGCGCGTTGGCCACGAACTGGGCCGGGTCGTCGCTGTGGTCCACGATGTCGATCTTCTCGCCGTGGAGCTCCGCCATGACCGCGCGCACGCGCGAGCCCATGGGCCCGATGCACGCGCCCTTCGCGCCGAGCCCCGGGACGCGCGAGCGGACGGCGACCTTGGTGCGGTGCCCCGCCTCGCGCGCGATGGCCGTGATCTCCACGGAGCCGTCGGCGACCTCGGGGACCTCGAGCTCGAAGAGCTTGCGGACCAGGTTGGGGTGCGTGCGGCTCAACGTGATCTGCGCGCCCTTCATTCCCCGGGCGACCTCGAGCACGTAGGCGCGCAGACGCTCGCCGTGCACGTACTCCTCCGTGGGCACCTGCTCGTGCGGCGGGAGCACGGCCTCCGTGCCGCCCACGTCCACGAGCACGACGCGCGGGTCGCGGCCCTGCTGGATGACGCCCGCGAGGACCTCGCCCTCCTTGCCGCGGAACGTGCCGAGGATCTGGTCGTCCTCCGCGTCGCGCAGGCGCTGGACGATGACCTGGCGTGCGGTCGAGGTCGCGATGCGGCCGAAGTCGGCGGGCGTGTGGTCGAACTCGGGACCGTACTCGGCGGGGCCGCGCGGAGCGTCCTCGTCGTCGGTCTCGGGAGCGGGCAGCTCCTCGCGCGCCCACACCGTCACGTGGCCCGACTTGCGGTCGAGCTCGACGCGCGCGCGGGTGTACGCGTCGGGGGTGCGGTGGTACGCCGAGAGCAGGGCCTGCTCGATCGCCGCGACGAGCACGTCGAGGCTGATGTCCCGCTCGCGCTCCAGCAGGCGCAGCGCGCTCATGTCCACGTCCATCGTCAGGCCTCCTCGTCGTGGTCGGTCGTCTCGTCGGCGGCGCCGTCGAGCTCGGGCAGGTCCGCCTCGAGGGCGCGCTTGAGCTCGACCTGCACCTCGCCGCGCACGACGTCGGCGAGCGGCACCACACGCTCCGTCACCGCGCCGCGGGCGCCGGGGACGTCGAGGACCAGCTCGTTCTCGATCGCCGAGCCGGAGCGGAGCCGGCCCTCGAGCGTGCCGCCGTCGGCCAGGACGAGCCGCACGAGGCGGCCGCGGGCGCGCCGGAAGTGGCGCGGCTCGCTGAGCGGACGGTCGGTGCCGGGCGTGGAGACCTCGAGCGTGTACGCGCCGTGGAGAGGGTCCACCGTGTCCAGCGCCGCGGAGATCGGGCGCGTGGCCTCGGCCACCGCGTCCAGGTCGAGGTTGCCCTCGACGTCGTCGGGGAGGTCCAGCACGACGCGCACCACCGAACGGGCACCCGCGCGCGACACCGTGACGTCCTCGAGGTGGAGCCCGGCGTCGCGGACCGCGGGCTCGACCGCCTCGCGGACGCTCTCCCGGAGCGCGTGCGCCGCCGCGTCGCCTCCGGACCCTCTGCCGGACTGACCGCCCGCCTGCCCTGCCATGACTCAGCTCCTGTCCGTGTCCCACGCCGGGTACGCCAGACGACCGGTGTGTTGTTGTCTCGGGTGCTCCGACCCCCGGCTCGCGGGACGTCGGAACGGGGACCAGCCTAACGACTCGCGAGCCCCGGACGTGACATCATCGCCCCCGATGACTCCCCACGCGACCGCGGCCGACGCCGCCCCCCCAGCCCGGCGGACCCGTCCCGCGGCCCGTGCCGGCCGTCTGCTCGCGGCCGTGACGGTGCTCGCGACGGGCGTCCTGGCGGCCGGGTGCGGCGTCCGGCTGGACACGCCGCCGCCCACGGAGCCCTCCCCCGACACGGTCGAGGTGCTCCGTTCCGGGGCCGTCGACGACGCGCTCGCGGTCGCCGCGCTGGTGGCGGACGTCACGCCCCGGGTGACCGACCCGGCCGCGCTCGCCGTGCTGGGCGAGGCCGCCGCGTTCGCCGAGCAGCACGTCGACGCGCTCGGCGGCGTCTACGACTCGGGCCTGGAGCACCCCGCGGAGCCCGAGAGCGGCGCCGCGTCCGGCACCACCGAGACCGGCACCCCGGGGGCAGGCACCACCACGCCCGGCACGGACGGGACGGCGTCTGACCCGGGCACCGCAGGGACCGGCACCGACGCGGCGGGCACCGACGCGGCGGGCGCGCCCGCTCCTGGCACCGCGACGACGGACGACGTCGTCACCGCGCTCGTGGGCGCGGCCGAGCGCACGGGCGCGGCTGCCGACGCCTCGCCGGACGCCCGGCTCGCGCGGCTCCTCGCGTCGGTCGCCGCCTCGGAGCACGTCTCGGCGCAGCGGCTCGCCGCGGCCACGGGCTCGACGGCCGCGGCAGGGCTCGCCGAGCCGCCGCCCGTCGACGAGGCGCCCGGCGGGGTCGGCGCCGCCGACCTCGCGACGCTCGTCGAGTCGGAGGACGCCGCCGGGTACGGCTACGAGGTGCGCGCCGCGCAGTCGGAGGGCGACGTGCGCACCGCCGCGGTCGCGCGCGCCGCCCAGCACCGCGCCCGCGCGCAGGGCTGGGCCCTCGCCGCCGGCACCGACGGGACGCCGCAGGACCCGCGTCGCGTCGCCTACGCGCTGCCCGACGACACGGACGCGGCAGCCCTCGCGCGCCAGGTCGAGTCGGGGCTCGCGCGCACGTACGCGAGCCTCGTCGCCGCGGCGGCCCCGACGTCCCGGGCCGAGGCCGTCGCGCTGCTCGCGGACGCGTGGGCGGCCGCCGTCGCGTGGGGCGAGGCGCCCGTGGCGTTCCCGGGCCTGCCGGAGCAGACGGCGGGCTGAGCGCGCACGCCGGGCGCACCGGCCCAGACACCGCACCTGCCCGACGCACCGCCCCGCCCACGACCTCCGCACGGCTCCGGCGCGCAGCGCGCCGCTTCGGCACACCGCGCCCGCGAGCTGCCGTGGGCGCAGCAGGACGCCCCGGCCCGGGAGACCGGACCGGGGCGCTGCGACGCGATGGATCAGCCGAGGAGCTCGGCGACCCGGTCGGCGACGTGCTCGACGGCGTCCGCGACCGCGACCTGCGCCGCCTCGCCCGCGCGCGGGCGGACCTCGACGACGCCGTCGGCCAGGCCGCGGCCCACGACGAGCAGCAGCGGCACGCCGAGGAGCTCGGCGTCCTTGAACTTCACGCCGGGCGAGACCTTGGGCCGGTCGTCGTAGATCACCTCGACGCCGCGGCCGGCGAGCTCGGTCGCGAGGCGCTCGGCCTCCTCGAACACGCTCGCGTCCTTGCCCGTGGCGACGACGTGCACCTGCGCGGGCGCGACGTGGGCGGGCCACGCGAGCCCGGCGTCGTCGTGGTTCGCCTCCGCGAGCGCCGCGAGGACGCGCGTGACGCCGATGCCGTAGGAGCCCATCGTCACGACGACCTGCTTGCCGTTCTCGTCGAGCACGGTGAGGCCGAGGGCCTGGGCGTACTTGCGGCCGAGCGCGAAGATGTGGCCGATCTCGATGCCGCGCGCGAGCTCGAGCGGGCCCGAGCCGTCGGGCGCGAGGTCGCCCGCGCGCACCTCCGCGGCCTCGACCGTGCCGTCGGCGGCGAAGTCGCGCTCGGCGACGAGGTCGAACACGTGGCGGCCGGGCGCGTTCGCGCCGGTGATCCAGCGCGTGCCCGCGACGACGCGCGGGTCCAGGAGGTACCGCACCGAGTGCCGCTCGGGGGTCTCCCCCGCCGACGCGTCGGACGCGTCGCCGTCCGCGGGCGCCTCGCGGCGGGCGTTCGGGCCGAGCACCTGCGGGCCGATGTAGCCCTTGACGAGCTCGGGGTGGGCGGCGAAGTCCGCGTCGGTGGCCGGCTCGACCTCGGCGGGCTCGAACGCGGCGCCGACGCGCTTGAGGTCGACCTCGCGGTCGCCCGGCAGCCCGACGACGACGACCTCGCGGCGGCCGTCCGGGTGCGTGAGCGCGAGCACGACGTTCTTCAGCGTGTCGGCCGCCGTCCATGCGCGGTCCGCGCGGGGGTAGCGGGCGTTCGCGAGCTCGACGAGCGAGGCGATGGTCGGGGTGTCGGGCGTGTCCTCGACGTGCGCGGCCGGGGCGTCGGCGTAGTCGACCGCCTCGGGCACCGGCGTGACGACGGCCTCGACGTTCGCGGCGTACCCCCCGGGCGAGCGCACGAACGTGTCCTCGCCGATCGCGGTCGGGGTGAGGAACTCCTCGGAGCGCGAGCCCCCCATGGCGCCGGACGTCGCCGCGACGATGACGTACTCGAGCCCGAGCCGGTCGAAGATGCGCCGGTAGGCCGCGCGCTGCGCCTCGTACGAGCGCTCGAGGCCCTCGTCCGTCGTGTCGAACGAGTACGCGTCCTTCATGACGAACTCGCGGCCGCGGATGAGGCCCGCGCGGGGGCGCGCCTCGTCGCGGTACTTCGTCTGGATCTGGTAGATCGTCAGCGGCAGGTCCTTGTACGACGAGTACAGGTCTTTGACGAGGAGCGTGAACATCTCCTCGTGGGTGGGCGCGAGGAGGTAGTCGCCGTCCTTGCGGTCCTTGAGGCGGAAGATGTTCGGCCCGTACTCCGTCCAGCGGCCCGTCGCCTCGTACGGCTCCTTGGGCAGCAGCGCCGGGAAGTGCACCTCCTGCGCGCCCGCGGCCGCCATCTCCTCGCGGACCACGTCCTCGACCTTGCGCAGCACGCGCAGGCCGAGCGGGAGCCAGGTGTAGATGCCGGGGGCGGCGCGACGGATGTAGCCCGCCCGCACGAGGAGCCGGTGGCTCGCGACCTCGGCGTCGGCCGGGTCCTCGCGCAGCGTCCGGACGAACAGGGTGGACAGGCGCAGGAGGTCGGCGCCCCGGACGCGGGTGGAGGCCGCGGCGGGCGCGCCGGACGTGACGGAAGACATGCGCCCCACCCTACCGGCGGGGAGGATGTCCCCATGCCCGAGCTGCCCGAGGTCGAGGCCCTCGTCCGGTTCCTCGACGACCGCGCGACCGGCCGCACCGTCGTGGCCGCGGACGTCGCGCAGATCGCTGCGCTGAAGACGTTCGACCCGCCCGTCTCGGCGCTGGTCGGACGGGTCGTCGCGGGCGCCCGCCGGCACGGCAAGTGGCTCGACCTCGTGCTCGCCGAGGCCGGCGACGGCACCGGGGCGCCCGGGCCCGACGCCGAGGTCCACCTCGTGTTCCACCTCGCCCGGGGCGGGTGGCTGCGCTGGTCCGAGAAGGCGCCGACGACGCCCGTCCGCCCGCGCCTCGGCGGCAGCGGCGGAGGGAAGGCCGCGGTGCTCGCGCTGCGCGTGCGGTTCGACGACGGCTCCGGGTTCGACCTCACGGAGGCCGGGACGCGCAAGCGGCTCGCGGTGCACGTCGTGCGGCACCCGGAGGAGATCCGGGCGATCGAGACCCTGGGCGTCGAACCGCTCGACCCGGCCTTCACCCCCGCGGCGCTGGGCGAGCTCATGGCGGCGCGCAACCAGCAGGTCAAGGGGCTGCTGCGCGACCAGTCGTCGATCGCGGGGATCGGGAACGCCTACTCCGACGACATCCTGCACGCGGCGCGCACGAGCCCGTTCAAGCTCACGCGCTCGTTCACGCCCGACGAGGTCGCCCGCGTGCACGCCGCCGTGGGCGAGGTGCTCGCGGAGGCCGTGGCGGCGGCGTCGGGCAAGCCGGCCGCCGAGCTCAAGGACGCCAAGCGCGCGGGGATGCGCGTGCACGGACGCACGGGTCTGCCCTGCCCCGTGTGCGGCGACACCGTGCGCGAGGTGAGCTTCGCCGACCGCAGCCTCCAGTACTGCCCGACGTGCCAGACCGGGGGCCAGGTCCTCGCCGACCGGCGGATGTCGCGACTGCTCAAGTGAGCGATCCGGAGGCAGGCCGCGCGGCCCGGGGCGGGCGCCGTCAGAACAGCACGGTCGCGTAGGTGCCGACCCGCTCGAACCCGACCCGACGGTACGTCGCGAGCGCGGGCGCGTTGTAGTCGTTGACGTACAGCGACACCACGGGAGGTGCCGCACCGCGCGCCGCGTCCGCGGGCCCGAGCTCGCGCGCGAGGCGCACCACGGCGGCCATCCCCGGGGCGGCGAGACCCTGCCCGCGGTACCGCGGGTCGACCCACACGCCCTGCACCTGCGCCACGTGCGGCGTGACCGCGCCGAGCTCCGCCTTGAAGACGACGTGCGGGGAGCGGCCGGGCTCCGCGGCCATGCGGACGAAGGACCGGCCCGCGAGCACGAGCGAGCGGACGCGCTCCTCGTACGCGCGGCCCCCGCCCTCGACCGGCGAGTAGCCGACCTCCTCGGTGAACATCCGCACGCACGCGGGGAGCACGACGGGGACCTCCGCCGGGACGGAGCGGCGCACGTGCGGGTCGGGCTCGACGTCGGGGTCGCGGTCGATCGCGAGCGACGGCTGGTTCGCCCGGATCTCGCGCGGCGTCGGCCAGTGCGGGGCGAGCAGCTCCCACAGCGCCAGCGCGGCGTCGCGCTCGCCCACGACCGACGACGACCGTCGCCCTGCGTGCCGCGCGAGCGCCGCGAACGCGGCGACCGCCGCGCGGGCGCGATCGGCGTCGAGCGACGCCGGCACGACCGGCACGAGGTTCGCCCCGGCCCAGCACACCGCCTCGAGCGGGCCGACGGCGGGGAAGCCCCACGCCTGGCCGCCCGCGGCGTGCAGGCCGGCGTGCTGCGCGACGGCGAGCCGCGCCGCGGCGAGCGTCGAGGCGACCGGGTCGCCCGCGCACACCGCGAGCGCCTCGGGGACGTCCGCGTCGGCGAGCACGCGGGCCCGCTCGGTCGCGTCGTCGCCCGACCCGGCGCGCGCCCGTGGCCGCAGTGCCGGGACGGACGGGCGCCAGCGGCTCACGAGGGGGTCAGCCGACCGTGACGACCGGCGGGCCGGCCTGCGCGTCGTTCTCCGGCGTCATGGACTCCGCGATGCGCAGCGCCTCCTCGATGAGGGTCTCGACGATGAGCGACTCGGGGACCGTCTTGACGACCTCGCCCTTGACGAAGATCTGCCCCTTGCCGTTGCCCGACGCGACGCCGAGGTCCGCCTCGCGCGCCTCGCCCGGGCCGTTGACGACGCAGCCCATGACGGCGACGCGCAGGGGCACCTCCATGCCCTCGAGCCCGGCCGTGACCTTCTCCGCGAGCGTGTACACGTCCACCTGGGCGCGGCCGCACGACGGGCAGGAGACGATCTCGAGCTTGCGGGGGCGCAGGTTGAGCGCCTGGAGGATCTGGTTGCCGACCTTGACCTCCTCGACCGGGGGCGCGGAGAGCGAGACGCGGATCGTGTCGCCGATGCCCTTGCTCAGCAGCGCGCCGAACGCCGTGGCCGACTTGATCGTGCCCTGGAACGCCGGTCCGGCCTCGGTCACGCCGAGGTGCAGCGGCCAGTCCCCCGCCTCCGCGAGCAGCTCGTACGCGCGCACCATGACGACCGGGTCGTTGTGCTTCACGGAGATCTTGAAGTCGTGGAAGCCGTGCTCCTCGAACAGCGACGCCTCCCACACGGCCGACTCGACCAGGGCCTCGGGCGTCGCCTTGCCGTACTTCGCGAGCAGGCGCGGGTCGAGGGACCCGGCGTTCACGCCGATGCGCAGCGACACGCCCGCGTCGGACGCCGCCTTCGCGATCTCCTTGACCTGGTCGTCGAACTTGCGGATGTTGCCCGGGTTCACGCGCACCGCGGCGCAGCCCGCGTCGATCGCGGCGAACACGTACTTGGGCTGGAAGTGGATGTCCGCGATCACCGGGATCTGCGACTTCTTCGCGATCGCCGGCAGCGCGAGCGCGTCGTCGGCGCTCGGCACCGCGACGCGCACGATGTCGCAGCCCGACGCCGTGAGCTCCGCGATCTGCTGGAGGGTGGCGTTGATGTCCGTCGTCGGCGTCGTCGTCATGGACTGGACGCTGATCGGCGCGTCGCCGCCGACGTCCACCTTGCCGACCTTGATCTTGCGGCTCTTGCGGCGCGGCGCGAGGACCGGCGGCGGCGCGGCAGGCATTCCGAGACTGATGGGTACGCTCACCCCCCTAGTATCCCCCGCCGGGCGTCGAACGCGGCACCGCCGGGTGTCCGAGACGTCACCTTCCCGCGCGGTCCCGCACATCTTCGCGGCACCTCCACGCACGCCTCCCGCCGAGGTAGGGCCTCCGGTCGCGAGGTAGACGTCGTCGGTCGCTACCTCGCGACCGAACGCTCTACCTCGCGCGCGGCCCGGGGCGGGACCGCGGTCGCGACGCCGCTCGCGGCTACGTGAGGCGGACGGGGTCGATGATGTCGGCGAGGATCAGCAGCGCGCCGACGCCGACGAGGACCACGAACATCACGTACGCGACCGGCATCATCCGCGCCAGGTCGGCCGGCCCCGGGCGCGGGCGGCCGCGGACGCGCGCGACGGTGCGCTTGGCGCCCTCGTACAGCGCGTTGACCACGTGCCCGCCGTCGAGCGGCAGGAGCGGGATGAGGTTGAAGACGAACAGCGCGACGTTGAGCGCGGCGAGCAGCAGCAGCATCGTGACGACGCGGTCGAGCACCGGGCTCTCCGCGCCCGCGACGTCCACCGCGACGCGGCCGACCCCGACGACGCTCATCACGGAGTCCTGCCCGCGGGGCGCGTCGGTGAACGCGGCCTGGGCGGCCTCGTAGACCTTGACCGGCAGGGTGACGATGATGCCCGCCGTGCCGCTCACCTGCTGCCACGTGGCCTCCGCGGCCACGCCGATCCCGGCGGGCGTGCGCTCGACGGTCGGCGCGAACCCGACGAATCCGGCGGGCTTCGTGACCGGCTCGCCGTCGTCGTCGACGACGGGCGTCCCGTCCTCGGCCACGACCTGGCGCTCCACGTCGACGGGCGTGATGGTGAGGTCGACCTGCTCGCCGTCGCGCTCGACGACGACGGGCGTCGCCTGCCCGGCGGCGCCGCGGATCATGCCGGAGAGCTGGTCCCACGAGGTGACGTCCTCGCCGTCGAACGCCACGATCGTGTCGCCCGGCTGGAGCCCCGCGGCGGCGGCCGGCGAGGGGTCGGCGCCGGCGGCGCACTCCTGCTCCTCGTCCGTCACGGCGGACGGGACGCACGCGTTCACCGAGCCGACCGTGGTCGTGATCGCGGGCAGGCCGATGCCGACGCACACGATCGCCATGAGGACGAACGCGATGAGGAGGTTCATGAAGGGGCCGCCGAGCATGACGACGACCTTCTTGGGTGCGGAGAGGTTGTAGAACGCGCGGTGCTCCTCGCCCGGCCGGATCTCCTCCGTGCTGGCGTCCCGCGCGTCGGCCACGACCTGGGAGAAGAACCCGCCGCCGCGGGGACGGGCGCCCGCGGGCGCGGGCGGGTACATGCCCACGAGGCGCACGTAGCCGCCGAGCGGGATCGCCTTGAGCCCGTACTCGGTCTCGCCCTTGGTCCGCGACCACAGAGTCGGGCCGAACCCGACCATGTACTGGCTCACGCGGACGCCGAACTTCTTCGCGGGCACCATGTGGCCGACCTCGTGCAGCGCGATCGAGACGACGATCCCGACCACGATCACCAGGATGCCGATCAGCGTGGCCATCGTTCCCTCTGCTCCCTCTCGACGTCCCGGGCGGCCCTCCCGCCCCGACGGTTGCTCGTCACCGGCGGTCCAGCACCTCGTGCGCGCGCGTGCGCGCCCACGCCTCGGCGTCCGCCACGTGCTCCAACGTCAGCGCGTGCGCGGGGGTTCCGTCGTGCGCCGCGAGCACGCGCTCGACCGTCGCCACGATGTCACCGAAACCTGCGCGTCCGCTGAGGAACGCCGCGACGGCCTCCTCGTTGGCCGCGTTGTACACCGCGGGGTGCGTGGCGCTCGCCGCCACGGCCGCACGCGCGAGGTGCACCGCGGGGAACGCCGTGTCGTCGAGCGGCTCGAACGTCCACGACGTCGCGGCGGACCAGTCGCACGGCGGGGTCACCGGGTCGAGCCGCTCCGGCCACGAGAGCCCGAGCGCGATGGGCAGGCGCATGTCGGGCGGCGACGCCTGCGCGATCGTCGAGCCGTCGACGAACTCGACCATCGAGTGCACGACGGACTGCGGGTGCACGACGACCGTGATGTCGTCGGCCGGGACGTCGAAGAGCAGGTGCGCCTCGATGAGCTCGAGGCCCTTGTTCATGAGGCTCGCGGAGTTCACCGTGACGACCGGACCCATGGCCCAGGTCGGGTGCGCGAGCGCCTGGTCGACGGTCGCTGCCTTGACCGCGTCGGCCTCCCAGCCGCGGAACGGGCCGCCCGAGGCCGTGAGGATCAGCCGGCGCACCTCCGGTCGCGTCCCCGACCGCAGGCACTGGGCGATGGCCGAGTGCTCGGAGTCCACCGGGACGATCTGGTCCGGGCGCTGCTGGGCCGCGCGGACGAGCGCTCCTCCGGCGACGAGCGACTCCTTGTTCGCGAGCGCGAGCGTCGACCCGGCCTGCAGCGCGGCGAGCGTCGGGCCGAGTCCCACCGACCCCGTGACCCCGTTGAGGACGACGTCGCTCCCCCGCCCCGCGAGCTCGGCGGCGGCGTCGGGCCCGGCGAGCACCTCGGGGGCGTCCCCGCGGCCGGCATAGGTCGCCGTGAGCGCCTCGCCGAGGGCCTTCGCGCGGGTCGCGTCCGCCACCCCGACCGTGCGCACGCCCAGGTCGGCCGCCTGGCGCGCCAGCAGGTCCACGTCGCCGCCGCCCGCCGAGAGCGCCTCGACCCGGAACCGGTCGGGGTGGGCCCGGACGACGTCGATCGCCTGCGTGCCGATCGACCCGGTCGAGCCGAGGATCGTCACGGTGCGGGGGGTGCGTGCGGGACTGTCGGGCATGGCTCCCATCCTTCCAGGCCGCCGGCGGTGCGCGGGCACCTCGCCGGTCGCGGCCTCAGGTCAGCGCGGGGCGGTCCACTCGAGCGTGTACCGGAAGAACAGGCGGCGGCGCAGACGGATGCCCGGCAGCAGCGCCCGGGCCGTGCGCCTGATCTCGTCGACGGAGTGCCGTGGGTCCCTGACCGGCATGCCCGGGGCGTCCGTCCCGGCGTCGCCCTGCCGCGCTCGGTGGGGGTGCTTCACGAGGCCCACGAGCGGGTTGAGCAGCGCGGACACGACGTCGACCGCGAGGTCCGTGGGCGTGGCGACCCGCGCGAGCCCCACGACGAGCAGCCGGCCGCCCGGCGCGAGGAGGTGCCGCGCGTGCCGGAGCGCCTCGTCCGGGTCGAGGTGGTGCAGCACCGCGACCATCGTCACCGCGTCGTACCCACGGTGCTCCGGGGCACCGGCCCCCGGCCCGGGCGGGCCGGACGCGCCCGGCGAGCGGACGTCGTCGGGCGAGCGGACGTCGTCGGGCGAGCGGACGTCGTCGAACCGGAACCGGCGCACCGTCACGGCGGGGTCGGCAGCGTGCCTCGCCCGGGCCTGGGCGACCATGCCCGCGTCGGCGTCGATCCCGTGCACCTCGGCGACCCGGGCCCGCAGCCGTCCCAGCAGCACGCCGCCGCCGCAGCCGACGTCGAGCACGACGCGGGCGTCGTGCGGCACGCGCTGCAGGACCCAGCCGTGGAAGTGCTCGTTGTGGTTCCAGGGGTGGCGGGCGTTGAACGCCGCCAGCGACGCGACCGCGCGCCGCAGCAGACGGCTCGACGTCGTCCGGGGATCGAGGCTCACGCGGGGCGGGGCGTCGTCACTCGACGCCGAGCAGCACCTCGATGGCGCGCGCGAAGAACGCGTCGACCGGGCCCTCCGCGTAGCCGTCGCGCCCGCGCGCCCGGCCGAACGTCGCGGACCGGATCTCGGCCGCCGTGATCGGCACCTGGCGGTCGAAGTAGGCGACGAGCCGGTCGCACAGGTCGTCGACGTCGTCGATGTCGTAGGCGGGCTTGCCGCGCTCCGCGAGCGCGAACTTCTCGCCGTCCGGGCGACCGAGGCGCCCGTAGAGCGTCCGCGCGCGCTCCGCGAGCGCGTTCATCCACGCCTGCTGCCCGTGCGCCGCGACGTACTCGGCCCGCTGGCGCGCGATGAACGCGCCCTCGAGCCGGTCGAGGGCGGCGTCGACCTCGTGCGTGTCGTAGCCGCCACGGACCAGGTCGAAGACCGACGCCTGGATCTCGGTGCTCGTGAGCCGCTCCGACACCCGGCCCTCGTAGACGTCACGAGCGTGCTCGAAGAAGTCGTCGACCTCCTCGGGGTCGTACCCGTTCCGGGTCTTCGACACCGTGGTGAACAGCGAACTCACTCGTCCTCCTCTGCAGCGAGCTGCCCGCAGGCGCCGTCGATGTCGCTGCCGCGGGTGTCACGGATCGTCGTCGGGATCCCGTGACCGCGCAATCGTGCCACGAACTCCGCCTCGACGGCAGGGTCGCTGGCCGTCCAGATCGATCCGGGCGTCGGGTTGAGCGGGATGGGGTTGACGTGGACCCAGCCGCGGCCGCGCGCGTCGAGCTTCTCGCCCAGGAGGTCGGCACGCCACGCGTGGTCGTTCATGTCCTTGATGAGCGCGTACTCGATGCTCACGCGGCGGCCCGTGACCTCGAAGTAGTGCCGGGCCGCGTCGAGGGTCTCGTCGACGCTCCACCGGGTGTTGATCGGCACGAGCTCGCTGCGCAGGTCGTCGTCCGGGGCGTGCAGCGACAGCGCGAGGGTCACCGGGATCCCCTCGTCGGCGAGCTTGCGCATCGCGGGCACGAGCCCGACCGTCGACACCGTGATGTTGCGTGCCGACATCCCGAGCCCGTCGGGCGCGGGGGCGACCAGACGGCGCACCGTGCCCATGACGGCCTTGTAGTTCGCGAGCGGCTCGCCCATGCCCATGAACACGAGGTTGTTGAGGCGCGTCGGGCCGCCGGGGATCTCGCCGTCCGCGAGCGACCGGGCCGCGGAGCGCACCTGCTCGACGATCTCCGCGACCGAGAGGTTGCGGGTCAGGCCGAGCTGGCCGGTCGCGCAGAACGGGCACGCCATGCCGCAGCCCGCCTGGCTCGACACGCACAGGGTCGAGCGCTGCGGGTAGCGCATGAGGACCGACTCGACCTTGGCGCCGTCGAAGAGGTGCCACAGCGTCTTCACGGTCGTGCCGCCGTCGGCCTCCATGCGCCGCGCCGCCGTGAGCAGCGACGGGAAGAGTGCCTCGGCGAGCACGTCGCGCGTCGCCTTCGGCAGGTCCGTCATCGCCTCGGGGTCCCGCGTGAGGTGCGCGTAGTAGTGCGTCGCGAGCTGCTTGGCGCGGAACGGCTTCTCCCCGAGCTCGACGACGACGTCCCGCACCTCCTCGGGCGCGAGGTCGGCGAAGTGGCGCGGCGGCTTGCCGCGGCGCGGGGCCGACATGACGAGCGGCAGCGGCTTCGACTCCGCGGACGGGCGGACGGAACGGACGGTCATGAGGAGGTCCAAGCGTGGGGGGCGGTGCGGACGGGTGCGCCGCGCCGTGAGCCGGGCCGTCAGACGGCCAGGGCGAGCAGCACGTACACGAACGGGGCGGTGAGGAGCATGGAGTCGAGCCGGTCGAGGATGCCTCCGTGGCCGGGCAGGAGCGACCCCATGTCCTTCAATTCTAGGTCCCGCTTGATCATGGACTCGGCGAGGTCACCGATCGTCGCCGTGAGCGGGGCCAGGACGCCCAGCGCGACGCCGAGCAGCGGGCTCGCGCCGAGCCCCACGACCGCGCCGACGACCCCGACGGCGGTCGCGAGGACGAACGACCCGGCGAGCCCCTCCCACGACTTCTTGGGGCTCACGGACGGGGCGAGCGGGTGCCGCCCGAACAGGACGCCCGCGACGTACCCGCCGACGTCGTTCGCGACCGCGAGCAGGATGAACAGCAGGACGCGCACCCGACCGTCCGGCGCGGCCAGCATGAGCATGACGAAGCCCGCCATGAACGGCAGGTATGCCGCCGCGAACGTCGCGGCGGCGGCGTCGCGCACGGCGGCCGTGCCCGACCCGTCGATCACGCGCCACACCACCGCCCCCGCCACGGTGAGCATGAAGGAGACGAGCAGCGCCTCGGGCCCCGAGTAGTACGAGGAGACGAGGATGCCGACCGTGCCCACGAGGAGCGGGAGCAGCGGGAGGTGCAGGTCGCGGCGCCGGAACGCCTGGGCGAGCTCCCACAGCGCCGCGCCCACCGCGACGGTCGCGAGCAGCACGAAGAGCTCGGGCCGGAAGGCGAGGCTGACCGCGACGAGCGCGAGCAGGCCGAGGCCCACCGCGATCGCCACGGGGAGGTTGCGGCCCGCCTTGGGTGCGCGCGCCGCGGTGGTGCCTTCGCCTGCGGCCGTCGAGGAGGTATCGGTCATCGGTGCGTGGAGGAGCTCGCCGAACGAGGTGCTCAGACCTCGAGCAGCTCGCTCTCCTTGCCCGCGAGCAGCGCGTCGACCTGGTCGACGTGCGTCTTCGTGAGGCCCTCGAGCTCCTTCTCGGCGCGCCCGACCTCGTCCTCGCCGGCCTCGCCGTCGCGCGCGATGCGGTCCAGCTCCTCCTTCGCCCGACGGCGGACGTTGCGGATCGCGACGCGCGAGTCCTCCGCCTTCGACTTCGCGAGCTTCACAAAGTCACGACGGCGCTCCTCGGTGAGGGCGGGCAGCACGACCCGGATGACGTTGCCGTCGTTCGAGGGGTTCACGCCGAGGTCGGAGTCGCGCAGCGCCTTCTCCACCGCGGTCATCGAGCTCTTGTCGAACGGGGAGACGAGGATCGTGCGCGCCTCGGTCACCGTGAAGGACGCGAGCTGCTGCAGCGGGGTCGGGGCGCCGTAGTAGTCGACCGTGATCTTGTTGAACATCGCGGCGTTCGCACGGCCCGTGCGGATCGCGGCGAAGTCCTCCTTGGCCACCTCGACGGCCTTGTCCATCTTCTCCTCGGCCTCGAGGAGGGTCTCGTCGATCACCAGTGCTCCTTCGTCGTTCGTCGTGGGTCGGTCCGTGCGGTCGTGGCCGGGATCACCGGCCTGGTCGCACCGGTGTCAGTCGGTCGTGACCAGTGTGCCAATATTCTCGCCGACCAGGGCGCGCGTGACGTTCCCCGGCTCGCTCATGCCGAACACGCGCATGCGCACGTCGTTGTCCCGGCACAGGCTCAGCGCCGTCGCGTCCATGACCCCGAGGTCGTTGACGAGCGCGTCGGTGTACGTGAGGTGGTCGAGCTTGGTGGCCGAGGGATCCGTGCGCGGGTCCGCCGTGTAGACGCCGTCCACGCCGTTCTTGCCCATGAGGACCTCCTGGCAGTGCGTCTCGAGGGCGCGCTGCACGGAGACCGTGTCGGTCGAGAAGTACGGCATCCCGGCACCGGCGCCGAAGATGACGACGCGGCCCTTCTCGAGGTGCCGGATCGCGCGCAGCGGGATGTACGGCTCGGCGACCTGGCCCATCGCGATGGCGGTCTGCACGCGCGTCTTCACCCCCGCCTGCTCGAGGAAGTCCTGGAGCGCGAGGCAGTTCATCACCGTGCCCAGCATGCCCATGTAGTCGGCACGCGCGCGGTCGAGCCCGCGCTGGGAGAGCTCCGCCCCGCGGAAGAAGTTGCCGCCACCGACCACGATGGCGACCTGGACGCCCTGCTCGACCGCGGCCGCGATCTCCTGGGCGACGCGCTGGACGACGTCGGGCGCGAGGCCGATCTGCCCGCCGCCGAACGTCTCGCCCGACAGCTTGAGGAGCACCCGCCGGTGCTCGGTCCCCGTCCGGGGCTCGGTCTGCTCGCCTGCCGTCACTGTCGACACCTGTCCTTCGTCCTGGCCCGGTGGGGCGGGGTGGTCCTGCTCCGCCGTCGTCCACCTGATGGTGCGGCACGTCGGCGGTCGTCGCGCGCCCGGGCCGGGCCCGGGTGCGCGGTCGGCCCGGACCCGCCGTCCACGAGACGACGGGGCCGGGCCGACGGGGGCGTCAGGCGCCGACGCGGTAGCGCACGAACTCCGTGATGGTGCCGCCGGCCTCGGAGACGACCTGGCCGACCGTCTTCTTCGGGTCCTTCGCGAGCGGCTGGTCGACGAGGACGACGTCCTTGAAGAAGCCGTTGAGACGACCCTCGACGATCTTCGGCAGCGCGGCCTCCGGCTTGCCCTCGTTGCGCGAGGTCTCCTCGGCGATGCGGCGCTCGTTCTCGACCGTCTCGGCCGGGACCTCGTCGCGCGAGAGGTAGGTCGGCGACATCGCGGCGACGTGCTGCGCGACGTCCTTCGCGACGGCCTCGCCCGCGGCGTCCGTGGCGACGACGACGCCGATCGACGGCGGCAGGTCGCGCGCGGTGCGGTGCAGGTACGCGGTGACGCGCTCGCCCGCGACGCGGGTCACACGGCGCAGGACGATCTTCTCGCCGAGCGTCGCGGCCTGGTTGTCGATGACCTGCTGGACGGTCTCGCCGTCCGCGTCCGCGGCGAGCGCCGCGTCCGCGTCGCGCGCACCGGCCTCGGCCGCGGCCTTGAGCACGCGGTCCGCGAGGGAGATGAACGTGTCGTTCTTCGCGACGAAGTCCGTCTCGGAGTTCAGCTCGATGAGCGTCGCGACCTGGCCACCCTCGGTGTCGCGGATGTCGACGGCGACGAGGCCCTCGGAGGTCGAGCGGCCCTCGCGCTTGGCGACGCCCTTCAGACCCTTGACACGGATGATCTCGAGCGCCTTGTCCGCGTCGCCGCCCGCCTCGTCGAGAGCCTTCTTGACGTCGAGCATGCCGGCGCCGGTGCGCTCGCGCAGGGCCTTGATGTCAGCGGCGGTGTAGTTCGCCATGGTGGTTCCTCACTCGTGGTTCGTCACGGGTACTTCGTCACAAGCGACGTGCTGGCGGCACCGCGTCGGTGCCCGGTACGCCGGTGGTACGGCACGGGGTGCGCGACGGTCGTCCGTCGCGCACCCCGGGACGTCACTTGGTCTCGTCGGCCTCGGCGTCGGCGACCACGGCCTCGGCGTCCGCGACGACGGCAGCCTCGGCGGCGGCCTCCTCGACGACCTCGGCGGTGGCGTCACCCGGCTCCTCGGCGGCGACCTCGGCGGCAGCCTCGGCCACGCCCTCGGCCGCGGCGGCCTCGACGTTCGCCTCGGCGGCCTTCTCGTCCGCCTCGAGCTGCTGCTCGGCGCCGGCGAGGAGCTCGCGCTCCCACTCGGCCAGCGGCTCGGCGGAGGCGCCCGCCTCGGCCTCGGCGCCCGAGCGGCCCGAGTGACGCTGGAGCAGACCCTCGGCGACGGCGTCCGCGATGACACGCGTGAGCAGCGTCACGGAGCGGATCGCGTCGTCGTTGCCCGGGATCTTGTAGTCCACGACGTCGGGGTCGCAGTTGGTGTCGAGGATCGCGACGATCGGGATGTGGAGCTTGCGCGCCTCGTCGACCGCGAGGTGCTCCTTGTTCGTGTCGACGATCCACACGGCGGAGGGGACCTTCGCCATGTCGCGGATGCCGCCGAGCGTGCGGGCGAGCTTGTCCTTCTCGCGACGCAGGACGAGGAGCTCCTTCTTCGTGAGCGCCGAGCCGGCGACGTCGTCGAAGTCGATCTCCTCGAGCTCCTTGAGGCGCTGGAGACGCTTGTGCACCGTGGTGAAGTTGGTGAGCATGCCGCCGAGCCAGCGGTGGTTCACGTAGGGCATCCCGACGCGCGCGGCCTGCTCGGCCACGGGCTCCTGGGCCTGCTTCTTGGTGCCGACGAAGAGGATGGAGCCGCCGTGCGCGACGGTCTCCTTGACGAACTCGTACGCGCGGTCGATGTACGACAGCGACTGCTGGAGGTCGACGATGTAGATGCCGTTGCGCTCGGTGAAGATGAAGCGCTTCATCTTCGGGTTCCAACGGCGGGTCTGGTGCCCGAAGTGGACACCGCTCTCGAGGAGCTGGCGCATGGTCACGACGGCCATGACACGTCCTTTCGCCGTGCGGCCCGGGATCCACCCGGTGCGCGCACGCTTCTGGCGGCCCCTCCCGTGGGACGGGCCGCGGTGCGGTTGTCGGTGACGACCCTGGTGGTCGCACCCCTGGCGCCACCCGTGCCGACGCCTGCGGCGCACCGTGGACGGTGCGAGCAGGACCGACGCCGGACGCGGCCCCGCCCGGACCCGGACGGACCGGGAGACGAGGGCGAGGACGTGACGCGCGAAGTCGACCGGCTCCGTCCTCGGCCGAGGTAGTTCCCTCGGGCCGGGCACGGCGAACGCGCCGGTCGCAGCGGCAAGTCTACCCGACGGCAGGGCCGACCACAGCCGCCGTCGCGCGCGCTCGCGCGGACCGCTCGTCCACAGCCGATGCCGCCGCGCCCGTGCCTGCTCGCGTTCCTCCGGCACGCTGGCGCCGTGACCGTCGACCACGCCCGTGCCCTGTCCGCCCGCTCGTGCGCTCGACGGGCGGTCCGTGCCGCCGACGGACGGTCCGACCGCGCGTCCGGCCGTCTCCCCGCGCGTCCGCCCGCTCGGCCGCGGGGCGGTGGCGCCGGGCGCCCGCAGGGCCGCCCGGTCGGCCTCCCGCCCGGCCGCGCCACCCGACGTCGTGCCCGGCTCCGGGGGGCTGTCCTGGCGCTCGGCGTGCTCGTCGCCCTCGGCACGCCCGTCGCCGGGGCGGCGACAACTCCCGACGTCGGCCAGGGAGCCGCCTCGACCGGGTGGGTCCCCCCGCTCGACCGGGACGTCGCCGACCTGGGCGTGCTCGCACCGTTCGACCCGCCCGAGCACGACTGGCTGCCAGGACACCGCGGCGTCGACCTCGCGGCCGGCCCCGCCGAGACCGTCCGCTCCCCTGCGCCCGGCGTGGTGTCGTTCGCCGGGCCCGTGGCGGGCCGCGACGTGGTCGTGATCCTGCACGACGACGGCCTGCGCACCTCGCTCGAGCCGGTGACGGCGTCCGTCGGGCGCGGCGAGCGCGTCGCGCCCGGCTCCGCGCTCGGCACCGTGCAGCCCGCGGAGAGCGCCCCGGGGAGCCACTGCGCCGCCACGTGCGTGCACTGGGGCGTGCGGCGCGGCGAGCGCTACCTCGACCCGCTGGCTCTCCTCGGCGACCGCCCCCCGGTCGTGCTGCTGCCCCTCGGCGAGGGCTGACCGGGCCGTCCGCGACGACGCGCTCACGCGCGCGGGAACCCCGGTCGTTCCGCTCTCCCTCGGCGACGGCCGACCGGGGCCCGACGAGGACGCGCTCAGGCGCGCGGGAACGCCTGCTCGAACGAGCTGCGCAGCCGCTCCGCGGTCACGTGCGTGTAGCGCTGCGTCGTCGCGAGCGAGGAGTGCCCGAGGATCTCCTGCACGCTGCGCAGGTCCGAGCCTCCCGCGAGGAGGTGCGTCGCGGCGCTGTGCCGCAGGTCGTGCGGAGCGACGTCGTCGACGCCCGCGGCCGCCGCGAGGCGGTGCACCGCCTCGCGGACCTGCCGCTGCCCCCAGCGTCCGCCGCGGTCGCCCAGCAGGAGCGCGGGGCCCGAGCGCGCGGTGACGAGGGCGGGCCGCCCCACGTCGAGCCAGCGGGTCACCGCGCGCGCCGCCGGCACGCCGAACGGCACGACGCGCTCCTTGTCGCCCTTCCCGAGCACGCGCACCACGCGCTGCGCGAGGTCCACGTCGTCGACGTCGACTCCCGCGAGCTCGCCGACGCGGATCCCCGCCCCGTAGAGGAGCTCGACGGCGGCCCACTCGCGCAGCCGGGCCGGCCCGCCCGCGACAGCGGAGTCGCGTGCGGCGTCGAGCATGCGCGCCGCCGCGTCGACCGCGAGGACGGTCGGCAGGGTGCGGGGCACGCGCGGGCTCGCGAGCCGCGCCGCCGGGTCGGAGTCGACGCGTCCGGTGCGCCGCGCCCAGTCGAAGAACGCCCGCGCCGCCGCACCACGTCGGGCGAGGGTCGCGCGGGCCAGCCCGCGCTCCGACTGCGTGGTGAGCCACGCACGCAGCGCGGCGAGGTCGACGTCACGCGGCACCGACGCACCGTGGCGGACGGCGTGCCGCAGCAGCGACTCGACGTCGCCGGTGTAGGCGCGGACCGTGTGCGCCGACGTCCCCTGCGCCACCTCGAGGTGCACCGCGAAGTCCGCGAGCGCGGCACGCATCGCCTCGGGCAGCGCGACGCCGGGTGCCGCGGTGCGCTCGTCCGCGGCACGTTCCTCGGAGGGGTCGGCTCGTGTCACTCCCCCAGTCTCGCGCGCGGCGGGCCCGGGCCCGCGGAGGCGCTCCGCTCACCGTGCACTGCTCATCACCCGTGGCTCACGGCTCACCGCCAACGGCAGGCTGCGCGCGAGGCGCCGCGCGGCGCGAGGCACGAGGCGGCGCGGGGCACGCGGAGCGAGGCGCGCGGCTCATGCCTCACGCACCCGCCGCCAGCCGACAGGCGCCCGCTCGGCGAGGCCGCGGGCCTCGAGCCTCCCCAGCGCACCGACCACGTCCGCCAGGGCAAGACCGGCGGCACGAGCCATCGCCTCGGTCGTGGCTCCGGCGCGCAGCGGGAGCGCGTCCCAGGTACGTGTCTCGACAGGGTCCAGGTCGTCGTACGGGGCGGAGTGCGCCGCACGCCACGAGCTCGGTGCGGGTGCGGCCGGTGCCGCGTCCCGCGCGAGGTCGCCCGCGAGCTCGACGACCTCGTCCACGTCGGTGACGCACACCGCCACGCCGTCGCGCAGCAGCCGGTGGCACCCGGTCGACGCCATCGACGTCACGGGCCCGGGCACGGCACCCACCGGCCGCGAGAGCTCCGCGGCGCGCGACGCCGTGCTGAGCGAGCCCGAGCGCCAGGCCGCCTCGACGACGACCGTCGCGTTCGCGAACGCCGCGATGAGCCGGTTGCGCAGGAGGAACCGCACGCGGCTCGGGACGGACCCGGGCGGGACCTCCGAGACGACCGCGCCGCCCGCCTCGACGACCGAGCGGAGCAGCTCGACGTTCCCGGCCGGGTAGAACCGGTCCACGCCGCCCGCGAGGAACGCGACCGTCGGTCCGCCGGAGAGGATCGCCGCCCGGTGCGCCGCCGCGTCGATCCCGTACGCGCCGCCGGACACGACGGTGAAGCCCCGCGCCACGAGCCCCGCCGCGATCTCACCCGTCACGTGGCGGCCGTAGTCGGTGCAGGCACGGGCGCCGACCACCGCGACCGAGCGCGCGGCGAGGTCCTGCACCCCCGCGCGCCCTCGCACCCACAGCGCGAGCGGGCGCACGGGGCCGAGGTCGTCGAGGCCGGACGGCCACCGGTCGTCGCCCGGCACGATGAACGTGCCGCCGAGGCGATCGAGCACGCGCAGCTCACGGCGGGGGTCCAGCCCGTCGAGGCGCGGCGCCCACCGCCCGACGGCGCGCAGGAGCCGTGCCACCGACCGGGCGCGCGGGTCGTGCTCCGCCACGCGTGCGTCGGTCGACCGGCCCACCGGGTCGCGCGCGGTCACTCCCGGGTCGGTCGAGCGCGCCACCGGGCCGGTCCCGTTCTCGCACGCGTCGGGAGCAGGATCGACCGCAGGCAGGCTCGTGGGTCCTTCCCGGGCCGGAGGCGCGCCGTCGTCCGCGAGCCGGACCAGCGCGCGGCGCGCACCGGCCGGGTCACGGGCCGCCTCGTGGAGCCACTCGAGCGCGGGACCGGCGCCGAGCTGGTCGACGAGCGCGACCGCGACCTGGTCGCCCGGTTCCGCGATGCGCGACCACGCCGCGCGCGCGAGGCGTTCGTCGAGGACGTCGAACACCGGGCGTCCGTCCCCGGTGCCCGAGCCGCGCTCAGGCACGGTAGCCCCGGGTGCGCAGCGCGAGCCCGGTCCCGACGTCCGCCCGGGTGGGCGCGGCGCGCCCGGCCAGGTCGGCGACGGTCCAGGCCAGGCGCAGGACGCGGTCCGCGCCACGCAGGCTCAGGGTGCCGCGGTCGAGCGCGCGGTCCACGTCGGCCAGGAGGCCGGCGTCGGGGCCGAGCTGCTCGCGCAGCCACGTGCCGGGCACCTCGCCGTTGGTGCGCCACGGCGTGCCGCCGAGCCGGGACGCGGCCGCCTCCCGGGCCGCGGTGACGCGCGCCGCGACGACCGCGCTCGGCTCCGGGGCCGCTGCTCGCGCGCGCTCGACCCGGGTCACCGGCCGGACCTCGACCTGCACGTCCACGCGGTCGAGGAGCGGCCCGGAGAGCCGCCCGAAGTACCGGCGCTGCGCCACCGACGAGCACGTGCACTCGAGGCCCTTGCCGACGCCCTGGCCGCACGGGCACGGGTTGGCGGCGAGGACGAGCTGGAAGCGCGCGGGGTAGCGCGCCGTCCCGCCCGCCCGGTGGATCACGAGCTCGCCGTGCTCGAGCGGCTGGCGCAGCGTCTGGAGGACGCGGGCGCCGAACTCGGGTGCCTCGTCGAGGAAGAGCACGCCCCGGTGCGCGCGCGACGCGGCCCCGGGTCGCGGCAGGCCGCTGCCCCCGCCGACGATGGCGGCGGGCGTCGCGGTGTGGTGCGGGTCCTCGTAGGGAGGGCGGTGGACCAGCCCCGCGCCGGGGTCGAACACCCCGGCCACCGAGTGGACGGCGGTGACCTCGACCGCCTCGCTCTCCGTGAGGTCCGGCAGGATCCCCGGGAGCCGCGACGCGAGCATCGTCTTGCCCGCGCCCGGCGCCCCGACGAGGAGCAGGTGGTGGCCGCCCGCGGCGGCCACCTCGAGCGCGTGCCGCGCCTCGTCCTGCCCGACGACCTCCGAGAGGTCCCCGGGGCGGGCCACGGGCACGACGGGCCGCGGGACCACGACGGGCGTCGCTACCTCGTCCGCGCCCTCGAGAGACGCGCCGTGGAGCCGCGCGACGTCCGCGAGGCTCGCCGCCCCGACCACCCGGGCACCGGGCACGAGGCGCGCCTCCGCCACGTCGGCCGCCGGCACCACGACGTCCGGGAACCCGGCCGCGACCGCGGCCGCCACGGCCGGCAGGACGCCGCGCACGGGCTGGAGCCGGCCGTCGAGACCCAGCTCGCCCAGGTGCACGACGCCGTCCGCCGCACCTGCGGGCAGCACCTGGGCACCGGCGAGCAGCGCGACGGCGATCGCGACGTCGAAGCCCGTGCCGGACTTGGGCAGCGCCGCCGGCGAGAGGTTGATCGTGACCTTGCGCTGGGGCCACGCGATGCCCGAGGACGTCACCGCGGCGCGCACACGGTCGCGCGACTCGCTCAGGGCGGTGTCCGGCAGCCCCACGAGGACGAAGCCGGGGACGGACGCCGCGAGGTGGGCCTGCACCTCGACGACGTGACCGGAGAGCCCGACGAGCGCGACCGCGCGCGTGGTCCCGAGCCCCATCAGGCGCTCACCCCGACGAGGTGCTCGACCCGTGCCGCACCGGCACGCGCCACGAGGACCGCGACGACGTCGATCCGGACCGATCGGGCGCGGACGTCGTGCGTCGCGAGCCACTCCCCCGTGAGCCGGCGCAGGCGGCCGAGCTTCGCGGGCGTGACGGCCTGCGCCGGGTGCCCGAACCCCGTGCCTCGCCGGGTCTTGACCTCGACGGCCACGAGCACGTCCCCGTCGAGCGCGACGACGTCGAGCTCGCCGCGCGTCCCGCGCCAGTTGCGGTCGAGGAGCGTCCAGCCCGCCTCGACCAGGTGGGCCGCGGCCACCTTCTCCCCGTACCGCCCGACGGCGTCGTTCGCTCCCATGGGCTCACCTCCGCGGCCCACCGTGGGGCAGGGCGCGGGGGCGGCGCCAGGGGCGCCGGGCGGCCTGTGGAGCCGCCGTCAGGCAGCGGTCCTGTGCACGGCCACGACGGGCGTCAGAGCTGGAGCTCGGCCTTCGCGAGCTCCTCGACGTTCACGTCCTTGAACGTCACGACGCGCACCGACTTCACGAACCGCGCGGAGCGGTACACGTCCCAGACCCACGCGTCGGCGAGCCGCAGCTCGAAGTAGACCTCACCGGCGGCGGATCGCACCTGGAGGTCGACCTGGTTCGCCAGGTAGAAACGGCGTTCGGTCTCCACCACGTACGAGAACAGCCCCACCACGTCGCGGTACTCGCGGTACAGCGCGAGCTCCATCTCGGTCTCGTAGTTCTCCAGGTCTTCGGCGCTCACGGCTCCATCATGGACCATCGGCGGCCACCGGACCGGTCGGAGGACACCGCTCAGCTCGTCGGCAGACCGGCCTCGGGGTCGAGCTCGAGCACGTCGACCGGGTCGCCGTACGCCGGGACGTCGATGCCCTCGTCACCGCGCTCGGGCAGCCGCCAGGACCGCCGGTGCTGCGGCGTCGGACCGTGCGCGCGCAGGGCCTCGACGTGCGCCGCCGCGCCGTAGCCCTTGTTCTGGTCCCACCCGAAGGCCGGGTACTGGCGCGCCAGGCTCGTCATGAGGCCGTCGCGCTCCGTCTTCGCGAGCACGCTCGCGGCGGCGACCGACGCGCACTGCAGGTCGGCCTTGACGAGCGTGCGCACGCGCGGGTCGACGAGCCGGACGTCGTCGTGCGGGTCGAGGTCGAACGCCTCGAAGAGGTCCACCGCCGAGGGGCGGCTCAGCCAGTCGTGCTTGCCGTCGAGCAGGACCGCGTCGACGTCGCCGACCGTCCGGCGCACCTGGGCGAGCGCACGGCGGCCCGCGAGCCGGAGCGCGCCCACGATCCCGTGCGCGTCGATCTCGGCCGGACCCGCGTGGCCGACGGCCCACGCGACGCACCACGAGCGTGCGAGGGGCACGAGCGCCTCGCGCGCCGCCGCGGTGAGCAGCTTGGAGTCCGTGAGCCCGGGCGGGCAGGGCTTCGTCGCGAGGTCGACGACGACGACCCCGACCGACACCGGCCCGGCGAGCGCGCCACGACCGACCTCGTCCATCCCGGCGACGAGCCGCGCGCCGTCGCGCAGCATGGCGCGCTCCTGGCGCAGGTCGGGCCGACGACGCGCGGGTGCCCGGCGCGCCGGGGCCCGCGCGGGCTCCGGCCGGGCGACGGCGTCGAGCGTCACGGCTCCACCTCGGGGACGTCGGCGAACACGTCGCCGGGGTTGCGCAGCAGACCGACGTGCGACAACGGCCACACCTTGACGAACGCCGTGCCCACGACGTTGCTCATCGGCACGAACCCGCCCCCGGGCTTGCCCGTGTTGTAGCGCGAGTCCGCGGAGTTCTGCCGGTTGTCGCCCATGACGAACAGCATGTCGGCGGGGACCGTGTGGTCGAACGCGTCCTGGCTGGGGATCGAACCCGGCTTGATGTACGTCTCGTCGACGGGCACGTCGTTGACGCTCACGCGACCCTCCGCGTCGCAGCACACGACGTGGTCGCCCGGGACGCCGATGACGCGCTTGATGAGGTGCTCCCCCGTGTCCTGCGGCAGGAGGCCGACGAACGTCAGCGCCGCACGGACGGCCTCGGACACCGGGCTCTCGTCCTGGGGCTCCGGCGGCGGCAGCCAGCCGCCCGGGTCCTTGAACACGACGATGTCGCCGCGGTGCACGTCGAACACGCCGGGCACGAGACGGGAGACCATCACGCGGTCGCCCTCGACGAGCGTGTCCTCCATCGAGGCGCTCGGGATGAAGAACGCCTGCACGAGGAACGTCTTGATGAGCAGGGAGAGCACGAGCGCGCTGACCACGATGATCGCGGTCTCGCGCAGGAGCGACGACTTGCGCGGGCGCTCGCGCGGGGCGCTCTCCGCCCCCTCCGCCGCCAGGTGCTGGCCGTGCGGGGAGCGCCCATCGTCCTCGGGGCCGAGCGCCGCGCGCTCGGTGCCGGCGTCGGGCTGCGGGCCGCGGGGCGGGGCGCTGTCGGTCACGCGTTCACAATGCCACCTCGGGCCGCGATCCGGGAAACGGAACCGGCCCTCGGACGGCGGCACGGGGTACGCCGACGGCGGCCGCCCCGGGAGGGACGGCCGCCGTCGGACGAGCGGAGCGGCGGTGTCGGTCGACAGCCGATCAGCGGTTGGGCGCGGTGTCGCGCTTCTCCTTGATCTTCGCCTTCTTGCCGCGCAGCGCGCGCAGGTAGTACAGCTTGGCGCGACGCACGTCACCGCGCGTCACGACCTCGACGGAATCGATGGACGGCGAGTGCACGGGGAACGTGCGCTCGACACCCACGCCGAAGCTGATCTTGCGGACCGTGAACGTCTCGCGGACGCCGCTGCCCTGACGGGCGATGACGACACCCTGGAACGCCTGGACGCGGGAGCGGGTGCCCTCGACGACCTTGACGTTGACCTTGAGCGTGTCGCCGGGACGGAACTCCGGGACGTCGCTGCGCAGCGATGCTGCGTCGACGCTGTCCAGCGTGTGCATGGTGCTTCTCCTCGCCCGCCACAGGTCGGACGCGTGCTCGTGGGCCCGGACAGGCCGGGCCGTCGTCGAATCGGTGGGGTGTGCCGTGCTGCGCGTGGACGGTCGACGACCTCGCGGTCGTCGGGTCCGTCGTGCCAGTCCGCCCGAGGATCGGGCGCGGGCTCCCCTGTGGCAGAGGTCCGGGGCGGCACACACCGATCGACCATTCTGCCACACCCGAGGGTCGGCGCGGCAGCCACGGACGACCGCGCGTGCCCGAGCCGCGCGGCCCGGCTCAGCGGGCGTCGTCGGCGGGGCGCTCCAGGTGGCCGTCGACGACGTCCCAGCCGGCCTCGGCGAGGACCGCCAGGTCGTGCCGGTCGAGGGCCGCGACGTCGAGCGCGCGCACCATGTCCGGGCGGCGGCGGGCGGTACGACGCAGGGCCTCGTCCCGGCGCCACCGCCGGATCCGGGCGTGGTGCCCGGACAGCAGGACGTCGGGAACCTCGAGGTCGTCCCACACGGGCGGCTTCGTGTAGACGGGATACTCCAGGAGCCCCGCCGCCCCGTGCGACTCCTCGACGAGCGACTCCGGGTTGCCCACGACGCCGGGCAGCAGCCGCCCGACGGCCTCGATCATCACGAGCGCCGCGACCTCGCCGCCGTTGAGCACGTAGTCGCCGATCGAGAGCTCGCTGACGCGCATCCCGGCGGCACGGTAGTGCTCCGCCACGCGCGCGTCGATGCCCTCGTAGCGTCCGCAGGCGACGACGAGGTGCTCCTCCGTCGCGAGCTCCTCCGCGGTGCGCTGGGTGAAGGTCGCGCCCGACGGCGTCGGCACGACCAGGTGCACCGCGCTCGCCTCGCCCCCAGGCGCCTCGGCCGAGAGGCCGGACACGTCGTCGATCGCCCGCCCCCACACGTCGGGGCGCATGACCATGCCCGCGCCGCCGCCGAACGGCGTGTCGTCGACCGTGCGGTGCCGGTCCGACGTCCAGTCGCGCAGGTCGTGGACGCGCAGGTCGAGGATCCCGGCCGTGCGGGCCTTGCCGACGAGCGACAGGTCCAGCGCGGCGAGGTAGTCGGGGAAGATCGTGACGACGTCGATCCGCACGTCAGGCCTCGCCGTCGGCCGGGGCGTCCTGCGGCCCGGGCGCGTCCGCCGCGTCGCCGGCGCTCGGCGCCGCGACCTCCAGGCGCTCCGCGTCCGACGCGAGCAGGCCGCCCGGCGGGTCGAGCACGACCCGGCCGCCGGCCACGTCGACGACGGGCACGATCTGCCGGACGAAGGGCACGAGCGTGCGGGCGCCGTCCGGCTCGCGCAGCACGAGCACGTCGTGCGCGGGCAGGTGCTCGAGGCCCTCGACGCGCCCCAGCACGCGCCCGTCCGTGCTCTCGGCGCGGAGCCCGGCGAGCTCGTGCGGGTACCACGCGTCCTCCTCGTCGGACGCCTCGACCTCGACGACGAGCTCGACGCCCCGCAGCGCCTCGGCGCCCGTGCGGTCGCGCACGCCCTCGAAGCCGACGAGCCAGCGGCCCTGGTGGACGCGCACGGTGGCGACGGTGAGGGGGCCGGCGTCGGCGGGTCGCGTCTCCAGACGCTCCCCCACCGCGAGGCGCTCCTCCGGCTCGTCGGTGCGCAGGTCGAGGGCGACCTCGCCTCGCAGCCCGTGCGCCTTGCCGACGCGCGCGACGGTCAGCTCCATCGTCGTGTCTCCTCGTGTGGTGCTGGATGGGACGGGTGCGCGCCGGTCCTCCGGCGGCGGACGCAGGAAGGCCCGGCCCGCCGGTGGCGGGCCGGGCCTTGCCCGTCGCCCCTCGCGGGGCGTCGTCGGTGCGGGCCTCAGCGGCGGTCGACGTCCACGACGTCGACGCGGACCGGCCCGTCGGTCGCGAGCGCGCCGATGACCGTGCGCAGGGCACGGGCGGTGCGCCCGCCGCGACCGATGACGCGGCCGAGGTCCTCCGGGTGCACCCGGACCTCGAGCAGGTCACCGCGACGCAGCGTCTTCGTGGCCACGCGGACGTCGTCCGGGTTGTCCACGATGCCGCGCACGAGGTGCTCGAGGGCCTCGGCGATCATCAGGCCTGCTCGTCGGCAGCGGCCTCATCGGCCGCGTCGGCGGTCTCCTCGGCCGGAGCCTCGGTCTTCTTCTCGGCAGCCTTGGCCTTGACCTTCTCGGCGTCCGCGGCGGCGGCCTCGATGGCGGCGGTCGGGTCGACCTTCTCGCCCTTGACCTTGAGCGTGCCCTCGGCGCCGGGCAGGCCCTTGAACTTCTGCCAGTCGCCGGTGACCTTGAGGAGCGCGAGCACCTGCTCCGTCGGCTGCGCGCCGACGCCGAGCCAGTACTGGGCGCGGTCCGAGGTGATCTCGATGAACGAGGGCTCCTCGGTGGGGTGGTACTTGCCGATCTCCTCGATCACACGACCGTCGCGCTTGGTGCGCGAGTCGGCGACGACGACACGGTAGTACGGCGCACGGATCTTGCCGAGACGCTTCAGACGAATCTTGACGGCCACAGTGGTGGTCTCTCCTGGTTCTGGTTCGGGCGAACCCGCGATCGTCCCGTGGGGACAGGACGAGGAAGGGGTTCAGGACACGGCACGCGCCGGAGAGAGGGGCCGGGGCACGCCGAGTACCGGGACATTGTGCCAGACCGTACGGGCGCTGACCAACATCGCCCGCTCCCGAGCGTCCGGCCACGGTGTAGAGTCCCGCCTCACGTGGCCACCGCCGCGCGGCGCCGGGGCCGGTCCCGGACCGTCAGAAGGAACCGCATGGCCGAGCCCCACGGCGCACCGCAGCGCCCCCACCACCGTACCGTCGTCGACGGTGTCCCCGTCCTCTGGGCGGACCTCGCCACGGACCCGACCGTGACGCTCCTCTTCGGGGTCGGCCTCCAGGACATGGACCCACGGACGGTGGGCATCACCCATCTGGTGGAGCACCTCGTCATGCGCCGCGTGGGTCGCGTCGACATCCCCCACAACGCGGAGTCGACGCTGCGTTCCACCTCGTTCTACGCGACCGGCCGGCCGGACCAGCTCGTCGACTTCGTCGACCGTGCGTGCCGCGCGGTCCGAGAGCTGAGCACGGTGACGCCGGAGGAGGTCGACCTCGAACGGCGGACCGTGCTCGCCGAGGTCGGGCGCGAGAGTCTGTACGCGGCGCACGACGCGTTCACGGTCCGCTACGGACCGTCTGGCACCGGGGTCGCCGCGCTCTCGCACACGCGGCTCATGGACTGGACGATCGACGAGGTACGGGAGACTGCCGCACGGTGGTTCCACCGGGACAACGCCGTGCTCGTGAGCACCGCTCCCCTGCCGGAAGGCCTCCGCCTTGAGCTTCCCTCGGGGCCGCCGGTCGCCCGGCTGCCGCACCCTCCGTCGGCGCTCCCCGGCCCCTCGTGGGCCGAGCACAGCAGCGACGAGCTCGTGCTGTCCGGCGAGTGCTCGACGGAGCACGACGACGCCACCCGCATCCTCGCGACCGCCGTGCTCACCGAGGCGCTCAACGCGACGCTGCGGACGGCTCAGGGAGACGTCTACACGGTCCAGTCGATGGCGGTCCAGATCGACGACGTCCGCGACGTCCTGACGATCGCGGCCGATCCAGGACCCGAGCGGGTGTGCGACGTCCTCGTCACCGCCCTGGACGTCCTCGAACGCCTCGCGGTCTCCGGGCCGGGTCCCGACGAGCTGGAGCGCGCCCGGGCGGTGCTCGCGAACGAGCTCGACCTCGTGGCCTCCCACGCCTGGTGGCTCGACCTCGCGGCGTCCTACGAGCTGCGCGGTTTCGCGGCCTCCCCGCCCGGCGAGGTGAGCGAACGACTCCCGCTGGTGTCCGGCCGAGCCGTCGCGTCCGTGCTGGCGGAGCTCCGCAGCACCCTCCTCGTCTGCCTCCCCGCGGGCCACGCCCCCCACGACGAGGCGCTGGCGCGGCTCGCGAAGGACCGCCTCGCCGCGGTGTCGCTCCTCGACGACACGGCCCCTGTCCCGCGCCGCGGGGGCTCCCGCCACAAGGCCCGGCTCTTCTCCCCGGCCAGGGGATCGAGCGTCCGGCTCCTCGAGGACCGGTTCGTCCTCGCCGACCCCGGTGCGACGTACACGATCCGCCACCAGGACGTCCTCCTCGCCGGCGTCGACGAGGACGGCGACGTCGAGCTCGTCACGGCACGCGGCGCCAGCGTCGTCCTCGTGCCGGCCTTCTTCCGGAACCTCGCCGCCCCGCTCGCCGGCGCGGTCGACCGGCTCGGGCCCACGGTGCGCTACGTCAAGTCCACCGCTGCGGGGAAGACCGGCGACCCGGCACCTGTCCCCGCGCGCTGACCTTCACCGTCGCGCCGTCAGCCCGCGGGCGCCACGATCTCGCCGCGCAGCACGACGGCGGTCGGGGCGCGCAGGACGCCGACGTCCTGGCGCGGGTCCTGCGGGTAGACGACGAAGTCGGCCGACGCGCCCTCGACGAGCGACGTGTAGCCGAGGTACTCCCGGCCCTGCCAGCTCGCGGCCGCGACGACCGCGGCGTCGGGGATGCCCGCCGCGACGAGCTCGGCGCACTCGTCGGCGAGGCGACCGTGCCCGATCGTCCCGCCCGCGTCGGTGCCGACGAGGATCTGGATGCCGGCCTCGTACAGCGCCCGCGCCTGCTCGTACCGCCGCTCGTGCAGGCGCCGCATACGCGCCGCGAACACCGGGTAGCGGGCGTCGGCCTGGCGCGCGATGTTCTCGAACTGCCCGATCTGGAGCAGGGTCGGGGTGACCGCGACGCCCCGCTCGGAGATCTCGTACATGAGGTCGGGGTGGATCCCCGTGCCGTGCTCGATCCCGTCGACGCCCGCGGCGAGCAGCGACGGGATCACCTCGTCGGAGAACGCGTGAACGGTCACACGGGCGGCCTCGGCGTGCGCGGCCGCGACCGCCTCGGCGAGGACGTCGTCGGGCCACAGCGGTCGCAGGTCGCCGTCCGCGCCGAGGTCGCGGTCGATCCAGTCGCCCACGATCTTGACCCAGCCGTCGCCCTGGCGCGCCTCGCGGCGCACGGCCTCGGGGAGCTGGGCGACGTCGTCGAGCTCGAGCCCGTAGTGGCGCAGGTAGCGCTTGGGCCGGGCGAGGTGACGCCCCGCGCGCACGAGGCGCGGCAGGTCCCGTCGGCCGTGCACCCACCGCGTGTCGAGCGGCGATCCGGCGTCGCGCACCAGGAGCACCCCGCTGTCGCGGTCCGTCAGCGCCTGCTCCTGCGCGGTCGTCGCGTCGACGGCGCCCTGGGCGCCCAGACCCACGTGGCAGTGCACGTCGACGAGGCCGGGCAGGGCCCAGCCCTCGAGCTCGACCATGTTGGTGCCCTGCGCCGACGGCCGCGTGAGGCTGATCCGCCCGTCCTTGACCCACAGGTCGCCCACCTCGCGGTCGTCGCCGACGATGACGTGGCCGCGGACGTGCAGCGTGGGGCCTTCCAGCGCGGACATGCGGCTCCTGGGTGAGGACGGACGGGACGGGAGACGGCCCGGTCGGGGGCGCGGTGCGGCACCGGGCGGTGCCACGGACATAACCTAGCGCCCGGGCGGCTGCGGGTCGCACCCGGGCGCGGGCGGCCGTCCGGGACGGCCGCGGCTCAGCGGCCGCCGAGCAGCTTCTCGAACCCGGGCGGCAGCTGCAGGTCGTCCGGGGTGGCGGACGGCGGCGCGTCCGTGGGCCCGACGCCGAACGCGGAGCCCGACGGCGCCGCGGGACCGGTGAGCTCCCCCGCCGCGCGCGCGGCGGCCGCGCGCTCCTGCGCGGCGCGCTTCGCCGGGTTGCCCGACTTGCCCTTGACCTTGCGCTGCGGCGCCTGGCGGCCCCGGGCCTTCTTGCCGCCCATGCCCGGGAGGCTGCCCATGCCCGGCATGCCCGGCATCCCGCCGCCGCGGCTCATCTGCCGCATCATCTTCTGCGCGCCGGCGAACCGCTCGAGGAGCTGGTTGACGTCGCTCGTCGTCACGCCGGAGCCGCGCGCGATGCGCGCGCGCCGCGAGCCGTTGATGATCTTCGGGTTGTCCCGCTCCGCGGGGGTCATCGACCGGATGATGGCCTCGATGCGGTCGACCTCGCGCTCGTCGAAGTTCTCGATGGCCTCGCGCATCTGGCCCATGCCGGGCAGCATGCCGAGCATCTTCTTCATCGAGCCCATGTTCTTCATCTGCTGCATCTGCACCAGGAAGTCCGCGAGCGTGAAGTCCTGCCCCGTGGCGACCTTCTCGGCCATCTTCGCGGCCTGCTCGGCGTCGAACGCCTTCTCGGCCTGCTCGATGAGCGTGAGGACGTCACCCATGTCGAGGATGCGCGACGCCATGCGGTCCGGGTGGAACGCCTCGAAGTCGGTGAGCTTCTCGCCCGTGGAGGCGAAGAGGATCGGGCGGCCGGTGACCCCGCGGACCGACAGCGCGGCACCGCCGCGCGCGTCGCCGTCGAGCTTCGTGAGCACGACGCCCGTGAAGTCGACGCCCTCCTCGAAGGCCTTCGCGGTCGCGACGGCGTCCTGGCCGATCATCGCGTCGATGACGAACAGGACCTCGTCGGGCTGCACTGCGTCGCGGATGTCCGACGCCTGCTGCATGAGGACGGCGTCCAGGCCGAGGCGGCCCGCGGTGTCGACGATGACGACGTCGTGCTGGCGCTGGCGCGCCGTCTCGACGCCCTCGCGCGCGACGGCGACCGGGTCGCCGATCACGTCGTCGACCTCGACGCCGCTCTGGTTGCCGGGGTGCGGCGCGAACACGGGGACGCCGGCGCGCTCGGCGACGACCGAGAGCTGGGTGACGGCGTTCGGGCGCTGCAGGTCGGCGGCGACGAGGAGCGGCGTGTGCCCCTGCTCGCGCAGGTGCAGGGCGAGCTTGCCCGCGAGCGTCGTCTTTCCGGCACCCTGGAGGCCCGCGAGCATGATGACGGTCGGCGGTGTCTTCGAGAACCGCAGCCCGCGGCTCTCGCCGCCGAGGATGCCGACGAGCTCCTCGTTGACGATCTTGACGACCTGCTGCGCCGGGTTGAGCGCGCCCGAGACCTCGGAGGAGAGCGCGCGCTCCCGCACCGTCGCGCTGAACTCGCGCACGACGGGCACCGCGACGTCGGCGTCGAGCAGCGCGCGCCGGATCTCCCGGATCGTCGCGTCGATGTCCGCCTCGGACAGCCGGCCCTTCGCACGCAGGTTCTTGAAGGTCGAAGTCAGTCGGTCCGACAGCGTGTTGAACACCGCGTCATCCTCACCAGTCGTCGGAAGTCTCGTGCGCGTCGACCCTCCGTCGTCCCCGCTCCCCGGCAGACGTGGGGCGGGCACGGGACGGGCCGTCCGCGAGGGTCCAGCCTACCCGGCGACGCCCGGTCCCCCCGGCACGGCGCCCAGCGCGCGGAGCGTCTCCCCCACGAGGTCGTCCACGAGGCGCGCGCGCCATGCGGTCCACGCGCTCGGGCCGAGCGACGACGCGTCCGCCTCCGTGAGCGCGCGCAGCACCACGAGCAGGTCGGCGCGGTGGTCGACGGCGTCCGCGAGCTCCGCGACCGTCGCCGGGTCGTCGGGGTCCTCGCTCACGGCCAGGCGCGAGAGGGTGAGGTGGTGGCGGACGAGGCGCTCGACGTCGGCCACGACGTCCGGCTCGAACCCCATGCGGCCGAGGATCGCGGGCACGAGCCGCGCGCCCTCGACGGAGTGGTCGACGGCTCCGGCGCGCTTGCCGATGTCGTGCAGGACCGCGGAGAGCAGCAGGAGGTCGCTGCGCTCGACCTCCTTGCGGGCGCGCGCGGCGCGCGCCACGACCTCGACGAGGTGCCGGTCGACGGTGTGCCGGTGGACGGCGGCGCGCTGCGGCCGGTTGCGCACGCCCGCCCACTCGGGGATCCACGTCGTGACGACGCCCGCGAGGTCGAGCGCCTCCCAGACCGCGACCTGCGCCTGACCGGACCCGAGCAGGGCGAGGAACGCGGACCGCGCGGCGCGCGGCCACGGCTCCGGCAGGGCGGGGCAGCGCGCGAGGCTGGCGACGGAGACGGGCGAGAGCGTCAGCCCCGTGCGGGCCGCCGTCGCCGCGGCGCGCAGCGACAGGAGCGGGTCCGCCTCCGGGTGGGCGTCCACGGCGAGCACGAGCTCGCCGTCGTGCTCGACGAGCCCGTCGCCGACCGACCGCAGCCGTGGCGCCGCGCGTCGTCCCCGCACGAGCACCGGGCGGCGCGCGACCGACGGCCGCTGGAGCGCCTGCCGCGCCCGGCGGACGGTGGTGTCGAGCGCGTAGGAGATCTCGCGGCCCGCCGCGGCGAGGCTCGCGAGCAGCTCGTCGGGGTCGTCGTACCCGGACAGCGCGGCGACCTCGTCGAGGTCGGCGAGCAGCAGGCGGCTCGTGTGCCGACCAGTCACGACCTGGAGCGTGTCGCGGACGTCGAGCAGGTGGGCGTGCGCGCGGTCGACCGACCCGTGCGGGCGGTCGGTGAGCCACGTCGCCGCGAGCGCCGAGAGCACGACCGCGTCCCGGATGCCGCCGCGCGACTCCTTGAGGTCGGGCTCGATGAGGTACGCGAGCTCGCCGGACCGCTCGGCGCGCTCGCGGGTCGAGGAGAGCAGGTCGGGCAGGCGGCGGCGCGAGGCGGACCGCCAGTCGGTGAGCACCGCGGAGGAGGCGCGGTGCACGACGAGCGCGTCCCCCGCGACCGCGCGCACGTCGAGCCACCCGACGGCTGCGGGGACGTCCTTCGACGCCACCTGGCGACACTGCGAGAGGGAGCGCACCGCGTGGTCGAGGTCGACGCCCGCGTCCCACAGCGGGTACCAGAGCCGCTCGGCGACGTGGGCGACCTCGTCCGGGGAATGGGTACGACCGTCGTGGACGAGGACGAGGTCGAGGTCGCTCGCGGGGCCCATGTCGCCCCGCCCGAGGCTCCCGACCGCGGCGAGCGCGAGCCCCTCGGGCGCGACGCCGTCGGTCGCGTCGAGCCAGAGGCTCGCGAGCGAGGACGTGACGAGGTCGACGACGGCGGCGCGGCGCGCGACCCCGCTGCGGCCGGGTCCGCTCATGGACCGCGCGACGTCGAGCATCCGCGCACGCAGGTCCCGCACCCCCTCGAGGTGCGGGACCTGCGTGCCGTGCTCTCCCGGCCCTGCCGGGCGCCCCGCCGATCCCCCTGCGACCCCGCCCGTGGTCGGGGTGTCGGCGTGGTGAGTCATCCGATGGTCCGTCTCCTCACAGGGCGCCGGGGCCGTGCTCGCCCGTGCGCACCCGGGCGACGTCGTCCACGGTCACCGTCCAGACCTTGCCGTCGCCGATCTTGCCGGTCTGCGCCGCCTTGACGATCACCTCGGTGACCGCGGTGGCGTCGGCGTCGTCCACGAGGACCTCGATGCGGACCTTGGGGACCAGGTCCACCGTGTACTCGGCCCCGCGGTAGACCTCGGTGTGGCCCTTCTGACGGCCGTACCCGCTGGCCTCGCTGACCGTCATGCCCCGCACGCCCGCGGCCTCGAGCGCCGACTTCACGTCGTCGAGCCGGTGCGGCTGGATGATTCCCGTGACGAGCTTCATGCCCGCACCTCCCTGATGACGCTGCCCTGCTGGATGGACTCGTACGCCGTCTCGCCGTGGACCGCGAGGTCGATGCCGCCGACCTCGGCGTCCTCGCTCACGCGCCAGCCCATCGTGACCTTGAGGATCAGGCCGATGACCGTCGTCGTGATCGCGGTGAAGACGATCGCGACGAGCGCGATGAGCACCTGGACGACGAGCTGCTGCGCGCCGCCCCCGAAGAAGAGGCCCGTGTCGGTCGCGAGGAAGCCGATCGCGACGGTACCCCAGAGGCCGGAGACGAGGTGGACGCCGACGACGTCGAGCGAGTCGTCGTAGCCGAAGCGGTACTTCAGGCCGACCGCGAGCGCGGAGAGCGCGCCGGCGACGAGGCCCAGGACGATCGACGTGACCGGGTTGAGCGCGCCGGCCGCGGGCGTGATCGCCACGAGGCCCGCGACGACGCCGGACGCCGCGCCGAGCGACGTGGCGTGACCGTCGCGGATCTTCTCCGTGACGAGCCAGCCGATGATGCCGGCCGCCGTGGCGCTCGTGGTGTTGATCCAGGCGAGGCCGGCCGTCTCGTTCGCGCCGAACGCGGAGCCCGCGTTGAAGCCGAACCAGCCGAACCACAGCAGCGCCGCGCCCAGCATGACGAACGGCAGGTTGTGCGGGCGCATCGGCTCGGTGCCGAAGCCCTTGCGCTTGCCGATGAGGAGCGCGAGCACGAGCGCCGCGACACCGGCGTTGATGTGGACGACGGTGCCGCCCGCGAAGTCGATCGGCGCGACCGTGGCGGCGCCGTCGGTCACCCCGAACACCTTCGCGGCGAGACCGTTCTCGTTGGCCGAGAGGAAGCCGCCGCCCCACACCATGTGGGCGAGCGGGAAGTACGTGACCGTGACCCAGATCGCCGTGAACGTCAGCCACGTGCCGAACTTGACGCGGTCGGCGAGCGCACCCGAGATGAGCGCGACCGTGATGATCGCGAACGTCACCTGGAACGCGATGTCGACCACGTTCGGGTAGTTGCCGAGCGTGCTCGCGACGGCGCTGCCGTCGGCGTCCGTGATCGCCCCCTTGAGGCCGAACTGCGCGAACGGGTTGGCGAACAGGCCACCCGTGCCGGCCTCGCCGTAGGACATCGACCAGCCCCACAGCACGTAGACGACGCCCACGACGGCCATCGCGCCGAACGACATCATCATCATGTTCAGCACGGACTTGGCGCGGACCATGCCGCCGTAGAAGAACGCCAGTCCGGGCGTCATCAGGAGCACGAGGGATGCTGAGGTCAGCATCCACGCGGTCGCCCCGGTGTCCCACTCCATCGGATCATCTCCCCTCGCCGGCCGGGCGGCCGGTCGGGGACTACGGTGGTGCGGGCGGGTTTCCCCGGCGGTGTCGCCGCGTTACGCCGGCGTGACAAGGGCCGCCCGGACGTAAACGTTCGGTTTCGCCGCACCGCGCGGCCGCCCGGCCAGGGGCGCCGCGACCGGGTCGTGATCGCACCGTGATCGTGCCGTGACCTGCTGGGAGCCGCGGCCCGGCACCCGGACGGGCGCTGCGGCCGGGCGTGCGCCCGGCCGCGGCCGGTGCCTCAGCCCCCGAGGAGCCCGTCGACGAACTGCTCCGGGTCGAACGGGGCGAGGTCGTCGGGCCCCTCCCCCAGGCCAACGAGCTTGACGGGCACGCCCAGCTCGCGCTGGACCGCGACGACGATGCCGCCGCGCGCGGTGCCGTCGAGCTTCGTCAGCACGATGCCCGTGACGCCGGCGACCTCGCCGAAGACGCGCGCCTGGTTGAGGCCGTTCTGGCCCGTCGTCGCGTCGAGCACGAGGAGCACCTCCGACAGCGGGGCCTCCTTCGTGATGACGCGCCGGATCTTGCCCAGCTCGTCCATGAGGCCCTGCTTGTTCTGCAGGCGCCCGGCGGTGTCGACGAGCACGACGTCCGCGCCCTCGGTGCGGCCGCGCCGCACGGCGTCGAACGCGACCGCCGCCGGGTCCGCGCCGTCGCGGTCGGACCGGACGGTCGGGACCCCGACGCGCGAGCCCCACGTCTCGAGCTGGTCGGCGGCCGCGGCGCGGAACGTGTCCGCCGCGCCCAGCACCACGCTGCGGTCCTCGGCGACGAGCACGCGCGCGAGCTTGCCGACGGTCGTCGTCTTGCCGGTGCCGTTCACGCCGACGACGAGCACCACGGCCGGCACCGTCGACCCGTCCTCGGCGGTGCGCGGGGAGGTCGCGAGCGAGCGGTCGAGCGTCGGGTCGACGAGCGCCACGAGCTCGGTGCGCAGGAGGTCGCGCACGCTCGCGGCGTCGCGCACCCCGAGGACGCGGACCTTCGTGCGCAGCGCGTCGATGAGCTCGCCGGCCGGCCCGGCGCCGACGTCCGCGAGGAGCAGGGTCTCCTCGAGCTCGTCCCAGTCGTCCTCGGTGAGGTGGTCCCGGGAGAGGACGGAGAGCAGGCGCGCCCCGAGCGGCGAGCCGGAGCGCGCGAGGCGCTCGCGCAGGCGGACGAGCCGACCACCGACGGGCTCCGGGCGCTCGAGCGCGGGCGGAGCGGCGACGTCCGGCTCCGGCGGCGCCTCGGTGGTCGCCGTGCCGGGCGGTGCCTCGACGGCGTCGGGGGCCGTCGCGGGAGGCGCGGCGGGGGCCGTGGGCGGGGCCTCGACGAGGTCGCGGCGACCGCGGCGACGGACCGACACGGTCCCGGCGGTGACGAGGCCGACGACCAGGAGGACGCCGAGGACGATCCAGAGCGGGAGGAGGTCGTTCACCCCGGAAGTCTCTCAGACCGGCGCGGTGCTCACGCCTCGGGAGGACGCTCCCCCGGGTGCAGCGGGCGCACGCGCTCGCGCGCGCGGTGCAGGACGTCGGTGAGCTCCTCGGCGTCGACGTACGCGTTGGACGTCACCTGCGTGGCGGTGAAGAAGTCGTCGATGCTCGTGTCCACGGGCCGCGGCATGCGCACGGTCGCGACGTGCTGGCCCGGGTTGTCGCCACGGCGGCGACGCCGCCGCAGCCCCGAGCGGAAGTCGCGCCAGAAGGCGCGCATCCCCTGCTCGCCGTCCCGTCGGTCACCCGTCGCACCGGTCGACTGCGCCTCGGCGCGCGCGACGACGCTCGCGAACAGGAACACGACCGCGGCGACGCCGAGCGTGAGTCCCAGCCACACGAACATCCAGACCATGCCCTCCAGTATCCGGGCGCCGGAACCTGTCGCGACCGCAGCCACGCCGGGGCTCGTCGATCAGCACCACATCTTCACAAGGCCCGGAATTGCAACGATCCTGGAGGTTCCGCCCAGGTCCGGACGAGGCGGACGGACCACCCCGCGACGGTCAGGCGAGGACCCCCTCGCGGGCCTCGGACATGCGCTGGCTGATCACCGTGGTGACGCCGTCGCCGCGCATCGTCACCCCGTAGAGCGCGTCGGCGATCTCCATGGTGCGCTTCTGGTGCGTGATGACGATGAGCTGCGAGTCCTCCTGGAGCTCGCGGAAGATCTCGAGCAGACGGCCGAGGTTCACGTCGTCCAGGGCGGCCTCGACCTCGTCCATGACGTAGAACGGCGAGGGCCGGGCCTTGAAGATCGCGACGAGGAGCGCGACGGCCGTGAGCGAGCGCTCGCCACCCGACAGCAGCGACAGGCGCTTGACCTTCTTCCCCGCGGGGCGGGCCTCGACCTCGATGCCGGTGGTCAGCATGTCGTCCGGGTCGGTGAGCACCAGGCGGCCCTCGCCACCCGGGAACATGCGCGCGAACACGCGCTCGAACTGCTCGGCGGTGTCGCGGTACGCGTCCGAGAACACCCGCTCGACGCGCTCGTCGATCTCCTTGACGATCTCCAGCAGGTCGGCGCGCGACTTCTTGAGGTCGGCCAGCTGGTCGGCGAGGAACTTGTGCCGCTCCTCCAGCGCGGCGAACTCCTCCAGCGCGAGCGGGTTCACCTTGCCGAGCCGGCCGAGGTCGCGCTCCGCGGCGCGCAGCCGCTTCTCCTGCTGGGCCCGGTCGTACGGGACCGTGCGCGGCTCGTCGTCGTCGGAGGGGACGGGGACCTCGCGGTGCGGGCCGAGCTCCTCGACCAGGACGGCCGGGTCGAGCCCCAGCTCGTCGACGCTGCGCGCCTGGAGCTGCTCGATGCGCAGCTGCTGCTGCGCGCGCGCCACCTCGTCGCGGTGCGCGACGTCGGTCAGCTCCCGCAGGCGCGACGCCAGGTCGTCGACCTCCCGACGCGCAGCCGTCACCGCGGTGTCACGCTCGGCCCGTGCCGCCTCCGCGGCGTCCCGCTCCGCGCCCGCCCGGGCCAGGGACCGGTCGATCGCGGCGAGGGCGAGCGTCGCGCCGTCGCGCACCGCGGACGCGCGCCCCGCCTGCCGCACCCGCGCCGCCTCGCGCCGGGCGGCC
>QAPD01000003.1 GCA_003052455.1 Sphaerisporangium cinnabarinum | reverse complement strand
ACGACGGCACGGGCCCGGCGCTCGGCGCGCGCGTCGCGCGGGAACGGCTGGGGAGCGCCGCGGTGGTCGCGGTGTGCGGCGCGCGCGAGCTCCTGGCTGCGGGCCGCACCGGGGCGGCGGAGCGCGCCGTCGCGGACCTCGGGGACGCGCCGGGGGAGGAGGCGGACGTCGTCGTGCGGGTGGAGGCGGCGCTCGTCGTGGCGTCCGCGCTCGCGCGGGCGGGCACACGCCGCGTCGACGCCCCGCTCGGGCGCGCCCTCGAGCTGGCCGCAGCGGAACGGGTCGTCCGGCCGTTCCTCGCGGTCCGGGGCACCGAGCTCGACGAGCCGCTCGCGCGCGCGGCCGCGCGCCGCGACGACGCGCTCGGCGAGCTGCTGCGCGCCCACCTCGACCCTCCGGGCCGGGCGCCGGAGCCGGTCCCGCTCGTCGAGCCGCTCACCGAGCGCGAGCTCGCGGTCCTCGCCGTCCTGCCGTCCATGGCGAGCAACGCCGAGGTGGCCGCCGACCTCTTCGTGTCGGTCAACACCGTCAAGGCGCACCTCAAGTCGGTCTACCGCAAGCTCGGCGTCGGCTCGCGGCGCGAGGCGGTGCGGCGCGGCCGCGAGCTCGGCGTCGTGCCCTGACGGACCTCCCCAGGAGAGGCGCCCTCAGGCGCGGCGCCGGTCCACCGTCCGCAGCACGAGCTTCCCGAGCTCGACGAGGACGAGGAAGGCGAGCGCGACGAGCGCGCACACGCCCCACTGGCCGCCGTCGAGGTCGACGGTGCCGAAGATCCGCTGCAGGCCGTCGAGCGTCGTCACGAGGAACGTCAGCCCGAGCGACGCGAGCAGGAGCACGACGAACCGGCCGTTCGCGAGCGTCTCGGACGACAGGATGCTCGCCCGCGGGTCGCGCCACTCCAGCGCGGCGACGACGTGCAGGAGCGACATCGCGGTGAGGCCCATCGTCGTCGCGACGGCGAGGTCGGCGTCGGCCTCGCCCCACGCGACGGCGACGAGCGTGCCGACGGCGATGAGCACGCCCCCGACGGCGAGCCGCACGCCGAGCGCGCGCCCGATGACCGGCTCCGTGGGCGGGCGGGGTCGGCGCCGCATGAGCCCGGGCGTCGCGGCGTCGAAGCCGAGGCCGATCGCGAGCAGCACGTCGATCGCGAAGTTGACCCAGAGGATCTGCAGCGGCGTGAGCGGGGTGCCGCCGGCCACGGTGAAGATGCCCGCGCCGACGAACGTGAGGATGAACCCGACGAGGACGACCATCTGGAAGCGGATGTACTTCATGAGGTTGTCGTAGAGACCACGGCCGCCCTCGACCGCCGCCACGATCGTGGCGAAGTTGTCGTCGGTGAGGATCATCTCGGCGGCGTCCTTGGTCACCTCGGTGCCCGTGATCCCCATCGCGACGCCGATGTCCGCGCGCGTCAGGGCGGGGGCGTCGTTCACGCCGTCGCCCGTCATCGCGACCACGTCGCCCGTCCGCTTGAGCACGTCGACGAGCCGCACCTTGTCCTCCGGCGCCACGCGCGCGACCACACCGATCTCGCCGACCTCCGCCTCGAGCTGCGCGTCGGACATCGCGGCGAACTCGGCGCCCGTGAGCGCGCGCCCCTCGATGCCGAGCTGCCCGGCGATCGCCGCGGCCGTGGTGACGTGGTCGCCCGTGATCATCCGCACGCGGATGCCGGCGTCGCGGCACTCGGCGATGGCGTCGCGCGCCTCGCGGCGCGGTGGGTCCACGATCCCGACGAGCGCGAGGAGCTCGAGGTCGCGCACCGCGGCGAGCAGGTCGCCCGCGAGCTCGTCGCGCGTGACGGTGCGGCGCGCGACGGCCAGCACGCGCATGCCCTCGCCCGCGAGCGCGTCGTTCTCCGCGAGGACGCGCGCGCGGCCCTCGTCGTCGAGGGGCGCCGACCCGCCGTCGGCCGTCAGGTATCGCGCCGAGCGGGCGAGCAGCACGTCCGGGGCGCCCTTGACGAAGCACACGAGCTCGCCGTCGATCTCGTGGAACGTCGCCATGAGCTTGTACGCGGCGTCGAACGGGACCTCCGCGACGCGCGGGTGCTCCGCGCGCGTCTCCTCGACGTCGAGCCCGGCCTTCGCCGCGAGGACGACGACCGCGCCCTCCGTGGGGTCGCCGAGGCACTCGCCGTCGCGCACGACGGCGTCGCTCGCGAGCGCCAGCGGGAGCGCGACCGGTTCGAGCGGGACGTCGGTCGAGCCGGCCGCCGCGAGGATGCGGCCGGTCGTGGAGTACCCCTCGCCGTCGACGGAGAACCGGCGCCCGGCGAGCACGAGCCGGCGCGCGGTCATCTGGTTGAGCGTGAGCGTCCCGGTCTTGTCGGAGCAGATCGCCGACGTCGACCCGAGCGTCTCGACGGACTTGAGGCGCTTGACGATCGCGCCCTCCTCGGCGAGCCGCCGCGTGCCGAGCGACAGGAGCATGGTCACGACGGCGGGCAGACCGGTCGGGATGGCGGCGATCGCCAGGCTGATCCCGACGACGAAGAGGCTGTCGAAGTCCTCGCCGCGCACGAGTCCCAGCACGACGACCACGACGAGGGCGACCGCCGCCATGACCGTGATGATCACCGTGATGCGGTCGAGCTGACGCGTGAGCGGCGACCTGTCCTGCTCGACGCCGCTGAGCATCCCGGAGATACGGCCCACCTCGGTCGTCATGCCGGTGGCGGTCACGACCATCTCGCCGCGCCCGCGCGTGACCTGGGAGTTCATGTACGCCATGTCGGTGCGGTCGCCGAGCGGGGCGTCGTCCGCCGCGACCGCCGCGACGCCCTTCGCGACGGGCGTGCTCTCGCCCGTGAGCCCGGCCTCCTCGATCTCCAGCGACGCGGCGACGAGCAGCCGCCCGTCCGCGGGGATCTTGCCGCCCGCCTCGAACCCGACGACGTCGCCCGGCACGAGCTCCTCCGCGGGCACCTGCTCCTGGCGCCCGTCGCGGCGCACGGTGGCCGTCATGACGAGCATCTGCTGGAGCGCCGCGACGCTCTGGGCCGCCTTGCCCTCCTGGTGCAGGCCCATGAGCGCGTTGAGGACGGTGAGGGCGAGCACGACGACGCCGGTCGGCACGTCGCCGAGCGCGATGATGCTCACGACCGCGGCACCGACGAGGACGAGCTGCATGAGGTCGCGGTACTGGCGCAGGAACGCCTGCCACGGCCGCTCCTTGCGCTCCTGCGCGAGCGCGTTCGGCCCGTAGCGGGCGCGCCGCTCCGCGACCTGCGCCGTCGTCAGCCCGACGGCCGGATCGACGTCGAGCGCGGCGCACACCGCCTCGGGCGGCGCCGTGTGCCAGGGGCCCGTGGGGGCCGGTGCCTGCTGTCGGGGGATCGGTGCAGCCGTCATCCTCGGCTCCTCTCGGGCGCTCGTCCCACGGTCGCAGCGGTGCGCGCGCGCGAGCCTCACCCGGCGGGGGTGAACGCGGGGCGTCAGCCGCGCGACCCCACGAGCCCGCTCTCGTACGCGACGATCACGGCCTGCACCCGGTCGCGCACGCCCAGCTTGGCCAGCAGGTTGCCGACGTGCGTCTTCACGGTCGTCGCGGACAGCACGAGGCGGTCGGCGATCTCGGCGTTCGACATCCCCTCGGCCACGCACCGCAGGACGTCGAGCTCGCGCGGCGTGAGGGAGCGCAGCCGGGGGTCGAGGCCGTCGTCGACCGCCGGCTGCTCGCCCGCGGGCAGGTGTGGCGCGAAGAGGTCGAGCATGCGGCGCAGCACGCGGGGCGCGACGACCGAGCTCCCCGCCGCGACCGTGCGGATCGCCTCGACGAGCTCGTGCGGGCGCGCGTTCTTCAGCAGGAACCCGCTCGCCCCGGAGCGCAGCGCCGCGAACGCGTGCTCGTCGACGTCGAACGTCGTGAGCACGAGGACGCGCGTCCCGGGGTGCTCGGCGACGACGCGCCGGGTCGCCTCGATGCCGTCCATGCCGGGCATCCGGACGTCCATGACGACGACGTCGGGGGCGAGGGCCGCCACCTGGTCGAGGGCCACGCGCCCGTCGGAGGCCTCGCCCACCACCTCGAGGTCGGGCTCCGACTCGATGACGAGGCGGAAGCCCATCCGCAGCAGCGCCTGGTCGTCGACGAGCAGCACGGTCGTCACGGTCGTCCTCCTTCGTCGTCGTGCACGTCGCGGTGCGGGTGCTCCAGCCCGAGGGCGCTCCGGGCACGGCCCTCGCCCGGGTCGCAGGGCAGGACGACGTGCACCGCCCAGCCACCGCCCGGCCGCGGGCCGGCCTCGACGACGCCGCCGAGCAGCGCGGCGCGCTCGCGCATGCCCACGATGCCGCGCCCGCTCCCGCCTCCGGTCCCCGGGCGCGTGCCGCCGTCGTCGCGGACGTCGATCTCGACCGCGCGCGCGGTGCGACGCACGACGACCTCGGCCGCGGGCGTCCCGGGAGCGTGCCGGAGCACGTTGGTCAGGGCCTCCTGGACGATGCGCACGGCCCCGAGGCGCAGCGACGTGTCCGCGGGGAGCACGACGTCGAGGCCGGTCGCGGCGACGGGCACGCCCGCGGCGCGGAACCGCGCGACGACGGCGGCGAGGTCCGTCCCCGTCGGCTCGACCGGGGTACCGGACCCGTCGCCGCCCTCCTCGGGGTCGAGCGCGCCGAGGACGCGCTGCATGTCGGCCAGCGCGTCGCGTCCCGTGCGGGACAGCTCGTGCAGCGCCTCGCGCGAGCGGTCGGGTGCCCGGTCGAGCGCCGCGCCCGCGCCGTCGGACAGCGCGACCATCACGGACACGCTGTGCGCGACGACGTCGTGCATCTCGCGCGCGATGCGCGCCCGCTCGGCGGCCCGGGCGAGCGCCGCGCTCTGGTCGCGGTCGCGCGCCAGGGCGCGGTAGCGCGCGACGAGGTCCTCGTCGTGCAGCCGGCGCGCCCGCACCCCCGAGCCGGTGGCCATCCCCAGCAGGAGGAGCGCGACGAGGAGGAAGACCGACGCCGAGCGTCTGCCGGGGGAGAAGGGCGGCTGCGCGAGGTCGCGCACCGGGTCGCCGTCCGGCAGGACGACCGGGTCGCTCCACAGGAGCATCTCGGCGAGCCCGATGTCCTGCCTCCACCACAGCGCGGCCACGACGACGGCGAGCACCGCCCCGCACACGACCCACGCCGTGCGGGGCGGGCGCTCGGCGGCGACGGCGTGCACCGCGCACGCGAGGCACACGCCGAGCACGCCGAGCACGCCCGCCGTCGCGAGCGAGACGACGGCCAGGATCGTGAGGGCCGCCGTGACGGTCAGCGGGCGCGACCGCCGGAGCAGGAGCAGGGCCGCCCCGAGGGCCGCGCCGACGAGCCAGGTCGTGACGACCACCTGCGCCACGGGCTCGTCGGCGTGGAACAGCCCCAGCCCGGTGGAGCCCTCGACGGTCATGAGCGCGACCGCCGCCGTGACGAGCCCGAGGAGCGCGACGGCGCCCGCGAGCGCGAGGTCGGCCGCCCACGGGTGCCGCGCGAGCACGCGGCCCACGGCGCCGCGCCGTCGGACGTCGGGCTCCGCGCGCGGTCCGCCGTCGTGCGCCCCGGGCGCGGGCGGGAGAGCGAGGGGCGGGGTGGGCACGCGCCTACTCTCCCATCGTCCGCCGCGCGGCACGTCAGGCGACGTCATGGCGCCGCAGCCGGTACGCCGCCGCCGCGAGCAGCGCGGCGGCCCACGCCGCGAGGACGAGACCCCCGCCCCACGTGCCGAGGTGCGGGCCCAGCGTCGTCGCGTCGAGCGCGGCGAGCCGGGCGTCGTCCTGCAGCAGGCGCGCCCCTGCCCCGGGCAGGAGCGCGCGTGCCGTGTCCGCGACCCGACCCGGGTTCGTCGCGAGCACGTGGTCGAGCACGACGAGCAGCACGACCCCGCCCACGAGCGCCCCGTCCGGTCGCCGCACGAGCGACCCCAGGCCCAGGCCCACGAGGGCGACCCCGGTCAGGTAGAGCACGAAGCCCGCGAGGACGCGCAGCGTCTCCCGGTCCGCGAGGTCGAGCACGAGCGCGGCGTCGGCGCGCTGCGCGGCGGTCGCGGCGAGCGCCGCGCCCAGCGCGAGGGCCGCGACGGCGAGCGCGGCCGCCGTCGTCACGAGCGCCTGCGCCGCGAGCACGGGCAGGCGGCGAGGGACCGCGACGAACGTCACGCGCGCGGTGCCGGTCCGGAACTCCCCGGCGCCGACGCCCGCGCCGAGCACGAGGAAGCCGAGCTGGGCGAGCACGAACCCCGCGACGGCGAGCGGCGCCCCCGACGACCCGGCGTCGGGCCGGGCGAACGCGCCCAGCGCCCACGCCGTCCCCGCCGCCGCGGCGACGGTCGCGAGCGCGAGCCAGGCCGTCGAGCGCAGGCTCGTCAGCTTGTCCCGCTCCGCCGCGAGCACCCGGAGCAGGGTCACCTGCGGACGGTCCGGCGCGGGCGCGGTGCGGGTCGGCGCGGGGTCCGTCGGGTGGATCGTCGCCGCCACGTCAGACCACGTCCCGCGTGCGCAGGCGGACGGCGGCCAGGGCGAGCGGCACGACGACCCACGCCGCCAGGACGAGCCCGCCGCCGACGGCGCCCAGGTCGGGCGCGCCCTCGACGGCACCCTCGCCCGTGAGCAGCGACGCCGCCCCGGTGGGCAGGAACGTGACCACCGTGTTCACCGCGGCCTGCGCGGACGAGACCCCCGCGGGCGCGGCGAGCGGGTCGCCCGACAGGTCGGCCGCGAGGACGAGCGCGACGGGCAGGACGAGCACGACGAGCACCGCGGCGGTGACGGCGGGCACGGGTCGCCGCACCAGCGCCCCGATCGCGAGGCCGAGCAGGGCCATGCCGGCGAGCAGGAGCGTCATGCCGACGAGGACCTGCGGCGTGCCGTCGCCGCCGAGGTCGAGCGCGAGGTCGCGCGAGCGCGCCGACGGCAGCAGCGCGAGCACCGCCGCCGCGACCGCCACCACCGCGGTGAGCAGCGCGAACGCGGCGGTCGCCGCCGTCTGCCCCGCGAGCACCGGCCAGCGCCGCGGCTCCGCGACGAACGTCGTGCGGAACGTGCCGGTGCTGTGCTCGCCCGTCCCGACGAGGACGCCGAGGACGAGCGGCGGCACCTGGGCGAGCAGGAGGCCCGACGAGAGCGAGCCGAGCGGGTCGAACCCCGGGTCCCCCGACGACGCCTGCGCCGAGAGGTACGTCAGCACCGCCGAGACGGCGACGGTGAGCGCGGCCGCCCACCACGACGAGCGCAGGCTCGTGAGCCTCGTCCACTCCGCGGCGACGGCGCGGGGGAGCGTCGGGCCACCGGCGCTCGCGGGCCGTGGCGCTGCCGGGTGCGCGCGTCGCGACGTCGCGGTCGGTGCGGTCCGGGCGGGAGGGGCGGTCATCGGGCACCCCCGGCGGACGCGAGGCCGGTCTCGCCCGCGGCGCGGCCGCGGTACTGGACGGCGTCGGCGGTGAGCCGCAGGTACGCGTCCTCGAGCGAGCCCGCCTCGCCCGCGAGCTCCGACACCGGCGCGTCGGCGAGCAGCCGGCCCTGGCCGATGACGACGACGCGGTCGGCGCACAGAGCGAGCTCGTGCATGAGGTGGGACGACAGCAGCACCGTGCGGCCCTCGGCCGCGAGGCCGCGCACGAGACCGCGCACCCACAGCACGCCGTCGGGGTCCAGGCCGTTGACGGGCTCGTCGAGGATGAGCGTCCCGGGGTCGCCGAGGAGCGCGCCCGCGATGCCGAGACGCTGGCCCATCCCGAGCGAGAACGTGCCCGCACGCCGCCCCGCGACGCTCTCGAGGCCCGTCATCCCGATCACCTCGTCCACGCGTGCCCGCCCGATCCCGTGCGTGCGGGCGAGCGCCGTCAGGTGGCGGAACGCCGTGCGGCCGGGGTGCACGGAGCGGGCGTCGAGCATGACCCCGACGGCGCGCAGCGGTGCCGGCAGGTCCGCGTACCGGCGGCCGTCGACGGTCGCCGTGCCGGAGGTCGGCCGCTCCAGCCCGACGACGACGCGCATCGTCGTCGACTTCCCGGCGCCGTTGGGGCCGAGGAAGCCCGTCACGGTCCCGGGCCGCGCCGTGAACGTCAGCCCGTCCACCGCCGTCGTGGGTCCGTAGCGCTTCGTCAGCGCCTCCACCTGGATCATCGGTCCTCCCGTCGTCCGCGGGCCCGGTCGTCGGGCACCGCCGTCGTCGACGCTACGGAGACCCGCGGGGGCACCGGCTCGGGCGGTCGGCCGAGATCCGCGACCGCTCCGCCTCCTCCTCGGGGAGGAGGAGGTCGTGCCGGGGTGGGACGGGCGCCGCCCGCGCGACCGTGGACGATCAGGCGGTGCCTGCGGCCACGCGGACGCCCGCACCCCAGCCCGGGGCCAGTCCGCCGTCGGGCGGCACGTGGTCGGCCCCGAGCCCCGCCCGGACGAGGGACCACGCGACGAGCGAGTTCGAGTTCCACATCTCGCTCGCACCGGGCGGGCGACGGCCCCACGTGAGCGGCGGGGCGCCACGCACGGCGCGCAGGAGCCGCCCGACCGCGGCGGGGTCGCTCGTGACGACGACGGGCGGCCCGACGGCGTGCTCCCGGTCGGGGATCGCGCCGTGCGGCCAGCAGCGCACCTCGTACCGGAACCAGCGGGAGCGCCCGAGCGGCCGCAGGCCCACGGGACCGGTCACGACGACGCCCCGGTCGACCGGCGGGCCGCCCCACGCGGGGGTCATCTCGACGACGTACGGCACCCCGTCGCACCGCAGCCCCAGCGCCGCGTGGAACAGCGGGCGGGGACGCCGTCGTGCGCGGAGCGCGGCGGCACGCTCCCACGCGGCGCTCGTGCGACGCACGACGTGGCCCCCGGCCCCCACGGGCAGCCAGAGGAGCTCCGCCCGGTCGCTGCCGCCGGGCGTGGTCGCGGTCACGCCCCGACGCTACGGCACGCGAACCCGGACGGGACCGGTAGGCTCGGGGGCATGCTTCCGGCGTGAGAGCGCCGGCGGGATCCGAATGAGACAGCGGATCGAGAGGCCCCGTCGCTCCACACGACGGGGCCTCTCGCTGTCCCGGTGCGTCCTGCCGCCCGCCCGGGCGCCGTGCCTCAGCGGACGGGGGAGGGCCCGGCGTCCGCGCGCGGCAGGAACGGCTCGAAGATCGCGGCGACCGCCGCGGCGGCCCCGGCGGCGTCCTGCCGTGCGACGGCCTCGACCAGCTCGTGGTGGTGACGGTGCGCCGTCTCGTCGTCCGCGTTCTCCTCGTCGCGCATGTGCACGGTGAAGACGTCGAGCATGCTCGAGTAGAGGGTGACGTAGAGCGGGTTGTGCGTCGCGGCCACGATCGCGCGGTGCAGGTCGAGGTCGGCGCGCGCGCGGGCGTCGCGGTCGTCGGCCTCCCCGGCCGCCTCCCGCCGGTCGCGCAGCTCGCGCAGGTGCTCGACGTCGTCGTCCGAGCGGCTCGCCGCGGCGAGCGAGGCGGCGGTGCTGTCGAGGGCGAGCCGCAGCTCGAGGTAGTGCCGGCGGCTGCCGCCCGCGAGCTGGCGCTCCAGGGTGCCGGTCAGCTCGGAGCGGGAGATGACGAACGTGCCGCGGCCCTGCTCGCGGCGCAGCAGCCCGGCGTGCACGAGCGACTGCAGCGCCTCGCGCACGGTGTTGCGCCCGACGCCGAACTCCGCCACGAGGGCGGCTTCGGTGGGGATCCGCTCGCCGACGGCCCACCGGCCGGAGACGATCTCGTCCCGGAAGCGCGCGGCGGCCTGGTCGATGAGGCCTACTCGACGCATCGGTCCGGCTGTGCCAGACTGCTCCAGATTCATCCCATGATCCCATCATCCGCCGACCTCAGTGTGGAGTCTAGCGTGGCGACCCTCTCTCCCTCCCGGCCGCGGCTGCGCCCCGGACGCCTGACGCTCTGGGCGGGCGTCGCCGTCGCGCTGACGGCGGTCAACCTCCGGACGGCCGTCACCGGGTTCACCCCGCTCCTCGAGATCGTCGGCGCCGACCTCGGCTTCGGTGTGGCCGTCGCGGGGCTGCTCGGCACGGTGCCCGCGGCGTCGTTCGCCGTGTTCGGGTTCCTCGCGCCCGCCGTGACGCGGCGGTTCGGCCTGGAGCGCACGGCCACCGTGGCGCTCGGGCTCACCGCGCTGTCGCTCCTGCTGCGCGCCCTGTCCCCGACGACGACCGTGCTCGTGCTCTCCACGGTGCTCGCGCTCGCGGGCATCGGGGCGGCCAACGTCGTGATCGTGCCGCTGGTGAAGGCCTGGTTCTCCGACCGGCTCGCCCTGTGGACCTCGCTCTACCTCCTCCTCCTGCAGACGGGGCAGTTCGTCGCCCCGCTGCTCGCGGTCCCGGTCGCCGAGGCCGGCACCTGGCGGCTGTCGGTCGGGATCTGGGCCGGGCCGGCCGCGGTCGCCGCGGTCGTCTGGCTCCTCCTCGCGCTCCGGCTCCCCGCCGACCACCACGCGCCCGCCCCGGTCGCGGTCGCCGGCGAACGGCTCCGGGTCGGCCGGTCGTCCACCGCGTGGGGTCTCGTCGGCCTCTTCGCCATGATGTCGCTGTCGAACTACGCGATCATCACCTGGGTGCCGGCCGTCCTCACCGACGCCGGGGGCAGCGCGGCGCTCGGCGGCTCCATGGTCGCGCTGTACTCGGCGTGGGGCGTGCTCGCAGCCCTCGTGGTGCCCCAGGTCGCCACCCGGATGGCCAACCCGTTCGTCGTCGTGGTCGCGTGCTCGGTGGTGCTGGTCGCCGGGTACCTGGGCCTCCTGCTCTCCCCGCTCGACGGCACGGTGGTCTGGGTGTGCGCGCTCGGCATCGGGGTGAGCACGTTCCCCCTGTGCATGACGCTCATCAACCGGCGCACGCGGACGGCGCAGGCCGCGTCGGCCGTGTCCGGCTTCGTCCAGGGCATCGGGTACGGGCTCGCCTGCTTCGGGCCCCTCGGCCTCGGCCTGCTGCGCGAGGCGACCGGTTCGTGGTCCGTCCCGCTCGTCGTGCTCGCCGCGACCGCCGTCCCCGGGGTCGTGGCCGGCTGGTTCGCCTGCCGACCCCGCTTCGTCGACGACGCCGTCGTGGTCGCCGACCGCCCGGCGGACGACGTGGAGGACCGCGCGTCCGGCGCATGAAGCCGCGCGCGGGCTCGGGGCGGCGCCCGGCCGACGCGCCGCGGCAGGTCCCGGCCCGTACGGTCGGACGATGACCGACCCGCGCGACCGGCCGTACGTGGCCGGCCTGCTCGTCCTGACCGTGGCGACGGGCGTCGTCGACGCGGTGAGCTACCTCGCGCTCGACCAGGTGTTCACCGGCAACATGACGGGCAACGTGCTCTTCGTCGGGTTCGCCGCCGCCGGTGCGGGCGGGATCCCGCTGCTCAACAACGTCGTCGCGCTCGTCGCCTTCGTCCTCGGCGCCGCCCTGTGCGGGGTGCTGCTCCGCGGGGGCGCCGACGGCGCGCGGATGCCGCGGCGCGCGCTCGGCGTGCTCGCCGGGGGAGCGGTGCTCGTGGTCGCGGGCGGCGCGCTCTGGCTCGCCGTCGGGCGCCTGCCCGCTGCGGGGGTCCTGGCCCTCACCGCCGCCCTCGCGCTGGTGATGGGTGCCCAGGCGGTCGCCGCGCGGGGCGCCCACGTCCAGGACGTCTCGACCGTCGTCGTCACCACGACGCTCGTGAACCTCGCCCTCAGCAGCCCGCTCGCGGGCGGGTCCGGAGAGGGCGCGGCCCGACGCGCGGGGGCCGTGCTCGCGATGGGCACGGGCGCGGCCGTCGGCGCCGTCGTCGTGCGGTCGTGGTCCGGTGCGGCCGGCCTGCTGCTGGCGGGCGTCCTCGTCGCGGTCGGCACGACGACGCTCGCACTGGCCCGCCGCCACGACGCCGTGGCGCCGCGCTGACGCGCCCGACGGGCGCGCCGGGCGGTCGGCGGCGCTCCGGCTGCCGTCCCGCGGTCCCGCGGCTAGCCTCGCGGGACGGCACCCTCGGAGGGAGAGCGGGATGAGCCAGGGACGAGTGGTCGTGGTCACCGGCGCGGCGCGCGGGATCGGGCGCGCGACGGCGGTCGCGTTCGCGCAGGCGGGCTACCGGGTCGCCGGCCTCGACATCGCGACCGTCGCGAGCCGCGCGCTCGAGTACGAGCCCGCGAGCCCGGACGACCTCGCGCGGACCGGCGAGCTCGTGGAGGAGGCCGGGGCGTCGTGGCTGCCGCTGGTCGCCGACCAGCGCGACCTCGCTGCCGTGCGCGCAGCCCTCGAGGTGGTCGTCGAGCGGTTCGGCGGCCTCGACGTCGTGTTCGCCAACGCCGGGATCCAGGGCTTCGCCTCGGTCCTCGACATGAGCGACGAGCTCTGGCGCGACACGATCGACGTCAACCTCACCGGCACCGCGAACGTGCTGCGCGCCGCGGCGCCGCTCCTCGTCGAACGGGGTGGCGGACGGATCATCCTCACCTCGTCGACGCAAGGACAGCACGGCACCCTCGAGGGCAGCGCGTACTCCGCGTCGAAGTGGGGGCTCATCGGCCTCATGAAGTCCGCGGCGCTCGACCTCGGCCCCCACGGGATCACCGTCAACGCCGTGATCCCCGGCCTCGTCGATACCGTCCTGACCCGGCACGAGGACCGGTACGCCCAGGCCCTGGAGTCGTCGGGGGCGTCGCCCACCGGCGACGTCGCCCGCGACGAGCGGGCCGCCGCAGCGGGGCTGGCGAGCAAGCTCCCCCTCGGGGTGCCGTGGCTCGCGCCGGAGGACGTCGCACCCGCCGTCGTCTTCCTCGCCTCGCCGGAGGCGTCCATGATCAGCGGCACGAGCCTCGCCGTCACCGGTGGCGACAGCGCCAACGTCACGGCCTGAGCCGACGGGTCGACGGCGTGCCCGGCCGCGGCGGGGAAGTGGCCTCAGGTCCCGAGGCGGTCGCGCCTGAGGCGGTGGAGCGCCGGGTGAGGCCGCCCGGGCGGCAGGGACGGCGCGTCCGACGGATGCGGGACGGTGCGCCTCAGGACCAGCGTGGGCGGCATGCCTGCCATCGACCTCCAGCCGCCCGTCCCCGTCCGCACGGCCCGCCGCACCGGCACCGCGGTGCTGAGCGCCGGCGCGCTCGTCGCCCTCGCCGCGTGCGCGGGGGTCGCGGACCCGATCGATCCGTCCGTCGCCGACCGCACGTATCTCGGGCTGCCCGCCGAGGGCGGGGAGGTGCACCCGTGGTCGGACGCCGACACACCGGAGGTCGGCTACGCGCGGGGCGGCGAGCCGCAGACCGTGAACGTCGTGACGTTCGGGTCGAGCTCGTGCCCGCTCGTCCCCGTCGACTACACGTGGGACGCCGAGGACCGCGAGCTGAGCTTCCTCCTCGGCCGTCGTGCGGGCACCGACGAGCGTCCCTGCACCCTCGACACCGCGCCGTCGACGAGCGTCGTCGTCGTCCCCGGCCTGCCTGCCGACGAGCCCGTGACGGTCGTCACCACGGGTGAGGACGTCGTCCTCCCCACGGGACGGTGACGCACCGCTCGCACGCGCCGGGAAGCACGACGAAGGCCCCTGGTCTGCGTCTCCGCAGGCCAGGGGCCTTGATCGTGGTGTCCGGAGGGGGACTTGAACCCCCACGCCCGATAAAGGGCACTAGCACCTCAAGCTAGCGCGTCTGCCATTCCGCCACCCGGACGAGTGGACCTTCCCGGCGTTTCCGCCGTTCGGGTGCGGGGAAAAACATAGCACGGTTCGGGGGTGGTCCTCACATCGCCGTCACGGCCCGGACCAGGGCTGCGACCTCGACCTCGACCTCCGTCGAGGCCGCGCGCGGCGCCCGGCGTGCGGGGGCGACCTGGGGCACACTGGGCGGATGGTGGCCACGACGCGACGGAGGCACGCGTGACGGACGAGCAGCGACCCGCAGCAGGCCCGGCACCGACACCTCGGCCGGGGTCCGGCTCCGACCGTTCGGCGGCGTCGGTCAAGCACCTCGCCGGGGCGTCGAGCGCGGCGCGCAAGGTCGCCGGGGCGCGTCGCAACCCGTCGGTGGTGGGGTACGACGAGACCGTGCCCGCCTGGCTGCGCACCACCGCGGGCTGGTCGTGGCGGCTGCTCATGATCGTCGCGGCGGTCGCGCTCGTCTTCTTCGCGACGGCGCAGGTGCAGCTCGTGTTCGTGGCGGTCTTCCTCGCGCTCGTCATCACGTCGGTCCTGCGGCCGGTCACCGACTTCTACGGCCGGATCATGCCGCGCGGCCTGGCCACGGGGCTCGCGATCCTCACCGCACTGCTCTTCTTCGCCGGCCTGCTGACCTACGTCATCACGTCGGTCGCAGGCCAGTGGCAGAGCCTCGCGGAGCAGTTCGACCAGGGCATCGAGCAGATCTTCGACTTCCTCGAGAACGGGCCCCTGCCGGTCACGATCACGGCGGACGACGTCAACGGCTGGATCGACAACGGCCGCCAGTGGCTGACGGAGCACGGCGGCGACATCGCGAGCCAGGCCGCGGCGAGCGCCGGGTCGGTCTTCGAGGCGTTCGCGGCGATCGCGCTCGCGATCTTCTGCACGGTGTTCTTCCTCGCCCGCGGCAAGGACATGTGGACGTGGTTCCTCAACCAGCTCCCGTCGCGCTCGCGCGACAGCTGGAAGATCGCGGGCGGCGCCGGCTGGTACACCTTCTCCGGCTACGCGCGCGGCACGGTGATCATCGCGCTCGTCGACGGCATCCTCGCGGGGATCTTCCTCGCGATCCTCGGCGTCCCGCTCGCGGCCCCGCTCGCCGTCCTCGTCTTCATCGGGGCCTTCATCCCCATCATCGGCGCCCCGCTGGCGATGATCATCGCCGCGATCGTCGCGCTCGCGGCCAAGGGCTTCCTCATCGCGCTCATCGTGACGATCGGCATCGCGCTCATCGGGCAGTTCGAGGGCCACGTGCTGCAGCCGCTCGTCATGGGCAAGCAGGTGTCGCTCCACCCGGTGGTCGTCGCGATCGCCGTGACGGCCGGCACGCTGCTCGCGGGGATCCTGGGCGCGGTCGTCTCCGTGCCGCTCGTCGCGGTCGCGTGGTCGGTGTTCTCGCACCTGCGGCACAAGGACCCACCCATGGAGGACGAGCTGCCGACGGCGAAGGAGATCGCCCTCGGGGACGTCGGGCCGGGCGTCACGCCGCCCCCGGAGAGCGCGACGAGCTGACCGCCCGCGAGGGCTCGGGGCGCGGTCACCTCGGGACGGCGGAGACCCCGTCGTCGAGACGGACCGAGACGTGCACGGTGTCCCCGACGCCCTTGCCGGTCGCCGCCCGCACCGAGCGCAGCACGGCGAGCAGGTGCGGGCCGCCGTAGGCGACGAGCGACGCGTGGTACGCGACGTCGTCGACCGCCGCGAGCACCGGGACCCGGCCGCGCGTCCCGAACAGGTCGACGACGTCGACGGGGAGCGCGACGAACGCTCCCGACCGTGTCCCGGCGGCGACCACCTCGGCGTCGAACTCCACCGGGCCGGGGTCCGTCCACGTGGGCATGGCGTCGACCGTAGCGGAGAGTGCGCGCCCGGGGAACAGGCCGCCCGGGTGGCTCCCGGGCGACGCCGTCACCGGCCCCGGACCCGGGCGTCCGAGGGTCGGTGCGCGGCCCGGCGCCGGACGAGCGTCACGACGACCGCGGCAACGGCCAGCAGCGCCGGCGCCACGAGCGACGCACCGGCGAGGAGCAGCAGCACGCCCGTGAGGACGGCCGCGACCGCGGCGAGCCACCAGCCGGGAGTGCGTCGGGGGAGCAGGCGCAGCGCCGCCACCATGCCCAGGGCGTAGACGGCCACCATGCTGCTCGTGTGGACGCGCACGAACGGCTCGAGGTCGAGCCCCGTCGCGACGAGCACGGCGAGGTAGCCCGTCGCCAGCCCGAGCGTGACGGCCAGCGCGCGACGCGGAACGCCCCCACGGCCCGAGAGCGCGGCCAGGGGACGAGGGAGGTCCCCGTCGCGAGCGAGCGCCTGCCCGAGGTTCGCGAACGCGGCGAGGTACGCGGTGAGCACGCCGGACGTGACGACCGCGGCGACGACCCCCACGAGCACCGGGCCCGCGCCGGGGGCGCCGACGCGCGCGAGGTCCAGGAGCGCGACCGTCCCCGTCCCCGCGCCCGTCCCGAGCACCCCGACCGTCGTGACCTGGAGCGCGAGGTACGCGACGCCCACCACCACGAGCGCCACGCCCGTCGCGGCGGGGATCGTGCGCCGGGGGTCGCGGAAGTCGGCCGAGACGTGCGTGCCGACCTCCCACCCGGCGAACGCCCACACGAACAGGCTCACGGCCGAGCCCACGCCGGACCACCCCTCGCTGAGGAACGGCGTGAAGCGCTCGGCGCTCGCGGCCGGCGCCGCCGCGGCGACCACCACGACGACCGCCGCGAGCAGGAGCGTCGTCAGGCCGAGCTGGACGGCGCCCGCCACGCGCACGCCGAGGCCCACCGCGAGCGCGGGCACGACGACGAGCGCGACCGCCACGACGGGCACGGCCCCGCGGTCCGCCCCGACGACGGCGACGACGTACTCGGCGCCGAGCACCGCGACGACGGGGACGCCTGCGCACACGCCGAGGTAGAACCAGTACCCGGTGGCGCGGGCCGCCGTCGGGCCGAGCGCCGTGCGCACCGCGCTCGCGACACCGCCCCGGTCCGGGTGCCGCGCCGCGAGCGCGGCGAACGTCCCCGCGAGTGGCACGCTCGCGACGAGGACGAGCGCGACGGCGAGCACGGACGCGGGCCCGGCGACGCGGGTCGCGAGCCCTGGCAGCGCGAGGACGCCGGTGCCGAGGACGCTCGCGACGTAGAGCGCGCTGCCGCGTGCGAGGCCCAGCGTGCCCGCCGGTGCCGGTGCCGGTGCGAGGGGTGCGGGAGGACGGCCCGGTCCGGGAGGGGCGGCCGGGCGGCCCGGCAGGTCGGGTCGGGCCGTCGTGCGAGAGGTCGTCGGGTCCACGCGCCCTACCCTGGCAACGACGCCGAGGCGGCACGAGTGGCAGCCAGGACACGCAGGCACAAGATCCTGCCACCCTGCGCACGACGGCCGCCTGCGGCCACACTGGACCATGAGGATCGGGATACCCACCGAGGTCAAGAACCACGAGGACCGCGTCGCGCTCACCCCCGCCGGCGCGCACCACCTCGTGCGGGCCGGGCACGACGTGCTCGTCCAGTCCGGGGCCGGGACCGGCTCCCACCTGCCCGACGCGGAGTTCGAGAGCGCGGGCGCGCGCATCGTGCCCACCGCCGAGGAGGTCTGGGGCGAGGCGGAGCTCGTGTGCAAGGTCAAGGAGCCGGTCGCGAGCGAGCACCGCTTCCTGCGCGACGACCTCCTGCTGTTCGCGTACCTCCACCTCGCCGCCGACGAGGCCTGCACGCGCGCCCTGCTCGACGCCGGCACCACCGCCGTCGCCTACGAGACCGCGCAGGCCGCGGACGGCACGCTCCCGCTCCTGGCGCCCATGAGCGAGGTCGCCGGACGCATGGCGACCCAGGTCGGCGCATGGCTCCTCCAGCGACCGGCGGGCGGCCGCGGCGTCCTGCTCGGCGGTGTGCCGGGGACGCGGCCCGGCCGGGTCGTCGTGCTCGGGGGCGGCACGGCGGGGCGCCACGCCGCCGAGATCGCCGTGGGCATGCGGGCCGAGGTGACGGTCGTCGACCTCGCGCTCCCCGTGCTGCGCGCCGTCGACCAGGAGTTCTCGGGGCACGTGCGCACCGTCGTGTCGAGCGCGTACGCGATCGAGCGCGAGGTGCTGGAGGCCGACCTCGTCGTCGGCGCCGTGCTCGTCGCCGGGGCGCGCGCCCCGCGCCTCGTCACGGACGACCTCGTGGCGCGGATGCGGCCCGGCGCCGTGCTCGTGGACGTCGCCGTCGACCAGGGCGGGTGCTTCGAGGGATCGCGGCCCACCACGCACGACGACCCGACGTTCGCCGTCCACGGCACGACGTTCTACTGCGTCGCCAACATGCCCGGCGCCGTCCCCGTGACGAGCACCCTCGCCCTGACCAGCGCGACGCTCCCGTACCTGGCGGCGCTCGCGGACGGCGGGGTCGACGCCGTGCGGGACGTCCCGCTCCTGCGGTCGGGGGCGTCCACCCACCGCGGTGCCCTCCTCAACGAGGCGGTGGCTGCCGCGCACGACCTGCCGTGGACGCCCGTGGAGGACGCCCTGCGCCCCTGACGCCGACCGGGCCACGAGGACGAGCGAGGGCGCGGTGGCGCTCCAGGACGGCGACCTCCCGGATTCCGGGTGACGTCGCGCCGCAGGGCGTGCCAGGCTCGGGCGGGTGCACCCCTTCGCTCTCGACGACGGCCGCGTCCACCTGTCCACCCCGACCCTCGACGACGTCGACGCGATCACGGCCGCGTGCCAGGACCCGGAGGTCGCCGCGTGGACGGTCGTGCCGTCGCCGTACGCGCGCACGGACGCGGTGCAGTTCGTCGAGGAGCACGTCGGCCCCGGGTGGGAGCGCGGGGACGTCCTCACGTGGGGCGTGCGCGAGAGCGCGGGCCGCTCGGGCATCCCCGGCCCGGACGGCGTCGGTCCTCTCCTCGGCATGATCGGCCTGAGCCTCGACGACGCGCCCGAGGGCCGACGGTCCGCCGAGATCGGCTACTGGACCGCTCCGGGGGTGCGGGGCCGCGGCCTCATGACGGCGGCGGGCCGCCTCGTCGTCGACTGGGCGTTCGACCCCGAGGGCGCGGGCCTCGCGCGGCTCTTCTGGCAGGCGTACGTCGGCAACTGGCCCTCGCGCCGGACGGCGTGGCGCCTCGGCTTCCGGGTCGAGGGAACGGTGCGCGGCTTCGCGCTCCAGCGCGGCGAGCGACGGGACGCCTGGGTCGGCACGCTCCTGCCCGACGACCCGCGCGAGCCGGCCGAGCCGTGGCCGGCGGACGCGCCGCCGTCGGGCCGCGCCGCCTGACGACGCACCGCCGTCGTGCTCGCGGGCGGCGGGGTATCCGTTTCCGTCGCGCCCGCCCGCGGGGTCAAGATGGGCACCATGACCTCCGAGCCCACGACGCGCGCCGACGCGCCCGCGCCCACCGCCGCGCCGGCCCTTCTCGACCTCGACCCCGCCAACCCGTTCGCGACGCCGTCCGTGCTGCCGTACGAGCTGCCCGACTACGACGCGGTCCGCGAGGAGCACTACCTCCCGGCGCTGCGGGCCGCGACGGCGGCGCAACGTGCGGCGATCGAGGAGATCGCGACCGACGACGCGCCGCCCACGGTCGCGAGCGTGCTCGAGGCGCTCGAGCGGTCGGGTCGTGACCTCGCGCGCGTGCTCAACGCGTTCTACAACCAGCTGTCGGCCGACGCGACGCCGGGCCTGGAGCAGATCGAGGAGGAGTTCGCGCCCGAGCTCGCGGCCCACCACGACGCGATCTACATGGACGCCCGCCTGTACGCGCGCGCCCGCGCGCTCCAGGACGCGGTGGACGCCGGCGAGCAGACCCTCGAGCCCGACGCCGCGTGGCTGCTCCGCACGCTGCTCGTCCGGTTCCGCCGCTCGGGCGTCGAGCTCGACGCGGAGCAGCAGGAGCGCCTGCGCACGCTGAACGGCCGCCTGACCACGCTCGAGGCCGCGTTCGGGCGCAAGCTGCTCGCGGGCGCGAACGCCGCGAGCGTGCTCGTCACGGACCGCGCCGAGCTCGACGGGCTCGCCGAGGACGCCGTCGCGGGCGCGGCGGCGGCCGCCTCGGCGCGCGGGCACGAGGGCGCGTGGCTGCTGGAGATGCAGCTCCCCACCCAGCAGGGCGTCCTCGCCTCGCTCGCGCGCCGGGACGTGCGCGAGCGCGTGCAGCAGGCGTCGGAGTCGCGCGGTGCGACCGGGGACGACCACGACACGCGCGAGATCGTGCTCGAGACCGTGCGCCTGAGGGCCGAGCGCGCGCGCCTGCTCGGCTACGAGCACCACGCCGCGTACGTCGCGGAGGACGCGACCGCGAAGACGACCGAGGCCGTGAACGCGATGCTCGCGCGGCTCGCTCCCGCCGCCGTCGCGAACGCGCGCCGCGAGGCGGCCGACCTCGAGGCGGCGCTGCGGGCCGACGAGCCGGGCGCGACGCTGCGCGCGTCCGACTGGTCGTTCTACGCCGAGCGCGTGCGCAAGGACCGCTACGCGCTCGACGACGCCCTGCTGCGCCCGTACCTCGAGCTCGAGCGCGTCGTGCACGACGGCGTGCTCCTGGCCGCGAACCGCCTGTTCGGCATCTCCTTCGCCGAGCGCCACGACCTCGTCGGCTACCACCCGGACGTGCGCGTCTTCGAGGTCTTCGACGCCGAGACGCCGGGGGAGCCGGGCCAGGGGATGGGCCTGTTCCTCGCCGACTGGTACACGCGCGAGTCCAAGCGCGGCGGCGCCTGGATGAACAACCTCGTCGACCAGAACCACCTGCTCGGCCAGAAGCCGGTCGTCGTGAACAACCTCAACATCGTCAAGCCGCCGGCCGGCCAGCCCACGCTCCTCGGGTGGGACGAGGTCATCACGCTCTTCCACGAGTTCGGGCACGCGCTGCACGGCCTGTTCTCCGACGTGCGCTACCCGTCGCAGTCCGGCACGGAGGTGCCGCGCGACTTCGTCGAGTACCCGTCGCAGGTCAACGAGATGTGGGCGTGGGAGCCGTCGGTCCTGCGCTCCTACGCGGTGCACCACGTCACGGGCGAGCCGATGCCCGCCGAGTGGGTCGACACGATGCTCGCCTCGCGGCAGTTCAACGAGGGCTTCGGCACGACCGAGTACCTCGCGGCGGCGCTGCTCGACCAGGCCTGGCACCAGGTCGGGCCCGACGGCGTCCCGGCGTCGGAGGCGGACGTCGTGCCGTTCGAGGCCGCCGCGCTCGAGGCGGCGGGCGTCGCGTTCGCGCCCGTCCCGCCGCGCTACCGCACGACGTACTACAACCACGTGTTCGGGGGCGGGTACGCGGCCGGGTACTACTCGTACATCTGGTCCGAGGTCCTCGACGCCGACACGGTCGAGTGGTACCGCGAGAACGGCGGCCTGTCGCGCGAGAACGGCGAGCGCTTCCGCCGCGTGCTGCTCGCGCGCGGCGGCTCGCAGGACCCGCTGCAGTCGTTCCGCGAGCTGCGCGGACGCGACGCCGAGATCGCGCCGCTCCTCGCGCGCCGCGGCCTCGACGCCTGAGCCGGCGGCCCGGGGAGGCCCCTGAGCCTCCCCGGGCCCCGCTCAGGGTCCGCTCCGGGCGCGCGTACGCCGCACGGCCGACGCCCGGTGCCCTCCGCCGTCCTAGCGTCGAGGAGGTGGCCCTCGCCCGGCCGCCTCCGGCCCCGGTCCCCGGAGGCCGCCGTCCGCACCCTGGAGCGCAGCCGCCATGCCGACCTCGCCGACCGTCCCGCCCGCCGTCGTCCCGGCCGCAGGCCCGCCGCACCGCGCGCGGCGGGTCGTCCTCGTGCTCGGCCTGGGCGCGCTCCTGCTCGTCGGGACGATCGTCGCCGTCCTCGGTGTCGCGTGGGCGCGCGCCGCGACGAGCACGGCCGGCGCCGTGGCGTTCACGCGGCCGCTCGCCGTCCCGCCCCTCGCGGAGTCGCGCGTGGAGGACGGCGTGCGCGTCTTCGCGCTCGAGGCGCGCGCGGGCGTCGCGGACCTCGGCGCGTCCGCGCCCACACCGACGATCGGGCTGAACGGCGACCACCTCGGGCCGACGCTGCGTGCCACGCGCGGCGAGCGGGTGCGCGTCGACGTGACGAACGCGCTCGACGAGACGACGACGCTCCACTGGCACGGCATGCACCTGCCGCCCGCGATGGACGGCGGCCCCCACCAGATGGTCGAGCCCGGCGAGACGTGGTCGCCCACCTGGACGGTCGACCAGCCCGCCGCGACGCTCTGGTACCACCCGCACCTCCACGGGCAGACGGCGGACCAGGTGTACCGCGGGCTCGCGGGGATGTTCCTGCTCGACGACCTCGCCGCCGCCGACGGGCCGGCCGCGGACCTGCCGCACGAGTACGGCGTCGACGACGTCCCGGTGATCCTCCAGGACAAGCGCTTCCACGCCGACGGCCGGCTCGACGACGCGGTGTCGTTCCTGTCGCCGGTCGGCACGCTGGGCGACACGATCCTGGTCAACGGCACGCCCGGCCCCTACCTCGACGTCACGACCGAGCGCGTCCGGCTCCGGCTGCTCAACGGCTCCGACTCGCGCGTGTACGACGTCGGGCTCGCCGACGGCGGGACGGTCCGCCTCGTCGGGACCGACGGCGGCCTGCTCGCCGCACCGCAGACCGTCGAGCGGGTCCGGCTCTCGCCCGGCGACCGCGCCGAGGTCGTCGTGACCATGGCGCCCGGGCAGCGCGCGGTCCTGCGCAGCTTCCCGCCCGACCTCGGCGTCAACCCCCTGTTCGAGCGCTTCTCCGGCGGGGACGACACGTTCGACCTCCTCGAGCTGCGTGCGGCCGCCACGCTCGTGCCGAGCCCGGACGTGCCCGCCACCCTCGGGGCGACGGACCCCGCGGACGCGCTCGACGAGTCCGACGCCGTCCGCACCCGGCGCTTCGAGCTCTCCGGGAGCGCGATCAACGGCCGGTCCATGGACATGACCCGCGTCGACGAGGTCGTCACGGTCGGCGAGACCGAGGTCTGGGAGGTCACGGGCCTCGACGACACCCCGCACAACTTCCACGTGCACGATGTCCGGTTCCGCGTCCTCGACGTCGCGGGCGAACCGCCCGGGCCCGACCTCGCCGGATGGCAGGACACGGTCTACGTCCAGCCGGGGCGCGTGACGCGGCTCCTCGTGCGGTTCGACGCCGCCGAGGGCGCGACCGACCCGACGACCCCGTACATGTTCCACTGCCACCTGCTCACGCACGAGGACCGCGGCATGATGGGCCAGCTCGTCGTCGTCGCCCCGGGCGAGCAGGCACCGTCGCGCCTCGACGCGCCCGACGGCTCCCCGCACCGCGGTCACGACGCCGCGCCCCTCGGCGGCACGGGCCCCCGCAGCCTCGTTCGGGACCCGCACGGCGGTCACTGAGCCGTACGCCGGACGACGGCGCGTCCGGGATGTGGGCGGTCGGGCCCGGCGGTCGGCGCGTCCGACGGCGGCGGGTAGCGTGTCGCCCATGACCGCTCCGCACCCGGACTCCCTGGCCAGCGCCCCTGCGGCGACCGACGCGACCGCCGGCGCGGTGCCGCGCGCCGAGGACGAGGTCGTGCGGATCTGCCGCGAGCTGCTGCGGATCGACACGTCGAACTTCGGCGACGGGTCGGGCCCGGGGGAGCGCGCCGCCGCGGAGTACGTCATGGGGCTGCTGCACGAGGTCGGCCTCGACCCGGAGCTGTTCGAGTCGGAGCCCGGCCGGGCGAGCGTCGTCGTGCGGCTCGAGGGCGCGGATCCCACGCGCCCGGCGCTCGTGCTCCACGGTCACCTCGACGTCGTCCCCGCGCAGGCGGACGACTGGTCGGTGGACCCGTTCGCGGGCGAGGAGATCGACGGCCTGCTGTGGGGGCGCGGCGCCGTCGACATGAAGGACATGGACGCGATGATCCTCGCGGTCGTGCGCCAGATGGTGCGCGAGGGCCGCAAGCCTGCGCGCGACGTCGTCGTCGCGTTCTTCGCGGACGAGGAGGCGGGCGGCGCCTACGGGGCGCGCTACGCCGTCGACCACCGGCCCGAGCTGTTCGAGGGCGCGACCGAGGCGATCAGCGAGGTCGGCGGGTTCTCGGTCGAGGTCGGGGGTCGGCGCGCCTACCTGCTCCAGACGGCGGAGAAGGGCATCGCCTGGCTGCGCCTCGTCGCGGAGGGGCGCGCCGGGCACGGGTCGCAGGTGAACGACGACAACGCGGTGACGCGGCTCGCGGAGGCGGTCGCGCGCATCGGGACGCACCACTGGCCGAACACGCTCACGCCGACCGTCGACAAGCTGCTGCGCGGCGTCGCGGACCTCACGGGCCTGCGCTACGACCCCGAGGACTCCCGGTCGATCGAGGCCCTCGTGGCCGCGCTGGGCCCGGCGTCGCGGTTCGTCGGCGCCACGGTGCGGCACACGTCCAACCCGACGCAGCTCTCCGCGGGCTACAAGGCGAACGTCATCCCCGGCCGTGCCGAGGCGGCGATCGACGCGCGCCTCCTGCCGGGCCACGAGGACGACGGGTTCGCGACGCTCCGCGCGCTCGCGGGCGAGCACGTGCGGGTCGAGGAGATCCACCGCGACATCGCGCTCGAGGTGCCGTTCGAGGGCGACCTCGTGGACGCGATGGTCGACTCGCTGCTCGCGGAGGACCCGGAGGCGACGGTGCTGCCGTACACGCTGTCCGGCGGCACGGACAACAAGTCGCTCGCCCGGCTCGGGGTCACGGGCTACGGCTTCGCGCCGCTGCGCCTGCCCGCCGACCTCGACTTCTCCGGCATGTTCCACGGCGTCGACGAGCGCGTGCCCGTCGACTCGCTGCGGTTCGGCGTGCGCGTCCTGGACCGGCTCCTGCGCACCTGCTGACCGGAGGGCGTCGCGCGGTCAGGTCTCGCCGAGCAGCGCCCGGACGGAGGAGCGCAGCTGCGCGCGGTAGCCGCCGCCGAACAGCACGGCGTGCACCGCGACCGGGTACACCTGGTGCAGCGCGACGCGGTGGCGCCACCCGCGCGCGAGCGGGTGCGCGGCGTCGTACCCGGCGAGGATCTCGTCGAGGAACGGCGCGCCGAACAGCGCGAGCATCGCGAGGTCGGCCTCGCGGTGCCCGCCGTGCGCGGCCGGGTCGATGAGCACGGCCTCGACCGCTCGCGCCGAGGCGCCCGCGCGGTCGTCCGGCCCGCCGTCTTGGACGGGTGACCACAGCACGTTGCCCGACCAGAGGTCGCCGTGCACGCGCGCGGGCGTGTCGTCGAGCGCCGGGCGGGCGAGGTCGGGCAGGCGCTCGGCGAGGCGGTCGAGCAGCCGCGCGTCCTCGGCGTCGAGCGCACCCCGGTCGCGGCCCTGCCGCGTGACCGGCAGGAGGCGCGCCTCGGCGTAGAACGTCGGCCAGTCCGGCCACGCCCCCGTGGATAGCGGCAGCGGGTCGTCGAGCGGGCCGAAGAACGCCTCGCCCGACCACCCGGGCGGAGCCGCGCCCCAGGCCGGCGACCCGGCGTCGTGCACGACGGCGAGCGCCCGCCCGAACGACCGGGCCGCCTCGCGGGTCGGCGCCGTCGTCGGGACGCGCTCCAGGTCCAGGTGGTCGGGGCCGACGTCGAGCACCCGGGCGACGCGCGGGCCGCCGGGGACGTCGAGCCACGCCAGCCCGGCGGCCTCGCACCGGAAGAACCCCGCCGGGGCCCCGGCGCGCGACTTCGTGAAGACGTCGCGCGCCGCCTCGTGCTCGCCGCTCACCGGGCCGCGCTCACCGGATCGTGCTCACAGCGTGGAGCTGACCCGGATGATCTTGCGCCGCAGCCAGACGCGGCGCTCGCCCCCGACGTACAGCCGGGTGCGAGCCAGCTCCCAGCGCCCGTACTCCGCCTCGTCGGTGAGGAGCCTGCTCGCGTCCGACCGGCTCGTGGAGCGGTCGATCGTCAGGACGCGGTACTCGTACTGCCCGCCGTGCGCGGCCCATCCGGACCTCCGGCGTGACGTCGGCCTCTCCTCCACGTGCCACCGTCCTCTCTCGCCTGACTCGGTCGCGGGCCGGGTGGTGGGACCGACCCGGCCAACGAGTGCCATTGTGCCCCTCTCGGCGCTACCGTCAGGGTATGACCGCTGACCCGCGTGCCGCGCTCGACCGGTTCATCGCCGCGCTCGAAGCCCACTACAACGCCGTCGCCGCACGTCGCGGGGAGGACGACCCCGCGGTCGACGACGCCTACTACGTCCTCGGGGACGCCTTCGAGGTGTACGACGAGGCGCTGGGGCAGGTACACGGGGAGGCGACGCCGTTCTACCTCGCGGAGGAGGACGACGACGAGGACGACGAGGACGACGACGCGGAGGAGGACGAGGACGCGCTCGACGACGACCTCGACGACACGCTCGACGACGACGTCCTGTCCGGCGAGCTCGAGACCGACGGCGCGCGCTGAGCGGCCCGAGACCTTCGAGAGAAGAGCGGGGTCACCACCGCTCGGGGTAGCCGACGTCGAGCGCGCTCACGTCGTCGAGCGCCGCGCGCACCGCGTCGGGCAGCACGAGGTCGGTCGCGGCGAGCGACGTGCGCAGCTGCGCCGGGGTGCGCGCACCGACCACCGCGCTCGCGACGGCGGGGCGCCCCAGGAGCCAGGACAGCGCGACGTCGAGCGGCGCTCGGCCCAGGCCCTCCGCGGCCGTGACGACGGCCTCGACGATCCCCGACGACGCCTGGTCGAGGTAGGGCTCGACGAACCCGGCCAGGTGCGGCGACGCGCCCCGCGAGTCGGCGGGGAGCGAGCGTCGGTACTTGCCGGTGAGGACGCCGCGCCCGAGCGGCGACCACGCGAGCAGGCCGAGACCGAGCGACTCGGCGGCCGGGACGACCTCGCGCTCGGCGCCGCGCTGGAGCAGCGAGTACTCGAGCTGGACGGCGGCGAGGCCGACGTCGTCGGTCGCGCCGAGCAGGGTCGCGGCGCGCGCGGTCGCCCACGCCGGGTGGTTCGACAGCCCGACGTAGCGCGCGCGCCCGGACGTTACCGCGTGGCGCAGGGCCGACAGCGTCTCGGTGAACGGCGTGCGCGGGTCGGGCGCGTGCACGAGGAACAGGTCGACGTGGTCGGTGCCCAGGCGCGCGAGCGAGTCGTCGAGCGAGTCGAGGAGCGCGCCGCGGGACGCGTCGACGACCGGGCCGGAGGGCGTGTGGCGCACGCCAGCCTTGGTGCACAGCAGGACGTCGCGCCGGTCGACCTTCGCGCCGAGGAGCGACCCGAGGAGCGACTCGGCGTCGCCGTCGGCGTAGGAGGCGGCCGTGTCGACGAGGGTGCCGCCGGCGTCGACGAAGTCCCGCAGCTGCTCGGCCGCGTCGAGCTCGTCCGTGTCCCGGGCCCACGTCATGGTGCCGAGCCCGAGCTCGGACACGCGCAGGCCGGTGCTGCCGAGGTGGCGGTTCTCCATGGTTGCCGAGGGTACCGGCGGGGGACTGCGGGCGACCGTCGGGGCGCGCGGTCGGGGACCGGGTCGGCCCAGGTTCACCCGCTCGGCGACGAGGCGCCACGCGCGCGCCCCGGCGCGCGCCCGAGCGGGTATCGTGACCGCTCGTGAACGCGTGGGAAGCCGTCCTCCTCGGCCTCGTCCAGGGCCTGACCGAGTTCCTCCCGATCTCGTCGAGCGCCCACCTGCGCATCGTCGGCGAGCTGATCGGGTCGCAGGACCCGGGCGCCGCCTTCACGGCGATCACGCAGATCGGGACCGAGACGGCGGTGCTGCTCTACTTCCGCCGGGACATCGCGCGCATCTGCGTCGCATGGTGGCGGTCCGTGCGCGGCGACCACGGCACGGACTGGCGGGCGCGGCTCGGCCGGCACGACCACGACGCGGCGATGGCCTGGTACATCGCGCTCGGCTCCGTGCCCATCGTGCTGCTCGGCCTGCTGTTCCAGGACGCGATCGAGAACACGTTCCGCAACCTGTACCTCACGGCCCTCATGCTCGCCGTGTTCGCGCTGCTGCTCGGCTGGGCCGACCGGGTCGGCGCCAAGCGCCGGACGCTGCGCGAGCTCTCGGCCGGGCAGGCGGTCGCGTTCGGGTTCGCCCAGGCGCTCGCCCTCGTCCCGGGCGTCTCGCGCTCGGGTGGCACGATCACCGCGGGCCTGCTCATGGGCTTCACGCGCGAGGCGGCGGCGCGCTACTCGTTCCTCCTCGCGATCCCGGCCGTCATGGGCTCGGGCTTCTACCAGCTCTTCAAGTCTGCGGACGAGCCGACGCCCGGGGCCCCCGGCGCCGGGGCGACCCTCATCGCGACGCTCGTCGCGTTCGTCGTCGGGTACTTCGTCATCATCGCGTTCCTCAAGATCGTCTCGACCTTCAGCTACACGCCGTTCGTGGTCTACCGCCTCGTGCTCGCGGCGCTCGTCGTGCTGCTCCTGCTCGTCGGCGTGCTGGAGCCGGGCGGGACGACCGTCTCGACGCCGTGACCCTCGGCGGCCGGGGTCAGAGCCAGCCGACCCGCTTGAAGACGCGGTAGAGGACGACGCAGCCGCCCGCCATGAGGCCGAGCGCGAACGGGTAGCCGAACGCCCAGTGCAGCTCCGGCATGTTGCGGAAGTTCATGCCGTACACGCCCGCGACGATCGTCGGGTACACGAGGATCGCCGCCCACGCCGAGATCTTGCGCATGTCCTCGTTCTGACGCACCGAGACCTGGGTCATGTGGACCTGGAGCATGTCCGAGAGCAGGTCGTCGTGCGCGTCGAGGTGCCGGTCGATCCGCTCGACCGTCGTGACGACGCGCTCGAGGATGCGCCGGTTGACCCCGAGGTGGTCCGGGACGTCGGGGTCGAGGAGCTCGGGCAGCTCTGCCGTGACGGGCATGAGGGCGCGCCTTGCCTCGGTGATCTCGCGCTTGAGGTCGTAGATGCGCTCGACCGGGTCCTCGCGCTGCTGGTCGAACACCACGCGCTCGGTGTCGGCGACGGCGTCGCCCAGGCCCAGCTCGACGTCCGAGGCGCCACCGACGATCGCGAGCACCGCGGCGGAGACGATCCGCTGGACGGGCGAGCCGTGGGGGTCGCCGGGCGCGCCGAGCTTGTCGAGCATGAGCGCGTGCACGTCCGCGTCGCCCTCCTCGGCGGTGAGGACGAGCCCCGGGCCGAGGAGCGCGGCGAACTGGCCGGTGTGCACCTGGCGGTCCGACTCGGTGAACCACGCCGTCGGCGTCACCAGGAGGAGCCAGTCCGCCGCGACGCGGTGCACGTGCGCCAGGGGGTGGCCGTCGCGCCGCGCGAGGCCCCGCCACGTCGGGCCCGTCCCGGTCGCGACCTGCGCGGCGGCGTCGAGCACCGCGTCGAGGTCCTCCAGGCGCGCCCACGTCACCGTGGCGCGGGCCGCGCGCCGGTCGTCGTCCCCGCCCGCGGCGGTGTCGCCGCCCGGGTGCGCGTCCGTCGTGGGGGAGCCGGGGGCCGGGGTGCCGGGCGCCGCCAGGGCGCCGGGGTCGGCCGGGTGCACGCCGTCCGCCCCGGGCGCGACCGTCCACGCCGCGACGGCGTGCACGGTCGGTCGTCGGGACGCCGGGGTGGGTGCGCCGTCGGGCGGCGTGCTCGTCCGCGGCTCGGTGGGGTTCGTCACGTCCGCATTGTCCCGCGCCCCGCACGGACCTGCCCGGTCGCCGTCGGGCGCGGCGCCGTGCGTCGCCCGCGTGCCGGACGACGGTCCGTCGCCCGCGCCCCGACGGCTAAGGTTGACGCGTGCACAGCTGGCCCGCCCCGCAGATCCCCGAGCTCCCCGGACGAGGCCTCCCGGTCCGGGTGCACGACTCGTCGACCCGTGAGCTCGTCGTCGCCGCCGCGGGCGAGGACGCCACCCTGTACGTGTGCGGCATCACGCCCTACGACGCGACGCACATCGGTCACGCCGCCACCTACGTCGCGTTCGACCTGCTCGTGCGCGCGTGGACGGACGCCGGGCACCGCGTGCGGTACGCGTCGAACGTCACCGACGTCGACGACCCCCTGCTGGAGCGCGCCGCCGCGACCGGCGTCGACTGGCGCGCGCTCGCCGTCGAGCAGACCGCGCTGTTCGCCGAGGACATGACGGCGCTCGGCGTCGTCCCGCCCGACGTCTACGAGGGCGCGGTGGAGACGATCCCCGTCGTCGTCGACGCGGTGACGCAGCTCCTCGACGCGGGCCTCGCGTACCGGGTCCCGGTCGAGCCCGGTGCGGGCGGTACCGACCCCGGCCTGGGCGACGTGTACGCCGACCTCTCGGCCGACCGCGCGTTCGGGTCGGTCTCGCGCCTCGCGCGCGACGTCATGGAGCACCTCTTCGCCGAGCGCGGCGGCGACCCCGACCGCGAGGGCAAGAAGGACGCGCTCGACCCGCTGCTGTGGCGCCGCGAGCGGCCGGGCGAGCCCGCGTGGGACGGCGGCGCGCTCGGCACCGGCCGCCCCGGCTGGCACGTGGAGTGCGCGGTCATCTCGCGCGACGGGCTCGGCCTGCCGTTCGACGTGCAGGGCGGGGGAGCGGACCTGCTGTTCCCGCACCACGAGATGTCGTCGTCGCACGACCGCATGCTCACCGGTGGCGGTGCGCCCCGCGCGCACGTGCACGCCGGCCTCGTCGCGTACGAGGGCGAGAAGATGAGCAAGTCGCGCGGCAACCTCGTGCTCGTGTCGAACCTGCGGGCCACGGGCGTCGACCCGATGGCGATCCGCCTCGCGCTGCTCGCCCACCACTACCGCGGCGAGTGGGAGTGGACCGACGACGACCTGCCCGCGGGCGCGCGACGTCTCGAGACGTGGCGCGACGCCGTGTCCGGCAACGGCGGACCCGACGCGACCGCGACGCTCGCGGCCGTGCGCGCGGCGCTCGCCGACGACCTCGACGCCCCGACGGCGCTCGCCGCGGTGGACGCCTGGGCCGCGGAGTCGCTGCGCCCCGGTCGCGACACGTCGCGCGACGAGGAGGGCGCCCCGGGCGTCGTCGCGCGCGCGGTGAACGCCCTGCTGGGCGTCCGGCTCTGACGAGCCGCCCCGCGCGCTGACGCTGCCATCCCGCGGGGCGGCCCGTGCGTCAGACCGTCGGGCCCTTGCCCGGGTTGCCCCGGTCGCGGCGGCGCAGGTAGCGCTCGAACTCGCGCGCGATGGCCTCGCCGCTCGCCTCGGGGAGCTCCGCGGTGTCCTTCGCCTCCTCGAGCTGCTGGACGTACTCCGCGATCTCGGCGTCCTCCGCCGCGAGCTCGTCGACGCCGTGCTGCCACGCCTCGGCGTCCTCCGGCAGGTCGCCCAGCGGGATCGGCTCGGACAGCAGCTCCTCGATGCGCGCGAGGATCGCGAGCGTCGCCTTGGGCGACGGCGGGTGCGCCACGTAGTGCGGCACGGCCGCCCAGAGCGACACCGACTGCATCCCACGCTCCGCCGCGGCGTGCTGGAGCACGCCGACGATGCCCGTCGGGCCCTCGTACGTGCTGGGCTCGACGTCGAGCACGGCCTGCAGGCCCACGCTCTCCGACGTCGCCGTCATGGGGATCGGCCGCGTGTGCGGCACGTCCGCGAGCAGCGCCCCGAGGGTGACGACCGTGCGCACGTCGTGCTCCTCCGCGATGTCGAGCAGCTCGCGGCAGTACCGGCGCCAGCGCATGGACGGCTCGATGCCGTGCACGAGCACCACGCGCCGACCCGTCGGCGAGAGGACCGCCGACGCGATCGTCGTCGTGGGCCACGTGATCTCGCGGCGCCCGTCGTCGTCCGTCGTGACAACCGGGCGGTTCACCTGGAAGTCGTGGTACTCCTCCGGGTCCAGCTCGTCGACGTCCTCGGCGCCCCACACCTCGTGCAGGTGCTGCAGGGCGGCCGTGGCGGCGCTCCCGGCGTCGTTCCAGCCCTCGAACGCCGCGATCATCACGGTCTGGCGGGTGCCCTCGGTCGCGTTCTCGGTCATCACCCCAGCCTATGCGGCCGGGCCCGACGGCGTCGGGGCGGGTTCGCGCCCGGCGTAGGTACGGGCAGGGCGCAGCGTCCATCCGGGTGCCAGAGAATCGCCTGTCGGGGTCGAACGTCCGCTGTCGCGCAGCGCCGCGTCAGGGGGTGCCGAGGCTCTCCCACTGCTCGTCGTCGGCGTCGGACGCCCTGACCTCGACGTCGGACGGCGCGCCCCCACCGCGCAGGCCGGTCGCCCGCCCCTGCCCGGGGAGCGTCGCCATGAAAGGCGTGACGATCCGCCCGCCGGTACGCCGGGTGGACCGTAGGCCTTCGCGGGTCTGCCGAGCGACCGCGGCGATGTTCCGAGCGACGACGCCTGCCAGGAAGTCGGCGTCGGGCGCGTCCACCGCCTCGGCCGCCTGCGCGAAGGCGGCCGGGATGGTCGTGGCGAGCTCGTCGATCCAGTCGACGACCTGGTCGGCGGGCAGGCCGACGGCGCGCGCGAACTTCTCCCAGCTACCCCGCTCGACGTCACCGAACCGGCGCTCGCCGCCGATCGACATAGCGCCCTTGGAGTAGCGCAGCCGCCCGGCGGCGTCCGGCACCAGGCCGGTGGCCACGTCGTACAACGGCGTGAGGGTGGCGCTCGAGCCGACCAGCAGCACGCCGTAGTTCTTGCCGTGCGCGTCCGGCGCGCCGAGGATCTGGTTGGCGATCACCGCGCGGGCGAACCGCTCGACGGAGGCCGGGGAGGCCGACCCACGCAGCAGGTCGGAGATGGCCTGCACCCCCGGACCCCTGTCGGACTCGTACTTGCGCTTCGGATCCAGCGAGAAGGCCTGGACCAGATCCTCTTGGTGCACGCGCGCGATCGCACCCGACCGCGCCGCACGGCGGTCGAACCGCGTCACCACGATCGCGTCCTGGTCCTCGAACGTGAGGTACTGCGTCTCGGCGACCGGCAGGCCCGCGATGGCCAGTGCGCGCATGCTGACGTGCTCGGACAGCGCCTGCGCGCGGATGCGGTCGATGCCGGGCTTGACGATGTGGGTCGACGGTGCGCTGCCCTCGGCGAACGCCCAGCCCGCCTCGCTGCGGGCGAGCGTGAACTTCGATTGCGCGCCGGCCAGGCTCCAGTGCTCGGCGTCCTCGTCCGCGTGCCACGCGGCGTCGTCCTGACGCACCCGCCGCAGGCGCTCCGCGATGTCGGAGTCCGCCGCAGGCTCCAGGGTGCCCGGCCGTGCCAGAGCGTCGGTGATCTCGTCCGCGGGGGCGAAGATCGCGCCGCCGGAGACGTCCATGCCGACGTGGGCGATCAGTCCGAGGGTGTCGCCCGGGCGCACGCCGGCCTTTCTGGCCCAGCGGTCGCGGACCTCTTCGTGGTCGGGCAGCAGGCCGCGCAGGTAGGCCTCGACGGGGCGGGAGCGGTACGTCGTGGTGCTGACCGGCATCGACAGCGACAGCGGGGTGGGGTCGGGCAGGTCGAGGTAGTCCGGTGCGTAGCGCAGGGTGACAGCACCGCCGTCGCGCTCGATGGTGCCGGCGACCCGGCCGTACAGCGCGAACGCGAGCCTCACAGGTCCCCCAGCAGGTCGGCGAGCGCGTCCTCGGCGTCGCGGCGCTCGGCGTCGACGAGCGTGATGGCCGCGTCCAGGGCACGCATGACGGACAGCACGCGGCCCAGCTCTGCGCGCGGGCGTCGGCCGCGCTCGAGGTCGATGAGGAAGGCACGCGAGACTCCGGCGCGCTCCGCGAGGTGGCCTTGGGTGAGTCCGGCGCGCTCGCGACGCTCGCGCAGCGCGGCACCCAGCTGGATCTCGTTCGCGATGCTCCCCATAAGGTCACGGTACCGTGACACGCTCAGAGGTCATAGCTCTGTGACAGGGCGCGTTGTCATGGATCTGTGACATACCGCTGGCTCCCACGCGAGCCGGGCCGCTTCCGGCCCTTCTCCCCGGCGCAGTGCGGTTAGGGTCGGACGTTGCAGGGCTCGTTGCACGACCACCGATGGAGACCGCTTTGTCCTCTCGTTCCGCCAGTACTTCCGCAGGTCAGCCCTCTGTGGAGCCGTCCGGGAGCGCGGCGCTGCCCGCCGCCGTCCTGTGGGACATGGACGGGACGCTCGTCGACACCGAGCCCTACTGGATCGCGGCGGAGCACGAGCTCGTCGCCGCGCACGGCGGCACGTGGACGCACGAGGACGCGATGTCGCTCGTCGGGAACCCGCTGCGCGAGTCGGCCCGCATCCTGCGCGAGCGCGGCGGCGTCGACCTGCCGATCGACGAGATCGTCGCGTTCCTCATCGGCCGCGTGATCGAGCAGGTGCGGGTCGAGGTCCCGTGGCAGCCCGGCGCGCGCGAGCTCCTCGCGGCGCTGCGCGAGGCGGGCGTGCCGTGCGCGCTCGTCACGATGTCCTACCGGGAGCTCGCCCAGCCGGTCGCCGAGATGGCGCCGCCGGACGCGTTCCAGGTGCTGGTCTGCGGCGACGAGGTCGAGCGCGGCAAGCCCGACCCGGAGCCCTACCTCCTCGCGGCGCAGCGCCTCGGCGTCGACGTCACGCGCTGCGTCGCGATCGAGGACTCGCCCGCGGGCATCGCCTCGGCCCGCGCCGCGGGGGCCGCGACGCTCGGCGTCGAGGCGGTCGTCCCGGTGCTCCCGGCACCCGGCCTGAGCCGGACGCCGTCGCTCGAGCTCGTCGACGTCGCGCTCCTGTCGCGGCTCGTCGCGGGCGACGTCGTCGACCTCATGGAGGACGACGCCGCCTGAGGCGTCCCCTGTCCGTGCCGACCGCCGCCCGACGGCGTCGGGCCGTGCCCGCCGAGCGCATAGGCTTCCAGGGTGGACGGACCCCAACCTCGAGCACCCCGCACGCCCGCACCGGCAGGCCCGCGCACGAAGGGCTGGGTGATCGGCCGGGTCGTCGGCGCACCGGTGATCCTCACGCCGTCCTGGTTCCTCGCCGCGGCGATCCTCACGGTCCTCTTCGCGCCGACGGTGCAGCGGCTCGCCCCGCACCTCGGCCCCGAGATCTACCTCGTGTCGTTCGCGTTCGTGCTGCTGCTGTTCGCGTCCGTCTTCCTGCACGAGGTCGCGCACGCGCTCGTCGCGCGCGCCCGCGGCCAGCGCGTGACCGAGCTCGCGGTGACGCTCTGGGGCGGCCACACGGCCTACTCCGGGACGTCGGCGCGCCCGCTCGACGGCTTCCTCATCTCGGTCGTCGGCCCGCTGACCAACCTGGCGCTCGCGGTCGTGTTCTGGGTGACGTTCCAGGCGCAGCCGACGTTCTCCGTGCCCGCGCTCCTGCTGTACGCCGCCGCGTTCTCGAACGCGTTCGTGGGGTTCTTCAACCTCCTCCCGGGCCTCCCGCTCGACGGCGGCCAGATCCTCGAGTCCGCCGTGTGGGCCGCGACGGGGTCGCGGACGAAGGGGACGGTCGCGGCCGGCTGGGTCGGGCGCGCCGTCGCCGTCGGGGTCGTCGCGTGGGCGCTCGTGTGGCCGCTGTCCTACGGCGGGCGGCCGGACCTGTGGACCGTCGCGTGGGCGGCGCTCATCGGAGCGTTCCTGTGGAGCGGCGCGGGGCAGGCCATCTCCGTCGGCCGCACCCGGGAAGCCGTGTCCGGGCTGACCGTCCGCAGCCTCGCGCGGCCCGCGGTCGCGGTGCCGTCCACGGCGACGGTCGGCGCGGTCGGGCGCGCGGTGGCGCTCGCGGGCGGACCGCACGTGGTCGCCGTGCTCGTGGACGGGACCGGTCGCCCCCTCGGGTACGTGGACCCGGCCGCGGCCGCGGCCGTGCCGCCCGACGCCGCCGAGACGACCCCGGTGAGCGCCGTCGCCGTGCCCCTGCCCGGCGACGCGACGATCGACGCCCACCGCGAGGGGCAGGACATGCTCGCCGAGCTCTCGCGCGTCGGGCGGGACGCGGCGGTCGTCGTCGTGACCGACGGCGGCCGCGTCGTCGGCGCGCTCGAGGTCGCCCGGGTCGTCGCCGCGCTGCGAGACGCCCGGCGCGGGCGGTGACCGCCGGGTCGTCCGCGGGCGCGACCGACCGGCGTCGGGTGCGGGGCGGGCGGCCCGTAGGATGGTCGCCCGTGACCTCCGAGCCCGCCACCACGCCCGGCCACCCGACCCCGCAGCCCGGTGGGGACGGCGCAGCCGCCCCCGCGCACGGCGCGTCCGACCGCCCCGGCGCGACGGGCGCGGACGAGCGCCGCGGCCCGCTGCGCGTGGGCGACAAGGTCCAGCTCACGGACCCGCGGGGGCGTCTGCACACCATCACGCTCGCGCCGGGTGCGACGTTCCACACGCACAAGGGCTACCTGCGGCACGACGACCTCATCGGCCGCCCCGAGGGCAGCGTCGTGCGCAACACCGCCGAGATCGAGTACCTCGCGATGCGCCCGCTCCTCGCGGACTACGTGCTCTCGATGCCCCGCGGCGCCGCGGTCGTCTACCCGAAGGACGCCGGCCAGATCGTCGCGATGGCGGACATCTTCCCGGGCGCGCGCGTCGTCGAGGCGGGCGTGGGCTCCGGCGCGCTGACGATGTCGCTCCTGCGCGCCGTCGGCGACGCGGGCGAGCTGCACTCGATCGAGCGGCGCGAGGACTTCGCCGCGATCGCGCGCGGCAACGTCGAGACGTTCTTCGGCGGTGCGCACCCGGCCTGGACGCTGTCCGTCGGCGACCTCGCCGACGTGCTCCCGACGGTCGCCGAGGACGGCACGGTGGACCGCGTCGTGCTCGACATGCTCGCGCCCTGGGAGAACCTCGACGTCGTCGCCCGCGCGCTCGTGCCCGGCGGCGTCCTCGTCTGCTACGTCGCCACGACGACCCAGCTCTCGCGCCTCGCGGAGGACCTGCGGGCCGACGGCCGCTACGCGGAGCCCGTCGCGTGGGAGTCGATGGTGCGCGGCTGGCACCTCGAGGGCCTCGCCGTGCGGCCGCAGCACCGCATGATCGGGCACACCGGGTTCCTGCTCACCGCACGGCGCCTCGCGGACGGCGTCGCGCCGCCCGAGCGCAAGCGGCGCCCCGCCAAGGGCGCGTACCCGACCGACGCCGAGCAGTGGTCGCCCGAGGAGCTGGGCGAGCGGCCGGTCTCCGAGAAGAAGATCCGACGCGTGCGGCGCGACGTCGGCCAGGGCCCCGAGCAGGCGACCGGCCCGGGCGCCGGGCCGGACGTGGACGGCGTCGCGGATCACGGCGTGCAGCGGGTCGCGGACGAGGCAGGCGAGGCGCCCGACGTGTCGGGCGCGTGACGGTCCGGTAACGATCGGGACGCCGCCGTCTCACCCTGGGTGTCGTCCGTGTGCACGGGCCAGACTTGTGCCTAAGGTCTACACCCGACCGCCGGACGATGGTCGGCACGGGCGCCTCGCGTGGCCCGTCGTCCGCCGTCCACCCGTGGTCGGGCGAGCCGGCGGCGAGAGGGACACCCGATGAGCGAGACATTCGGCCGTAGCGACGAGGCCCCGCAGAGCAGCGCGCGCGAGCTCGCGCTGCTCTCCGCGAAGAACGAGCGGCTCGCGGAGGCGCTGCGCGCGGCCCGGGACCAGATCCTCGACCTCAAGCGGCAGATCGACGACCTCGCCAAGCCCCCGGGGACGTACGCGGTGTTCCTCGCCGCGCACCCGGACGGGTCGGTCGACGTCTCCGCGGCGGGGCGCAAGATGCACGTCGGCGCGAGCCCCAGCCTCGACGTCCAGCGGCTGCGCCCGGGCCAGGAGGTCAAGCTCAACGAGGCGATGACCGTCGTCGCCGCGGGCGGCTACGAGCGCACGGGCGAGATCGTCACGGTCAAGGAGATCCTCGACGCCGAGCGCGTGCTCGTCGTCGGTCGCGCCGACGAGGAGCGGGTCGTGCGGCTCGCCGGCTCGGTCGCGCGCACGGCGCTCCGCGTCGGGGACTCGCTCACGATCGACACGCGCAGCGGCTTCGTGTTCGAGGTCATCCCGAAGTCCGAGGTCGAGGAGCTCGTCCTCGAAGAGGTCCCGGACATCGAGTACGAGGACATCGGTGGCCTCGGCCCGCAGATCGAGCAGATCCGCGACGCCGTCGAGCTGCCCTTCACGCACCCCGACCTCTTCCGCGAGCACGGTCTGCACCCGCCCAAGGGCGTGCTGCTGTACGGGCCGCCCGGGTGCGGCAAGACGCTCATCGCCAAGGCCGTCGCCAACTCGCTCGCGCACACCGTGGCGCGGGCGCGGGGCGAGCAGGTCGCGGACGGCTCGGGCGCCGCCCGCAGCTACTTCCTCAACGTCAAGGGCCCCGAGCTGCTCAACAAGTACGTGGGCGAGACCGAGCGGCACATCCGGTTGATCTTCGCCCGCGCGCGGGAGAAGGCCTCGCAGGGGACGCCCGTCGTCGTCTTCTTCGACGAGATGGAGTCGTTGTTCCGCACCCGCGGCACGGGTCTGTCGTCCGACGTCGAGACGACGATCGTCCCGCAGCTCCTCGCCGAGATCGACGGCGTCGAGCGGCTGGACAACGTCATCGTCATCGGGGCGTCGAACCGCGAGGACATGATCGACCCCGCGATCCTGCGGCCGGGGCGCCTCGACGTGAAGATCAAGATCGAGCGGCCCGACGCCGAGGGTGCGAAGGAGATCTTCGCCAAGTACCTCACGGAGGACCTGCCGATCCACGCGGCCGACCTGGCCGAGCATGGTGGCAACCAGCGCGAGGCCCTCGACGCGATGATCCGCTCGGTCGTGGAGCGCATGTACTCCGAGGAGGAGGAGAACCAGTTCCTCGAGGTCACCTACGCGAGCGGCGACAAGGAGATCCTGTACTTCAAGGACTTCAACTCGGGCGCGATGATCCAGAACGTCGTGGACCGGGCGAAGAAGTCCGCGATCAAGGACCTCCTCGCCACGGGCCAGCGCGGCATCCGCGTCGACCACCTGCTCGCGGCGTGCGTCGACGAGTTCAAGGAGAACGAGGACCTGCCGAACACCACGAACCCGGACGACTGGGCGCGGATCAGCGGGAAGAAGGGCGAGCGCATCGTCTTCATCCGCACGATCGTCCAGAAGAAGGGCGAGGGCGGCTCGCCGCGCACCATCGACACGGTCACGAACACCGGGCAGTACCTGTAGCGGGGCGCGGTCGGCGCGCCCGTGGACAGCGCGGCGCGGCGTCGGGGGGCCGACATAGGGTGAGCGCGTGAGCGTACGACGGGTCATGGGGATCGAGACGGAGTACGGCGTCCTGCAGCCGGGGAAGCCGATGGCGAACCCGATGCTGATGTCGAGCCAGGTCGTCACGACCTACCGGGCGCTCGCCGCGCGCAGCGACGGCGCCCGGGGCCGGGCGCGCTGGGACTACGACGACGAGGACCCGCTGCAGGACGCACGAGGGTTCCACGTGCCGCGCGCGTCGGCGCACCCGTCCCTCCTCACGGACGACCCGTCGCGGCCCGCGCCGTCGGGGCCGGTCGGTCGGGCCGCGGAGGGCGGCGCCGCCGAGGCCTCGCTGCAGGAGGTCGCGCGCCCGACCACGGAGGAGTACGACGACCCGAGCGCGGCGAACGTCATCCTCACGAACGGCGCCCGGCTCTACGTCGACCACGCGCACCCCGAGTACTCCTCGCCCGAGGTCACGGTGCCGCACGACGTCGTGTGCTGGGACGTGGCGGGGGAGCGGGTCATGCTCGCCGCGTCGCGCGAGCTGGCCCAGGTGCCGGGCGGCGGCGTCGTGCTCTACAAGAACAACGTGGACGGCAAGGGCGCGAGCTACGGCACCCACGAGAACTTCCTCGTCGACCGCGAGGTGCCGTTCGGCGTCCTCGTCGAGATGCTCACGCCGTTCCTCGTGACGCGGCAGGTGTTCGCCGGCTCGGGACGCGTGGGGCTCGGCCCGGCGGGCGAGGAGCACGGGTTCCAGATCTCCCAGCGCGCGGACTACGTCGAGGCGGAGGTCGGGCTGGAGACGACGCTGCGCCGGCCCATCGTCAACACGCGCGACGAGCCGCACGCGGACCGGCAGCGCTGGCGCCGCCTGCACCTCATCATCGGCGACGCGAACATGTTCGAGACGGCGACGTACCTCAAGACGGGCACGACGTCGCTCGTGCTCTTCGCCGTCGAGCACCTGGAGGAGCTCGGGCAGGACGTGCGCGCCCGCCTGGCCGGGCTGCGACTCGCGGACCCGGTCGCGGACGTCCAGCGCGTGAGCCGCGACCTCGACCTGACGCGGCGCCTCGCGCTCGCGGACGGGCGCGAGCTGACGGCGCTCGAGGTCCAGCGCGAGTACCTGGAGGTGGCGGTCGACGCGGCCGAGCGCCTCGCCGGGCCGGACGGGGTCGACGCCCCGACGCGCGACGTGCTCGCGCGGTGGCGCTCGGTGCTCGACCGCCTCGCGACCGACCGCGACGCGTGCGTGCGCGACGTCGAGTGGGTCGCGAAGCTCCGGCTCCTCGACCGTCTGCGGGAGCGCGACGGTCTCGACTGGGGCCACTCGCGCCTCGCGGCCATGGACCTGCAGTGGTCCGACGTGCGGCCCGAGCGCGGCATCTACCACCGTCTGCTCGCCGCGGACGCCGTGGACCGGGTGGTCACCGAGCGCGAGGTCGGCGCGGCGGTGCACCACGCGCCCGAGGACACGCGCGCGTTCTTCCGCGGCGAGGTCATGGCGCGCTACGGCGACCAGGTCTCCGCGGCCAGCTGGGACTCCGTGATCTTCGACGTGCCGGGCGCGCCCTCGCTCCAGCGCGTCCCGATGATGGACCCGCTGCGCGGGACGCGCGCCCACATCGGCGCGCTCCTCGACGCGAGCCCGGACGCGGCCGCGCTGCTGGCGGGTCTCGCAGGCCCGTCGTGACCGGCGGCGACTAGGCTGGACGCACGACGGCGCCCGCCCTCCGTGGAACGGGCGCCGCGTGCGAGCAGGGCCGGGAAGGGCGCGAGCCCGGACGGGGTTGGAACGGACAGAGCGTCGGCGCGAGGCCGGCCGACGGACGAGGAGGCAGCCATGGCGGGTACCGAACGCACGCACGCGTCGCACGAGGACCGGCGTCCTGACGACGAGCCCGAGGCCCCGGCGACCCCGGTCGCCCCGCAGGCGCAGTCGCGCGACGCGGAGGTGGACGCGCTCCTCGAGGAGATCGACGAGGTCCTGGAGACGAACGCGGAGTCCTTCGTCCGGGGCTTCGTGCAGAAGGGCGGCGAGTAGGAAGGGTGACGGCAACCCGATGAGCACGGACCAGCCCGGGCGCCTGCCCGACGCGTTCACGACCCCCGGGTCGTCGTCCTTCCTGGACTTCCTGTCCGGGCACGCCCCCGACCTGCTGCCGTCGCACCGCACGGCCGGGCACGCAGCGTCCGGCACGATGCCCGACGCGCCGCACGCCACCACGATCGTGGCGCTGACGTTCGGCGCCGAGGGCGTGGGCGCGGGCGTCGTCATGGCGGGGGACCGTCGCGCGACGATGGGCTCGATGATCGCGAACCGCGAGATCGAGAAGGTCTTCCCGGCCGACGAGTACTCGGCCGTGGGCATCGCCGGGACGGCGGGCATCGCCGTCGAGCTCGTGCGGCTGTTCCAGCTCGAGCTCGAGCACTACGAGAAGATCGAGGGCGCGCTGCTCTCGCTCGACGGCAAGGCCAACCGCCTGTCGACGATGATCCGGCAGAACCTCGGCCTCGCCATGCAGGGCCTCGCGGTCGTGCCCCTCTTCGCGGGGTTCGACCTCGATCGCGGCGCCGGCCGGATCTTCTCGTACGACGTCACGGGCGGCCGGTACGAGGAGCGGGCGTACCACTCGGTGGGGTCGGGCTCGGTCTTCGCGCGCGGCTCCCTGAAGAAGCTGTGGCGCACGGGTCTCGACCGGGCGGCCTCCGTGCGCGTCGCGGTCGAGGCGCTCTACGACGCGGCGGACGACGACTCGGCCACGGGCGGCCCGGACCCGGTCCGCCGGATCTGGCCGGTGGTCGCGGTCGTGACGGCCGACGGCTACGAGCGCGTGCCCGACGACGAGCTCGCGGCGGTCGTCGAGCAGATCGTGGCGGAGCGCTCCGGGGCGGGCGTGGAGCGTGGCCGTCCCCCGGTGACGAACGCCGAGGCCGTCCCGCACGACCTCCCGCAGGACCACCCGACCGGAGGTGACGACGCGTGAACATGCCCTTCTACGTCTCGCCCGAGCAGCTGATGAAGGACCGGGCGGACTTCGCGCGCAAGGGCATCGCGCGCGGCCGGTCCGTCGTGGTCCTCGCGTACGAGGACGGCATCGCCTTCGCGACGGAGAACCCGTCGCGCGCCCTGCACAAGATCTCGGAGATCTACGACCGCATCGCGTTCGCCGCGGTGGGCAAGTACAACGAGTTCGAGAACCTGCGCGTCGCCGGGGTGCGGTACGCAGACCTGCGCGGCTACTCCTACGACCGGACGGACGTCAACGCGCGCGGCCTGGCGAACGCGTACGCCCAGACGCTCGGCACGGTGTTCACCACGGAGTCGAAGCCGCTCGAGGTCGAGCTCGTCGTCGCGGAGGTCGGTCGCACGGCGGAGCAGGACCAGCTCTACCGGATCTCCTACGACGGCTCGGTCGCCGACGAGCAGGGCGTGGTCGTCATGGGCGGCCAGGCCGACCAGCTCGGCCGGGTGCTCGAGGACGCGTGGCGGCCCGGTCTCGGCCTCGCCGAGGTGCTGCGCCTGGCGGTGCACGCGCTCGCGTCCGGCGGCGACGGGGACGAGACGCGCACCATCCCGGCCGCGCAGCTCGAGGTGGCCGTCCTCGACCGCACGCGACCCCGGCGCGCGTTCCGCCGGCTCACGGGCGCCGTCCTCGAGGGCCTCCTCGCTGACGCTGACGCTGACGCTGACGGAGACGACGCGGCGAGCGCCACCGACGGGCCCGCCGAGGGTGCGCCCGACGACGCGACGGGCGCCGGCCCGACGGACGAGGGGTAGCGCCGCATGGACCGCAGGATCTTCGGGCTGGAGACCGAGTACGGCGTGACGTGCGCGTCCGACGACGGGCGCGGGCTCTCGGCGGACGAGGTCGCCCGGTACCTGTTCCGCAAGGTGGTCGCCTGGGGCCGCTCGTCGAACGTGTTCCTGCGCAACGGCTCCCGGCTGTACCTCGACGTCGGCTCGCACCCCGAGTACGCGACGGCCGAGTGCGACGACGTCCGCCAGCTCGTCGCGTACGACCGCGGCGGCGAGCGGATCCTCGAGGGCCTCGTCGCGGACGCGCAGCAGCGGCTCGAGCACGAGGGCCTGCCCGGCCGGATCCACCTGTTCAAGAACAACACCGACTCGGCGGGCAACTCGTACGGCTGCCACGAGAACTACCTCGTGCGACGGCAGGGCGACTTCGCTCGCCTGTCGGACGTCCTCGTGCCGTTCCTCATCACGCGCCAGGTCCTCACGGGCGCCGGCAAGGTCCTCGCGACTCCGCGCGGTGCCGTGTACTGCCTGTCCCAGCGCGCCGACCACATCTGGGAGGCGGTGTCGAGCGCGACGACCAGGTCGCGCCCGATCATCAACACGCGCGACGAGCCGCACGCCGACGCCGAGAGCTACCGCCGCCTGCACGTCATCGTCGGCGACTCCTCGATGGCGGAGACGACGACCATGCTCAAGGTCGGCTCGACCGACCTCATCCTGCGGATGGTGGAGGCGGGGGTCCCGATGCGGGACCTGGCGCTCGAGAACCCCATCCGGTCGATCCGCGAGATCAGCCACGACATGACGGGCAAGCACCCCGTCCAGCTGGCGAGCGGCCGGACGGTCACCGCGATCGACCTCCAGGGGGAGTACCTCCAGCGGGTGCGCGAGTTCGTCGAGCAGGACGTCTCGCCGACGCCGGTCGTCAAGCAGGTGCTCGACCTGTGGGAGCGCGGGCTGCGCGCCCTCGAGACGGGCGACCTCTCGCTCGTCGACCGGGAGCTGGACTGGGTCATCAAGTACCGCCTGATCCAGCGCTACCAGGCCAAGCACGGTCTCGAGCTCGACGACCCGCGGATCGCGCGCCTCGACCTCGCCTACCACGACATCTCGCGCACCGAGGGGCTGTACAACCTGCTCGCGGCGCGCGGCATGGTCGAGCGGGTCACCACCGACCTCGAGGTGTTCGAGTCGACGGCCGTGCCCCCGCAGACCACGCGAGCCAAGCTGCGCGGCGACTTCGTGCGCGCCGCCCAGGAGGCCCGCCGCGACTACACGGTGGACTGGGTGCACCTCAAGCTCAACGACCAGGCGCAGCGCACCGTGCTGTGCAAGGACCCGTTCCGGAACGTCGACGAGCGCGTGGAGCGCCTCATCGAGTCGATGTGATGCAGGACGTGATGTGACGAACCTGGCCCTCGCGGCCGGGCGCCCTCCGGGCGTCCGGCGCGCTCGTCGTGCGCCCGCGTCCCGGGCCGTGCTCGTGCTGCTCGTGGCGCTCCTCGCCGCCGTCGTGCTCGGTGCGTGCACGGAGCCCGAGGACGCGACGGAGACGCCGCTCAACACCGACCTCACGGTCGCCGGCTCGTCCGGCGCGCCCCCGGCGCTCGAGTACCGCGCGCCGCTCGACGTGCCCGACGCGTCGTCCGAGGTGGTGTGGCCGGGCGCCGGCGCCGAGCTCGTGGACGGCGGGCCGCTGCTGCTCAACCTCTACGCGGAGGACCTGCGCGACGGCACCGTCCTGCAGAACACGTACACGGACGCGCCGCGCTGGCGCACCCTGACCGACGAGTCGGTCGGCCGCGAGCTGCGCGACCTCCTGCGCGGGCAGCGCGTGGGGGCGCGCCTCCTGCGCCTCGAGGTGGACGACGGCGTCCCCGTCGCCCTGGTCGTCGACGTCCTGCCGACGCGCGCGTCCGGGGAGGCGGTCGAGCCGATCGACGGGCTGCCCACCGTCACGCTCGACGCGGAGGGCGCGCCGAGCGTCGCCGTCCCGTCGGAGGCTGCGGCGCCCGCGGGCCTCGTGGTGCAGCCGCTCGTCCGCGGCGACGGCCGTCAGGTCGAGGTCGGTCAGGTGGTCACCGTCCGGTACACGGGCGTGCGCTGGTCCGACGGCGAGGTCTTCGACTCGACGTGGACGGAGGGGACCGCGCCCCTGTCGGTGATGATCGGCATCGGCGAGGTCATCGAGGGCTGGGAGCAGGGGCTCCTCGAGCAGTCGGTGGGGAGCCAGGTGCTCCTCGTCGTGCCGCCCGACCTCGCCTACGGCGCGACCGCCAACCCGCTGGCCGGGGAGACGCTCGTCTACGTCGTCGACATCCTCGACGCCCAGTTCCCCGTGACCGAGGAGAGCACGCCCGACGGCGATGGCGGCACCGGCACGGCCGACGACACGACCGGCACCGACACGACCGGCACCGACACGACCGGCACCGACACGACCGGCACCGACACGACCGGCGGAGCGCCGGCCGACCGAGGAGAGTCCCCATGACCGTCGCGATCCGCGTGATCCCGTGCCTCGACGTCGACGCGGGACGCGTCGTCAAGGGCGTGAACTTCGAGAACCTGCGCGACGCGGGCGATCCCGTCGAGCTCGCCGCCCGCTACGACACGGAGGGTGCCGACGAGCTGACGTTCCTCGACGTCTCCGCGTCGTCCGGCAACCGGGAGACGACGTACGACGTCGTGCGCCGCACCGCCGAGCAGGTCTTCGTCCCGCTCACGGTCGGTGGCGGGGTCCGTTCGGCGGACGACGTGGACCGCCTCCTGCGTGCGGGCGCGGACAAGGTCGGCGTGAACACGGCGGCGATCGCCCGCCCGGAGCTCATCGCGGAGATCGCGGACCGCTTCGGGAGCCAGGTGCTCGTGCTCTCGGTGGACGCGCGCCGCACGACCGGCGACGTGCGGACGGAGTCCGGCTACGAGGTGACGACCCACGGCGGGCGGCGCGGCACGGGGATCGACGCCGTGGAGTGGGCGTCCCGCGCCGCGGGGCTGGGCGCCGGGGAGATCCTGCTCAACTCGATGGACGCGGACGGCACGACCGCCGGATTCGACCTCGAGATGCTCGCCGCGGTGCGCTCCGAGGTGCGGGTGCCCCTGATCGCGAGCGGCGGCGCGGGCACGCCCGAGCACTTCGTGGCGGCGGCGCGCGCCGGGGCGGACGCGGTGCTCGCCGCGAGCGTCTTCCACTTCGGCGCCCTCACCGTCGGCCAGGTGAAGGACGCGATGCGGGCGCAGGGCGTGCAGGTGCGCTGACCGGCGCGGACGCCCGGCGGCGGTGTCGGGAGCCCGTGAGAGGATCGGGCCACCCCCTGAACGAAAGACGAGGACCGTCCCGTGCCCGGCAGCAGGACGCGCCCCACCGGCGCCGACGCCCCGACCGACCCGCCGGCCACCGCCGCCCGGCACGACCAGCCCCGCGACCGGCTCCCCGCCGAGCCGTCGGTCCGGCGGCCGCACGCCCTCACCGGCTCCCGCGTCCGCCGCTCGCTCGCGCTCATGGGGCGCGGCATCCGCGACGAGCCGCGCACGTACGTGCTGGCGATCGGGTCCTCCGCGCTGTTCGGCGCGCTGACCGTCGCCGTGAGCAGCGCGGTCGGCAGGGTCACCGACGAGGTCGTGGTGCCCGCGCTCGCCGGCGACGCGGCCGCACGGAGCCGCATCTGGGTCGCGGGCCTCGTGCTGGCCGGCATCGCGCTCTCGCTCGCGGTGAGCGTCGCCGCGCGGCGCATCTTCGCGGGCAACGGGTACGCCGCGCTGCAGGCGCGCCACCGCACCGCGGTGACCCGCCAGTACCTGCGCCTGCCGATGTCGTGGCACCGCTCGCACCCGGCCGGGCAGCTGCTCTCGAACGCGAACTCCGACGTCGAGGCCGCGACGGGCGTCTTCAACCCGCTGCCGTTCGCGCTGGGCGTCGTCGTCATGATCGGCGTCGCCGCGGTGATGCTCTTCCGGGTGGACGTCTGGCTCGCGTGCGCGGCGCTCGTCGTCATCCCCGTCGCCGTCGCCGTGAACATCGTGTTCCAGCGCTACATGTCGCCGGCCATCACGCGGGCGCAGCAGCTGCGCGCCGAGGTCTCGGACGTCGCGCACGAGAGCTTCGAGGCCGCGCTCCTCGTCACGTCGCTCGGCACCGCGGACCGCGAGGAGCGCCGCTTCGCCGAGCGCACCGACGAGCTGCGCGCCGCGAACGTGCGGGTCGGCGTCGTGCGGGCGTTCTTCGACCCCGTCATCGAGCTCCTGCCGTCGCTCGGCACGCTCCTCGTGCTCGGCGTGGGGACGGTACGGCTCACCGCGGGCGACGTCGCGCCGGGCGACATCATCACCGCCGCGTACCTGCTGACCGTGATGGCCGTGCCGGTCCGCGCGTTCGGCTGGGTCCTCGGCGAGCTCCCGCGCGCGCTCGTCGGGTACGAGCGCATCAGCCGCGTCGTCGACGCGGGCGGCGTGCTGCGTCCCGGGACCACGGCCCTGACCGGGTCCGGTGCCGGGCTGGGCGTGCGGCTCGAGGGCGTCGGGGTCGACGTCCGGGCGGGCGGCCGCTCGCTCACGCTGCTCGACGGCGTGGACCTGACCGTCGCGCCGGGGACGACGGTCGCCGTCGTCGGCCCGACGGGTGCCGGCAAGACGACGCTCGTCTCGCTCCTCGCGCGGCTCTCGGACCCGACGCGCGGGCGCGTGCTCCTCGACGGCACCGACGTGCGCGACGTGCGCGAGGCGGACCTCACGACGCAGGTCGCCCTCGTCGCGCAGCAGGCCTTCGTGTTCGAGGACACGGTGCGCGCCAACGTCACGCTCGTCGACGAGGGCGACCCCGGCCCGGACGACGCGGAGGTCTGGGCGGCGCTGCGCCTCGCGCGCGTGGACGACGTCGTCGAGCGGCTCCCGGAGGGTCTCGACGCCCCGCTCGGGGAGCGGGGGGCCAACCTGTCCGGTGGCCAGCGCCAGCGTCTCGCGATCGCGCGGGCGCTCGTCCGGCGGCCGCGCCTGCTCGTCCTCGACGACGCGACCTCGGCCGTCGACCCACGGGTCGAGCAGGAGATCCTCGCGGGCGTCGCGCGGGGCGGCGACGACCGCCCGACGGTCGTCATGGTCGCCTACCGCATGTCGAGCGTCGCGCTCGCGGACGTCGTCGTGCACGTGGAGTCCGGGCGGGTGGTGGACGTCGGCACGCACGACGAGCTGCTCGCCCGCGACCCCGGGTACCGCGAGCTCGCGACCGCGTACGCGCGCGAGGCGGAGCGCCGCGAGCACGAGCGCGCCGACGCGACGGACGACTCCGTCCGCGACGCGGGCGAGGACGAGCAGGTCCGTGAGGGCCGCCGCGAGGACGACCTCGTGCGGCAGGAGGAGACGGAGGAGGACGACGTCGTGCGGCACGTCGAGACGGGGGCGCTGGAGGAATGACCCGGACCACGACCACCCGACCCGGGCGGGCGTCCCGCCGGGACCCGGGTGCCACCGTCGACGACGGTGCCGCGGACGTCCGCACCGGCGACGCGCGCATCGCCTCGGCGAGCTCCCTGGGCGTCCTCGCGACGCTGCGTCGCGGCGTGCAGGTGTCGCCGCAGATCCTCACCGGCATCTGGGTGACCCTCGGCCTCGCCGTCGCCGCCGCGCTGGGCCGGGTCGTCGTGCCCGTGACCGTGCAGCAGACCATCGACACGGGCGTGCTCGCCGACGGCGGTCCGGACACCACGCGCGTCGCGGTGCTCGTCGGCGTCGCCGCCGGGATCCTCGTCCTCGCCGGGTTGTGCTCGGCCCTCGTCAACGTGCGCCTGTTCCGGTCGACGGAGGCCGGCCTCGCCGCGCTGCGCGTGCGCGCGTTCCGCCACGTGCACGACCTGTCGGTCCTCACGCAGAACTCCGAGCGACGGGGGTCGCTCGTCTCGCGCGTCACGAGCGACGTCGACACGATCTCGCTGTTCGTGCAGTGGGGCGGCATCATGCTGCTCGTCTCGGTGCTCCAGATCGGCGTCGCGACGGTGCTCATGGCGGTGTACTCGTGGCAGCTCACGCTCGTGGTGTGGGCGTGCTTCGTGCCGCTGTTCCTCGTCCTGCGCCCCGCGCAGGCGCGGGTCAACGACGCGTACACCCAGGTCCGCGCGCGGGTGGGCGCGATGCTCGGCGCCATCTCGGAGTCCGTCGTCGGTGCGGAGACCATCCGCGCGTACGGCGCCGGGGCGCGGACGGCGCGTCGGGTCGACGCCGCGGTCGACGCGACCCGGCGCGCGATGGTCCGGGCGCAGAAGCTGGTCGCCGTCGTCTTCTCGAGCGGCGTGCTCGTGGCGAACCTCGTGCTCGCGGTCGTCGTGGTCGTCGGCTCGCTGCTCGGTGTGGCGGGCGACATCTCGGTGGGCCAGCTCCTCGCCTTCCTGTTCCTCGTCCAGCTCTTCACCGGCCCGGTCCAGATGGCGACGGAGATCCTCAACGAGCTGCAGAACGCGGTGGCGGGCTGGCGCCGCGTCCTCGCCGTCCTCGAGACGCCGGTCGAGGTCGTCGACAAGGGCGCCGACGGCGTGCGCAGCCCGCGCGGCCCGGCCCACGTGCGTCTCGAGGACGTCCGGTTCGCCTATCCCGACGGGCCCGAGGTGCTGCACGGCGTCGACCTCGACCTCCCGGCGCGTGCGTCGGTCGCCGTCGTCGGCGCGACCGGCTCGGGCAAGACGACGATCGCGAAGCTCGTCACGCGGCTCATGGACCCGACGGGCGGACGCGTCCTCCTGGACGGCACCGACCTGCGGGACCTGTCAGTCGCGTCCCTGCGCGAGCGCGTCGTGCTCGTGCCGCAGGAGGGCTTCCTCTTCGACGGGACGCTCGCCGACAACGTCGCCTACGGGCTCCGCGGTGCCGCCGAGGAGGAGCCGGCGGCCGCGCGTCGCGCCCGGATCGAGGCGGCCGTCGAGCGGCTCGGCCTCACCGACTGGGTCGCGGACCTCCCGGACGGGCTCGACTCCTCGGTCGGGCAGCGTGGCGAGTCCCTCTCCGCGGGGGAGCGGCAGCTCGTCGCGCTCGTGCGGGCGTACCTGGCCGAGGCGGACCTGCTGGTCCTCGACGAGGCGACGTCCGCCGTCGACCCGGCGACGGAGGTCCGGATCGCGCGGGCGCTCGCGTCGCTCACCGCGGGCCGGTCGACGCTGACGATCGCCCACCGCCTCTCCACGGCGGAGGCGGCCGACCTGGTCGTCGTCGTCGACGCCGGCCACGTCGTCGAGGTGGGCCACCACGACGACCTCGCCCGCGCGGGCGGGGTCTACGCCCGCATGCACGACGCCTGGGTCTCCCAGACCCGCTGACCCGCCCTGGCCGGGCGACCGACGTCACGCCCGGTCGGGCGAGACGGGGGACCGGCGGCGGCCCGGCGTCTGGCAGGATTCTCGGGTGCCCGACTCCACGACCGGCCCGCAGACCACGACCCCGTCCGCGCTCGACCCCGAGGTCGCCGCGCGGCTCAAGCGCGACGACGCCGGACTGGTCGCCGCGATCGTCCAGCAGCACGACACCGGCGAGGTGCTCATGCTCGGCTGGATGGACGACGAGGCGCTCCACCGCACCCTGACGACCGGGCGGGTGACGTTCTGGAGCCGGTCGCGCCAGGAGTACTGGCGCAAGGGCGACACGTCGGGGCACGTCCAGGTGGTGCGCTCGGTCGCGCTCGACTGCGACGGCGACGCGCTCCTGGTGCGCGTGCACCAGGTCGGCGCCGCGTGCCACACGGGCACGCGCACGTGCTTCGAGGCCGGGGGAGACCTGGGCGCCGTCGTCGGCGAGCTGCCGTCCGCACCCGGCGCCCCGGGCGCTGCCCCCGGACCGGACCCCGAGGAGGAGAACCAGTGAGCACGACCGTCGACCCGGTCGGCACCACCACCGTCCCCGCGGGCGGGCCCGCCTGGGGCACGACGTGGCCCGTGCTCGACGGCTTCCGCGCGCTCGCCCGCTCCCGCCGGGTCGTCCCGGTCGTGCGGCGCCTCCTGGCCGACGACGTCACGCCCGTCGGGCTCTACCGCACGCTCGCGCAGGGGCGCCCGGGCACGTTCGTGCTCGAGTCCGCGGAGTCGGACGGGCGCTGGGCCCGGTACTCGTTCGTCGGCGTCGCGTCCCGCGCGACCCTCACGGCACGCGACGGCCGTGCGGTGTGGTCGGGCGACGTGCCCGCCGGGGTACCGCGCGAGGGCGACGTGGTCGACGTGCTGGAGGCGACGCTCGACGTGCTGCGCACGCCCGCGGTCGACGGCCTCCCGCCGCTCACGGGCGGGCTCGCCGGGGCGATCGGGTGGGACGTCATCCGGCACTGGGAACCGACGCTGCCGTCGCACGCGCCCGACGAGCTGGGCGTCCCGGAGCTCACGCTGTGCCTCGCGACGGACCTCGCGGTCGTCGACCACGCGGAGGGCAGCGTGTGGCTCGTGGCGAACGCGATCAACTTCGACGACACGGACGAGCGGGTCGACGAGGCGTACGCCGACGCGGTGCGGCGCCTCGACGCGATGCAGGCGCGCCTCGTCGCGGGCGGTGCGCACGTCGCGTCGGTCGTGGCCGCGGAGGCCATCGAGCCCGAGCTGGAGTTCCGCTCGACGCGTGACGAGTTCGAGGCGTCCGTCGTGGCGGGCAAGGACGCGATCCGCGAGGGCGAGGTCTTCCAGGTCGTCCTCTCCCAGCGCCTGGACCTCGACTGCCCGGCGGACCCGCTGGACGTCTACCGGGCGCTGCGCACGATCAACCCGAGCCCGTACATGTACTACTTCCAGCTCACGGACGCCGACGGGCGCGACTTCGCGGTCGTCGGGTCGAGCCCGGAGACGCTGGTCAAGGTCGAGGACGGGCGGGTCACGACGTTCCCCATCGCGGGCTCGCGGCCGCGCGGCGCGACGCCCGAGGAGGACGTCGCGCTCGGGGAGGAGCTGCGCGAGGACCCCAAGGAGCTCGCGGAGCACATCATGCTCGTCGACCTCTCGCGCAACGACCTCGTCAAGGTCTGCGAGCCGACGTCGGTCGAGGTCGTGGAGTTCCTGGCGACCAAGCGGTTCAGCCACATCATGCACCTGTGCTCGACGGTCGTCGGCACGCTGCGCGACGGCGCGACGGCGCTCGACGCCTTCCGGGCCACGTTCCCCGCGGGGACGCTCTCGGGCGCGCCCAAGCCGCGCGCGATCGCCCTCATCGACGAGCTCGAGCCCGCCTCGCGCGGGATCTACGGTGGGACGGCCGGGTACTTCGACTTCGACGGGAACATGGACATGGCGATCGCCATCCGCACGGCGCTGATCCGCGACGGGCGCGCGAGCGTCCAGGCCGGGGGCGGGATCGTCGCCGACTCCGTGCCCGCGCTCGAGTACGCGGAGTCGCGCAACAAGGCGGCTGCAGCGGTCCGCGCCGTGCAGGTCGCGGCGCGGCTGCGGGGGCTCGCGTGAGCCGCCCGGGCGGCCCGGCCCGCCGCACGGCCATCTGGGTCCTGCTGCTCCTCGGTGGCGCGACCCTCGCGGCGGCCGTGCCCACGTGGCTGCGGACGACGGGTGCCACCGCGCTGGACCCGCAGGTCGACGTCGCGGTGGCGGGCACGTCGGCCGCACCCGGCGTGAGCGCGGCCGCGCTCGTGCTCGTCGCGGCCGCGCTCGCGCTCGGTCTCGTGGGACGGGTCGGCCGGTGGGTCGTCCTGGCGGTCGCGGCGGCGAGCGGCGTCGTCGCCACGGTCTCCGCCCTGAGCGTCGCGATCGACCCGGAGCCGACCGCCCGGTCGGCGGTGGCCGAGGCGACGGGCGTGACGGAGCTGACCGCACCCGTCGAGCTCACCGCGGCGCCCTGGGCGGCGGCCGTGCTCGGTGTGCTCACGGTGCTCGTCGTGGTGTGGGTCGCCCTCGGCGCACGGTCGTGGGCGGGCGCCTCGACCCGGCACGAGCGGGCCGGGGCGGCACCCGCGACGGGAGCCGGCACACCGGCGGGCGCGACGTCCGAGGTCGCGGGTGCGACGGGCCCCAGCGACGTCGACGACGTCTCCGACCACGACGCGTGGGACGCGCTCTCCCGCGGCGAGGACCCGACGGACCGCTGAGCAGCGCGGACGTGTCCGACGCGACGTGCGCCCCGCGACGGGACGGGCCCCGGCCCGGTCCGATAGGCTCTGACCACATCTTGACGAAAGGCACGACCCTCATGGCCGAGAACCAGCAGACCACCGAGATCGCCTACCTGCCGCCCGCGGCACCGCCCACGAACCACGGCCACACCGTCGCCGCGTGGTTCACCATGATCGGCATCATGGTCGGCGCGTTCGTGGCCGCGATCGGTGTCCTCCTCCCGGCCATCGCTCAGGTGTCCGGCGTCTGGCTCTTCTGGGTCGGCATGGGCGTCGTGGCCGTGGCGCTCGTCGGCGGCCTCGTGCTCCGCAACATGGGCTACGGGCAGAAGAAGCAGGACGCGCGGTGACCCAGCCGCCGGGACCGGGACCGCACGACGGCACGCCCCCGCAGGACGGGTCGCAGGCGCCGTCCGGCTCGTCGGTGCCCGGCGGCCCGCAGCACCCCGGCCCGCAGGGGCCCGACCAGGGCTACCCCGGGCAGCAGCAGCCCGGCCAGCCGTACCCGGGCCAGCCGCAGCAGGCGTACCCGGGCCAGCAGTACCCCGGCCAGCAGTACCCCGGCCAGCCGTACCCCGGACAGCAGTACCCGGCGAGCGCTTACGCGCCGCCGCCGTACTACCCGAAGAACAACCTCGCGATCTGGTCGCTCGTCCTGGGCATCGCCGCGTTCGTGCTCAGCTGCGGCTTCTTCACGGGCATCCCCGCGGTGATCGTGGGCAACGCGGCGAAGCGTGCCGTCGCGGAGGGGCAGGCGGACAACGACGGCATGGCGACGGCGGGGATCATCCTCGGCTGGGTCGCGATCGGCCTGTCCGCGCTCGGCCTGCTGCTCCTGCTGGTGTTCTTCCCCGCCGTCCTCGCCTGGGTCGGCACGATCCCCGACCAGTACTGACGGGACGGTCACGTGACCTCCGAGGCGGTGGGCCGACGGCGGGTGCCGCGCGAGGCCGTGGCCCCCCTCGCGGTGGGCGCGCTCGTCGTCGCCGCGACCGCCTACGTGGGCGCCGTCGACCCGAACCGCCCCGGCCACTACGTCACGTGCCCGCTGCTCGCCCTGACGGGCCTCGCGTGCCCCGGGTGCGGAGGCCTGCGCGCGACCCACGAGCTGGTGCACCTCGACCTGGCCGCGGCGTGGTCCATGAACCCGCTGTGGGTCGTCGTCGCCCCGCTGCTCGTCGTGCTGTGGGGCCTGTGGCTCGTGCGCGCCTGGCGCGGGCGTCCCGGACCGCGCGTGCCGGCGTGGGTGGCGTGGACGTCGCTCGCCGTGCTCGTGCTCTTCGGGGTGCTGCGCAACGTGCCCGCCCTCGTCCCGTGGCTCGGTCCGGTGGCCGCCTGAGCCGACGGCCGCGACCACGAGCTGCCGCGCCGCGCGCGTCTCGGGGGCTGGGCCGTGGTCATCGTCACTCGGGGGCGGCTCTACGATGGCAGGTACCTCCCTGTCAACGGGTCGGCCCGAACCTGTGGGTGCACGCCGGCCGACCGGCCCGGCAGGGGGCGGACGACACGGGGAGTGGTGGGACGATGACGGTGCTGGACGACATCGTCGCGGGTGTGCGCGAGGACCTCGCGGCACGCCAGGCGACGACCTCGCTCGACGAGCTCAAGGAACGAGCCGCCCGCGTCCCCGGTGCGCTCGAGTGCGTGAGCCGCCTCAAGGCGGACGACGCCGTGGCCGTCATCGCCGAGGTGAAGCGGTCGAGCCCCAGCAAGGGCGCGCTCGCGTCCATCTCCGACCCGGCCGAGCTCGCGGGGGAGTACGAGAAGGGCGGCGCCGCCGCGATCTCGGTGCTCACCGAGCAGCGGCGGTTCAACGGGAGCCTCGCGGACCTCGACGCCGTCCGGGCGCGGGTCGACGTCCCCGTGCTCCGCAAGGACTTCGTCGTGACGCCGTACCAGGTGTGGGAGGCGCGCGCGCACGGCGCGGACATCGTGCTCCTCATCGTCGCCGCGCTCGAGCAGACGGTGCTGACGTCGCTCGTCGAGCGTGTGCACTCGCTCGGGATGACCGCGCTCGTCGAGGTCCACACGCTCGACGAGGTGACGCGCGCGCTCGACGCCGGGGCCCGGGTCGTCGGCGTGAACTCGCGCGACCTCAAGACGCTCGACGTCGACCGCACGACCTTCGCGCGTCTCGCGCCCGCGATCCCCGACGAGGTCGTCCGTGTGGCCGAGTCCGGCGTGCGCGGCCCCCACGACGTCATGGACTACGCCCGGTCCGGCGCGCACGCGGTGCTCGTCGGCGAGGCGCTCGTGACCGACGACGCGCCGCGCGCCTCCGTCGCCGACCTCGTCGCGGCCGGGTCGCACCCGTCGCTGTGGTCCGTGCGGCCCTGAGGCACGACGGCACCGTCCGTCACGTCACAGGCGCCGCGCCCCGGCCCAGCACACCCCACCATCCAGGAGGACCGGCCCCGTGCCCGACTCGACACTATCGACCAGCCCGCGGAGCGACGCGCACTCCGTCCGTGCCGACCTGACGCGCTCCCTCGCGACCCAGGAGGGTCCCTACTTCGGCGAGTTCGGCGGGCGCTTCGTGCCCGAGGCGCTCGTCGCCGCGCTCGACGAGCTCGAGACCGAGTACCGCAAGGCGCTCGACGACCCGGCGTTCGTCACGGAGCTCGCGCGCCTGCAGCGCGAGTACACGGGCCGCCCGAGCCCGCTCACGGAGGTGCCGCGCTTCGCGGAGCACGCCGGGGGCTCGCGCGTGTTCCTCAAGCGCGAGGACCTCAACCACACGGGCTCGCACAAGATCAACAACGTCCTCGGCCAGGCGCTGCTCGTGAAGCGCATGGGCAAGAAGCGCGTGATCGCCGAGACGGGCGCGGGCCAGCACGGCGTCGCGACGGCGACGGCCGCGGCCCTGCTCGACCTCGAGTGCGTCGTCTACATGGGCGAGGAGGACACGCGGCGCCAGGCGCTGAACGTCGCGCGCATGCGCCTGCTCGGCGCCGAGGTCGTCCCCGTGACGATCGGCCAGCGCACCCTCAAGGACGCGATCAACGAGGCGCTGCGCGACTGGGTCGCCAACGTCGACACGACGCACTACCTGCTGGGCACCGTGACCGGGCCGCACCCGTTCCCCGAGATGGTGCGCGAGTTCCACCGCGTCATCGGCGAGGAGGCGCGCACGCAGATCCTCGACCGGATCGGGCGCCTGCCCGACGCGCTCGCGGCGTGCGTGGGCGGCGGCTCGAACGCGCTCGGGCTCTTCAACGCCTTCCTCGACGACGAGGGCGTGGAGCTCTTCGGCTTCGAGGCGGGCGGCGAGGGCATCGAGACGGGCCGGCACGCGGCACGCTTCAGCGGCGGTGCGCCGGGCGTCCTGCACGGCGCGCGCTCGTACCTCCTCCAGGACGAGGACGGACAGACGCTGCCGAGCCACTCGGTGTCCGCGGGCCTCGACTACCCGAGCGTCGGCCCGGCCCACTCGTGGCTCCACGACCTCGGGCGCGCGACGTACCTGCCCGTGACCGACTCCGAGGCGATGGACGCCTTCCGCCTGCTGTGCCGCACGGAGGGGATCATCCCCGCGATCGAGTCGGCCCACGCCCTCGCGGGCGCGCTGCGGATCGGGCGCGAGGCCGCGGCCGCGGGCCGCACGGACCACGTGATCCTGGTGAACCTCTCGGGGCGCGGGGACAAGGACGTGGCGACCGCCGCCCGGTGGTTCGACCTCGTGGACGACGACGCGATCGCCGAGACGGCGACGGGCACGGAGGGACAGCTGTGAGCGCCGCCCAGACCCAGGACGCACCCGGGGCGCCGGCGACGGCGTCGGCCACCGCGCGTCGCCTGCTCGAGCTGCGCGCGGAGGGACGCGCGGGGCTCGTCGGCTACCTGCCCGTCGGGTTCCCGACGGTCGAGCGCTCCGTCGAGGCGGCGCTCGCGCTCGTCGAGTCGGGCGTCGACGTGCTCGAGCTCGGCATCCCCTACACGGACCCCGTCATGGACGGCCCGGTCATCCAGGCCGCTGCTCAGGCGGCGCTCGACGGCGGCGCGCGCGTCGCCGACGTCTTCCGCGTCGTCGCGGCCGTCACGGAGCGCACCGGCGGCCGCGTGCCGGTGCTCGTCATGACGTACTGGAACCCCGTGCTGCGCTACGGCGTCGACGCGTTCGCACGCGACCTCGCCGCGGCCGGGGGAGCCGGCCTCATCACGGCCGACCTCGTCCCCGACGAGGGCCGCGACTGGCTGGACGCCGCCGAGGCGCACGGTCTCGACCGCGTGTTCCTCGTCGCGCCGAGCTCGACGCCGGAGCGCCTGCAGCTCACGGCGCGAGCGTCGCGCGGCTTCGTCTACGCCGCCTCCACGATGGGCGTCACGGGCGTGCGCGCCGCCGTCGGGCCCCAGGCCGCGCGGCTCGTCGCCGACACGCGCGCGGCGGGCGCCGAGCTCGTGTGCGTCGGCCTCGGCGTCTCCACGGCCGAGCAGGCCGCGGAGGTCGCGCGCTACGCCGACGGCGTCATCGTCGGCTCGGCGTTCGTCCGACCCCTGCTGGGCGACGCGCCGTGGGACGAGCGGCTCGCCGCGCTCCGCACGGTCGCCGCCTCGCTGGCCGCCGGGGTGCGCTCCGCCCGCGCCGCGGAACCCGGGACGACGACGCCCGGCGGGGTGGTCGCATGAGCGCCGCGCTCGCCGTCGGGCAGCTCGTGGAGGCGGCGGGAGCCCTGCCCGCCGCGATCCCGAGCCCGCCCCAGCACACCTGGTACCTCGGTCCGTTCCCGATCCGCGCCTACGCGCTCGCGATCCTCGCCGGGATCGGCGTCGCCCTGTGGCTCACGCGCCGCCGCTGGGTCGAGCGCGGGGGAGAGGCCGACGACGTCCTGGAGATCGCCTTCTGGGCGGTCCCGTTCGGGATCGTCGGCGGGCGGCTCTACCACGTCTTCTCGACGCCCGACCCGTACTGGGGCCCGAACGGGGATCCCGTCCGCGCGCTGTACGTGTGGGAGGGCGGCCTCGGCATCTGGGGCGCGGTCGCGCTCGGCGCCGTCGGCGCGTACATCGGGTGCCGGCGCCAGCGCGTGAGCTTCCCGGCGTTCGCGGACGCGCTCGCCCCCGGCCTGCTGCTCGCGCAGGCCGTGGGCCGCCTCGGCAACTGGTTCAACCAGGAGCTGTTCGGCTCGCCCACGACGCTGCCCTGGGGCCTGCGGGTCGACGACTCGGTCGCCGCCGCGGCCGGCTACCCGCCGGGCACGCTGTTCCACCCGACGTTCCTCTACGAGATGGTCTGGAACATCGCCGCTGCCCTGCTCCTGATCTACCTGGACCGTCGGTTCCGGCTCGGTCATGGTCGGGTATTCTGGCTCTACGTCTTCGTCTACACGCTCGGTCGGGTGTGGATCGAGATGCTGCGCATCGACGAGGCCGAGCTCGTCCTCGGTCTCCGGCTGAACGTCTGGACCTCGATCCTGGTCGGAGTCGGTGCGTTGGTAGCGTTTATCGTTGTCGGGCGTCGCCACCCCGGGCGCGAGGAGACGGTGTCCCTCGACGCGCCGGGCGAGGCGCCCGCCACGGAGCCCACGGAGCCGGTCGAGGAGTCGACCGACGCCGCGGACCCCGAGAAGACCGCGGACTCCGACGACTCGGAGGAGTCCGAGCAGGCAGATGCCGCGCGACCAGACCCCGGTCGCTGAGCCTCCGTCACTCAACGGCGAATCCGCCGGGCGACCGCCCGGTGGTTCCGTCATGTCCACCAGGGCCGACGACGTCCCGAACCCCCCAGCTGGAACCAGCCCGGCCGTCTCGGTCGGGCGCCTGTGAGGACGGTGTTGATGACCACGCCGCAGTATCGGGACGCGCACCGGGCACCCGCCCTGTCCGCCCCTCCCACGGCATCCGGTCTGTACGACCCCGCCGCCGAGCACGACGCGTGCGGCGTCGCCTTCGTGGCGACGCTCCGCGGCACGCCCGGACGCGACATCGTGGACGCGGGGCTCACGGCCCTGCTCAACCTGGACCACCGCGGCGCGGTCGGCGCCGAGGAGAACAGCGGCGACGGCGCGGGGATCCTCACGCAGATCCCCGACGCCTTCGTCCGCGACGTGGTCGACGCCGAGCTCCCGCCCGCCGGGCACTACGCCATCGGCATGGCGTTCCTCCCGCAGGACCCCGAGGCGGCCGCGACCACGGCCCGCGCGGTCGAGGCGATCGCCGCCGAGGAGAAGCTCGAGGTCCTCGCCTGGCGCGACGTGCCCGTGACGGCCGACCTCGTCGGCCCGAGCGCCCGAGCGTCGATGCCCCTGTTCCGTCAGGTCGTCGTGGCCGACCCGTCGCGCGAGCTCGCCGGGGTCGACCTCGACCGCCGGACCTACCGCCTGCGCAAGCGGGCGGAGAACGAGCTCGGTCTCTTCTTCGCGTCGCTGTCGGCCCGCACGCTCACCTACAAGGGCATGCTCACGACGGCGCAGCTCGAGCCGTTCTTCCCGGACCTGTCCGACCCGCGGTACGCGAGCGAGATCGCGCTCGTGCACTCGCGGTTCTCGACGAACACGTTCCCGTCCTGGCCGCTCGCGCAGCCGTTCCGGATGATCGCGCACAACGGCGAGATCAACACGGTGCGCGGCAACCGGAACTGGATGGCCGCGCGCGAGGGCACGCTCGCGAGCGACGCCCTCGGCGACCTCGCGCCGCTGCTGCCGGTCTGCTCCGACGGCTCCAGCGACTCGGCGAGCTTCGACGAGGTGCTGGAGCTGCTGCACCTGTCGGGCCGCTCGCTGCCGCACGCCGTGCTCATGATGGTCCCGGAGGCGTGGGAGAACCACGCCGAGATGGACCCGGACCTGCGCGCGTTCTACGAGTACCACTCGACGCTCATGGAGCCGTGGGACGGCCCCGCGTGCCTCAACTTCACCGACGGCACCCTCATCGGCGCGGTCCTCGACCGCAACGGCCTGCGCCCCGGGCGCTACTGGGTCACGGAGGACGGCCTCGTCGTGCTCGCGAGCGAGGCGGGCGTGCTCGACCTCGACCCGGCGACGATCGTCCGCAAGGGCCGCCTCGAGCCGGGCCGCATGTTCCTCGTCGACACCGGCCAGGGCCGGATCATCGAGGACGAGGAGATCAAGTCCCAGCTCGCCGCGCAGCGCCCGTACGCGCGGTGGGTCGCGGAGAACGCGGTCTACCTCGACCAGCTGCCCGAGCGCGAGCACGTCGCGCACAGCCCCGCGTCGGTCGAGCGCCGCCAGCGTGCCTTCGGGTACACGCAGGAGGAGCTCAAGGTCATCCTCACGCCGATGGCCAACACGGGCGCCGAGCCGCTGGGCGCCATGGGCACCGACACGCCCATCGCGGTCCTCGCGAAGCGGCCGCGCCTGCTCTTCGACTACTTCACGCAGATGTTCGCGCAGGTCACGAACCCGCCGCTGGACGCGATCCGCGAGGAGCTCGTCACGTCGATCGGCGGCGCGATCGGCCCCGAGCCGAACCTGCTCGTCGACACCCCGGAGCACGCGCGCAAGCTCATGCTGCCGTTCCCGGTGCTCGACAACGACCAGCTCGCGAAGATCATCCGCGTCGACAAGGACCCGAACCTCGCGGGCGTCTTCCGCGCCGTGACGATCAAGGGCCTGTACCGCGTCGCGGGCGGCGGCGAGTCGCTGCTCGCCCGGCTCGAGGAGATCTTCGCCGAGGTCGACGCGCACGTCGCCGCCGGCGCGAGCTTCATCGTGCTGTCGGACCGCGACTCGGACGCCGAGCACGCGCCGATCCCGTCGCTCCTGCTGTCGAGCGCGGTGCACCACCACCTCCTGCGGCGCCACACGCGCACGCAGGTGTCGCTCGTCGTCGAGGCGGGCGACGTGCGCGAGGTGCACCACGTCGCGCTCCTCATCGGCTACGGCGCGGCCGCGGTGAACCCCTACCTCGCCATGGAGACCGTCGAGGACCTCGCGCGCCGCGGCTACCTCGCGGTCGACCCGGCCAAGGCCGTCGCGAACCTCATCAAGGGTCTCGGCAAGGGCGTCCTCAAGGTCATGAGCAAGATGGGCATCTCGACCATCTCCTCGTACCGCGGCGCCCAGGTCTTCGAGGCCGTGGGTCTGTCGCACGACCTCGTGCAGGCGTTCTTCACGGGCACGACGTCGCGCCTCAGCGGCATCGGGCTCGACGTCGTCGCGGCCGAGGTCGCGGCCCGCCACGTGGACGCCTACCCGCGCTCCGGCAACCACCGGCCGCACGTCCGCCTCACCACGGGCGGCGAGTACCAGTGGCGCCGCGACAGCGAGGAGCACCTGTTCGACCCGGAGACGGTGTTCCGGCTCCAGCACTCGACGCGCGAGCGCCGGTTCGACATCTTCCGCGAGTACACGCACCGCGTGGACGAGCAGTCCTCGCGGCTCATGACGCTGCGCGGCCTCCTCGAGCTCCGCGAGGGCGAGCGCCCGGCGGTCCCGCTCGACGAGGTCGAGCCCGTGAGCGAGATCGTCAAGCGCTTCAACACCGGCGCGATGTCCTACGGCTCCATCTCGGCCGAGGCGCACGAGACCCTCGCGATCGCGATGAACCGCCTCGGCGGCCGGTCGAACACGGGCGAGGGCGGCGAGGACCCGGAGCGTCTGTACGACCCGGAGCGTCGCTCGAAGGTCAAGCAGATCGCGTCGGGACGCTTCGGCGTCACGAGCGAGTACCTGACGAACGCCGACGACATCCAGATCAAGCTCGCCCAGGGCGCCAAGCCCGGCGAGGGCGGTCAGCTCCCGGGCCACAAGGTGTACCCGTGGGTCGCGAAGACCCGGCACTCGACGCCGGGCGTCGGCCTCATCTCGCCGCCGCCGCACCACGACATCTACTCGATCGAGGACCTCGCGCAGCTCATCCACGACGCGAAGAACGCGAACCCGGCGGCGCGCGTCCACGTCAAGCTCGTCTCCGAGTTCGGCGTCGGCACGGTCGCGACGGGCGTGTCCAAGGCGCACGCGGACGTCGTCCTCATCTCGGGTCACGACGGCGGCACGGGCGCGAGCCCGCTCACGTCGCTCAAGCACGCCGGCACGCCGTGGGAGATCGGCCTCGCCGAGACGCAGCAGACCCTCGTGCTGAACAACCTGCGCGACCGCATCGTCGTGCAGGTCGACGGGCAGATGAAGACCGGGCGCGACGTCGTCGTGGCCGCGCTGCTCGGGGCCGAGGAGTTCGGCTTCGCGACCGCGCCGATGGTCGTCTCGGGCTGCGTCATGATGCGCGTGTGCCACCTGGACACGTGCCCGGTGGGCGTCGCGACGCAGAACCCGGAGCTGCGGGCACGGTTCACGGGCAAGCCGGAGTTCGTCGTGAACTTCTTCGAGTTCATCGCGGAGGAGGTGCGCGAGTACCTGGCGCGCCTCGGGTTCCGGAGCATCGAGGAGGCGATCGGCCACGTCGAGTACCTCGACACGCGCCAGGCGATCGACCACTGGAAGGCGCAGGGTCTCGACCTCGCGCCCATCCTCGAGAAGCCCGTCCCCGTCGAGGGCGCGTCGCTGCGGAACACCACGACGCAGGACCACGGCCTGGAGAAGGCGCTCGACAACCAGCTCGTCGCGCTGGCCGAGGACGCGCTCGAGCGGCGCGAGCCGGTCCGGATCTCGCTGCCGGTGCGCAACGTCAACCGCACGGTCGGCACGATGCTCGGCCACGAGGTGACCAAGCGCTTCCGCGGCGAGGGCCTGCCGGACGACACGATCGACGTCACCCTCACCGGGTCCGCCGGCCAGTCGCTCGGCGCCTTCCTCCCGCGCGGCGTCACGCTGCGCCTGTTCGGCGACGCGAACGACTACGTCGGCAAGGGCCTGTCGGGCGGCCGGATCGTCGTGCGGCCGGACCGCAACGCGGTCCTCACCGGGTCGAGCAACGTCGTCGCCGGGAACGTCATCGGCTACGGCGCGACGTCGGGCGAGATCTTCCTGCGCGGCCGGGTGGGCGAGCGCTTCGGCGTGCGCAACTCCGGTGCGACGCTCGTCGTCGAAGGCGTGGGCGACCACGGGTGCGAGTACATGACGGGCGGCACGGTCGTCGTGCTCGGCCCGACCGGGCGCAACTTCGGCGCCGGCATGTCCGGTGGGACCGCCTACGTGCTCGACCTGCGCGAGAGCGCCGTGAACACGAGCGCGCTCGCGACCGGCGAGCTCGGGCTGAGCCCGCTCGAGGACGCCGAGGTCGAGGTCGTCGAGCAGTTCGTCCGCCGTCACCACGAGGAGACCGGCTCGCCGCTCGCGGCCGAGCTGCTCGAGGACTTCACCACGGCGGTGCAGCGCTTCACGCGCGTGCTGCCGACCGACTTCGCCCGCATGCGCTCGGCGCTCGAGAAGGCCGAGTCGGCCGGTCTCGACCCGGCCGCGCCGGGCGTGTGGGACCAGATCTTGGAGGTGGCCCGTGGCTGACCCCCGCGGATTCCTGAAGGTGCGGGAGCGCGAGCTCCCGCCCAACCGCCCGGTGGCCGTGCGCCTGCGGGACTGGAAGGACGTGCACGCGCACCTCGAGGAGGGGCAGCCGTTCCTCAAGGAGCAGGCGGGCCGCTGCATGGACTGCGGCATCCCGTTCTGCCACCAGGGCTGCCCGCTCGGGAACCTCATCCCCGAGTGGAACGACCTCGTCTACCGCGAGCAGTGGGCCGACGCGATCGACCGCCTCCACGAGACGAACAACTTCCCGGAGTTCACCGGTCGTGTGTGCCCGGCGCCGTGCGAGTCGAGCTGCGTGCTCGGCATCAACCAGCCGCCGGTGACGATCAAGAACGTCGAGGTCTCGATCATCGACGAGGCGTTCGAGCGCGGGTACGTCACGCCGCAGGTGCCCCAGCGGCTCACGGGCTTCACGGTCGCGGTCGTCGGGTCCGGTCCCGCCGGGCTCGCCGCCGCGCAGCAGCTCACGCGCGCCGGGCACACCGTCGCGGTCTACGAGCGCGACGACGCCGTCGGAGGTCTGCTGCGCTACGGCATCCCCGACTTCAAGCTCGAGAAGCACCACATCGACCGTCGCGTCGCGCAGATGGAGGCCGAGGGCACGCGGTTCCGCCCCGGCGTCGAGATCGGCGTCGACATCACGTGGGACGACCTGCGGGCGCGGTACGACGCCGTCGTGGTCGCGACCGGCGCGACCGTGCCGCGCGACCTGTCGGTGCCGGGGCGCGAGCTGGGCGGCATCCACTACGCGATGGACTTCCTGCACCAGGCGAACGCCGTCGTGGCCGGGCGCGAGGTGCCCGACCAGATCACGGCCACCGGCAAGCACGTCATCGTCATCGGTGGTGGCGACACGGGTTCGGACTGCCTCGGCACCTCGCTGCGCCAGGGCGCGGCGAGCGTCACGACGCTCGCGATCGGCAAGCAGCCGCCGCTCGAGCGGTCCGCGACCCAGCCGTGGCCCACGGACCCGATCGTGTTCGAGGTGTCCTCGTCCCACGAGGAGGGCGGCGAGCGCGAGTTCCTCGCGTCGACCGTCGCGTTCCTGGGCGACGAGAACGGGACCGTGCGCGCGCTGCGCGTCGCGGAGACCGAGTACCTGCCCGACGGCCGTCGCGTGCCCAAGGAGGGCACCGAGCGCGAGATCCCCGCGGACCTCGTGCTCGTCGCGATGGGCTTCACGGGGCCGGAGACGGCTGCCCTCACGACCCAGACGGGCGCGGACCTCACGGGGCGCGGCCTCGTGGCGCGCGGCGACGACTTCGCGTCGTCGCTGCCCGGGGTCTTCGTGGCCGGCGACGCCGGTCGTGGGCAGTCGTTGATCGTGTGGGCGATCGCCGAGGGGCGGGCGGCGGCGGCATCCGTCGACGCCTACCTTCAGGGAGGGACCGAGCTGCCCGCGCCCGTGCGCGCGAACACCGTGTCCTTGCGCGCTTGACGTGCACCCCGACGTCGGATGTCCGGCGCCGGGACGATGAGCGGGGCATCCTAGGGAGGGGCACCCCGCGACGACCGGCCCCTGGCCGGTCGGAAGACTAGAGGCTGGAGATATGCGCAGAGCAAAGATCGTCTGCACCATCGGACCCGCGACCGAGTCGAAGGAGCAGCTCCGCGCGCTCGTCGACGCGGGCATGGACGTGGCGCGGATCAACCGCAGCCACGGCAGCGCCGAGGAGCACGCGGCCGTCTACCACGGCGTGCGCGAGGCCGCCGCCGAGTCGGGCCGCTCCGTGGCGGTCCTCGTCGACCTCCAGGGGCCGAAGATCCGTCTGGGCCGCTTCGCGGGAGACGAGAAGCACTGGCTCGAGGAGGGTGACACCTTCACGATCACGACCGAGGACGTCGTCGGCACCAAGGAGCTCGTCTCCACGACGCACAAGGGCCTGCCGGGCGACGCCCGCGTCGGCGACCCGATCCTCATCGACGACGGCAAGGTGCTCGTCCGCGTCACCGCGGTCGAGGGCCCGCGCGTCGTCACGCGCGTCGAGGTCGCCGGCCCGGTGTCGAACAACAAGGGCCTGAACCTCCCGGGCGTCGCGGTCTCCGTGCCGGCGCTCTCCGAGAAGGACCAGGACGACCTGCGCTGGGCCCTCGCGCTCGGCGCCGACATCATCGCGCTGTCGTTCGTGCGGTCCGCGAAGGACTTCGAGGACGTCAAGCGGATCATGGACGAGGAGGGCCGCACGGTCCCCGTCGTCGCGAAGATCGAGAAGCCGCAGGCCGTCGAGAACCTCGCCGAGATCGTCGACGCGTTCGACGGCGTGATGGTCGCCCGTGGCGACCTCGCGGTCGAGCTCCCGCTGGAGCAGGTGCCGCTCGTCCAGAAGCGCATCGTCGAGCTCGCGCGTCGCAACGCGAAGCCCGTCATCGTCGCCACCCAGGTGCTCGAGTCCATGACGAACTCGCCGCGCCCGACGCGCGCCGAGGCGTCCGACTGCGCCAACGCCGTCCTCGACGGCGCCGACGCGGTCATGCTCTCGGGCGAGACGAGCGTGGGCGAGTACCCGATCCTCACGGTCCAGACGATGGCCCGGATCATCGAGGCGACGGAGGAGGCGGGCCGCGAGCGCATCGCGCCGCTCGGCTCGACCCCGCACACCCGCGGTGGCGCCATCACGCGCGCGGCGGCCGAGATCGGCGAGATCCTCGGTGCGAAGTACCTCGCGACGTTCACGCAGTCGGGCGACTCGGCGCGCCGCATGTCGCGCCTGCGCTCGTCCATCCCGCTGCTCGCGTTCACGCCGCGCGAGCACGTGCGCAACGTCCTGTCGCTCACGTGGGGCACCCAGACGTACCAGGTGCCCGAGGTGGAGAACACCGACGCGATGGTCGGCCAGGTCGACACGACCCTGCAGGCCAACGGCCTCGCCGAGGTCGGCGACCTCGTGGTCGTCGTCTCCGGCGCCCCTGTGGGCCAGCCGGGCACGACGAACTCGATCCTCGTGCACAAGATCGGCGACCACTCCGACACCCGGAACTGACGTCCGGAGCTCTCACCGGAGCTGACGCCGCGCGCCCGACCCAGGCGCTCGTGCTGCCCGACGGCGGCGCCCCCTGCGTGGGGGCGCCGCCGTCGGTCGTCCTGCGCCTCCGGGAAAGCCCGCGACACGGCCCGCGGCGCACCCCTACCCTCGCGGCATGCGTGCCGTGCCTGCGTCCCTGGACCCCGCGGTCGTGCGTCGGGTCGACGCGCGGCTGGACGCCGTCGTGCGCGACGAGGGCGTCGCGGTCCCGCTCGCGGTGGAGAGCGGCAGCCGGGCGTGGGGGTTCCCGTCGCCGGACTCGGACTACGACTGCCGCTTCGTCTACGTGCGCTCCGCGGCCGACTACCTCGACCCCTGGCCGCGGCGCGACGTCGTCGAGACGCCGCTCGACGCGGTGCTGGACGTCAACGGGTGGGACCTCGTCAAGGCGGTGCGTCTGCTCGTGCGCGGGAACGCGACGCTGCTGGAGTGGCTGCGCTCGCCGATCGTGTACCGCGGCGACGCCGCGTTCCGGGCGGACCTGCTCGCGCTCGCCGAGCGGGTGGTCCACCGCGACGCCCTGCGGCGGCACTACCTGCACGTCGCGCTCGGCCAGCGGGAGCGCTGGTGGGCGGCGCAGGAGGTGCCGCTCAAGAAGCTCTTCTACGTCCTGCGTCCGGCGGCGACGCTGCGCTGGCTGCGCGTGCGGCCGGACGCCGTCCCGCCCATGCGCCTCGCGACGCTGCTCGACGAGGGCGAGGCACCGAGCGCGGTGGTCCGCGAGGCGGCCGAGCTCGTCGCGCTCAAGGCGGTCTCGCGCGAGATGGGTGCGGGCCCCGTCCCGGCGGTGCTCGGCCGGTTCGTCGACGACGAGCTCGCCGCCGCCTCGGCGGCCGCGACGGTGCCGGGAGCCGAGCCCCTGACGGCTCGCTCGGTGGCGGGAGAGTTCTTCCGGTCGGCAGTCACGCGGTATGGCCCGGCCGGGAGCGCGCCTCGGCAGCGTCCCGACGACGCGCGCACCGGAGCGTAGGGGAGCGCAGGAGGAGGACGACGTGGGACGACCGGAAGGGTTCGCGTTCGAGGTGGTGGGCGACGAAGTCGTCATCTATCACCACGGTCGGCGTGCCACCGTGCTGCGCGGTCGGACGGCGCAGGTGTTCCGCGACGATGCTGCCGCCGGCGACGAGCAGCAGCTGATGGCGCGCGTCACGGGCAACTACAAGCGGGGCAACGAGCGCGTCGCTCGCGAGCACCCGCGCAACCGCGCGGGTTGATCAGCGCTGCGCCGCGTCGCGGGCAGGGGCGTGGCGGCCGGGAGCTCGCTGGAGCGTCCGGGGCGGACGGGCGGCTGCCCGGAGCGCGGTGCTCTGCCGGCAGCCGGTCGACCGTGACTCGCGCGAGCGAGCGCGGAGGGTCGGCCCTAGCCTCTCGTGGGTGACCAACGACCAGATCGAGGACGTCGACCAGGACCTGTACGTGGCGGCGAGCGACCCCGACGCCGACGGCGCGGCGGCGGCCGCGCGCGAGGCGACCTTCCGCGCGCTCGTCGCGCGCCGGGACGCGCGCGAGACCGCGGAGGCGGCCGCGAGCGTGTGCGAGCAGGTGCAGCAGGTGGCGGAGGCCGCCGAACGGAGCGCGCAGGACGCGCTGACGTCCGCGACCGTCGCGCGCTCTGCCGCTCTCCTCGGCGACGAGGCGATCGCCCGGCAGGCGGCGCGCGACGCGAGCGCCGCGGCCCGGGAGGCCGCGCGCGAGGCGGTCACTCTGGACACGGCGCGGCCCGAGCTCTAGACATCACCGGTTCGTGCGCGCGGGGCCTGTCGTCCGTCCGTGCCGTCCCGAGTCCCGCGGCGGCGCTCGTCGTCCCCCTCTACCCTGGTGGCCCAGCCCGGCGACCGCTCGGTGCTGACCACCCAGCCACCGGTCGACGGTGGGAGAGCGAGGTCTGCCGTGCCCCGAGCGCGTCGGCGCGAGCGCTCGTCGGCGGGCACGGTCCTGCCGGCCCTCCAGGAGCGGTACGACCTGATCGACGGGGTGCGGGTGTACTCCGTCGTCGCGGAGCCGGTCCGGGCGGCTCGGTCGGAGGGGGTGGTCGCACCGGCCGAGGTGGTCCTCGTGCACGGGCTGGCGCTGTCGACGCGATACCTGGAGCCGGGTGTCCGGCGGCTCGGGACGGACCGTCGCACCGCCGCCCTGGACCTGCCGGGCGTCGGCCGCAGCGGCCGCCCGCCGCACCTGCCGTCGATGGCCGAGATGGCGGACGTCGTGGCCCGCTGGATGGACGGGCTCGGCATGACGGGGGCGGACGTCGTCGGGCACTCGTTGGGCTGCCAGATCGTCAGTCATCTCGCGGCGGAGCGGCCCGACCTGGTCCGGCGGGTCGTCCTCGTCGGTCCCTCCCGGGACCCGGAGCACCCCCGGTGGTGGCAGAGCGCGTGGCGCCTGCTCCTCGACGGCCCGCGCGAGAGGTGGTCGCTGCTGCCGATCGCCGTCGTGGACTACCTGCGGGCCGGTCCGGTCGCGGCGGTGCGGGCCCTGAAGCAGGCGCGCCGCGCCGAGGTCAGCCACCTGGTGCAGAGCACCACGCAGCCCGTCCTCGTGCTCGTCGGGGACCGCGACCCGCTCGTCTCGGGGACGTGGGCCCGCCGCCTCGTCGACGCGCTGCCCGACGGGCGGCTCGTCACGGTCCCGGGGGCTCCGCACGGGCTGCCGTACTCCAGCGTCGAGTCGTTCGTCGCGACCACACGGGACTTCCTCGACCGCGAGGAACCGTGACGTCGAGCACCGCACGTCCACCGAGATGAGGGGTGCCCCGGGTGGGATTCGAACCCACACTGGATCGGGTTTGAGCCGAACGCCTCTGCCGGTTGGGCTACCGGGGCCGTGCACGGAGCGGACCTGTCGGTCTCCGCCGCGCGGGCACCATCGAACCACACACGCGTGCCTTCACGAGAATCACACTCCCCGGAGGGCGAAACGCGGGGGCGGCACCCGGTGCGGCGCACTACGATGAGTCCCGTGAGTGACCAGACAGCGCAGCCCGAGGACAAGCAGCCGCTCGACCTGCCCCCGATGATCGAGCCCGAGCCCGCCACCACCCCCGCCCCGTCGGGTCGTGCCGCGCGCCGCGCCGTCGTCGCGGAGGACGAGGCCCTGATCCGTCTCGACGTCGTCGAGACGCTGCGGGACGCCGGGTTCGAGGTCGTCGGCGAGGCCGGCGACGGTGCGACGGCGGTGAAGCTGGCGCTCGAGCTCAAGCCCGACGTCGTGGTCATGGACGTGAAGATGCCCGAGCTCGACGGCATCTCCGCGGCGGAGCAGATCGGCAAGGCGCACGCCGCCCCGGTCGTCCTGCTGACGGCGTTCTCGCAGGCGGAGCTCGTCGAGCGGGCGCGCGACGCCGGCGCCATGGCGTACGTCGTCAAGCCGTTCACGCCGGCGGACCTGCTGCCCGCGGTCGAGATCGCGATCTCGCGCTACTCGCAGATCACGGCCCTCGAGTCCGAGGTGGCCGACCTCGCGGAGCGCTTCGAGACGCGCAAGCGCGTCGACCGCGCGAAGGGCCTGCTCATGACGAAGATGGGCCTGTCGGAGCCGGAGTCGTTCCGCTGGATCCAGAAGACGTCGATGGACCGCCGCCTCACCATGCGCGAGGTCGCGGACGCCGTCATCGAGCAGGTCGGCGGCGCCTGAGCCGCCCGCCGCGCCCGGTGCGCCGCGCGGGGTCCTGATCAGGACCTTTGTCACGGGGCTCCGGGCGGGCTATCGTCTTGGACTGGCGTCCAGCAGTTCCGGGGCGGTGAACACGGTCGCCACGTAGTGCTCAGTCGACGGCCGACGGTGCTGTCCGAGCGACGTGGACCTTCTCACGCCCCACGTCCCTCGGTGCCGCCGGTCCACGGTGCGAACGAGGAGGAGCGCAGTGCGCCCAGCAGTGGAGGTCAGGCCCGCGGTCGGTGACGACCTGCCGGGGATCGCTGTGCTGTGCTCGGAGGCACGCCGCGAGTCGGCGTCCGGGGCGCAGATCTGCGCGCCCGACGAGGACCGCCTGGTCCGGCACCTGTCGGTGCTGCTCACCCTGCCCGGCGGCAACGTGCTCGTCGCCCTGCACGACGGCCGCCCCGTCGGGTTCGTCCTGGCCCGCGTGCTCGACCCGCACCTGTTCGCGGACGAGCCGAGCCTGTACGTCGAGGCCGTGTACGTGGGGGAGGACGCCCGGCGCCGCGGGGTGGGCCACGCGCTCCTCAGCGCGACGGCCGAGCTCGCCGCGTCGTCCGGCGCGACGCACGTCTACTCCGTGCCGATCCCCGGTTCCCGTGGGGTGCAGCGCTTCCTCGCGCGGCTGGGCTTCGGCCCGGTGGCCGGGCACCGCGTCGTCTCGACGGCGGTCCTGCAGCGCCGGCTCGCGGCCGACCTCACCCCCGCCCGACGGGGCACGCGCTCGCTCGAGGACCTCATCGCGCGCCGTCGTCGCGCCCGCACCGAGACCATGTCCGGGCCGGTCGACCTGCGCGAGTTCCAGGCCGAGTACAACCGCCGCGCGGGCGTGGTGACGCCGGCCGACACGCGCGAGACCCTGCCCGGCTGAGGCGGGCGTCCGCGTCCTGCGGCCGGCGTCGCCCGGTCAGCCCTGCGCGAGGATCAGGCACGTGAGGCGCGCCGTGCACACGCGGCGACCCTCGTCGTCGGACACGACGATCTCGTAGCTCGCCGTCGTGCGTCCGCGGTGCACCGCGACCGCCTCGCCGTGCACCCAGCCGTCGCGCACCCCCCGGTGGTGCGTCGCGTTCACCTCGATGCCCACGGCCGCGCGGCCGGGCCCCCCGTGCAGCTGCGCGGCGATGGAACCCAGCGTCTCGGCGAGGACGACGGACGCACCCCCGTGCAGCAGCCCCGCGGGCTGCGTGTTGCCCGCCACGGGCATGCGGGCCGTGACGCGGTCGGCCCCCACCTCGCCCAGCTCGATGCCCATGCGCTCGATGAGCGTCCCCTCGGTGCGCAGGCCCATCGCCTCGTAGGCGTGGCGCGGGGCGTCGGGTGTCGACGGGGTGGTGGGGGACGGCGTCCCGGTCGGGGCGGCGTTCTGGTCGGAGCCGTGCGTGTGGGTCATGGGCGATAGGTTGGCACCCGTGACGACCTCCGCGCGACCTCGCCTCCTGCTCATCGACGGACACTCCATGGCCTACCGCGCGTTCTTCGCGCTCCCGGCGGAGAACTTCTCGACGACCACGGGACAGCACACGAACGCGGTGTACGGGTTCACCTCGATGCTCATCAACCTCCTGCGGGACGAGGAGCCCACGCACGTCGCCGTCGCGTTCGACGCCGGGCGCCAGTCCTTCCGCACCGAGATCCTGCCCAGCTACAAGGGCACGCGGGAGTCCACGCCCGAGCCGTTCCGGGGCCAGGTGCCGCTCATCAAGGAGATCCTCGAGACGCTGCACATCCCCACGCTCGAGCGCGAGGGCTACGAGGCCGACGACATCTTCGCCACCCTGGCGACGCAGGGCGCCGCCGCCGGGATGGAGGTGCTCGTCTGCTCGGGGGACCGGGACTCGTTCCAGCTCGTCGGCCCGGACGTCACGGTGCTCTACCCGAAGAAGGGCGTCTCGGAGCTCGCGCGCATGGACAGCGCCGCCGTCGTCGAGAAGTACGGCGTGCCGCCCGAGCGCTACCCGGACCTCGCCGCTCTCGTCGGCGAGACGTCCGACAACCTGCCGGGCATCCCCGGCGTCGGCCCCAAGACGGCCGCCAAGTGGATCACGGCGTACGGCGACCTGGACGGCCTGCTGGACCACGCGGACGAGATCAAGGGCAAGGCGGGGGAGAACCTCCGGGCGCACCTCGACCAGGTCCGCCTCAACCGGCAGCTCAACGCGCTCCTGCTCGACCTCGAGCTGCCCGTCGGCCCCGACGACCTCGCGACCCGTCCCTGGGACCGCGAGGCCGCCCACCGCGTGCTCGACGCCCTCGAGTTCCGCGCCCTGCGCGACCGGCTCTTCGCGATCGCTCCCGAGGGCGAGGTCGAGGCCGAGGCGGGGTTCGACGTCGCGCTCGCCGACGTCCTGCCCGGGGGCCTGGGCGCCTGGCTGGCCGAGCACGGCACGCGCCCGCTCGGCGTCGAGGTGGCCGGCAAGGCCGTTCCGGGCGGCGGGGACGCCTGGGGCCTCGCGGTGTCCGACGACGCGGGGGCGGCCGTCGCGCTCGAGCTCGCCGACGTGGCGGGGGCCGACGACGAGGCGCTCGCCGCGTGGCTCGCCGACCCGGAGCGGCCCAAGGTCGTGCACGGTGCGAAGTCGGCCTGGCACGAGCTCGCGGCGCGGGGCTACGACCTCGCCGGCGTCACGTTCGACACCGAGCTCGCCGCGTACCTGTGCCACCCCGACCAGCGCGGCTACGACCTGGGCGACCTCGTCGTGCGGCACCTGCACCGTGAGCTGCGCCCGGACACCGAGGCCGGCAACGACGCCCAGGGCGCGCTCGACCTCTCGCTCGACGGCAGCGGCGAGCAGGAGCGGGACGCGGTGCGTGCCCTCGCCGTCGCCCAGCTCGGCGAGGTCCTCGCGGGGGAGCTCGAGGACCGGGGGGCCACGACGCTCCTCGCCGACCTCGAGCTGCCGCTGTCCCAGGTGCTCGCGCGCATGGAGCAGCGCGGCATCGCGGCGGACGTCACGTACCTGCGCGAGCTCGAGCAGCACTTCGGCGACCTCGTCGCGACGGCCGCGTCGGAGGCGTACGCCGTCATCGGGCGCGAGGTGAACCTGGGCTCTCCCAAGCAGCTCCAGGAGGTGCTGTTCGACCAGCTGGGGATGCCCAAGACGAAGAAGATCAAGACGGGCTACACGACCGACGCGTCGGCGCTCGCGGACCTCTTCGTCAAGACGCAGCACCCGTTCCTCGAGCACCTGCTCGCCCACCGCGACGCCTCGCGGCTCCGCCAGACGGTCGAGGGGCTGCTGAAGTCCGTGGCCGACGACGGCCGCATCCACACGACGTTCCAGCAGACGATCGCGGCGACGGGCCGGCTCAGCTCGACCGACCCCAACCTGCAGAACATCCCGATCCGCACCGAGGCGGGCCGGCGCATCCGGCGCGCGTTCGTCGTCGGCGAGGGCTACGAGACCCTCATGACGGCCGACTACAGCCAGATCGAGATGCGCATCATGGCGCACCTCTCGGGCGACGAGGGCCTCATCGAGGCCTTCCGGTCCGGGGAGGACCTGCACTCCTACGTCGGGTCGCGCGTGTTCGAGGTCCCCGCGGCCGAGGTCACGCCCGCGATGCGCTCGAAGATCAAGGCCATGTCGTACGGCCTCGCGTACGGGCTGTCGGCGTTCGGCCTCTCGCAGCAGCTCACCATCGAGGTGGGCGAGGCCCAGAAGCTCATGGACGACTACTTCGAGCGCTTCGGCGGCGTGCGCGACTACCTCACGGGCGTCGTCGACGAGGCGCGGGCCACGGGCTACACGGCGACCATCCTCGGGCGCCGCCGGTACCTGCCCGACCTCACGAGCGACAACCGGCAGCGCCGCCAGATGGCGGAGCGCATGGCCCTCAACGCGCCCATCCAGGGCAGCGCGGCCGACATCATCAAGGTCGCGATGCTCAACGTGCAGCGCGCGATCGACGAGCGCGGGCTCCGGTCGCGGCTGCTCCTCCAGGTGCACGACGAGCTCGTGGTCGAGGTGGCTGCGGGCGAGCGCGACGCGGTCGAGGAGGTGCTGCGCACGCAGATGGGCGCGGCCGCCGAGCTGGACGTGCCGCTCGACGTCTCGGTCGGCGTCGGGGCCACGTGGCACGAGGCGGGCCACTGACCCGGGCGACTCAGCCCGGGAGGCGCGTGCGGAAGATCGCCGTCCCGGGCAGGTAGGCGCCGCGCACCGGGCCCCAGCCGCCCCACACCTCGGAGTTGTCGGCGGGCCACTCGGGCTCGACGACGTCGCGCAGCTCCAGCCCGGCGGCGACGACCTCGCGCACGTGGTCGCCCAGGGTGCGGTGGTACTCGGCGTAGACGACCCGGCCGGCGGCGTCGGTCTCGACGTACGGCCGGCGGTCGAAGTAGGACCGGTTCGCGGTCAGCCCGTGCTCGCTCGGGTCGTCGGGGAACGCCCACCGGGTCGGGTGCGTCACCGAGAACGTCCACGTACCGCCGGGCCGCAGCACCCGCGCGACCTCCCGGTGGACGGCTGCCGCGTCGGGCACGAACGGGATCGCGCCGAACGAGGTGAACGCGACGTCGAACGTGGCGTCGGCGAACGGGAGCCGGCGCGCGTCGGCCTGGAGGGCCGGGACGCGCACGCCCGTCGCCCGGTCGAGGGCCGCCCCCGCGGCGAGCATGCCGCCGGACACGTCCGTCGCGACGACCTCCGCCCCCTGCGTCACGAGCCAGCGCGAGCACTGCGCCGCGCCCGCGCCGACCTCGAGCACCCGGCGTCCCGCGACGTCGCCGAGCAGACGTGCGTCCCGCTCGCGCAGTCCCTCCGGGCACCAGCAGAAGTCCGCCGCGCCGAGGAAGGTCCCGTGCTCGTCGAGGTACTCCTGCGCGTTGGCGTCCCACCAGCCGCGGCCGGCGCGGCCGCCCTCGGTGGCGGGCACGTCGCGGTAGCCGGCGTCGGCGGTCGGGCCGGGGGCCGCGCCGGAGTGCGCGACGACGGGCGGCTCGGGCGTGGCGGACGTGCTCATGCCCCCATTCTCCCCGTCGGCGCCCGCCGCACGGCCCGTCCGGTCGGGACCTTGGTCGTCGGCGTGCCCGCGGACCGGGACGGGCGGTGACCTGTCGCGCGGGGGTGGCTAGGGTTGAGGGTGACGCGGTGCCGCGGAGGTCGGCACCTCCGTCGACGCCCGGCATGCGCGCGAGGACGCGCGACGCGACGACGAGACGGAGGAACAGGTGCGCATCGGACTTCTCACCGGCGGGGGCGACTGCCCCGGCCTGAACGCGGCGATCCGGGCCGTGGTCAAGCAGGGGACGGGGGAGTACGGGCACACCATCATCGGCTTCCGCAACGGCTGGCGCGGCGTCGTCGACGGCGACGTGCACCCGCTCGGCCGTCAGGACATCCGGAACGTCCTGCCCGTGGGCGGCACGCTGCTCGGCACGGCCCGGTTCCACCCGCGCGAGGAGGACGGCAGCATGGACGCCGTGCTCGCGACGGTCGAGGCGGAGCACCTCGACGCGCTGATCTGCATCGGCGGCGACGGCACGCTGCACGCGGCGAGCCGCGTCGCGGAGGCGGGCGTGAAGATCGTCGCCATCCCCAAGACGATCGACAACGACGTCGAGGGCACGGATCTGTCGATCGGGTTCCACACCGCCGTGAACATCGCGACGGAGGCGCTGGACCGCGTGCACACGACGGCGGAGAGCCACAACCGCGTCATGGTGGTCGAGGTCATGGGCCGCCACGCCGGCTGGATCGCGGTCAACGCGGGCATCGCCGGCGGCGCGGAGGTCGTGCTCGCGCCGGAGCAGCCGTTCGACATCGACCAGGTCGTGAAGTTCCTCCGGCACCGGCACCGCGCCCACGCAAACTTCTCGATCGTCGTCGTGGCCGAGGGCGCCGTGCCGCGCGAGGGGTCGTCGATGGAGTTCACGCAGCAGCTCGGCCGGTTCGGCGAGATCGTCGCCGGGTCCATCGGGGAGCGCGTGAGCGCCGAGATCGCGCAGCGCACCGGGTTCGACACCCGGCTCACGGTGCTCGGGCACGTGCAGCGCGGGGGCGAGCCGACGCCGACCGACCGGATCCTCGGCAGCCGCTTCGGCGTCGCGGCCGTGGACGCGGTGAGCGCGGGGACGTCGGGCGTCATGACGGCGCTGCGGGGCGAGCGCGTCGAGCTCGTGCCGCTCGCGGAGGTCGCGGGCCGCCCCAAGCGGGTCCCGGAAGAGCTGCTGCGGGTCGCGCGCGTGCTCGCGTGACGCGGAACCGGTAGCCGGGACGCCCCGGCGGGGCGCGCGCGACCGCGTTGACCGCCGGGGTGACACCCGGATAAGGTGGACGGCGGTGCGCTGCGCCCGCCTTCATCCCGAGCCACGACGTCGACCACGGCGTCGGAGCGTCCGGGGGCGTCGGCGGGAGACGCGCCGAGAAACCCTACCCGCTCGACTACACCTGTCCGCATCGGAGCATCGAACTCAATGACCATCTCTACCCCCGCGAAGTCCGCACCCCAGGTTGCCGTCAACGACATCGGCACCGAGGAGGACTTCCTCGCCGCCGTTGACGCGACCATCAAGTACTTCAACGACGGCGACATCGTCGAAGGCACGATCGTCAAGGTGGACCGCGACGAGGTCCTCCTCGACATCGGCTACAAGACCGAGGGCGTCATCCCCTCCCGCGAGCTGTCCATCAAGCACGACGTGGACCCCGGTGAGGTCGTCAACGTCGGCGACGCGGTCGAGGCCCTCGTCCTCCAGAAGGAGGACAAGGAAGGCCGTCTGATCCTGTCCAAGAAGCGCGCCCAGTACGAGCGCGCCTGGGGCACGATCGAGAAGATCAAGGAGGAGGACGGCGTCGTCACCGGCACCGTCATCGAGGTCGTCAAGGGTGGTCTCATCCTCGACATCGGCCTCCGTGGCTTCCTCCCGGCCTCCCTGGTGGAGATGCGTCGCGTCCGCGACCTCCAGCCGTACGTCGGCAAGGAGATCGAGGCGAAGATCATCGAGCTCGACAAGAACCGCAACAACGTCGTCCTCTCGCGCCGTGCCTGGCTCGAGCAGACGCAGTCCGAGGTCCGCTCCACCTTCCTGCAGACGCTGCAGAAGGGCCAGGTGCGCCCCGGTGTCGTCTCCTCGATCGTCAACTTCGGTGCGTTCGTGGACCTCGGCGGTGTCGACGGTCTCGTGCACGTCTCCGAGCTGTCCTGGAAGCACATCGACCACCCGTCCGAGGTCGTCGAGGTCGGCCAGGAGGTCACGGTCGAGGTCTTGGACGTCGACTTCGACCGCGAGCGCGTCTCGCTGTCGCTCAAGGCGACGCAGGAGGACCCGTGGCAGACGTTCGCCCGGACCCACGCGATCGGTCAGGTCGTGCCGGGCAAGGTCACCAAGCTCGTCCCCTTCGGTGCGTTCGTGCGCGTCGAGGACGGCATCGAGGGCCTCGTGCACATCTCGGAGCTGGCCGTGCGCCACGTCGAGCTGCCGGAGCAGGTCGTCAACGTCGGTGACGAGGTCTTCGTCAAGGTCATCGACATCGACCTCGAGCGCCGCCGCATCTCGCTGTCGCTCAAGCAGGCCAACGAGGGCGTGGACCCGGAGTCGGACGACTTCGACCCCGCGCTCTACGGCATGGCCGCCGAGTACGACGACCAGGGGAACTACAAGTACCCCGAGGGCTTCGACCCGGAGACCAACGAGTGGCTCGAGGGCTTCGAGGCGCAGCGCGAGGCGTGGGAGGCGGAGTACGCCAAGGCGCACGAGCGCTGGGAGGCGCACCGCAAGCAGGTCGCCGAGGCCGTCAAGGCCGACTACGACGCCGCGTCGGGCGAGAGCACGAGCTCCTCGAGCTCGTCGTCGTCGTCCAGCACGTCCTACTCGTCGGCCCCGGCCGCCGAGGCGACGGGCACGCTCGCGTCGGACGAGGCGCTCGCCGCGCTCCGCGAGAAGCTCACGGGCAACTGACCCGGCCGGCGGCCCCGCGCGGGACGCCACGCTGAGCAGACGAAGGCCCGCCACCCCTCGGGGTGGCGGGCCTTCGCCATGTCCGCACGCACGGACCCTGGCACCCACGCGCCGACCAGGTGGTTCTGGTCCGTCAGCGGCCGCGGACGAGCCGGGACCGCCTGGTCGACGAGCTGGGACCGCCTGGTCGGCGGTTCGGCCGTCAGGCGGTCGCCGTCGCCGGCACGGGGGCCGGGGCCGGGTCGCTGCCCGACGGCGCGGGCAAGTCGGCGAACTGCGTCCGGTAGAGCGTGGCGTAGCGTCCGCCGCGCGCCAGGAGCTCGGTGTGCGTGCCCGTCTCGACGACGCGGCCGGCGTCGAGCACGACGATGAGGTCGGCCTCGCGGACGGTCGAGAGCCGGTGGGCGATGACGAGCGAGGTGCGCCCGCGCAGCGCCTCGGCGAGCGCGGCCTGGACCGCCGCCTCGGAGTCCGAGTCGAGGTGCGCCGTCGCCTCGTCGAGGACGACGAGCTGCGGGGCCTTGAGGAACACCCGCGCGATCGCGAGGCGCTGCCGCTCGCCGCCGGACATCCGGTAGCCGCGGTCGCCCACCACGGTGTCCATGCCGGACGGCAGCGCGGCGACGACGTCCCACACGTGCGCGCGCCGCAGGGCGGACTCGAGCTCGGCGTCCGTCGCGTCGGGCTTGGCGTACCGGAGGTTCTCCGCGATCGAGTCGTGGAAGAGGTGCGCCTCCTGCGTGACGACGCCGACGGCGTCGTGCAGGCTCTCCTGCGTGACGTCGCGCAGGTCGCGGCCGGCGATCCGCACATGGCCGGCGCTCGGGTCGTACATCCGCGTCACGAGCTGCGACACGGTGGTCTTGCCTGCGCCGGACGACCCGACGAGCGCGACCATCGCCCCCGCGGGCACGGAGAACGAGACGTCGTGGAGCGTGTCGGTCGTCGGGTCGGTGCCCTCCACCGCCACGGACTCGAGCGAGGCGAGGGAGACCTCGGCCGCGCTCGGGTAGCGGAAGGTCACACCGTCGAGCTCGAGGCTCGCGCCCTCGCGCGCGACGTCCGCGGCGAGGTCGTCGGCGTCGGGGGCGTCCGTGACGGTGGGCTCGAGGTCGAGCACCTCGAGCACGCGCTCGAAGCTGACGAGCGCCGTCATGACGTCGACCTGGACGTTCGACATGGCCGTGAGGGGGCCGTAGAGACGGCCCAGGTAGGCGGTCAGCGCGACGACGGTGCCGACGGTGAGCGAGCCCGAGATGGCCATGACGCCACCGAGGCCGTAGACGATCGCCACGGCGACGGACGCGACCACGGTCAGCCCGACGCGGAACACGGTCCCGTACATCGCCTGGCGCACCCCGATGTCGCGGACCCGGCGCGCCTGGGCGGCGAACCGGGACGACTCGCGGTCGGGGTCGCCGAACACCTTGACGAGGTGGGCGCCCGCCACGTTGAAGCGCTCGTTCATCGTCTGCGCCGCCTCGGCGTTGAGCTCGTAGCTCTCGCGCGTGATCGCGGCGAGGCGCTTGCCGACCCAGCGGGCGGGCAGGACGAAGGCGGGCAGGAGGGTGAGCGCGAGGAGCGTGAGCTGCCACGACATCGAGAGCATCGCGGCGAGCACGAACACGACGGTGAGCAGGTTGGAGAACACGTTCGACAGGGTCGACGTGAACGCTTGCTGCGCGCCGAGGACGTCGCCGTTGAGGCGCTGGACGAGCGCACCGGTGCGCGTCCGGCTGAAGAAGGCGAGCGGCATGCGCTGGACGTGGTCGAAGACGGCGGTGCGCAGGTCGACGATGAGCCCCTCGCCGATGCGCGAGGAGAACCAGCGCTGCGCCACGCCGAGCGCGCCGGAGAGCACGGCGAGACCGGCGGCGACGGCCGAGAGGGCGACGACCAGGCCGACGTCCCCGGCGGTGATGCCGTCGTCGATGATGCGCTGGAAGAGCAGCGGGGTGACGGCGCCCGCGGCGGCGTCGACGGAGATGAGCACGAGGAACGCGGCGAGCTGGCGCCGGTAGGGCCGGGCGAACGTGAGCACCCGGCGGATCGTGCCGCGGTGCAGCCGCCGGGTGGTGACGGAGGAGTCCTGGCGGAAGGAGCGCATGCCGCGCGGGCCGCCGTGGCCGGGGAGGGGTGAGGGGAAAGACATGGGGCCTCCTGGGTGGGGGAGGGGCGCGTCGTCCGCGGCGGCGGTGGCCGTCCGGCGGGCGCGGTCCGAGGATCGCTCGCGCGAAACGATAGTGAGTCTAACTCACAATGAGCCGATACCACAAGTGGGCCCGGTCCCGGTACGCTCGCCTCGTGACGACCGACCCGAGCCAGCCTGCCACGCCGGGCGCACCCCCGGGCTGCCGGGCCGCCTCCCCCGACGAGGCGGGGGAGTTCCTCGCGCTCCTGCACGCCGCGCTGCGGAGCGTGCGCCGCGAGGCGAGCGAGCGGCTCGAGCCCGCGGGGACGACGCCCGGCCAGTTCCGGATGCTGCGCTACCTCTCCCGCTGCGACGGACCGTGCCGGCTCGGCGCGGTGGCGTCGGCCCTCGACGTCGCCCCGCGCTCGGTCACCTCGAAGGTCGACGACGCCGAGCGGGCCGGCCTCGTGCGCCGCACCCCGGACCCGCAGGACCGGCGCGCCACGCTCGTCGAGCTCACCCCGCGTGGGCGTGAGGTCGTCGAGCAGGTCGGGGCGGAGCGCTCCTCGAGCGCGGGCACCCTGCTGGCCCGCCTGGACGCGCACGAGCGCGCCGAGCTGCTCCGGCTCCTGCGCGCCGTCGCGGGCGAGCGGCCCGACGGCGGCGCCACGCCCGAGCAGCTCCCCGGCGCCGGGTCCCACGGCTGAGCGCCACGCGGTGGCCGGTAGCCGCCCCGACGCGGGGCGGTGCGCCGGCTGGCAGGATGGACGCATGTTTCGCATCGGCCTGACCGGAGGAATAGCGGCGGGGAAGTCCGTCGCGCTCGCCCGCTTCGCCGAGCTGGGCGCGGTGGTCGTCGACTACGACGCCCTCGCGCGGGACGCCGTCGCGCCCGGCACCGTCGGGCTCGACGAGGTCGTCGAGGCGTTCGGCCCCGGCGTGCTCGACGAGGACGGCGCGCTCGACCGGCCTGCGCTCGGGCGCGTGGTGTTCGGCGACGACGCCGCGCGCGAGCGGCTCAACGCGATCGTCCACCCCGAGGTGCGGCGGCTCGCCGCCGAGCGCGAGGCCGCCGCCGGCGCGGCCGACCGGCGGGCCGTCGTCGTGCACGACATCCCGCTCCTCGTCGAGACGGGCGACCCGGCGCGGTTCCACTGCGTCGTGGTCGTGCACACGCCCGAGGACGTCCGGGTGGACCGTCTCGTCTCGTCGCGCGGGCTGAGCGAGGACGAGGCGCGTGCGCGGCTCGCCGCGCAGGCCGACGACGCGGCGCGCCTCGCAGCCGCGGACGTCACCCTCGACGGGTCGGGCGAGCCCGACGCGCTGCGCACGCAGGTCGACGCGCTCTGGGCCCGTGTGCGCGCGGAGGTCGACGCGGAAGCGCTCGCGGAGCTCGAGGAGCGCGAGGCGTGACGGTCGTGGTGAGCGGCTTCGAGCCCTTCGGCGGCGACGCCACGAACCCCTCGTGGGAGACCGCCGAGCTGCTCGCCGAGCGCGGCGAGCAGCTCGTGGGGGACCGCGTCGTCGCCGTCCGGCTCCCCGTGACGTTCGCCGGCGCCTGGCCCGCGCTCGACGCCGCCGTGCGCGAGCACGACCCGGAGGTCGTCGTCGCGCTGGGGCTCGCGGGCGGTGCCGGACGCGTGCGCCTCGAACGCGTGGCCGTGAACGTGCGCGACGCCCGGATCCCTGACAACGCCGGAGCGCAGCCGGTCGACGTCCCGGTCGTGCCGGGGGCGCCCGTGGGGCACTGGTCCACGCTCCCGCTCAAGGCGTCGCTCCTCGCGGTCCGGGAGGTCGGCGTCCCCGTGGAGGTGTCCGGGACGGCCGGCACGTACGTGTGCAACGACGTGTTCTACGCCCTCATGCACCACTGGGGCTCCGCACCGGGCCGCCGTGCGGGGTTCGTGCACGTGCCGGATGCCGGCGTGGTACCCATCGAGGACCAGGTGACGGCCGTCGCCGCGATCGTGCGCCAGGCACTGCGCGGCGCGCCCGAGCCGCGGGTCGCCGCGGGCTCCGAGAGCTGAGCGGGCACCGGGGCCGGCAGGGCGCCCCGCCGGCCCCGGCGCTCGGGCGTCAGCTCGCCGCGCGGCGTCGGGCGACGACGACGAGCAGCGTCGCGCCACCCGCGAGCAGCAGCGCCGCCACCACGGCGAGCACGACGACGGACGCGCCGGTCGAGGCCAGCCCGCTCCCCGCCGCGGACTCACCGGTGGGCGCGGCCGACGGCGTCGGGTCCGCGCTCGCGACGGGCGTCGCCTCCGGGGAGGGCGCGCTCTCCGCCGCGGGCTCGGTCGGCACCCCGGTGCCGGGGGTCTCGGTGGTCGTCGGGGGCGTCGTCGTCTCGGTGCCCCCCGGGGTCGGGGCCTCGGGCGACGGCTCGGGCTCGGGCTCCGTGACGACGGGGACCGGCTCGCACGGGCCTGCGAACGGGTAGTTGTGGTGCTCGATGCCGGCCCCGCCGGTGTAGGCGACCGCGCCGTTCGCGAGGACGCGCCCGTTGGTCGACGTGGAGACCGTGAGCGTCGCGTCGGCACGCGGGACGACGATCGTGCCGGGGAACTGGTCGTTCGTGCCGAGCGCGACCTGCGTCGCGTCCGGGAACGCCCAGAGGAAGTGGGACGACAGGTACTGGGTCGCCTGGTAGAGGCGCACGCCGTCGTACGCGACGTACGCGAGGGACGGGATGCGCACCGTGGAGCCGCTGACGCTGAGCAGCACCGGGCCGGTGCCCGTGACGTGCAGCTCGCGCAGCGACGCGGCGCCCTCCGCCGTGAGGGCGTACCGCGCGCCCGCCTCGACGGTCAGGACGCCGTTCTCGGGGGCGACCTCCTCGGCGCCGTCGGTCGCGTCGGCGGCGATGCCGGCGACGAGCGCGGGAAGCTCCTCGTAGGGGGCGAGCGCCGCGTCCCGGCCCACGCCCTGCCGCACGGACCCGTGCGTGCCGAGCGCGTTCGCGCTCTCCGTGCTCGGGACGGCGCCCGTGATCGTGCCGCCCACGACGACGTTGCCGCCGCGCGACGCGTGGAACCCGACCTGCGTGTTCCGCGCGGTGGCGAGGTCGCCGCCGACGACGAGCATGTCGGTCCCGCCCGCGGGGGTGATCCCCGAGCCGCCGCCGCCCGCGGTCCCGACGTTGAGGGAGCCCGCCCCGGCGAGGTCGGCGTCCCCGCCGACGACGACGCGGCCCTCGAGCTCGGTCGCGGTCGTGACGGTGAGCCCGCCGCCGGCCCAGATGCCGACCCCCGTGTCCTCCACGGCCGTGAGCTCGTACACGCCGACGGGGCGGGTCGTGGCGTCCGCGGAGCAGACGTCGTCGGCACCGACGGCGGGCGTGGCGCTCGCGGGTGCGGCGAGCCCGGCCGACAGGGCCAGGGTCGTGAGGAGGATCAGAGGGATACCGCGGGGGCGCGCGGGGTTCAGGCGCATGGGGGCTCCAGGTCGAGGGTCGGTCGTGCTGACAGGGCCGCGCGCGGACCTCGTCGCCCGTGGTCGGCCCGGTCGCCGGTGCTCCACGGGCGTCGGGGAGCGGGCTGGTCGTGGGAACACTAGGGGTTCGGCACCACGCCTTCCAAATTGCGCACGGGTGATTTCCGGTGTAGGGAGCGAGCGGCCGGTCGAGGCGCTCGCGCGAACGATGTGGGTGGCGCGACGTACCGTGGACGCATGCGTCCCGTGACCGATCTCCAGCGCGCCACCGCTCCGTTCGAGGTCATCTCCGAGTACCAGCCGTCGGGCGACCAGCCCACGGCCATCGCGGACCTCTCGCAGCGCGTCCGCGCGGGCGAGAAGGACGTCGTGCTCCTCGGTGCCACCGGTACGGGGAAGTCCGCCACGACGGCCTGGCTGATCGAGGAGCTGCAGCGCCCCACGCTCGTCATGGCCCCCAACAAGACGCTCGCCGCCCAGCTGGCGACGGAGTTCCGCGAGCTGCTGCCGAACAACGCGGTCGAGTACTTCGTCTCGTACTACGACTACTACCAGCCCGAGGCGTACATCGCGCAGACGGACACCTACATCGAGAAGGACTCGTCGATCAACGACGAGGTCGAGCGGCTGCGCCACTCCGCGACGAGCTCCCTGCTCACGCGCCGGGACGTCGTCGTCGTGGCGTCGGTGTCGTGCATCTACGGTCTCGGCACCCCGCAGGAGTACGTCGACCGGATGGTGCGCCTCGACGTCGGCATGCAGGTGGAGCGGGACGACCTGCTGCGGCAGTTCGTCACCATGCAGTACACGCGCAACGACATGGCGTTCACGCGCGGCACGTTCCGCGTGCGCGGGGACACGGTCGAGATCATCCCGGTCTACGAGGAGCTCGCGGTCCGCATCGAGTTCTTCGGTGACGAGATCGAGAGCATCCAGACGCTGCACCCGCTCACGGGAGAAGTCATCCGCTCCGAGCCGAGCATCCACGTGTTCCCCGCGACGCACTACGTCGCCGGCCCGGAGCGCATGGAGCGCGCCATCTCCTCGATCGAGGCCGAGCTCGCGGAGCGGCTCGACGAGCTCGAGCGGCAGAACAAGCTGCTCGAGGCGCAGCGCCTGCGCATGCGCACCACCTACGACATCGAGATGATGCGCCAGATCGGCACGTGCTCGGGGATCGAGAACTACTCGCGGCACATCGACGGCCGCGAGGCGGGTTCGCCCCCGAACACCCTCCTCGACTACTTCCCGGAGGACTTCCTCCTCGTCATCGACGAGTCGCACGTGACCGTGCCGCAGATCGGGGCGATGTTCGAGGGCGACATGTCGCGCAAGCGCAGCCTGGTGGACCACGGGTTCCGCCTGCCGAGCGCGATGGACAACCGCCCGCTGCGCTGGGAGGAGTTCGTCGAGCGCATCGGCCAGACGGTGTACCTGTCGGCCACGCCGGGCGACTACGAGCTCTCGATGTCGGACGGCGTGGTCGAGCAGATCATCCGCCCGACGGGCCTCGTCGACCCGGAGGTGATCGTCAAGCCGACCACCGGCCAGATCGACGACCTCCTGCACGAGATCCGCGAGCGGGTCGACCGTGACGAGCGCGTGCTGGTCACGACGCTCACCAAGAAGATGGCCGAGGACCTCACGGACTACCTGCTCGAGAAGGACGTCCGGGTCCGCTACCTCCACTCCGAGGTCGACACGCTGCGCCGCGTCGAGCTGCTGCGCGAGCTGCGCCTCGGCGAGTACGACGTCCTCGTCGGCATCAACCTGCTGCGCGAGGGTCTCGACCTTCCGGAGGTCTCGCTCGTCGCGATCCTCGACGCCGACAAGGAGGGCTTCCTGCGCTCGCCCAAGTCGCTCATCCAGACGATCGGCCGCGCGGCCCGCAACGTGTCCGGCCAGGTGCACATGTACGCGGACCGGATCACGCCGGCGATGGCCGCGGCGATCGAGGAGACCGAGCGCCGCCGCGAGAAGCAGATCGCGTACAACACCGAGCACGGGGTCGACCCGACGCCGCTGCGCAAGCGCATCTCCGACGTCACGGACATGCTCGCGCGCGAGGACGTGGACACCGCCGAGCTCCTGGCCGGCGGCTACCGCCAGCCCGGCAAGGGCGCGAAGGGCAAGGCTCCGGTGCCCGGCGGGCCGAAGGAGGGTGCGTCGTCGGGCAACCGGCTCGCGGGCGCCGCGGCGAGCGACCTCGCGGAGCTCATCCAGGAGCTGAGCGACCAGATGCACGCGGCCGCGGGCGAGCTCCAGTTCGAGCTCGCGGCGCGGCTGCGCGACGAGATCTCGGGGCTCAAGAAGGAGCTGCGCCAGATGCACGCCGCGACGGCCTGATCGGTTCCGGGGGACCGGCCGGGCGCCGTCCTGGGCGCGCCCGCGGAACAGTCCACGGTGGCGTGGTGTTGTCACACGAGCAGGAGCGATGGCCTATGCTGGCTCCTCGTTGAAGGGGAGTATTCCTCCGCGGTGATGTCGTCATCACGGTCGGCGCAGTCGTCGGCCCGGTGTCACCGGTCCCGCAACCACCAGCCCGCGTCACGGACGCGCGCGCCTGGCGGTGCGTGGCGGAAGAGACCTTCGGTACTCAGTGCTACGTACCGGAGGTTTCTGCATGGACGTCCCCGTCTGGGTCTGGATCGTCACCGTCGGCGTCATCCTCGCGATGCTCGCCGTCGACTACGTCGGGCACGTGCGGACCCCGCACGCGCCGAGCCTGCGCGAGGCGAGCTGGTGGTCCGCGGGCTACGTCGCCGTCGCGCTCGCGTTCGGCGGCATCGTCTGGGCCGTCTGGGGCTCGACGTACGGCGGCGAGTACTTCGCCGGCTACATCACCGAGAAGAGCCTGTCGGTCGACAACCTCTTCGTCTTCGTCCTCATCATGACGAGCTTCCGCGTGCCGCGGCTGTACCAGCAGAAGGTCCTGCTGATCGGCATCACGATCGCGCTCGTCCTGCGGACCATCTTCATCTTCCTGGGCGCGGCGCTCATCGAGAACTTCAGCTGGATCTTCTACGTCTTCGGGGCGTTCCTGCTCTACACGGCGTGGGCCCAGGTGAAGGCGGGCTCGGGCCACGACGAGGAGTTCCACGAGAACGGCGCGCTCAAGCTGACCCGCCGCCTGTTCCCGACGACGGAGTCGTACGTCGAGGACAAGATGACGACCAAGATCGACGGGAAGCGCTTCATCACCCCGATGCTGATCGTCATGATCGCGATCGGGAGCGCCGACCTGCTGTTCGCCGTCGACTCGATCCCCGCGATCTTCGGTCTCACGCAGGAGACGTACCTCGTGTTCGCGGCCAACGCGTTCTCGCTGCTCGGCCTGCGCCAGCTCTACTTCCTCATCGACGGCCTGCTCGACCGCCTCGTCTACCTCGCCTACGGCCTCGCGGCGATCCTCGGCTTCATCGGCGTGAAGCTGCTCATCCACGCGCTGCACAAGAACGAGGTGCCCTTCATCAACGGCGGTGAGCACATCACCGTCATCCCGGAGATCCCGACCGCCCTGTCCCTCGGGTTCATCGTCGTCGTGCTCGCGATCACCACGATCGCGAGCCTGGCCAAGGACCGCGCCGACCGCCGGCGCGAGGCCGAGATCTCGGAGGGCTAGCCACCGATGGTTCACGAACTCCCCGTCTGGTTCGAGTGGGCGTCGCTCTCGGCGCTCGCCGTCCTGCTCCTCGTCGACCTGTTCGTCGTCGGGCGCCGACCGCACGTCCCGTCCATGCGCGAGAGCGCGCTGTGGGTCGGGTTCTACGTCGCGCTCGCGCTCGTGTTCGGGGCGGTCGTCGGAGCGGTGGGGGGCGCGGCCCCGGCCGGGGAGTTCTACGCGGGGTGGCTCACGGAGTACAGCCTCTCCGTGGACAACCTGTTCGTGTTCGTCATCATCATGGCGCGCTTCGCCGTCCCGCGGGAGCAGCAGCAGCGCGTCCTCATGGTCGGCATCATCGTCGCGCTCGTCCTGCGGGGGGCGTTCATCCTGGCGGGCGCGGCGATCATCTCCCAGTTCGTGTGGGTGTTCTACCTGTTCGGCGCGTTCCTCGTGTACACGGCGATCAAGCTCGTGGCGGGCGGCGACGAGCCCGAGGAGTACCACGAGAACCGCGCCGTGCGGGCGCTGCGCCGGGTCCTGCCGCTCGGCTCCCGGTACGACGGCGGCCGGCTGCGCACGGTCGAGGACGGCAAGCGGGTCTTCACGCCGCTCGTCGTCGTGTTCCTCGCGATCGGCAGCACCGACCTGCTGTTCGCGTTCGACTCGATCCCGGCGATCTTCGGGCTCACGCAGGACCCGTTCATCGTCTTCACGACGAACGTGTTCGCCCTCATGGGCCTGCGCCAGCTCTACTTCCTCCTGGGGGGCCTGCTCGAGCGGCTCGTCTACCTGCCGATCGGCCTGGCCGTCATCCTCGGGTTCATCGGCGTCAAGCTCATCCTCGAGGCGCTGCACGAGAACACGCTGCCGTTCATCAACGGCGGCGACCACCTCGAGGCGGTGCCGACGGTCCCCATCTGGCTCTCGCTCGTGGTGATCGTCGGGGCGCTCGCGGTGACGACCGTCGCGAGCCTGCTGCGCACCCGTGCGCTGCACGCGCAGGGCGCGCCGCCTGCCGTCGCGGAGCCCGGCACCGCGGCGCCGTCCGCGGAGGACACGACGGCGACCGTGACCGACGAGGCGCCCGCCGCGGGGGAGACCCCGCCGCGAGGCGCAGGCCCCCGCGGGGGCGCCGCGCGCTAGCCGGACCCGGCAAGGGTGCGGACAGCGCGCGCGTGCCCTGCCTCAGACGCGGTCCGCCCAGTCGCCGATCACCGGTGACCACGGGCGGACCGTGCGCTCCGCGACCAGCCCTGCGCGTGCGAAGGGGTCCTCGTCGAGGACCGCGGCGACGTCGTCGGGCGTCTCGCCGTCGAGGACGAGCAGCGCTCCGGCGGGTGCCTCCTCGTGGGCGGGGAGGGGGCCGGAGGCGAGGAGCGTGCGGCGCTCGTGCAGGGCGCGGAGGAACGCGCGGTGCTCGGGGCGCAGGGCGTCGAGCTCCGCGGGGCGGTCGGCGTAGACGTAGGTGACGGCGTGGATCGGCATGGAGCCAGTGAACCAGGCCGTCCCGACGGCGCGCGGTCGGGTCCGCGCCTCGGCTGCGCCGCCGCGTTCCCTGCCGGCCGCTACCAGCCCCGCGCTACCAGCCCCGCTCGCGCCACTCGTCGAGGTGCGGCCGCTCGGCACCGAGCGTCGTGTCGGCGCCGTGACCGGGGTAGACCCACGTGGCGTCGTCGAACCGGTCGAAGACGCGCGCGACGACGTCCGACAGCAGGCTCGCGAACCGCGCCGGGTCCCGGTCGGTGTTGCCGACGCCGCCGGGGAACAGCGAGTCCCCGGTGAACAGGTGCACGCGGCCGGCCACGGCCTCGGGCTCGGTGGCGTCGTCCGGCTCGCGGTAGGCGAGCGCGACGGAGCCCGGCGTGTGCCCGCGGAGCGCGACGACCTCGAGGTCGAGAGCGCCGACGCGCAGGACGTCCCCGTGCCGCAGACCGCGGGCGACCGGGACGCCGGACGCCGCGGCGACGGCGTCCGCGTCGGCCTCGCCGGCGGCCGACGACGCACCCGTGGCGGCGACGACCTCCGCCAGCGCGCGGAGATGGTCGGCGTGCCGGTGCGTCGTGACGACGTCGTCGAGCCGTCCCGACGGCGAGCCGGCCCGCACGAGGGCGAGCACGTCGTCGGCCGCGTCGGCGGCGTCCACGAGGAGCTGGTCCCCGGTGCGTCGGCACGTGAGGAGATAGACGTCGTTGGCGAGCGGCCCGACGGCGAGCTTGCGGATCTCGACCTCGTCCAGGCGTCGCAGGTCGTGCGGGCCGCCCACGGCGACCTGTCCGGTGTACGTCATGGGCCCAGTGTGCCGTCCGCCGCGACGGGCAGGGTGCCGATACCCGGCACCGCGGTGACGCGGGTCACGGCGACGGGCCCGCGCGTGGCCCGCTCGTGAGCATTCGCCGCGTGGCGTGCGAAGGTGACGTCGAACACCTGTGCGAGTGTCGGTGGTCGGCCGTACGATGCTGCGGTGAGCAATCGCCTCGTCATCTCCGGTGCCCGCGAGCACAACCTGCGCAACGTCGACCTCGACCTCCCGCGCGACAAGCTCATCGTCTTCACGGGGCTCTCCGGCTCGGGCAAGTCGTCGCTCGCCTTCGACACCATCTTCGCGGAGGGGCAGCGGCGGTACGTCGAGTCGCTGTCCGCGTACGCGCGCCAGTTCCTCGGCCAGATGGACAAGCCGGACGTCGACTTCATCGAGGGCCTGTCGCCCGCGGTCTCGATCGACCAGAAGTCCACGAACCGCAACCCGCGCTCGACCGTCGGCACCATCACCGAGGTCTACGACTACCTGCGCCTGCTGTTCTCGCGCGCCGGGACGCAGCACTGCCCGGTGTGCGGCGAGCGCGTCACCGCGCAGACCCCGCAGCAGATCGTCGACCGTCTCCTCGAGCTGCCCGAGGGCACGCGCTACCAGGTCCTCGCCCCGGTCGTGCGCGGCCGCAAGGGCGAGTACTCCGAGCTCTTCAAGGAGCTCCAGACCAAGGGCTTCGCCCGCGCCCGCGTCGACGGTGAGGTGCGCACCCTCACGGACGTCCCCGCGCTCGAGAAGAAGCTCAAGCACGACATCGAGGTGGTCGTCGACCGCCTCGTCGCGCGCGAGGGCGTCCAGCGCCGGCTCACCGACTCCGTCGAGACGGCCCTCGGGCTCGCCGGCGGGCTCGTCGTCGTCGAGCTCGTCGACGCGGACGCGGACGACCCGGCCCGGGAGCGCCGCTTCTCGGAGAAGCGCGCGTGCCCGAACGACCACGAGCTCGCGCTCGACGAGATCGAGCCGCGCACGTTCTCCTTCAACGCGCCGTACGGCGCGTGCCCGGAGTGCACGGGCATCGGGTTCCGTCTCGAGGTGGACCCGGACCTCGTCGTCCCGGACGTCGAGAAGTCGCTGCGGGAGGGCGCGGTCGCGCCGTGGGCGCAGATCTCGTCGGAGTACTTCGAGCGCGTGCTCACGGCGCTCGCGGACGACCTCGGGTTCTCCATGGACACGCCGTGGCGCGCGCTGCCGGAGCGGGCGAAGAAGGCCGTGCTCCACGGCCAGAACCACCAGGTCCACGTGCGGTACAAGAACCGCTGGGGCCGTGAGCGGCAGTACTCGACGGGGTTCGAGGGCGTCATCACGTTCCTCGAGCGTCGGCACACCGAGACCGAGTCGGACTGGTCGAAGGAGAAGTACGAGGCCTTCATGCGCGAGGTCCCGTGCCCCGTGTGCGAGGGGGCCCGCCTCAAGCCGGAGGTCCTCGCGGTCAAGGTCGGTGGCAGGTCCATCTGGGACGTGTGCCGGCTCCCCCTGCGCGAGGCCGCGGCGTTCCTCGGGTCGCTCGAGCTCGGCGCGCGCGAGCGTGCCATCGCGACCGAGGTCCTCAAGGAGATCGACGCGCGGCTCGGCTTCCTGCTCGACGTCGGCCTCGACTACCTCTCGCTCGAGCGGCCGGCCGCGACGCTCTCCGGCGGCGAGGCGCAGCGCATCCGGCTCGCGACGCAGATCGGCTCCGGCCTGGTCGGCGTGCTCTACGTGCTCGACGAGCCGAGCATCGGCCTGCACCAGCGTGACAACCGTCGGCTCATCGAGACGCTCACGCGCCTGCGCGACCTCGGGAACACGCTCATCGTCGTCGAGCACGACGAAGACACGATCCGCACCGCGGACTGGGTCGTCGACATCGGCCCGGGCGCGGGGGAGCACGGCGGGCGCGTCGTGCACTCGGGCGACTACGCGGGCCTGCTCGAGGCGCCGGAGTCCGTCACCGGCGCGTACCTGTCGGGACGGCGCAGCATCCCGCTGCCGGCGCAGCGGCGCCCGACCGACCCGGGTCGCCAGATCAAGGTGGTCGGCGCGCGCGAGCACAACCTCACGGGCATCGACGTGAGCTTCCCGCTCGGGACGTTCACCGCGGTCACGGGCGTCTCGGGCTCCGGCAAGTCGACGCTCGTGAACTCGATCCTCTACACCGTGCTGGCCAACGAGCTCAACGGCGCCCGCCAGGTCGCGGGCCGGCACACGCGCGTCACCGGTCTCGAGCACCTCGACAAGGTCGTGCACGTGGACCAGGGGCCGATCGGGCGCACGCCCCGGTCCAACCCCGCGACGTACACCGGCGTGTGGGACCACGTGCGCAAGCTGTTCGCGGAGACGACCGAGGCCAAGGTGCGCGGGTACACGCCGGGCCGGTTCTCGTTCAACGTCAAGGGCGGTCGCTGCGAGGCGTGCTCGGGCGACGGCACGCTGAAGATCGAGATGAACTTCCTCCCGGACGTCTACGTGCCGTGCGAGGTGTGCCACGGTGCGCGCTACAACCGCGAGACGCTCGAGGTGCACTTCAAGGGCAAGACCGTCGCGGACGTCCTCGACATGCCGATCGAGGAGGCGGCCGAGTTCTTCGCCGCCGTGCCCGCGATCTCACGGCACCTCAAGACGCTCGTCGAGGTCGGCCTGGGCTACGTCCGGCTCGGGCAGCCCGCCCCCACGCTCTCGGGCGGCGAGGCGCAGCGCGTCAAGCTCGCGAGCGAGCTGCAGAAGCGCTCGACGGGCCGCACGATCTACGTGCTCGACGAGCCGACGACGGGCCTGCACTTCGAGGACATCCGCAAGCTGCTCGGCGTGCTCCAGTCGCTGGTCGACAAGGGCAACAGCGTCCTCGTCATCGAGCACAACCTCGACGTCATCAAGAGCGCGGACTGGGTCGTCGACATGGGCCCCGAGGGCGGCTCCGGCGGCGGCAAGGTCGTCGCGCAGGGCACTCCCGAGCAGGTCGCGCGCGTCGAGGCGAGCCACACCGGGCGCTTCCTCGCGGAGATCCTCGACGGGAACGACCCCGTGCCCGTCGGCCCCGCGCCGGCGACCTCCGAGGCGTCGGCGCCGGCGGCGAAGGCGGGCAAGGGGACGAAGGGCCGGTCCGCCGCGGCGCGTCGGGCGACCGACGAGAAGCCGAAGGCCGGGCGCCGCAAGGCGTCCGCGGCCTAGCGAGGGTGCGGTGCGGGTGCGGGCTCGAGCGGGCTCGCACCCGCGCGGCGCGCTCGGTGCGCCGCGCGTGCTCGGTGCGCCGCGAGTGCTCGGCGCTCCCCGCGTCAGGCGGCGGCGCGCCGGGCGGGTGCCGGCTCGACGAGCACCCGGAAGTTCACCGAGCGCGCGATGAAGCAGTGGTCGTGCGCGCGCTGGTGGAGGGTCGCCATCGCCGCCTCGTCCGTGCCCGGTCCGTCGTCGACCACCACGCGGGGGTGCAGCGTGACGTCCGTGAACTGGCCCTCGCCGCCGGACTCCACGCGCATGGTGCCGGTCGCGTCGTCGACGTACTCGCGCACGACGACGCCCGCCGCAGCCGCGAGGTGGAGGAACCACAGCATGTGGCACTGCGACAGGCTCGCGAGGAACAGCTCCTCGGGGCTGTACCGGGTCGGGTCGCCGCGGAACGCCGGGTCCGCGGAGCCGGGCAGCGGCGGGCGCCCGTCCAGGAGCACCTCGTGGTCGCGGCTGTAGGCGGTGTAGGACGCGGTCCCGCGGTCGCCCGCGCCGGTCCAGCGGGTCGTCGCGGCGTAGCCGTGCTGTGCGCTCATGGCCGCCACCCTAACGGCCGGTGACGCGCGTCACACGACGTCGCCATGGCTCGTGGCGCCGCGCCCCGTCGCGCCTCACGTGCCCCCGTGCCCCCCGTGCCCCGCCCGCTCCCACCGAGCCACCGGCGTCGGTGGCCTGACCTAGGCTGGAGAACATGGCAGATCCCGCGACGTACCGCCCTGCGCCGGGGGAGATCCCCACCTCGCCGGGCGTCTACCGGTTCCGCGACGAGCACGGTCGCGTGATCTACGTCGGCAAGGCCAAGAACCTGCGCGCGCGCCTGTCGAACTACTTCCAGGACGTCGCGAACCTGCACCACCGCACCCAGACGATGGTCACGACGGCCGCGTCGGTCGAGTGGACGGTCGTCGGCACCGAGGTCGAGGCGCTCGCGCTCGAGTACACGTGGATCAAGGAGTTCGACCCGCGGTTCAACGTCAAGTACCGCGACGACAAGTCCTACCCGTACCTCGCGGTGACGATGGGCGACGAGTTCCCGCGCGCGCAGGTGATGCGCGGCGCGAAGCGGCCCGGCACGCGGTACTTCGGGCCCTACGGCCACGCGTGGGCGATCCGCGAGACGCTCGACCTGCTGCTGCGGGTGTTCCCGGTGCGCACGTGCTCGGCGGGCGTCTTCAAGCGCGCCCACCAGACGGGCCGCCCGTGCCTGCTCGGGTACATCGACAAGTGCTCGGCGCCGTGCGTCGGGCGCATCACGCCCGAGGACCACAAGGCGCTGGCCGAGGACTTCTGCGACTTCATGGCGGGCGACACGCAGCGGTTCGTGCGCCGGCTGGAGCGCAAGATGAACGAGGCCGCCGCCGCCATGGAGTACGAGGCCGCGGCGCGGCTGCGCGACGACATCGCCGCCCTCCAGCGGGCCACGGAGAAGAACGCGGTCGTGCTCGGCGACGGCACCGACGCCGACGTGTTCGCGCTCGTGGGCGACGAGCTCGAGGCGGCCGTCCAGGTGTTCCACGTGCGCGGTGGTCGCATCCGCGGCCAGCGCGGCTGGATCGTCGAGAAGGTCGAGGACGTCACGGACGCCGAGCTCGTCGAGCACCTGCTGCAGCAGGTGTACGGCGCGGCGGAGGAGGCCGTCGCGGCGGACGCCGGCACGCGCGCCGGGCGCGACCTCGCGCGCGACGCCGTCCCGCGCGAGGTCCTCGTGCCCGTCCTGCCGCCGGACACCGACCAGGTCACCACGTGGCTCTCCGGGCTGCGGGGCGCCCGGGTCGACGTCCGCGTGCCGCAGCGCGGGGACAAGAAGGAGCTCGCCGCGACGGTGCGCGCCAACGCGGAGCACGCGCTCGCGCTGCACCGCACGCGGCGCGCGGGCGACCTGACGACCCGCAGCCAGGCGCTGCGCGAGATCCAGGAGGCGCTCGAGCTCGAGACGGCGCCGCTGCGGATCGAGTGCTACGACGTCTCGCACAACCAGGGCACGTACCAGGTCGCGTCGATGGTGGTCTTCGAGGACGGGCTCGCGCGCAAGAGCGAGTACCGGCACTTCACGGTCCGCGGCCCGGACGGCGACGGTGCGGCCGACGACACGGCGGCGATGTACGAGGTGATCTCGCGCCGCTTCAAGCGCTACCTGTCCGACCGCTCCCGCTCGGGCGAGGTCGAGCTGGACCTCGAGGCGGACGACGTCGCCGACGGCTCCGACGCCGCGGCCCGGCGGGCGGAGCGCGCGGCGGAGGCGGCGGGCTACGTGCCGCGCAGCGGCGAGGTGGACCCGGACGCGCCCGTGGACCGGCGCGCGCGCTTCGCGTACCCGCCGAACCTCGTCGTCGTCGACGGCGGGCCGCCGCAGGTCGCCGCCGCGGCGCGGGCCCTCGCCGACCTCGGCATCGACGACGTCGCGCTGTGCGGCCTCGCCAAGCGGCTCGAGGAGGTCTGGGTGCCGGGGGAGGAGTACCCCGTGATCCTGCAGCGCTCCTCGGAGGGCCTCTACCTGCTCCAGCGCGTCCGCGACGAGGCGCACCGCTTCGCGATCGCCCAGCACCGCAGGCAGCGCAGCAAGGGCATGACGGCCTCGGCGCTCGACGACGTCCCCGGTCTCGGCCCGGCGCGGCGCACCGCGCTCCTCAAGCACTTCGGCTCCCTCAAGCGGCTGCGCGCGGCGAGCGTCGAGGAGATCGCGAGCGTCCGCGGCATGGGCGAGCGGACCGCGCAGGCGGTCGTCGCGGCGCTCGGGGGAGGCGCCCCGGACGGCGACGCCCCGACGCCGTCGCCCGACGACGCCTCGGCGGTGCTGCCCCAGAACCCCGACCGGACCTCGCGGGACACTCCGGCGCAGGACGAGGCCGCGGCCCGCGCGTGACGGCTGGCATGCTGGGGGCATGACCTCGGAGCCGACCCCGGACCTCAGCCCGCAGGGCCAGCCCGCCCGCGTGCCGGAGCCCTCCCCGACCACCGTCCCCAGCGGCATCCCCGCGATCGAGGCCGCGACCCACGCCCCCGAGCCGAGCGAGGCCGAGGTGCTCATCATCACGGGCATGTCGGGCGCCGGCCGCACCCGCGCGGCCGCGGTCCTGGAGGACCTCGACTGGTACGTCGTCGACAACCTGCCGCCGCGCATGATCGTCCCGCTCGTGGACCTCATGACCCGGTCCGGCTCGACGCTCGAGCGCATCGCGGCGGTCGTCGACGTGCGCGGGCGCGAGTTCTTCACCGACCTCGTCGAGGTGCTCGACCACCTCCGCCAGAGCGGTGTGTTCTACCGCATCCTGTTCCTCGACGCGTCGGACGAGGTGCTCGTGCGCCGCTACGAGCAGGTGCGGCGCCCGCACCCGCTGCAGGGGGAGGGGCGCATCCTCGACGGCCTCGCCGAGGAGCGGCGCCTGCTCGCGAGCCTGGAGGAGCGGTCCGACGTCGTCATCGACACGTCCGAGCTCACCGTGCACGACCTCGCGCGCGAGGTGCGCGCCGCCGTCGCCGACGGCACCCCCGAGACGCTGCGCATCAACGTCGTCTCCTTCGGGTTCAAGTACGGGCTGCCGCTCGACGCGGACCACGTCGTCGACGTGCGGTTCCTCGCGAACCCCTACTGGATCACCGAGCTGCGCCACCTCACGGGCCGCGACGCGCCCGTGCGCGACTACGTCCTCGGACGGCCCGGCGCGCTCGAGTTCGTCGACCGGTACGTGAACGCGCTCGAGCCCGTGCTGGCCGGCTACCTGGGGGAGGAGAAGCGCTACGTGACCATCGCCGTCGGCTGCACGGGCGGCAAGCACCGGTCCGTCGCGATCAGCGAGGCGATCGCCGCACGCCTGCGCGCCCAGGGGCAGCGCGTCATCGTCACGGCCCGCGACCTCGGCAAGGAGTGACCGGCACCGTGGTCAGCCTGCGCAACCCCGCCGTCGTCGCCCTGGGCGGCGGCCACGGGCTCTCCGCGAGCCTGTCGGCACTGCGGCTCATGTCGGACCGCCTCACCGCGGTCGTCACCGTCGCCGACGACGGCGGCTCCTCGGGGCGCCTGCGCGAGGAGCTGGGCGTCCTGCCGCCGGGAGACCTGCGCATGGCGCTCGCGGCCCTGTGCGACGACTCGGAGTGGGGCCGCACGTGGAGCGCGCTCCTGCAGCACCGTTTCACGTCGCAGGGCGACCTCGACAACCACGCGGTGGGCAACCTGCTCATCGTCGCGCTGTGGGAGCTGCTCGACGACCCGGTGGCCGGTCTCGACTGGGTCGGCAAGCTCCTCGGGGCGCGGGGGCGCGTGCTCCCCATGGCGGCGGTGCCGCTCCGGATCGAGGCGGACGTCTGGGCGGAGGGCCGGCTCGAGACCGTCGTCGGGCAGAGCCGTGTCGCGGTCACCCACGACCGCATCGAGCAGCTCCGGCTCGTGCCCGCGGACCCGCCGGCGTGCCCGGAGGCGGTGCGGGCCGTGGAGGAGGCGGACTGGGTCGTGCTCGGGCCCGGGTCGTGGTTCTCGTCGGTGATGCCGCACCTGCTCGTGCCCGAGCTCGCACGCGCCCTGCACGAGACGCCGGCGCGGCGGTGCGTCACGCTCAACCTCTCGAGCGAGACGGGGGAGACGTTCGGGCTCACCGCGACGGAGCACCTGGAGGTGCTGCACAAGCACGCGCCGGGGCTGCGGATCGACGCCGTCGTGGCGGACCCGTCCGCGGTCGAGGACACCGATCAGCTCGCGGAGGCCGCGGCGCGCATGGGCGCCCGGCTCCTGCTGCGGCAGGTCCGCCGGGGCGACGGCACGCCGCGGCACGACGCGCTGCGCCTCGCGGCCGCCTACCGCGACGTGTTCGACGACGTCCTCGGCGACGTCGGCTCACCCGCCCGCTGAGCCGTCGACACCTCCTGCGCCCCTCGCGGGCGCGTGCGCGAGGAGCCCGGACCCGGGTGCTCGCCCGGCACCGCGGGGACCGCCCCCGCGCTCCGGGACGCCGCCGCGACACGCTCCCATCGGTGGCAGGATGTCCCGCATGGCGCTCACGGCACAGGTGAAGGACGAGCTGGCACGACTGCGGGTGGACAAGACCTCGTGCCGCAAGGCGGAGGTGTCCGCGATGCTCCGCTTCTCCGGCGGCCTGCACCTCATCTCGGGTCGTGTGGTCATCGAGGCCGAGCTCGACACCGCCATCGCCGCGCGTCGTCTCCGGGAGACCATCGCGGACGTCTACGGCCACACGAGCGAGCTGATCGTGGTGTCCGCCGGGGGCCTGCGCAAGAGCAGCCGGTACGTCGTGCGCGTCGTGCGCGACGGCGAGTCCCTGGCCCGTCAGACCGGCCTCCTCGACCAGCGCGGCCGGCCCGTGCGCGGGCTGCCCCCGCAGGTCGTCTCCGGCGGCGTGGAGGAGGCCGAGGCCGCGTGGCGCGGTGCCTTCCTCGCCCACGGGTCCCTCACGGAGCCCGGGCGCTCGTCGGCCCTCGAGATCACGTGCCCCGGTCCGGAGGCCGCCCTCGCGCTCGTCGGCGCGGCGCGGCGCCTGGGGGTGTCCGCCAAGTCGCGCGAGGTCCGCGGCATCGACCGCGTGGTGATCCGCGACGGCGACGCGATCAGCGCGCTGCTCACGCGCCTCGGCGCGCACGAGGCGGTCCTCGTGTGGGAGGAGCGTCGTGCGCGTCGTGAGGTGCGGGGCACGGCGAACCGGCTCGCCAACTTCGACGACGCCAACCTGCGCCGCTCGGCGCGCGCCGCCGTCGCCGCGGGCGCCCGGGTCGAGCGGGCTTTCGAGATCCTGGGCCCCGACCTGCCGGAGCACCTCCGCGAGGCGGGCGAGCTGCGCCTCGCGCACAAGCAGGCGTCGCTCGAGGAGCTCGGCCAGCTCGCCGACCCGCCGCTCACCAAGGACGCGGTCGCGGGGCGCATCCGCCGCCTGCTGTCCACGGCCGACAAGCGCGCGGCCGAGCTCGGCATCCCGGACACCGAGGCGGGGCTGAGCCCCGAGCTGCTCGACCTCTGAGGCGCGCGGGCGGTCGTCCGAACCTCGTGTGCCCGTGAGCCGGGCGCGGCGGCGCCCGCCCCCTGGACGTCACGCACCGGCGGGACGATGGTCCCGAAGCATGGGATTCAGGTCACATGACGGAGTGGTGTTGGTATAGGCTCGTCAGTGTCAGGTGACAACGACGTGCTCCTTCGCTGACACCCCTCGTGGGCGTGGGTGGTCCCGGCTGTCGCCGTGACGGTCCACGAGCACGGAGGGTGCTGTGCCGGGATCCGGGCAGCGGGGCACGGGCGCGATCACCACCTGCGTACGACGGCGTACGTGATCGTTCGGCATCAACCGTGTGCGTCGGGACAACCGGCGCGCCCTGAGGAGGGCATTGTGACCATCCGCGTCGGTATCAACGGCTTCGGTCGTATCGGACGGAACTTCTACCGCGCCATCGTCGAGTCGGGCGCCGACATCGAGATCGTCGGCGTGAACGACCTCACGGACAACAAGACGCTCGCGCACCTGCTCAAGTACGACACGGTCCTCGGCCGTTTCCCGCTGAGCGTGGACTTCGACGACGACAACATCATCGTCGACGGCAAGAAGATCCGTGCGCTCGCGGAGCGCGACCCGGCGAACCTCCCCTGGGGCGAGCTCGGCGCCGACATCGTCATCGAGTCGACCGGCTTCTTCACCGACGCGACCAAGGCGAAGGCGCACATCGACGCCGGCGCCAAGAAGGTCATCATCTCGGCCCCGGCCAAGAACGAGGACGCCACGTTCGTCATGGGCGTGAACTCGGACCAGTACGACCCGGCCGCGCACCACATCATCTCGAACGCGTCGTGCACCACGAACTGCCTCGCCCCGCTGGCCAAGGCGCTCAACGACTCGATCGGCATCGAGCGTGGTCTCATGACCACGATCCACGCCTACACGGGTGACCAGAACCTGCAGGACGGCCCGCACCGCGACCTGCGTCGTGCCCGCGCCGCCGCGCAGAACATCGTCCCGACCTCGACGGGTGCGGCCAAGGCCGTGTCGCTCGTCCTGCCCGAGCTCAAGGGCAAGCTGGACGGCTACGCGCTGCGCGTCCCGGTCATCACCGGCTCGGCGACGGACCTCACCTTCACCGCCTCGCGCGAGGTCACGGTGGACGAGGTCAACGCCGCGCTCAAGGCGGCCGCCGACGGCCCGCTCAAGGGCATCCTCGAGTACGTCGACGACGAGATCGTGTCGAGCGACATCGTCACCAACCCGCACCAGAGCATCTTCGACTCGAAGCTCACGAAGGTGATCGGCGACCAGGTCAAGGTCGTCTCCTGGTACGACAACGAGTGGGGCTACTCGAACAGCCTCGTCGCGCTGACCGCCCTGGTCGGCGAGAAGCTCTGAGCCACCTGCTGACGCAGCACAGCCCTGCGTAGCACCATGCGTCCGCGTGCGCGTCCCGGCACCGCCCGGTGACGCGCACGCGGACGTCCTCATGTGCGGGCCGGGCCGGCTGCCGGCCGGCGTCCCGCACGACGGCGACAGAACCGTAGGAGACCGCATGAAGACCATCGACTCCCTGGGCGACCTGCGCGGCAAGCGCGTCCTCGTCCGCTCCGACTTCAACGTCCCGCTCGACGGGACGACCATCACGGACGACGGGCGCATCCGCGCCGCGCTCCCCACGCTGAAGAAGCTGACGGACGCGGGCGCGAAGGTGATCGTCACCGCGCACCTCGGCCGCCCCAAGGGCGAGCCGGACCCGAAGTACTCCCTCGCGCCCGTCGCGGCCCGCCTGGGTGAGCTGCTCGGCGTGCCGGTGCACCTGGCGCAGGACGTCGTCGGCGACTCGGCGCGCGAGACGGTCGCCGCGCTCGGCGACGGCGAGGTCGCGCTGCTCGAGAACATCCGGTTCGACCCGCGCGAGACGTCGAAGGACGACGCGGAGCGCCAGGCGCTCGCCCGCGACCTCGCGCAGCTCGCGGACGTCTTCGTCTCCGACGGCTTCGGCGTCGTGCACCGCAAGCAGGCGTCGGTCTACGACGTCGCGCAGGTGCTCCCGTCCGCGGTGGGCGAGCTCGTCCTCAAGGAGGTCGACTCGCTGCGCAAGGCGACGGAGGACCCGCAGCGCCCCTACGCGGTCGTGCTCGGCGGCTCGAAGGTCTCCGACAAGCTGGGCGTCATCGCGAACCTGCTCACCAAGGCGGACCGTCTGCTCATCGGCGGCGGCATGGTGTTCACGTTCCTCGCGGCGAAGGGCTACGGCGTCGGCAAGTCCCTCCTCGAGGAGGACCAGATCGACACGGTCAAGGGCTACCTCGCGGACGCGGAGAAGAACGGCGTCGAGATCGTCCTGCCGACGGACATCGTGGTGGCCGACGCGTTCGCCGCGGACTCGCCGCACGAGGTCGTCGCCGCGGACGCGATCCCGGCCGACAAGATCGGCCTCGACATCGGCCCCGACTCGGCGAAGCTCTTCGCGAGCAAGATCGTCGACGCGAAGACCGTCGTCTGGAACGGCCCCGCGGGCGTGTTCGAGTTCGAGGCGTTCTCGGGCGGCACGCGCGCCGTGGCCCAGGCCCTGGTCGACGCGACGGCGAACGGTGCGTTCACCATCGTCGGCGGCGGCGACTCGGCCGCCGCGGTCCGCATCCTCGGCTTCGACGAGGCGGGCTTCAGCCACATCTCGACCGGTGGCGGCGCGAGCCTCGAGTTCCTCGAGGGCAAGGACCTCCCGGGGATCTCCGTCCTCGAGGGCTGACCGGCCCCCCGTACCCCTCCGCGCCGCCCGCTCCCCGCGGGCGGCGCGGGCCCCATAGAGAGAAGAAGGACCCGTGGCGAACACCCGCACCCCGCTCATGGCGGGCAACTGGAAGATGAACCTGGACCACCACCAGGCGACCCACACCGTGCAGAAGCTCGCGTGGACGCTCAAGGACGCGAAGCACGACTACGCGGCCGTCGAGGTCGCCGTGCTGCCGCCCTTCACCGACCTCCGGTCGGTGCAGACGCTCGTCGACGCGGACAAGCTCGAGCTCAAGTACGGCGCGCAGGACGTCTCGGCGCACGCCGAGGGCGCGTACACGGGCGAGATCTCGGCGTCGATGCTGGCCAAGCTCGGCGTGAGCTACGTCGCCATCGGGCACTCGGAGCGCCGCCAGTACCACGGCGAGACCGACGCCCTGGTGAACGAGAAGATCGTCGCCGCCGTGGGCCAGGGCATCGCCCCGATCCTGTGCGTGGGCGAGGGCCTGGACGTGCGCAAGGCCGGCGAGCAGATCGCCTACACGCTCGCGCAGGTCGAGGGCGCCCTCGCGGGCATCCCGGCCCCCCAGCTGGCGACGCTCGTCATCGCGTACGAGCCCGTGTGGGCCATCGGGACGGGCGAGGTCGCGACGCCCGAGGACGCCCAGGAGGTCTGCGGTGCGATCCGCGGCGCCCTCGGCGACCTCTACGACGCGGACCTCGCGAACGCGACGCGCATCCTGTACGGCGGCTCGGTGAAGTCGTCGAACGTCGCCGCGATCATGGCGCAGCCCGACGTGGACGGCGCGCTCGTCGGTGGCGCGAGCCTCGACCCCGAGGAGTTCGCGAAGATCGCGCGCTACCAGTCGCACGCGACCGGCGCCTGACCTCCGCGCCGCACCTCGCACCGGCGGCCCCGGGACCGCGTCCCGGGGCCGCCGGCCGCCGTCCCGGGACGACGGCGGACGGGGTTGGCCGCAGCGGCCCCGCGTCGCCTACTCTTGTCCCCTGTGCCGCGGGTCACGCCCGCGCACGACAACCGTGCGGTCGGTCCCGACATCGGTCGGGCCGGCCCTGAGCCTCAAGGACGTACTCGTGGACGTGCTGCGCATCATCCTCCAGATCCTGCTGGTGCTGACCAGCGCCTTCCTCACCCTGCTCGTGCTCATGCACAAGGGGAAGGGTGGCGGCCTCTCCGACATGTTCGGCGGCGGGATCTCGAGCTCCGTGGGCAGCTCCGGCGTCGCCGAGCGCAACCTCAACCGCATCACCGTGGCGTTCGCCCTCGTCTGGGCCGTCGTCATCGTGCTCCTGGGTCTCCTCCAGAAGGTCGTCTGACCGCACGCACCCACCAGGGCGTCGTCGGGACGGCAGGAGAGTCCGCAGTCGGCAGGGGGCAACCCGCGCAGGGTCGCGCGGTCCGGGCAGGAACGAGTGCCGACGACGGCACGGACGGGGGAGAGAGCACGTGGCAGGTGGTAACGCGATCCGGGGGTCGCGCGTCGGGGCGGGACCGCTCGGGGAGTCCGAGCGCGGCGAGATCGCGCCGCGGTTCTGGGTGTCGTACTGGTGCGCCAACGGCCACGAGACGCGACCCAGCTTCTCCTCGGAGGCGGGCATCGAGGCCCCGGAGACCTGGGACTGCCCGCGGTGCGGGTTCCCGGCCGGTCAGGACCAGGAGCACCCGCCGACGCCGTCGCGCAACGAGCCCTACAAGACGCACCTCGCGTACGTGAAGGAGCGGCGCAGCGACGAGGACGGCGTCGCGATCCTCGACGAGGCGCTCGCCGCGCTGCGCGCCCGTCGCGGCCGCTGACCCCGCTCGGGCCGGTACGGAGAGCGGCTCAGGCGCGCACGCGCGCCAGCACGAAGCCGTCGTACCCCTTGGACCCGACGGTCTGCACGGCCGTGGCGTCGAGCCGCGGGTCCGCGACGACGCGGTCCGCCATCTCCCGCACGCCGAGCACGTTCGGGTCGGTGCTCGTCGCGTCCGCGACGGCCCCGCCGCGGACGGTGTTGTCCACGACGACGAGCGTGCCGGGGCGCGAGAGCTGCAGTGCCAGGTCGAGGTAGACCGGGTTCGACGGCTTGTCCGCGTCGACGAACAGGAGGTCGAACGGTGCGGCGCCGCCCGCGACGAGCCCTCGCAGCGTGTCCGCGGCCGGTCCGACGACGACGTCGACGACCTCCGACAGCCCGGCCGCGGCCAGCGACTCGCGCGCGACGGCGGCGTGCGCCGGGTCGATCTCGCAGGTGACGAGCGTGCCGTCGGACGGCAGGGCGCGGGCGAGCCAGATCGTCGAGTAGCCGCCCAGGGTGCCGACCTCGAGGATGCGTCGCGCGCCCGATGTGAGCGCGAGGAGCTGCAGCAGCCGGCCCTGCGCGGGGGAGACCTGGATCTCCGGGAGCCCGGCGTCTCGGGCGCGCGCCGACGCGGCAGCGAGCACGTCGTCCTCGGCCACGAGGGGCGCGAAGTACGTGTCGACGGCGTCCCACGTGACTGCGGGGTCCGTCGTGCGCTCGCCGCCCGTCGTCATGCGCGGCTCGCGTCCGACGCCGTCGGGGTCCCCGTACCGGCCGCGGCGACGTCGACGAGCCACAGCGTCGCCTCCGTGCCCGCGACCGCGGCGGCAGGGGTCGCGTGCGCCGACGCGCCCGACAGGGCCGACGCCACTGCCGGGGCCTTCTCTGCGCCCGCTGCCACGACCCACACCTGACGGGCCCGGGCGATCGCCTCGAACGTCAGCGTGACCCGCTCGGGCGGCGGCTTGGGGGAGCCGTGGACGCCCGCCGTCGGGGTGCCCGTGACGTCGAGCCCGGGGTGGCCGGGGAAGAGCGACGCGACGTGGCCGTCGGGACCCATGCCGAGCAGCAGGACGTCGAAGGCCGGGACCTGCCGGCCGTCCGGCGCGTGCTCCGCGAGCGTCGCCGCGTACGCGGTCGCCGACTCCTCGGGGGTCGCCGCCGCGTCGGCCGCCGGCATCGGGTGCACGTTCTCGGGAGGGAGGTGCGGCAGGTGGTCGAGGAGCGCCTCGCGCGCCTGCGTCTCGTTCCGCTCGCCGTCGCCGGACGCGAGGAAGCGCTCGTCGCCCCACCAGACGTGCACGCCTGACCAGTCGACGGCGTCGCGCGCGGGGTGGCGCGCGAGCGCCGCCAGGCTCGCGATCCCGACGGTCCCGCCCGTCAGCACGACGTGCACGGGGCGGCGGACCGACTGCACGTCGAGCAGCCGCGTCACGAGGCGCGACGCCACGGCCTCGGCGAGCACGGCGGCGTCGGGGTGCACGACGACGAGGCGCGCCGGGGCGTCCGGCCGGGCGGCGGTCACGCGCCCACCTTCTGCAGCCCCTTGGTGAGCACCTCGCCGTAGATCTCGTCGGGGTCGAGGCGGCGCAGCTCCTCGATGAGGGCCTCGCTGAGCGTCCGGATGGGCAGCGCGACACGGCGGTCGGGCTTGCCCGGCTGGCTGATCGTCACCGTCCGGCCGTCGGGGCGGTCGAGGACGATCGGCCCGCTCTTGCGCTCGAGAGTCACGCGCGTGATCGCCTCGGCACCGCGCCGTCGCACGACCTGCGCCGGGCAGCGCAGGCGCGAGCCCAGCCAGGCGGCCAGCAGGTCGAGCGACGTGTGCTTCGCCTGGCCCTCGACGACGACGCTCGTCACCGGCTCGTAGGGCGGCTGGTCGAGCGCCGCGGCGATGAGGCCGCGCCACAGCGTCACGCGGGCCCACGCGAGGTCGGAGTCGCCCGGACCGTACGTCTGCGCGAGCTGCGCGAGCGTGGCCTCGGGGTCCTTCGCCGTGATCGAGTCGGTGATGCGCCGCTGCGCCATGGCGCCGACCGGGTCGTCGTCGGGCGACGCGGGCGGCTGGCCCGGCCACCAGACGACGATGGGCGCGTCGGGCAGCAGGAGCGGCATGACGAGCGTGTCCGCGTGCTCGAGCAACGGCCCGGCGGTGCGGAGCACGACGACCTCGGACGCACCGGCGTCGCCGCCGACGCGGATCTGCGCGTCGAGGTGCGGCGTCGCGCTGCGCCCGGACGGGGCGACGACGATGACGCGGCACGGGTGCTCGCGGCTCGCGTCGTTCGCCGCCTCGATCGACGTCTCGACGTCGGACTCGCGCGCGATGACGACGAGCGTGAGGACGCGCCCGAGCGCGATCGCGCCGCCCTCGTCGCGCAGGCGCACGAGGCGCTTGTTCACCGCGTTCGTCGTCGTGTCGGGCAGGTCGATGATCATCGCGGGGTCCTCGCCGGTCGGAGGGTCGTGCCGCGTACCGGCGCACGACGGGGTCGGGGGGTCTCTCGGGTGCGCGCGGCCCGCTCGGCGGGCGCGGGGGCGCTCACGGGCGCCGCCAGGCGCGGCCGTCGCGCGCGAGCATCGCGTCGGCGGACTCCGGGCCCCACGTGCCCGACCGGTACTGCTCGGGCTTGCCCTTCGCCGCCCAGTGCGCGGTGATCGGGTCGAGGATCTTCCAGGAGAGCTCGACCTCCTCGCGCGTGGGGAACAGCGGCGGGTCGCCGAGCAGGACGTCGAGGATGAGGCGCTCGTACGCCTCCGGCGAGGACTCGGTGAACGCGTGCCCGTAGCCGAAGTCCATCGTCACGTCGCGGACCTCCATGGCGGTGCCCGGGACCTTGGCGCCGAAGCGCATCGTCACGCCCTCGTCCGGCTGGACGCGGATCACGAGCGCGTTGTTCCCGAGGTCCGACGCCTGCGAGCTCTCGAACGGCAGGTGCGGGGCCTTCTTGAACACGACCGCGACCTCGGTCACGCGACGCCCGAGGCGCTTGCCCGTGCGGAGGTAGAACGGGACGCCCGCCCAGCGGCGGTTGTCGATGTCGACGCGGATCGCCGCGTACGTCTCCGTGGTGGAGGAGTCGGGGATGCCGTCCTCCTCGAGGAAGCCGATGACCTCCTCGCCGCCCTGCCAGCCGGCGGCGTACTGGCCGCGGGCCGTGTGCCGGGACAGCTCGCGCGGCAGCCGCACGGCGGAGAGCGCCTTGATCTTCTCGGCCCGCAGGGAGGGCGCGTCGAACGACACCGGCTCCTCCATCGCGACGAGCGCGAGGAGCTGGAGGAGGTGGTTCTGGATGACGTCGCGCGCGGCGCCGATGCCGTCGTAGTAGCCCGCGCGGCCCCCGATGCCGATGTCCTCGGCCATCGTGATCTGCACGTGGTCGACGTAGTTCGCGTTCCAGATGGGCTCGAACATCTGGTTGGCGAAGCGCAGGGCGAGGAGGTTCTGGACCGTCTCCTTGCCGAGGTAGTGGTCGATGCGGAAGACCGAGTCGGGCGGGAAGACCTCCGACACGACGGCGTCGAGCTCACGAGCGCTCGCGAGGTCGTGGCCGAACGGCTTCTCGATGACCACGCGGCGCCACGCGTCCTCCGCCGAGCGGGACAGCCCGGACTCGGCGAGCTGGCGGCACACGACGGGGAACGCGCTCGGCGGGACCGACAGGTAGAACGCGTGGTTGCCGCCCGTGCCGCGCTCGGCGTCGAGCGTCTCGACCGTCTCGCGCAGTCGCTCGAACGCCTCGTCGTCGTCGAACGAGCCCTGGACGAACCGGATGCCCTCGGAGAGCTGGCGCCACGTCGCCTCGCGGAACGGCGTGCGCGCGTGCTCCTTGACGGCGTCGTGCACGACCTGCGCGAAGTCCTGGTCCTCCCAGTCGCGGCGCGCGAAGCCCGTGAGCGCGAAGCCCGGCGGCAGCAGGCCGCGGTTGGCGAGGTCGTAGACCGCGGGCATGAGCTTCTTGCGGGCGAGGTCGCCCGTGACGCCGAAGATGACGAGCCCGCACGGGCCCGCGATCCGGGGCAGGCGCAGGTCGAGGGGGTCGCGCAGAGGGTTGTGCTCTGGCGTGATCTTGGCCGGTCTCACCTGGTGGCACCGTTCCGTTCGGGGAGGGGTCGGAGGACTGCAGAAGGTCTGGGGCGTCTGCGGATCATAGGGGCGTCGCCACGGGGTGCGCCGTCGTTCCCGCAGGTCGGACGCGCGGGCGAGACGACCGCCGCGCGCCGGGGTCAGGAGGAGGCGAGGCGGCGCAGGTTGTCGCGCGTCGTGGCGAGGAGCTCGATCCAGCTGTCCTCGAACTTGCGCACGCCCTCGGCCTCGAGGCGGTCGGTGACCTCGACGAGGGAGACGCCGAACGACTCGACGGTCTCGATCGTGCGCCTCGACGCGGACGCCGTGCCGGTGATCGTGTCGCCCGTCACGACGCCGTGGTCCGCGAACGCCTGGAGAGTCGCCTCGGGCATCGTGTTCACGACGCCGTCCGTCACGAGCTCGTCGACGTACATCGTGTCGCGGTACTCGGGGTTCTTCACGCCCGTCGAGGCCCACAGCGGGCGCTGGGGCTGCGCGCCGGACGCGGCGAGCGAGCGCCAGCGGTCCGTCTGGCGGAACTCCTCGTAGGCCTCGAACGCGAGGCGCGCGTTCGCCACGGCCGTCTGCCCGCGCAGGTCGAGCGCCTCGGGCGTCCCGACCTTCTCGAGCGCGGCGTCCACGGCGGTGTCCACGCGCGAGACGAAGAACGAGGCGACCGAGCCCACGGGCGCGAGGTCGACGCCGTCGGCGCGCGCCTGCTCCAGCCCGATCGCGAACGCCTCCATGACGGCGCGGTAGCGCGCGAGGGAGAAGATGAGGGTCACGTTGACGCTGATGCCCTGCGCGAGCGTGCGCGTGATCGCGTCGAGGCCCGCGACGGTCGCGGGGATCTTGATGTAGACGTTCGGGCGGTCGATCGTGCGCCACAGACGCTCCGCCGTGACGACCGTCGCGTCGGCGTCGTGGGCGAGGCGCGGGTCGACCTCGATCGAGACGCGCCCGTCGACGCCGTCGGTGGCGTCGTAGACGGGGCGCAGGAGGTCGGCGGCGGCGCGCACGTCGTCCGTCGTGATGCGCTCGACGGCGGCCTCCACGGCCGCGTCGTCGGTGCCCGCGGCCGCGAGGTCGGTGAGCTGGGCGTCGTACGCGTCGCCCTTCGCGAGCGCCGACGCGAAGATCGTGGGGTTCGTGGTCACGCCGACGACGCCGCGCGTCGCCACGAGCTCGGCGAGGTTGCCGGTGCGCAGCCGTTCTCGCGAGAGGTCGTCGAGCCAGATCGACACGCCCGCTCCCGTGAGCTGCTCGATGGGGCCGGGGACGGTGGTGGGCTGCGTCATCGGACTTCCTCTCGTGGTGCTCTCGCTGCGGGCGTGCTCCCGGGTCGCCGCTCGTGACGGCCGTCCGGGGTGTCCCGAGGTGGGGCCGCGTGCGCGGCCCCACCTCGGAATCTACGAAGGGTCAGCGCAGGTCGCCAGTGCCGCCCTCCGAGGGGGTGGGCTCGGCGCCCGGGGCGTCGTCGCCGCGCGCCGCGGCGATCGACTCGCGCGCCGCCGTCGCGACGGCCTCGGACGTGATGCCGAACTCGCGGTACAGCACCTGGTAGTCCGCGGACGCGCCGTAGTGCTCGAGGCTCACGGAGCGGCCGGCGTCGCCGACGAGCTCGCGCCAGCCCTGCGCGACGCCCGCCTCGACCGAGACGCGCGCACGGACCGTGGACGGCAGGACCGACTCGCGGTAGGCGTCGTCCTGGCCGTCGAACCACTCGCGGCTCGGCAGCGACACGACGCGCGCCTGCACGCCCTCGGCGGCGAGGATCTCGCGCGCCTCGACGGCGAGCTGCACCTCGGAGCCCGTGCCGATGAGGATGACGTCGGGCGTGCCCTCGGTGTCGAGCAGCACGTAGCCGCCGCGCGCCGTGCCGGACGCGTCGGCGTAGCCGTCGGTCCCGCGCGGGAACGTCGGCACGTTCTGGCGCGTGAGGATGAGGCCCGCCGGCCGCTCGGTGTTCTCGAGCACGGTGCGCCACGCCCACGCGGTCTCGTTCGCGTCGGCCGGCCGCACGACGTCGAGGCCCGGGATCGCGCGCAGCGCCGCGAGGTGCTCGACGGGCTGGTGCGTCGGGCCGTCCTCGCCGAGGCCGATCGAGTCGTGCGTCCACACGAACGTCGTCGGGATCTCCATGAGGGCGGCGAGCCGGACGGCGGGACGCATGTAGTCGCTGAACTGGAGGAACGTGCCGCCGTAGGCGCGCGTGCCGCCGTGCAGGACGATGCCGTTGAGGATCGCGCCCATCGCGTGCTCACGGATGCCGAAGTGCAGCGTACGGCCGTACTCGTGGCCCGGGAACTTCTTCGTCGCGTGCTCGGCCGGCACGAACGACGGCTCGCCGTCCATCGTCGTGTTGTTCGAGCCCGCGAGGTCGGCGGAGCCGCCCCAGAGCTCGGGCAGCACGTCCTTGAGCGCGGTGAGGACCTTGCCGGACGCGGAGCGCGTCGCGACGGCCTTGCCTGCCTCGAACGTCGGGAGGGAGTCCTCCCAGCCGGCCGGGAGCTCGCGGCGCGAGAGGCGGTCGAGCAGCTCCGCGCCGGACGGGTTCGCCGTCTTCCAGGCCTCGAACGCGCGGTCCCAGGCGGCGCGGGCGTCGGCCTGGCGCTCGCCGACGGCGCGCGTGTACGCGAGCACCTCGTCGTCGATCGCGAAGCTCGCCTCGGGGTCGAGGCCGAGCTCGACCTTGAGGCCCTTGATCTCGTCGGCGCCCATGGCGGAGCCGTGGATGCCGCCGGTGTTCTGCTTCGTGGGCGACGGGTACCCGATGATCGTGCGCAGCGCGATGATCGAGGGCTTGCCCGTCTCGGACTTGGCGGCCTCGATCGCGGCGTGCAGCGCGTCGACGTCCTCCGTGTAGCCGGTGCCCCCGTTGGTCCAGTCGACGCGCTGGGTGTGCCAGCCGTACGCCGCGTAGCGAGCGAGGACGTCCTCGGTGAACGCGATGTCCGTGTCGTCCTCGATCGAGATCTTGTTGTCGTCCCAGATCACGACGAGGTTGCCGAGCTGCTGGTGGCCCGCGAGCGAGGAGGCCTCGCTCGTCACGCCCTCCTGCAGGTCGCCGTCGGAGGCGATGACGTAGACGTGGTGGTCGAACGGCGACTCGCCCGGCGTGGTCGACGGGTCGAGCAGGCCGCGCTCGCGGCGCGCCGCGAACGCCATGCCGACCGACGACGCGAGGCCCTGGCCGAGCGGGCCGGTCGTGATCTCGACGCCGCGGGTGTGCTTGTACTCGGGGTGGCCGGGGGTCTTGGAGCCCCACGTGCGCAGCGCCTCGATGTCCTCCATCTCCAGGCCGTACCCGGCGAGGAAGAGCTGGAGGTAGATCGTCAGCGACGAGTGGCCCGCGGAGAGCACGAACCGGTCACGACCGACCCAGTGGTCGTCGGACGGGTCGTGGCGCATGACCTTCTGGAACAGCAGGTACGCGGCGGGGGCCAGCGAGATCGCGGTGCCCGGGTGGCCGTTGCCCACCTTCTCCACGGCGTCGGCGGCGAGCGCCTTGATCGTCTTGACGGCCCGGTCGTCCAGGTCCGTCCAGTCCAGGGGCGTGTGAGCAGGGGACAACGCGTTCACCGAACCTCATTCCCGTCCGGAGCGCGCGCCCCGGATCCTCGCGACATCTCGAAGCAACCGTTGAACATTTCCCGGCCTCACGCCTCAGGGGGCGGGGCGGCCCGGTGCCCGTCGCGTCGCCCGGAGACCACGTCCGTGGCGGGCGGTCCGACGCGGGACGGTCGCAGGCACCAGCCTATACGCGCGCGCCGTTCCCGGCCGGGCGGTGCCCACGTGCTGGATTTCGGTCGGATGTCACACAATCGCCCGGCCCGTCCGGTCGGCCCCCGCGCAGGCGGGGACGTACGATGAACGAGGACGACCGGCGGTCCGTCCCAGCTCGCCCCCCACCTCAGAACGGAACACCGAAGCGCGTGCACACCACGAGCCAGGCACCGATCGACGGGACCGGAAGCCCGTCGAGCGCCGCGTCGACCCAGCAGCCGTCCTCCCCGACGGCCCCCGCGACCTCCGTCGCCCCGACGGCCGAGGTCGCCGGCGCGACCCGCGCGCTGCGCGAGCGGGTCGGCGCCTACGTCGCCCTCACCAAGCCGCGCATCATCGAGCTCCTCCTCGTCACGACGGTGCCGACGATGTTCCTGGCGCAGGGCGGGCTGCCCGGGCTGGGCCTCATCCTCGCGACGCTCGTCGGCGGCACGCTCGCCGCGGCGTCCGCGAACGTCTACAACTGCTACCTCGACCGCGACATCGACGAGGTCATGAACCGCACCAAGCGGCGCCCGCTCGTCACGGGTGAGATCTCCCCGCGCGCGGCGCTCGTCTTCGCGACCGTCCTCGGCGTGGTGTCGCTGGTCTGGTTCGCGCTGCTGGTCAACGTCGTCTCGGCGTGGCTGACGTTCGCGGCGATCGCGATCTACGTCGTCGGCTACACGATGATCCTCAAGCGCCGCACCCCGCAGAACATCGTGTGGGGCGGCATCGCGGGCTGCATGCCGGTGCTCATCGGCTGGTCGGCGGTCACGGGCTCGCTGAGCTGGGCGGCGCTCGCGCTGTTCCTCGTCATCTTCTTCTGGACCCCGCCGCACTACTGGCCGCTGTCGATGAAGTTCAAGCGGGACTACGCGAACGCTGGTGTCCCGATGCTCCCCGTCGTCGCGGACGACAGCAGGGTCGCGCGCGAGATGATCCTCTACGGCGTCGCGATGGTCGCCTCGTCGCTCGCGCTGTGGCCGCTCGCCGGCATGACCTGGGTGTACGGCGTCGTCGCCACGGCCCTGGGCGCCTGGTTCCTGTCGTCGTGCGTGACGATGCTGCGCCGGGCGCGCGACAAGGCCGACGGCAAGGGCGGCAAGGTGGGGGAGATGAAGGTCTTCCACGCGTCCATCACGTACCTGACCCTGCTCTTCGTCGCGGTGGCGGTCGACGTCTTCCTCCCGCTGTGAGCCCGGTCGTCCCGGCAGGGCAGTGACGCCATGAGCGCCGGCGAGGCCCACGTGCCCGAGGCGCTGGACCGCGCCGCGCGCGAGTACCTGGCGCACCTCGCCGTCGAGCGCGGGCTGTCCGCCAACACGGTCGCGGCCTACCGCCGCGACCTCGCGCGCTACGTCGCGTTCCTCGCGTCGCGCGGCAACCACGCCGTGCGCGACGTCGAGGCGGACGACGTCGCGGACTACGTCACCGCGCTGCGCACCGGCGCCGACGGCGGCGCGCCCCTGTCGCCGTCCTCGACCGCCCGGTCGGTGGCGGCCGTGCGCGGCTGGCACCGGTTCTGCGCGGCGGAGGGCCTCGCCGACGCCGACGCGTCGGCCGACGTGCGCCCGCCCGCCCAGGGCCGGCGGCTGCCGAAGGCCATCTCGACCGACGAGGTCGCGCGCATCCTCGAGGCGTCCGGCGCCGGGGACGGGCCCGGCCCCCTGCGCGACCGCGCGCTCCTGGAGCTGGTGTACTCGACCGGCGCGCGCATCACCGAGGCGGTGAGCCTCGACGTCGACGACCTGGACCTCGACAGCGGCGCCGTGCGCCTCCTGGGCAAGGGCGGCAAGGAGCGCGTGGTGCCCGTCGGGTCGTTCGCGCGCCGCGCCCTCGACGCCTACCTCGTGCGCGGGCGCGCCGCGCTCGCCGCGAACGGGCGGGGGACGCCCGCGGTGTTCCTCAACACGCGCGGCGCGCGCCTGTCCCGGCAGAGCGCGTGGGCCGTGCTGCGCACCGCGGCCGAGCGCGCCGGGATCGAGCACCCCGAGCGCATCTCGCCGCACACGCTGCGGCACTCGTTCGCGACCCACCTGCTCGCGGGCGGCGCGGACGTGCGCGTCGTGCAGGAGCTGCTGGGCCACGCGTCGGTCACCACGACCCAGATCTACACGCTCGTGACGCCCGACACGCTCCGCGAGGTCTACGCGGCCGCGCACCCCCGCGCGCTGGGCTGACGGACACCCCGGGGCGGCCGCACCACGGCTGCGGGACGGCGGCACCACTGCTGCGGGACGGCTGTGGCGCGCCGTCCCCGGAACGCGGCGCGCGGGCGCGTGCGCACCGGCCGCGGGGAGGTCCTGCGATACCGTGGCGGACGTGAGCAGCCAGGCCGAGACCCAGCCCGAGACGCGCGGCGCGCACGGCTCGCACGGCGACGCCGTCCGTCCGGTCGCCCCGCCGACCTCCGCCGAGGGGGACGCGGCTCCCGCCGTCGACCGCCCCGCGGACCGGACCGCCGGCGCCGAGCCGCGCGTCGACGTCGTCGGCCGCACCCTGCCGGAGTTCCCCGTCCCGGCCCCGCTCGCCGCGCACGGCCCGGGCCGGATCATCGCGATGTGCAACCAGAAGGGTGGCGTCGGCAAGACGACGACGACCATCAACCTGGGCGCCGCGCTCGCCGAGTACGGGCGCAAGGTTCTGCTCGTCGACTTCGACCCGCAGGGCGCCGCGTCCGTCGGCCTCGGCGTCAACCCGCACGAGCTCGACCGCACGGTCTACAACCTGCTCATGGAGCGCGGCGCGGACATCCACGACGTGCTCGTGAGCACCGACGTCGAGAACCTCGACCTGCTGCCCGCGAACATCGACCTCTCGGCCGCCGAGGTGCAGCTCGTGGGCGAGGTCGCGCGCGAGTCCGTCCTGTCGCGCGTGCTGCGCCCCGTCGTCGACGACTACGACGTGATCCTCGTCGACTGCCAGCCGTCGCTCGGGCTGCTGACCGTGAACGCGCTCACCGCAGCGCACGGCGTCCTCATCCCGCTCGAGTGCGAGTTCTTCGCGCTGCGCGGCGTCGCCCTGCTCGTCGAGACGATCGAGAAGGTGCGCGACCGGCTCAACCCGCGCCTCGACGTCGACGGCATCCTCGCCACGATGTTCGACTCGCGGACGCTGCACTCGCGCGAGGTCGTGGCGCGCGTGCACGAGGCGTTCGGCGACAAGCTGCTCCACACCGTGATCGGGCGCACCGTGAAGTTCCCCGACGCGTCCGTCGCGGCGGAGCCCATCACCGTCTACGCGCCGAACCACCCGGGCGCGGTCGCGTACCGGCAGCTCGCCCGGGAGCTGGTCGCCCGTGGCGACGCCGCCTGAGCCGCCGCCACCGACCGAGCCGCCCGCACGGACCGGGTTCGAGGTCCGGCTCGACAACTTCAGCGGGCCCTTCGACCTGCTGCTGTCGCTCATCACGAAGCACAAGCTCGACATCACCGAGGTCGCGCTCGCGCGCGTGACGGACGACTTCATCGCGTACATCCGCACGGCCGAGCGCGCCGCCGCCGTCGCGCGGGCCGCGGGGGAGGACCACCCCGGCTGGGACCTCGGCACCGCGAGCGAGTTCCTCGTCGTCGCCGCGACGCTGCTCGACCTCAAGGCGGCCCGGCTGCTGCCGACGGGCAGCGTCGAGGACGACGAGGACCTGGCGCTGCTGGAGGCGCGGGACCTGCTCTTCGCGCGGCTGCTGCAGTACCGCGCCTACAAGGACGTGTCGGGGCTGCTCGCCGAGCGGTTCGAGAGCGCGGGGCGCCGGTTCCCGCGCGTCGTGCAGCTCGAGCCGCACCTCGCCGCGCTGCTGCCCGAGCTCGTGTGGACCATGGGTCCGGACCAGCTCGCCGTGCTCGCGGCCCGCGCGCTCGCGCCCAAGGAGCCCCCGCCCGGCGTCTCGCTCGACCACCTGCACGCCCCCGCCGTGAGCGTGCGCGAGCAGGCGGGGATCGTCGTCGAGCGCGTGCGCAGCCACGGCACGACGACGTTCCGCGCCCTCGTGGCCGACGCGGGGGAGACCGCCGTGGTCGTCGCGCGGTTCCTCGCGCTGCTCGAGCTGTTCCGTCAGGCGCTCGTCGCGTTCGACCAGGTGACGCCGCTCGGCGAGCTCACCGTGCGGTGGTCGGGCGACGACGACGCGGCCGAGCCGCCGCTCGTCGGCGTCGGCAGCGAGTTCGACGAGGGCGACGAGCCCGACCTGGCGGACGCCCTCGCCGCCACCGACCAGGAGGTCCCCGCGTGACGCTGCCCGACGACGGCCCGACCCCGGACGACGCCCGCCCGCCCGCCGTGCACGACCTCCCGGGCGGCCTGCCGTCCGCGCTCGAGGCCGTGCTCATGGTCGCCGACGAGCCGATCCCGCCGGTCGAGCTCGCGACGGCGCTCGCGGTCCCGGTCGACGAGGTGCTCGACGCGCTGCACGAGCTCGCCGCCGAGTACCGGGGCGACGACGGCGGGCGCCCGCGCGGGTTCGAGCTGCGCGCGGCGGGCGGCGGGTGGCGCGTCTACTCGGCGCCCGCGCACGCCGAGGTCGTGGGCCGGTTCGTGCAGGGCGGTCAGACGGCCCGGCTCACGCAGGCGGCGTTGGAGACTCTGGCCGTGATCGCGTACCGTCAACCGGTCAGCCGCGGCCAGGTGTCGGCGGTGCGAGGGGTCAACGTGGACGGCGTGGTGCGCACGCTCGTGGCGCGCGGGCTCGTGGCCGAGGTCGGCCAGGACCCGCACACCGGCGCCGGCCTCTTCGGCACCACGGGGTACTTCCTCGAGCGGATGGGCTTCACGTCGCTCGACGAGCTCCCCCCGCTCGCGCCGCACCTGCCGGACATGGACGACCTCGAGGGCCTCGACGGGCTCGCCGACCTGCGCGCTCCCGCGCGGCCGACGGGCGTCGCGGCGCCGACGGACGCTCCCGGCGCCGCGGCTGACGACGCGGACGGCGCACCGGCGCCGACCGCCACGACACCCGGCGTGACGCGCGACGTCACGCACGGACCGACGGACGAAGGACACGCATGAGCTCGAAGGACGGACGCCGCTCCGGCGACGCAGGGCGCGGGCGCACGCCCCGCGACGGGGCGGGCGACGCACGCCGCGGCGGGAGCGGCGACGCGCGTCGCGGCGGCCCGCGGAGTGGCGACGGCGCAC
>QAPD01000029.1 GCA_003052455.1 Sphaerisporangium cinnabarinum | reverse complement strand
ACCGGGGCGCGCGTCTGCGCGGCCGCGACCCGGCTCGCGCTCGACCCGGCCGGGCGCGTCGTCGGCGTGCACGACGACGCGGGCCGGCTCCACCGCGCGGGTGCGGTCGTCGTCGCGGCGGGCTGGCAGTCGGGCGCCCTGCTCGCGGGGGTGCCGGGCGTCGTCGTGCCCACCCGCCCGGTGAAGGGACAGACGCTGCGGCTCGACGCGGGCCCGGACCTCGCGCTGGAGCACGTCGTGCGCGGGCTCGTACAGGGCCGGCCGGTGTACGTCGTGCCGCGCGACGCCGAGCCGGAGGGGCCGCGCGCCGGGCACCGGGAGGTCGTCGTCGGGGCGACCACCGAGGAGAACCCCGACGACCGCCGCGCCACCGCCGGCGGCGTCTTCGCGCTCCTGCGGGACGCGCGTGCCCTCCTGCCGGGGATCGACGAGGCCGCGCTGGTCGAGGTGACGCCGCGGGCCCGCCCGGCGACCCCGGACAACCTCCCGCTCGTCGGGCCCACGGACGTCCCGGGGCTGCACCTCGCGACGGGCCACGGCCGCAACGGCATCCTGCTCGCCCCGCTCACGGCCGACGCCGTCGTCTCCGGGCTCGGCGGCCTCCCCGAGCCCGGCGCAACCGAGCCGGGCGGGACCGCCCCCGGGGACGACGTCGCGACCGCCCTCGCGACCGCCCGCACCGACCGCTTCGTCCGCACCGCCACGACACCGAGGTGAGACCCGTGACCGCACCCGCATCCTCCGCGCTCGTCAACGGCGAGCCGTACCCGCTCGACGGCGACGTCGACCTGGAGCGGCTCGTCGCCGCGCTCGTCCCCGCCTACGTCGCCGACGGCACGCCGCAGGGCGTCGCGGTCGCCGTCGGGGACGCCGTCGTGCCGCGCGGCGCCTGGGCGACGACCGTCGTCGCCCCCGGGGACCGCATCGAGATCGTCACCGCCGTCCAGGGCGGCTGAGGAGGACCCATGACCACGACCGACCTCTCCCCCGCCACCGCGAGCGGCCCGGCCGGTGCCGACGACCCGTTCGTCGTCGCCGGCACCCCGATCGGGTCCCGCCTCGTCATGGGCACCGGCGGGGCCGCGAACCTGCTCACGCTCGAGGACGCGCTCGTCGCGTCGGGCACCGCCCTGACCACCGTCGCGATGCGGCGCGTCGCCGTCCGTGCCGGCGGCGACGCGAGCCCGGACGCGGGGATCTGGGCGCTGCTCGCCCGCCTCGGCATCCGCGCGCTGCCCAACACCGCCGGCTGCTTCTCCGTGCGCGAGGCCGTGCTCACCGCGCACCTCGCGCGCGAGGCGTGCGGCACCGAGTGGGTCAAGCTCGAGGTGATCGCCGACGACGTGACCCTCCTGCCCGACCCGGTCGGCCTCGTCGAGGCGGCCGACCAGCTCGTCCGCGACGGGTTCGTCGTGCTGCCGTACACGAACGACGACCCGATCCTCGCGCGCCGGCTGGAGGACGTCGGCTGCGCGGCCGTCATGCCCCTGGGGGCGCCCATCGGCACCGGGCTCGGCATCCTCAACCCGCGCAACATCGAGGCGATCGCCGCCGCGGCCCGGGTGCCCGTGATCCTCGACGCGGGGATCGGCACGGCGTCCGACGCCGCGCTCGCCATGGAGCTCGGCTGCGACGGCGTGCTCCTCGCGACGGCCGTCACGCGCGCCGCCGACCCGGTCCGCATGGCCCGCGCGATGCGCCTCGCCGTCGAGTCGGGCCGGCTCGCCGCGGGCGCCGGGCGCATCCCCCGCCGCGAGGGCGCCCTCGCGAGCTCGTCCCCCCAGGGCCGCCTGGACCTCGCCCTCTGACTCCGTCGACCAGGCCGTCCCGGCGGCCCGAGCAGGCCGTCCCGGCTCGTCCGCCGACCAGGACGCGCCACGACCACCTGGTCGACGTGCAGGGGGGCGGCGCTAGGGGGCCGGGGGCTCCAGGGCGGCGAGAAGGGCGGGGACGCCGCCGACGACGGAGCGCGCGTCGAGGCCCGCGGCGCGGGCGACGTCGGCGACGCGGGCCGACCGGCCGCCGACCGCGCACACCACGAGCACCGGGCGGTCGGCCGGCAGGTCCGCGAGCGCCGCGGCGGCGCCGGGGTCCTGCGTGCCGCCGAGGAACACGCCGCTCGGGACGAGCGTCGACCCGGGGAGCGGGCGGACCTGCGCCTCCCAGTCCTCGCGGACGTCGAGCACGTACGGCGCGTCGTCGCCGTGCAGGAGGGCGGCCGCGTCGCGCGCGGACACGTCGCGCGGCGCCGCCTCCGACGCATCGGTCGGCGCCGCCCCGGCACCGGAGGCCACCGCGGCCGACGCCGGAGGCCGGAGCCCGCAGAACGCGGCGTAGGCGTCGTCCCCCGGCAGGAGCGCGACGACGGGCTCGCGCGTCGGGTCGGCGCGCACGGTGAGCTGGCGCCAGGAGAGGTCGAGCGCGTCGTAGACGGCGAGGCGGCCCAGCAACGTCGTGCCGGCGCCGGTGACGAGCTTGATCGCCTCGGTCGCCATCACGGAGCCGACGGTCCCGCACATCGCGCCGAGCACGCCGCCGGTCGCGCAGTCGGGCGCCGCGCCCGGGGGCGGCGGGACGGGGAACACGTCGCGGTACGTGACCCCGCGCGGAGCCTGCTCTCCCGGCCCCGCGGGGTCGGGACCCGCCGCGCCCGGGTGCGCGGCGTCGTCGGGCACGGCGAACCGGGGCGCGGCCCAGAAGACGCTGACCTGTCCCTGGAAGCGGTAGATCGAGCCCCAGACCACAGGGAGGCCGAGGACCTCGGCCGCGTCGGAGACGAGGTAGCGGGTCGGGAAGTTGTCGGCGCCGTCGAGCACGACGTCGTAGCCGCGCAGCACGTCGAGCGCGTTGTCCGCGTCGAGCCGCAGCGCGTGCTCGACCACGTGCACGTGCGGGTTGACGTCCGCGATGCTCTCGCGCGCGGAGTCGACCTTGCGGCGCCCCACGTCGGACCCGCCGTGGATGACCTGGCGCTGGAGGTTGGACGTGTCGACCGCGTCGTCGTCGACGATGCCGATCGTGCCGACGCCCGCGGCGGCGAGGTAGAGCAGCGCGGGGCTGCCGAGGCCGCCCGCGCCGACGACGAGCACGCGCGCGGCCGCGAGCCGGCGCTGGCCCTCGGTGCCGACGCCCGGCAGCGCGAGGTGGCGCGCGTACCGCTCGAGCTCCGGCGTCGAGAGCTCGGGACCGGGCGCGACGAGGGGCGCGAGCGGCGTCGTCATGCCGCGTACTGCTCCTCCAGCGCGACGAGCTTCGCGTCGGCCTCGGCGTGCACCTTCTTCTCGAGGATGAACGACATGACCGGGACGACGCCGGCGAACACCATCGTCGCGAGGCGACCCCAGCCCCAGCGCATCTTGGTCCACAGGTCGAGCACCGTGACGAGGTACACGACGTAGATCCAGCCGTGCGCGAAGGGGATCCAGGACACGTACCGCATGATCCCGTCGACGTCGACGAACTGGCCCACGCCGTACTTGACGATCATCTCGACGCACAGGATGAGCAGCATCACGCCGGTGATGATCGCGAGGACCCGGTAGCGCGCGAGCGCGCCGCGCGCCTTGCGGATCGCGGTGCGCGCCGCCTCCGTGCTGGGGGCCGCCGCGTCGGCGGGGGCGACGACGGGCGCGTCGGTCGGGGTGGCCGGGTCCTGCGTGGTCATGGGAGAGGTCCTCGTTCCGGGCGAGACGGCCGCGGCGGTCTCCGCCGCGTGCGGTGGCGTGACGCAGTCGCCGCGTTAAACCGTCGCCGCGTGTCGGACGCCGAACCTAGGGTAGAACACCGTGCGACCCCTCCCTCTCCCCGACCCGGGGACCCCCGACCTGCGCGGCCCGTCCCGCTACCTCCTCTGGATCGCCCGGCGCCAGTGGACGGTGCTCACGGTGTCCGTGCTGCTCGGCCTCGTGAACTTCGCGTGCCAGGCGTTCCAGCCGTACATGCTCGGCCGCGCGCTCGACGAGGGGCTCACCGCCGGGTTCGGCGCGGAGCTGTGGCGCTGGGCGGGCCTCCTGCTCGCGCTGGGCCTGGGCATCGTCGTCACGGGCGTGACGCAGCACCGGTTCGACATCGCGAACTGGCTGCGCTCGGCGCTCACGACGTCGCAGCTCGTGGGCGACGTCACGGCCCGCTCGGGCGACGCGATCACCGAGGAGCTCCCGACGGGCGAGGTCGTGTCCACCGTCGCGAGCGACGCGATGCGCGTGGGCCAGCTCTTCTCGATGATGGGCCAGTTCCTCGGCGCGCTCGGCGCGTACGTGGTCGTGGCGGTCATCATGCTCTCGACGTCGCTCCAGCTCGGGCTCGTCGTCGTGCTGGGCCTGCCGGTCGTGGCCGCGGTGCTCGCGCTGCTCGTCAAGCCGCTGCAGCAGCGCCAGGCCGCGCAGCGCGAGGCGCAGGGTCGCCTGACGACGCTCGGCGCGGACACGGTCTCGGGCCTGCGGATCCTGCGCGGCATCGGCGGCGAGGGCGTGTTCGTGGGCCGCTACGCGCGGCAGTCGCAGAAGGTCCGCGAGGCCGGCGTGAAGGTCGCGCACACGCAGGCCACGCTCGACGCGCTCCAGGTGCTGCTCCCCGGCCTGCTCGTCGTGCTCGTCGTCTACCTCGGCGCGACGGCGGCCCTGCGCGGCGAGATCACGCCCGGGCAGCTCGTCGCGTTCTACGGGTACGCGGCGTTCCTCGGCTGGCCGCTCCAGGTCGCGACGCAGATGCTCAACATCGCGACGCGCGCCCACGTCGCCGCACGCAAGATCGTGCGCGTCCTCGCGGTCGAGCCGGCCGCGGGCGCGACCCCGGCCACCGCGCCCATGCCGCCCGAGGGCAGCCCCCTGGTCGACGAGACGAGCGGCCTGGTGCTCGAGCCGGGACGCGTCGTCGCGCTCGTCTCGGCGGACCCGGACGCGTCGGCGGCCGTCGCGACCCGGCTGGGCCGGTTCGACGACGCCGCGGAGGCGGCCACGCCCGTGCGGCTCGGCGGGACGCCGCTCGCCGCGCTCGACAAGCACGCGCTGCGGCGCCGCGTCGTCGTCGCCGAGGCGACGCCGCAGCTCTTCTCGGGCGCGCTGCGCGACGAGCTCGACGCGCGCGGCACCGCGACGGAGGCCCAGGTGCTCGCCGCGGTGAGCACGGCCGACGCGCACGACGTGCTCGACTCCGTGCCCGACGGCCTCGCGGGCGAGCTGCCCGAGAAGGGGCGGTCGCTCTCGGGCGGCCAGCGCCAGCGCGTCGCGCTCGCCCGGGCGCTCCTCACGGACCCGGAGATCCTCGTCCTCGTCGAGCCGACGAGCGCCGTCGACGCGCACACCGAGGCGCGGATCGCCGCGAGCCTCGCGCAGGCCCGTCGCGGGCGCACGACCCTCGTCGTCACGGCGTCGCCGCTCGTGCTCGAGCACGTCGACGAGGTGCTGCTCCTCGAGGACGGCCGGGTCACGGCGCGCGGCACGCACCGCGACCTCGTCGACCACGCCCACTCCCCCGCGACCGCGCCGGACGACGACGCGGCCCGCTACCTGCGCGTCGTCGGGCGCTCGCTCGACGACACCCCCGCCCTCGCCCGCACCGCACCCGAAGGAGGCCAGGCATGAGGCTCCCCGTCGCCGACGGCCCCGCCGTCCGCGCCGCCGCCGGACGCCTGTTCGCCCGGCACCGCGGCACGTTCGTGCTCATCGCCGTCCTCCACACGCTGGCCGCGGTCGCGGGCCTCGTGGGGCCGTGGCTCCTCGGCCGGCTCGTCGACGCCGTCACCGAGGGCACCACGTCCTCGTACGTGACGACCGTCGTCGCCGTGGGCGCGGGCGCGGTCCTCGCGCAGGCCGTCCTGCGCCGCTACGCGCAGCGCCTGTCCATGGTCTTCGGCGAGACCGTGTTCGCCGAGCTGCGCGAGGACCTCGTCGAGACGGTGACGTCGCTGCCGCTGTCCACGGTGGAGCGCGCGGGCACGGGCGACCTCGTCGCGCGCACGACGAACGACGTCGACCGCATCCAGCACGCCGTGCGCTTCGGCGTGCCCCAGCTGCTCGTCGCCGTCGTCACGCTCGTGCTCACGGCCGTCGCGGCCGTCGTGGTCGCGCCCCTCGTCGCGCTCGCGCTGTTCGTGGGCGTGCCGCTGCTCGTCGTCGTCTCGCGGTGGTACCTCAAGCGCGCGTCGGCCGGGTACCAGCGCGAGGCCGCCGCCTACGCGACGCTCAACGGCACCATCACCGAGAGCGTCGAGGGCGCGCGCACCGTCGACGCGCTCTCGCTCACCGAGCGCCGCCAGGCGCGCGTGCGCGCAGACCTCACCGAGGCGTTCGAGGCGGAGCGGTACACCCTGGAGCTGCGCACCGTGCTGTTCCCGGGCATCGACCTGGCCATCGCGATCGCGCCCGTCGCGGCGCTCGTCTGGGGCGCGTGGCTGCTCTCGCAGGGCCAGACGACGCTCGGCGCCGTGGCCACGGTGACGACGTACGCGTTCCAGCTCGCCGGGCCGGTGTGGAACCTCATCTTCTGGCTCGACGAGATCCAGGTGGCCGCGGCGTCGTACGCGCGCATCGTCGGCGTCGCGCAGGTGCCCGGCGACCGCACCCCGACGGGCGACGTGCCCGACGGCGACCGCCTCGTCGCGCGCGACGTCGAGTACGCCTACCGCGAGGGCCACCCCGTGCTGCACGGCGTCTCGCTCGACCTCGAGCCGGGCGAGCGGCTCGCCGTCGTCGGGCCGTCGGGCGCGGGCAAGTCGACGCTCGGCCGCATGCTCGCGGGCATCCACCCTCCGACGGCGGGGTCCGTCCGCTCCGGCGGCGTGCGGCTCGTCGACCTGCCGCTCGAGGACCTGCGGCGCGAGGTCGCGCTCGTCACCCAGGAGCACCACGTGTTCGTCGGCACGCTCGCGGACAACCTGCGCCTCGCGAAGGTCGACGCGAGCGAGGCGGAGCTGCTCGACGCGCTCGACGCCGTCGACGCGCGCGGGTGGGCCGAGTCGCTGCCCGAGGGCCTCACGACGACCGTGGGGTCGGGCGGGCACGTCCTCACCCCGGCGCAGGCGCAGCAGCTCGCGCTCGCGCGCCTCGTGCTGCTCGACCCGCACACGCTCGTGCTCGACGAGGCGACGTCCCTGCTCGACCCGCGCGCGGCCCGCCACCTCGAGCGCTCGCTCGACGCCGTGCTCGCCGGCCGCACGGTCGTCGCGATCGCGCACCGCCTGCACACCGCGCACGACGCCGACCGCGTCGCCGTGGTCGACGGCGGCCGGATCAGCGAGATCGGCTCGCACGACGAGCTCGTGGCCGCGGGCGGCGACTACGCGCGGCTCTGGCACTCCTGGCAGCAGGAGTAGCGCCGGACGGTGCCAAGATGGTGCTGATGCCTGACACCACGAGCGCCACCCCGCACGACCTCCCGACCCTCCCGAGCCCCTGGCGGGCACGGGTCCCCGGCTACGCCGACATCGACGCCCTCGTCCGGCTGCGACGCCTGGACGAGCTCCAGGGGACGGGGTCGACGCACGTCGACCCCGCCGGGATCGAGTCCGAGGTCGCGGGGCTGGCGTCGTGGACGCGGCGCCAGCTCGTCGCCGTCGGGCCCGACGACGTCCCCCGCGCCTGGGTGACCGTGCACGACCGCGCCGCCGGGCGGGCAACCGTCTGGGGCTACTTCGACCGCGACGTGCCCGAGGTCGACGCGATCGCCGACGCGTTCTACCGCTGGGCGGAGCGCACGGCGGTCGCGATGGCGCGCCTGCGCGGGGTGACGGCGACGCGCCTCGACGAGAGCCCGTTCGCCGACGACACGCGGCAGGCGCAGTGGCTGACGCGCGCCGGGTACGCGCGACGGCGCAGCTGGCTGCACATGACCCGCCCCGTCGTCCCGGACGAGGCCGCGCTCGCACCGCGCCCCGGGGTCACGGTCCGGCCGGTCGAGCGGCACGAGAACGGGATGCCCGTCGCGACCGACCTCCAGGTCGTGCACCAGATGCTGGAGACGTCCTTCCAGGACCACTTCAACTCCTACCGCGAGAGCTTCTCGGAGTTCGTGCAGCGGCTCCGCGAGGACCCGGGCCACAGCTGGGACCACTGGTGGCTCGCGTACGTGGAGACCGACGACGGCCGCCGCGTGCCCGCGGGCACCGTGGTGTGCTCGTCGATCGCCGCGGGCGAGAGCGGCGCGCGGGGCACCTACGTCGAGTACATCGGGGTGACGCGGGCCGCCCGCGGCCGCGGCGTGGCGAAGTCGCTCCTCGCGACGGTGATCGCGGACGCCGCCCGGGACGGTCGTGACCGCGTGGCGCTCGAGGTCGACGCCGACTCCCCGACGAAGGCCGACCAGCTCTACCGCTCGCTCGGCTGGGAGACGGACTACGTCACGGAGTCGTGGTTCAAGGACCTCGACCTCGACGCCTGACCGCACGCCGCGCCTGTTCCCGGGGCCCGTCGCGGGGCCGGACGCGCCGGTGCCCGGCCGTCGCGGACGACGACCGGGCACCGGGTGACGCATCGGGCGACCCGACGGAGTCAGGCGACCCGACGGGACGAGCGCGTCAGAAGCACGAGACGTGGATCGCCACCGACGCGTCGGTCGACGTCGCGTAGGCGGTGCCCTGGCCGTCGTAGTCGTACATCGTGACCGCCGCGCCGGCGCTGTTGCGCGCGCTGTTGGTGGTCCCGTTGACCCGGAGCGACACGTTCGTCGGCGCGCTCGCCGTGATCTTCGCGTCGCGCGTGCCGCAGTTGTACGGCGTGGTCCTGCTCGCCGCGCTCGCGCTCGCCGCCGGCGCGAGGACCAGACCGATCGTGACCGCTGCCACCGCGAACGGTGCAAGACGCTTCTTCATGGAGTACCCCCGTGTCTCTCCGACCGCCGGGCGACGTCGACCGGCGGGCCGCCCCGACGCTCTGTCCGGGCGGGATAAGACTGCGGCCCGTACATATGCCCGGCAAGCGCTGTGTCACGTGGTGAGACGGGAACCTGTTTGCCCCCGGCCCGGGGCCGGGACACGCGGTCCCGGCCGCGCCTCACGGGGCCGGTCGAGGTCCGGTCGCGTCGGCGTCGGCCGGGCCGGGGAGGCCGGCGATCCCGGCGTCCTCCCCCCGGGTGCGGCGCTTGCCGCCCGCTGCCTCGTCGCGCACGAGCCGGACCCACAGCAGCACGGCGAACCCGCCGAACACCCACCACTGGAGCGCGTAGAACAGGTTCTGCAGGTTGAGCCCCGTGCCGCCCTCGATGGTGGGGCGCGGCAGCTGGGCGGGGCCGCCGTCGGCCGCCGACGGCTGCGCCGGGTCCGAGGACAGCAGGACGAGGTAGCCCGAGTACATCGGCCCGCCCCACTGGTTGACGAGCTCGCCCGTCGAGATCGCGTCGGTCCGACCGGGGGCGGAGCCGCCCTGCCCGGCCGCCTCGGACGCCTGGAGGTAGCCGGTGAGGCGCACGACGCCGTCCGGAGGGTCGAGCGCGGCGCTCTCCTCGGGCGACTCGACCCAGCCCCGCACGACGGGCAGGACCGGGGCGCCCGAGAGGTCGGCCCACGACGCGCCCCGGGTGCCGTCGTCGGTCACGCGGAGCGGGGTGAGCACGAGGTAGCCGACGCGGCCGTCGAGCGCGCGCCCCTCGACGAGGAGCTGCCCCGCCGCGTCGTACTCGCCCTCGACCCAGGCCTGGCGGCCCACGAGCTCGCCGGGGAACGTGGACTGCGGCGGGAGCAGCACGCCGACGCCCTCGGGTCCGGCGGCCTCGAGCTCGGCGGCCTCGTGCTGCGCCGCGAGCTCGGCGCGCTGCTGGGCGCGGTCGAGCTGCCAGACGCCGAGCCGCGCGCACACCGCCGCGGCGACGAGGAGGAGCACGAGCAGCCCGACGACCCGGGGCTGGCGGGCGACCGCCCAGAACGAGCGGGGCGCGGTGGGCTCGGGCACGACCCCACGGTATCCGGGGCGCGGGCGAGTCCCCGCATCCGTCCCGCCCCCCGGGCGAACGTCACACGCCGCCCACGGACCTCCGCCGCCGGGGACAACGTCCTCGACCGTGGTTCCCGTCCGCGGGACCTTGGACCTTTTGTGCCGTCGTGGGCGCAGGTCACACCGCCGGCCGCCAGGGCGGATAGTGCAGGCCCCCGGTCGATGGGGTTGTATGAAGCCGTAGTCGTTCACGGACCCTTCCCCCGCAGGAGCGTGAGATGAGCACGACCACCGTCACCGAGTCCACCGCCTGGCAACCCGCCGAGATCGCACCGCTCGACGACGACACCCTGCGTCGCGTCGACGCCTGGTGGCGCGCGGCGAACTACCTCTCCGTCGGCCAGATCTACCTCCTGGACAACCCGCTGCTGCGCACGCCGCTAGACCGCGACGACGTCAAGCCGCGCCTGCTGGGTCACTGGGGCACCACGCCGGGCCTCAACTTCCTCTACGCGCACCTCAACCGCGCGATCGCGCAGCGCCGTCAGTCGACGATCTACGTCGCCGGTCCCGGCCACGGCGGCCCGGGCCTCGTCGCGAACGCGTACCTCGAGGGGACGTACTCCGAGACCTACTCGGACGTCACCCAGGACACCGAGGGCCTGCGCCGGCTGTTCCGCCAGTTCTCCTTCCCGGGCGGCATCCCGAGCCACGTCGCGCCGGAGACGCCGGGGTCGATCCACGAGGGCGGTGAGCTGGGCTACGCGCTCTCCCACGCGTACGGCGCCGCGTTCGACAACCCCGACCTCCTCGTCGCCGCGGTCGTCGGCGACGGCGAGGCGGAGACGGGCCCGCTCGCGACGAGCTGGCACTCGAACAAGTTCGTCAACGCGCGCAACGACGGCGTCGTGCTGCCGATCCTGCACCTCAACGGCTACAAGATCGCCAACCCGACGGTGCTCGCGCGCATCAGCGACGACGAGCTGCGCGACCTCATGATCGGCTACGGCCACACGCCCTACTTCTTCACGGGCGGGTTCGACGGCGAGGACCACTTCGAGGTGCACCGCCGCTTCGCGCACCTCCTCGACGAGGTGCTCAACCACATCGCGCAGATCAAGGCCGACGCCGCGGCGGGGAACGACGAGCGGCCCGCGTGGCCGATGATCGTGTTCCGCACGCCGAAGGGCTGGACGTGCCCGCCCGTCATCGACGGCAAGAAGACCGAGGACTCGTGGCGCGCGCACCAGGTGCCGCTCGCGAGCGCCCGGGACACCCCGGAGCACCTCGAGGTGCTGCGCGGCTGGCTCGAGTCGTACCGGGCCGACGAGCTCTTCGACGAGGGCGGCCGCCTGGTCGACGACGTCGCGGCGCTCGCCCCCGAGGGCACGCTCCGGATGAGCGACAACCCGCACGCGAACGGCGGGCTCCTGCTCAAGGACCTGCGGCTGCCGGACTTCCGCGACTACGCCGTGGACGTGAAGGCGCCGGGCAGCTCCATCGCCGAGTCGACGCGCGTCCTCGGGCAGTGGCTCACCGACGTCGTGCGGAAGAACCCGGACAACTTCCGGATCTTCGGCCCCGACGAGACGGCGTCGAACCGCCTCCAGGCCGTGTACGAGGTCACGGACAAGCAGTGGAACGCCGACTTCTTCGGGCCCGACGTCGACGAGCACCTCGCGCGCGCCGGCCGCGTCATGGAGATGCTCTCGGAGCACCAGTGCCAGGGCTGGCTGGAGGGCTACCTGCTCACCGGGCGGCACGGCCTGTTCACGAGCTACGAGGCCTTCATCCACATCGTCGACTCGATGTTCAACCAGCACGCGAAGTGGCTCAAGGTCACGAACCACATCCCGTGGCGGCGGCCGGTCGCGAGCCTCAACTACCTGCTGTCGAGCCACGTGTGGCGCCAGGACCACAACGGCTTCAGCCACCAGGACCCGGGCTTCATCGACCACGTCGTGAACAAGAAGGCCGAGATCGTCCGCGTCTACCTGCCGCCGGACGCGAACACGCTGCTCTCGACCTACGACCACTGCCTGCGCTCGCGCCAGTACGTGAACGTCGTCGTCGCGGGCAAGCAGCCGGCGCCGCAGTTCCTGTCGATGGACCAGGCGGTCGCGCACTGCACGCGCGGCCTCGGCATCTGGGAGTGGGCCGGCACGGAGGTCGAGGGCGAGGACCCGGACGTCGTGCTCGGCTCGGCGGGCGACGTGCCCACGCTCGAGGTGCTCGCCGCGGCGGACATCCTGCGTCGGCGCATCCCCGACCTCAAGGTCCGGGTCGTGAACGTCGTCGACCTCATGCGGCTGCAGGACGAGAAGGAGCACCCGCACGGCCTGTCGGACAAGGACTTCGACACGCTCTTCACGACGGACAGGCCCGTCATCTTCAACTACCACGGCTACCCGTGGCTGATCCACCGCCTCACGTACCGCCGCACGAACCACCCGAACATCCACGTGCGCGGGTACAAGGAGGAGGGCACCACCACCACCCCGTTCGACATGGCCATGCTCAACGACATCGACCGCTACCACCTGGTGATCGACGTCATCGACCGTGTGCCGTCCCTGCGCTCGACCTACGCGGGTCTGCGCCAGGAGATGGTCGACGCGCGGCTGGCGGCCCGCCAGTACACCCGCGAGCACGGGGAGGACATCCCCGAGGTGCGCGACTGGGTGTGGCCGGACGTCGGCGAGACGGCGACCGAGGAGGGTGGCCCGCAGTACAACGGCGCGAGCGCCGCCGTGCAGGACACCGGAGGAGACAACGAGTGAGCGACACCGCTCGCAGCATCTACATCACCTCGCCCGAGGGCGAGACGGGCAAGTCCACGATCGCGCTGGGGGTCCTCGACCTGCTGGTCCGCAAGGTCCAGCGGGTCGGGGTCTTCCGGCCGGTCACCCGGGCCGCCGGCCCGGACGTGCAGGACTACGTGCTCGAGCTCCTGCTCGCGCACGACGGCGTCGACACGACCGCCGAGCAGGCGATCGGCGTCACGTACGAGGACGTCCACGCCGACCAGGAGGCCGCGCTCTCGCGGATCGTGGCCCGCTACCACGAGGTCGCGAGCCAGTGCGACTTCGTGGTCGTCGTGGGCACCGACTACACCGACGTCGCCGGGCCGACCGAGCTGTCGTTCAACGCGCGCGTCGCGGCGAACCTCGGCGCGCCGGTCCTCCTCGTGGTCTCCGGCAAGGGCCGCACGCCCGACGCCGTGGGGAACCTCATCGAGGTGAGCGTCGCCGAGCTGCGCTCGCAGCACGCGCAGCCCATCGGTGTCGTCGCGAACCGCGTGCAGCCCGACGACCTCGACGCGGTGCGCGCGCTCCTCGGGTCGCTCGGCCCGGACGGCGAGCCGCTCGCGGGCGGGACGTCGTCGGGCCCGACGGCGGAGCCCGCCCCGGGCGCGCGGCTGCCGGGCTGGGCGGTGCCCGAGGACCCGTTCCTCGACGCCCCGACCGTGCGGATCCTCATGGAGGCCGTGGGCGGGACGCTCGCGTTCGGCGAGGAGGAGCTCCTCGCGCGCGAGGCGACCGACCTGCTCGTCGGCGCGATGTCGTTCGAGCACCTGCTCGACCGGCTCACCGACGGCGCCGTCGTCATCACGCCCGGCGACCGGGTGGACATCCTCATCGGGCTGCTCGCCGCCCACTCGGCGTCGGGCTTCCCGTCGCTCGCGGGCGTCATCCTCAACGGCGGGTTCTTCCCGCCCGAGTCGACGGCGCGCCTCGTCGCGGACCTCGACCCGAGCCTGCCGGTCATCCGCACCGACCTCGGGACGTTCCGCTCGGCGAGCGCCGCCGCGAGCGCCCGGGGCCGCGTGACCAAGGAGTCGCAGCGCAAGGTCGACACGGCGCTCGCCCTGTTCGAGCAGAGCGTCGACGGCGCGGCGCTCCTCGCGGGGCTCGACGTGCCCCGCCCCGAGGTCGTCACGCCGCTCATGTTCGAGTACGAGCTGCTGTCCCGCGCCCGCGCTGACCGCAAGCACGTCGTGCTGCCCGAGGGCGACGACGACCGCATCCTGCGCGCGGCGTCCACGCTGCTCGGCCGCCAGGTCGCGGAGCTGACGATCCTCGGCGAGGAGCAGAAGGTCCGTGCCCGCGCGGCGGAGCTCGGCCTCGACATCGACGCCGCGCACGTCGTCAGCCCGCACGACCCGGAGCTCGTGGAGCGGTTCGCCGCGGAGTACCAGCGGCTGCGCGCGCACAAGGGCATGACGCTCGAGGAGGCGCGCGAGCGCGTCCAGGACGTCTCGTACTTCGGCACGATGATGGTCCACCTCGGCCTCGCGGACGGCATGGTGTCGGGCGCGAAGCACACGACGGCGCACACCATCAAGCCGTCGTTCGAGATCATCAAGACCCAGCCGGGCGTGTCCGTCGTCTCGTCCGTGTTCCTCATGTGCCTGCAGGACCGCGTGCTCGTCTACGGCGACTGCGCGGTCATCCCCGACCCGACGGCCGAGCAGCTCGCGGACATCGCGATCTCCTCGGCGGCGACGGCGCAGCAGTTCGGCGTCGACCAGCGGGTCGCGATGCTGTCGTACTCGACCGGCGAGTCCGGCTCGGGGGCCGACGTGGACAAGGTGCGCCGGGGCACGGCGCTCGTGCGCGAGCGGCGCCCCGACCTGTTCGTCGAGGGCCCGATCCAGTACGACGCGGCCGTGGACGCGTCCGTCGCGGCGTCGAAGATGCCGGGCTCGGACGTCGCGGGGCGCGCGACCGTGTTCATCTTCCCGGACCTCAACACGGGCAACAACACCTACAAGGCCGTGCAGCGCTCGGCCGGCGCCGTCGCGGTCGGCCCGGTCCTCCAGGGCCTCAACAAGCCGGTGAACGACCTCTCGCGCGGCGCGCTCGTGCAGGACATCGTCAACACCGTCGCGATCACCGCGATCCAGGCGCAGGCCCCGGCCGACGCCGTCGACCCCACCTCTGACTCCCAGGGAGCCACGTCATGACGATCCTGCCCGAGGGCGAGCGCCCCAACCCCTACAGCGCGTACGGCGCGCACGGGTCCGTGCTCGTCATGAACTCGGGGTCGTCCTCGCTCAAGTACCAGCTCGTCAACCCCGTCGGCGGCGAGGCGATCGCCGCGGGCACGATCGAGCGCATCGGCGAGGAGTCCGGGATCATCAAGCACCGGTTCGCCGGGAACACGACGACGCGCGAGGAGCCCGTCGCGGACCACGGGCACGCGCTGCGCATCGCGCTGGGGATGTTCGACGAGGTCGGCCCGACGCTCTCGGACGCCGACGTGTACGCGGTGGGGCACCGCGTCGTGCAGGGCGGCTCGCTGTTCGCCGACCCGGTCCTCGTCGATGACGGCGTGCTCGAGCGGATCCGCTCGCTGTCCCCGCTCGCGCCGCTGCACAACCCGGCGAACGTCAAGGGCATCGAGGTCGCGCGGTCGCTGCTCGGCGACGTGCCGCACGTCGCGGTGTTCGACACCGCGTTCTTCCAGCGGCTGCCGGCGCACGTCGCGACGTACGCCCTGGACGCCGAGGTCGCCGAGAAGTACGCGATCCGCCGCTACGGCGCCCACGGCACGAGCCACCAGTACGTCTCCGGGAAGGTCGCGCGCGTCCTCGGGCGCCGGATCGAGGGTCTCAACACGATCGTCCTGCACCTCGGCAACGGCGCCTCGGCGTCGGCCGTGAAGGGCGGCGTGCCGGTCGAGACCTCGATGGGCCTCACCCCGCTCGAGGGCCTCGTCATGGGCACGCGTACCGGCGACATCGACCCGGCGGTCGTGTTCCACCTCGCGCGCAACGCGGGCATGAGCATCGACGAGATCGACGACCTGTTCAACAAGCGCTCGGGCGTCAAGGGCCTGTCCGGCGTGAACGACTTCCGCGAGCTGCACCGGCTCATGGAGGCCGGTCACGAGGGTGCCCGCCTCGCGTTCGACGTGTACATCCACCGGCTGCGCAAGTACGTCGGCGCGTACGCCGCCGTCCTCGGCCGCGTGGACGTCGTGGCCTTCACCGCGGGCGTCGGCGAGCACGACGCCGAGGTGCGCGCCGCCGTCGTCGAGGGCCTCGAGCCGCTCGGCCTCGCCGTCGACCCGGACCGCAACGCCGTCGACTCCGGCGAGCCGCGCGTCATCTCGCCGGACTGGACGAGCACGCTCGTCATGGTGGTCCCGACGATGGAGGAGCTCGCCATCGCCCGCCAGTCGGTCGAGGTCGTCGAGGCGGCGTCGCGCGCCGGCTGAGCCTCGCCGCCCGGACCTCGCCCGGACCTTGCCGGGTGAGCCCCGCCGGGCTCGGCCCGTTCCCCGACCGGTGAGCCGACGCCCGCGCGTCGGCTCACCGGTCGGTGGCATGCTCGGGCGGTGACCGTTCTCATCGACCCGCCCGCGTGGCCCGCGCACGGGACGCTGTTCAGCCATCTCGTGTCCGACGCGTCGCTCGCGGAGCTGCACGCGTTCGCGGCGTCGATCGGCGTGAGCCCGCGGGCGTTCGACCTCGACCACTACGACGTCGCCGCCGAGCGGTACGACGTCGCGGTCGCCGCGGGCGCGGTGCCGGTCGGGGGTCGTGAGCTCGCCCGGCGCCTCGGCGCCTCCGGCCTGCGCGTGCCCGGCCGGGCGCGGCGCGCGGCGAAGGCCGACGCGCTCCTCGCGCGCTGGGACGCGCTCCTCCCGGGCGCACGCGACGTCGGGGTCGAGCTCGTCGAGCGCTGGCACGAGCCGCACCGCGTCTACCACGGGCCCGAGCACCTCGTGCACGCGCTCGACTCGCTCGCGCTCCTAGAGGGGCGCCCGCCCGGGGTGCCCGACGCCGCCCGCTCGCCCGCCCGCGCGGGTGCCGCCGCGTGGTCGATCGGCGCGGCGGGCACGGGCGCGTCGGGTGCGGCGTCGGCCACGGGCGCGACGCCCGGGGTGACGCAGCTCGCGCTGTGGTTCCACGACGCCGTGCACGACGGCGAGGCGGGCCGCGACGAGGAGCGGTCGGCCGAGCTCGCGGACGCCCGGCTGGCGAGCCACCTCGGTGCTCGCGAGGTCGACGAGGTCGTGCGGCTCGTGCTCGTGACGACCGACCACGCCCCGGCCCCGGGCGACGGGCCCGGGGCGCTCGTCTCGGACGCCGACCTCGCCGTCCTCGGGTCCGCGCCGGACCGGTACGCCCGCTACGCCCGCCAGGTGCGCGCCGAGTACGCCCACGTGCCCGACGACGCCTTCCGGGCCGGGCGGGCCGCCGTCCTGCGCGGACTGCTCGCCGGCGGTGCGCTGTTCCGCACCCCGCAGGGCGCGACTCTCTGGGAGGACCGCGCCCGAGCCAACCTCACCGCCGAGCTCACGACCCTCTCCTCCCCCGCCTGACCCTCACTCCGTCCCCTCCGCCCCCACCTCCATCCGCCGAACAGGCGGTCCTGGTTCGTCCCGGACGGCGGACGGACCAGGATCGCCTGCTCCGCCAGCCAGGAGGGCCTGGTCGACGCGGTGGCGGCGTTAGGGTCGGGACGTGACCGACGACCCGGCGTCGCCTTCGGCCGCCGCACCCTCATGCCGAGCGGCCGGCCCAGGAGCCGTGCCGACAGGCGTTCCCGGAGCCTGGGCGCACCAGGCCGTAGCTCCGCTGGCACCGTCCTCCTCCGCTCCGTCGGCAGCGTCGTCGTCCGGCTGGACCTCGATGGGTCGTCCGCGCCGGTCCCGACGGCGGCGCCTCACCCTCGGGACGGGCGCGGGGCTCGTGGTGCTCGTGCTGGCGCCGTTCGTCGTCGTGCAGGCGGTCGGGCGCGCGCACGTCGCCGACGCGGCGCACGTGCCGGAGAGCGACGCGATCGTCGTGCCGGGGGCGGGCCTGCGGCCGGACGGGACCCCGGCCACGTACCTGCGCCGGCGGCTCGACGCGGCGGCGGAGCTCTACGGCCGGGGCATCGCGCCCGTCGTGCTCGTGAGCGGCGACGCGCACGACGACTACGACGAGCCCGGCTCGATGCGCGCGTGGCTGCTCGGCCGCGGCGTGCCCGACGACGCGATCCTGCTCGACCGCGAGGGCTTCGACACCCACGCGACGTGCACGCGCGCCGCGTCGGAGTTCGGCGTCGGCACAGCGGTGGTCGTCACGCAGGGGTACCACCTGCCGCGCACGCTGTTCTCGTGCCGCGTCGCCGGTCTCGACGCCGTGGGGGTCGGCGTCAGCGCGGCGAGCGTCGAGCCGTGGAAGGCCGCGCTCTACCGCGCCCGCGAGATCCCCGCGGCGACGAAGGCCGTGCTCGACGCCGTGCGCCGCTGAGCCAGGCTCCGTCAGGGCAGCCGCAGGCGACGCATGACGTCGAGCGCCGACGTGAGGACCTTGCTCGGCAGCTCCCCGCCGAGCTGGTAGAGCGTGTCGAGCGTGAGGCCCTGGTTCGCGCCGCGCTGCACGGAGATCGTCTGCGCCTCGGTGAGCGCCTCGATCCCCTCGCGCCCGTGGCGGCGCCCGAGGCCGGACGCCTTGAACCCGCCCATCGGCGCACCGACGGAGCCCCACGTCGCGGAGTAGCCGTCGTTGACGTTGACGGTCCCGGCCTCGACGCGCGCCGCGATCCGACGACCGCGGGCCGCGTCGCGCGTCCACACGCTCGCGTTGAGCCCGTACTCGGTGTCGTTCATGACCTCGACAGCCTCGTCGTCGCTCGCGACCCGGCGCACGGAGACGACCGGGCCGAACGTCTCCTCGCGCGCGCACGCCGCGTCGTCGGGCACGTCGTCGAGGACGGTGGGCGCGTAGAACCACGGGCCGATGTCCGCCCGGTGCACGCCGCCCGCGAGGACGCGCGCGCCGCGCGCGATGGCGTCCTCGACGTGGGCGACCACGCGGTCGAGCTGCGCCTGCGACGTGAGCGACCCCATGTCGGCGGAGTAGTCGAGCCCCGCACCGAGGCGCATCTCGCGGACGAGCGGCACGAACTCGTCGAGGAAGGCGTCCGCGACGTCCTCGTGCAGCACGAGCCGCTCGATCGACACGCAGAGCTGGCCGGAGTTGGAGAAGCACGCGCGCACGGCACCGCGCGCGGCGGCGCGCACGTCGGCGTCGGCCGCGACGTACAGCGGGTTCTTGCCGCCGAGCTCGAGCGTCGCGCCGATGAGGCGCTCCCCCGCGCGCGCGGCGACCTTGCGGCCGGTGGCGGTCGAGCCGGTGAACGCGATGTGGTCCACGTGGTCGGTCACCGCGGCGCCGACCTCTCCCCCGCCCGCGACGACGAGGAACAGGTCCGCGGGCAGCCCTGCCTCCTCGAGGAGCTCCGCGCCCCACAGCGCGGTGAGGGTCGTCTGCGGGTCCGGCTTGAGCACGACGGCGTTCCCCGCCACGAGCGCGGGCACGGCCTCGGCGAGCGCGAGCGTCAGCGGGTAGTTCCACGGCGCGATGACGCCGACGACGCCCACGGGGCGACGGTGCACGCGCGTGCCGGTGAGCACGGGCAGCATCCCGGGCGCCCTCCGGTCGGCGAGGTAGCGCGGGCCGCGCTGGGCGTAGTGACGCGCGAGGATCGCGACGTCCGCGATCTCCTCGAACGCGCTGCGCCGCGACTTGCCGGACTCCATCTGGATGAGGTCGAGGCCGTCCGACTGGCGCGCGAGCACGAGCTCGCCGAACCGCCGCAGCACGGCCGCGCGCTCGCGCACGGAGCGGGCGGCCCAGGCCGGCTGCGCCGCCCGGGCGCGCGCCACGGCACGGGCGACGTCCTCGACGGACGACACGGGGACCGCGGCGAGCGGTGCTCCCGTGGAGGGCAGGACGGAGCGGTGCATGCCCGCCTCGTTGCTCGTGACGACGCGCTGCGCGAGGGGGGCCACGACCTCCGGCTCGAGGACGTAGGTCGCGGCCGGGTTCTCGGGGTCGATCAGACCGTCCAGCGCGGCGCCGTCGCCGCGCCCGGAGCCGGGTGTGCCGGATGAGCTCGTCATGGGGACAGGCTACGTCGTGGCGCTGACAGCGCGTCGACGGGCTGCTCCCACGTGGTGAGCACGGGTCGGAAGCCCTGCCGCGCCCAGAAGGGCGCGGACAGCGGGTTGAGCACGCCGTGGTGCAGCACGACGACGGCGCCCGGCCCGGCCTGCTCGTGCACGCGCGCGAGCGCCGCGTCGACGAGCGCCCCGCCGACGCCGGTGCCGCGCGCGCTGCCCGTCACGTGCAGCAGGACGAGGTAGGCGACCGGCCCTGCCGTGACCGTCCCGGCCACGGCCCCGGAGCGCTCCGACGGCTCGACCGCGACGACGCCCACGACCTCGCCCGCCCGGTCCCCCGGCACCCGGCGCCGTGCCACGAGCACCGTGGTGCGCGGGTTCTCGACGGCGGCCGCGACCTGGGCGGCGAGCTGCTCGGCGGCGAGGGGCCGGACGCGGGCCGCGCCCACGAGCTCGTCGTACGCGAGCTCGGCGCGCTGGTGCTCGACGACGGCGGCCACGTCGTCCGGGCCGGCGTCGGCCAGCACGATCCCGGGGAGGTCGTCGCGGGGCCGGACCGAGGAGGCGCCGCGGCGCGCGGCGAGGTGGACGGTCGGGCGCAGGCCGCTCGCCGCGAGCGCGCCCACGGCCTCGACGTCGCGGCTCGGCCACAGGAGCGCCAGGCCGTGGTCGCGGGGTGCGGGGCCGCGCTCGGGCAGTCCGTCGCCCGCCGGTGCGCTGCCCGGGTCGCGCCCGACACGCGCCGTCCAGGCCGCGACGAGCGCGCGGACCGCGCCGCCCACGTCCGGTCCCGCTGCGCGCGCCCGCAGCCGGTGCTCGCGCAGCGCGCGGAACCCCGCCGCCGCGGAGTCCGGCCCGACGTCCCCCACGCCCAGGAGCCCCGCGGCGCGAGAGCCGTCCGGGAGCCGCACGGCGAGGAGACGCTCGTCGTCCGTCCTGGCGCCGAGGGCGGGGACCGCGACGAGCGCGTCGAGCGCGGCGACGCGCGCACGGTGCTCGGTCTCGAGGGCGGCGAGGTCGTCGTCGTCCGGCCGCCACGCGGCGGGGTTCATCGTCCGGCGTCGCGGGCGTCCGGGGCGCCGAGCGGGCGGCCGAGCACGACGCACTCCTGGTCCGCGTACCCCAGCCGCTCGTAGAAGCCGCGCACCGCGTCGTTCGTGGCGCGCACCATGAGGCGCACGGCCCGCGCGCCCTGGGCGGCGAGCCACGCCTCCGCCGCGACGACCGTCGCACGGCCCGCCCCGCGGCCCTGGAGGCGCGGGTCGACCGCCACGTAGTAGAGCCAGCCCCGGTGCCCGTCCACGCCGGCCATCGCCGTCGCGACGAGCTCCCCGGCCGCGACCCCGGGCTCCCCCGGGGCGCCGTCCGTGGCCACCGCGGGCAGGTCGCGCGTCGCGCGGCCCACGAGGACGGTCGAGGTCTCGCCCAGACGGGCGTCGGCGAGGTCGCGGTAGGGGTCGTTCCACGGCCGGGTGAGGCCGCAGGTGCGCCACAGCGCGACGACCGCCTCGACGTCGGCGTCCTCGACCTCCGTGAAGGACACGTCGGTGGAGGCCACCTCCGGGGAGGCCCCGTCCACGACGTCCGTCTCCGGGCGGCCCTCACCCTCGGCGGGCACGGCTCCGCCGCCCGGCACGCCGTCGCCGGCGTGCGTCAGGCGCGGACCGTCGGCGATGCGTCCGGCCACGGCGCGGGTCAGCGGGGCTGGTACGGGGAGACGACGACCTCGACGCGCTGGAACTCCTTGAGGTCCGAGTACCCGGTCGTCGCCATGGCCCGGCGGAGCGCGCCGACGAGGTTGAGCGTGCCGTCCGCCTGGCGGCCCGGCCCGAAGAGGATCTCCTCGAGCGTGCCGGCCGTGCCGACGCGCACGCGCTCGCCGCGCGGGAGCTGGGCGTGGTGGGCCTCCGAGCCCCAGTGCCAGCCCTTGCCCGGCGCCTCCTCGGCCCGCGCGAGCGCCGCGCCGAGCATGACCGCGTCGGCGCCGCACGCGACCGCCTTGACGAGGTCGCCCGAGCGGCCGACGCCGCCGTCCGCGATGACGTGCACGTAGCGGCCGCCCGACTCGTCGAGGTAGTCGCGCCGTGCCGCCGCGACGTCCGCGACCGCGGTCGCCATGGGCGCGTGGATGCCGAGCGAGACCCGCGTGGTGTGGGCCGCGCCGCCGCCGAAGCCGACGAGGACGCCCGCGGCGCCCGTGCGCATGAGGTGCAGCGCCGCGGTGTACGTGGACGCGCCGCCCACGACGACCGGGACGTCGAGCTCGTAGATGAAGCGCTTGAGGTTGAGCGGCTCGGCGACGCCCGAGACGTGCTCGGCGGAGACCGTCGTGCCACGGATGACGAACAGGTCGACGCCCGCGTCGACCACCGTCTGGTAGTGCTCCTGCGTGCGCTGCGGCGACAGGGCCGCGGCGACGGTGACGCCCGCCGCGCGGATCTCCTTGAGGCGCTGCGTGATGAGGTCGGCCTTGATGGGCTCGGCGTAGATCTCCTGCATGCGGCGCGTGGCCTCGAGCGGCTCGAGCGCGGCGATCTCCTCGAGGAGCGCGGTCGGGTCGTCGTAGCGCGTCCACAGGCCCTCGAGGTCGAGGACGCCGAGGCCGCCGTGGTTGCCGAGCGCGACGGCGGTGGCCGGGCTCATGACCGAGTCCATGGGCGCCGCGAGGATCGGCAGGTCGAAGTGGTAGGCGTCGATCTGCCAGCCGACCGACACCTCCTCCGGGTCGCGCGTGCGCCGCGAGGGCACGACGGCGACGTCGTCGAAGGAGAACGCGCGCCGACCGCGCTTGCCACGTCCGATCTCGATCTCGTTGCTCACCGGGTCAGCCTACCGGCGGGCCGTGCCCGTCACCTGCACCGACCACCGTGTGGGTGGGCGCTGGCAGGGTGACGCTCGTCGCCGGGACGTCCGGCGACGACGGGAGCGCCGGGCGCCCCGGGCCCCGACCGGACGGCAGAGGTGGACCATGACGACGACGCCCTGGACGGCGGGACCGCTGCTCGGTCTCGACACCGAGACCACGGGCCTCGACGTCGACGTCGACCGCGTCGTCACCGCCGCGCTCGTGCTCCGCGAGCCGGGCGCCACGCACGTGCGCACGTGGCTCCTCGACCCGGGCGTCGAGATCCCGGCGGAGGCCACGGGGATCCACGGCATCACGACCGCGCACGCCGCGGCGCACGGGACTCTGCCCGCCGTCGCGCTCGACGAGATCGCCACGCTCGTGGTCGACGCCCAGCGCGACGGCGTCCCCCTCGTCGCCTACAACGCGGCGTTCGACCTCGCGATCCTCGACACCGAGCTCGTGCGCCACGGCCTGCCGACGCTCTCCGCGCGCCTGGGGCGGCCGGTCCGGCCGGTGCTCGACCCGCTCGTGCTCGACCGGGCGTGGGACCCGTCCCGCGAGGGCAAGCGCCGGCTCGTCGACCTGTGCGCGCGCTACGAGGTGCTCGACGTCGGGCCCCTGCACACCGCGGACGGGGACGTGCTCGCGACGCTCGACCTGCTCGACGCGCTCGCGCGGGCGTACCCCGACCTGGCGGGCCTCGGACCGGCCGCGCTGCACGACCTGCAGGTCGTCGCGCACCGGCGGTGGGTCGACGCCCTCGACCCGGAGCGTGACCGGCCCTACGTCGGCGCCGGGGCGGACGGCCGCTGGCCGGGCTGACGCGGGTCACCACCCCCGCGAGACGGGTCGGTGCATATCTCATGATCCGGGTGAAGGTCGTGTGATGGTGGCATGGCGAGCACTTGAAGCAGCCCGCTCGCCGCGTCGATATCTCATCCATGAGTTATCGTCGCTCTCATGACAGCGATCGACGACGCACCTCTCACGCAGGTCGGGGCGCTCATCCGTGGCGCCCGCCAGAACCGTGGTCTCACCCAGACCCAGCTCGCGGAGCGGCTCGGCACGAGCCAGAGCGCCGTGCACCGCATCGAGCAGGGCTCGCAGAACCTCAGCCTGGAGATGCTCAACCGCATCGGGCTCGCGCTCGACTCCGAGATCATCAGCCTCGGCGGCCCCAAGCACGCGCACCTGCGCGTCCAGGGCGGCCAGACCCTCTCCGGCCGCATCGAGGTCAACTCCTCGAAGAACGGCGCGGTCGCGCTGCTCTGCGCCTCGCTCCTCAACCGCGGCCGCACGACCCTGCGCGGCGTGGCCCGCATCGTCGAGGTCGACCGGATCGTCGACGTGCTGCGCTCCATCGGTGTGCGGGCCACGTGGACGACGGGCGGCCGCGACCTCGAGATCGTGGTGCCGGAGCGGCTCGACCTCGCCGCGATCGACGTCGACGCCGCGCGCCGCACGCGCTCGATCATCATGTTCCTCGGGCCGCTGCTCGGGCTGCGGGACACGTTCGAGCTCCCGTACGCGGGCGGCTGCGACCTCGGGACGCGCACCGTCGAGCCGCACATGATCGCCCTGCGGCCCTTCGGCCTCGCCGTCACCGCGACCGGCGGGAACTACCACGCGACGGTCGCGCCGGAGTCCGGCACGGACCTGTCGGTCGTGCTCACCGAGCGCGGCGACACCGTCACCGAGAACGCGCTCATGGCCGCGGCCCGCCGCGACGGCGTGACGACGATCCGCAACGCCAGCTCCAACTACATGGTGCAGGACCTGTGCTTCTACCTCGAGCTGCTCGGCGTCCGCGTCGAGGGCATCGGCACGACGACCCTGCGCGTGCACGGCCGCACCGACATCGACGTGGACGTGGAGTACGCCGTCTCGGAGGACCCGGTCGAGGCGATGAGCCTGCTCACGGCGGGCATCGTCACGGGCTCGGAGATCACCGTGGCCCGCGTCCCGATCGAGTTCATGGAGATCGAGCTCGCGACGCTCGCCGAGATGGGCCTGCGGTACACGCAGAGCGCCGAGTACGTGGCGCGCAACGGCCGCTCGCGCCTCGTCGACGTCACGGTGCACCCCAGCGAGCTGCACGCGCCGATCGACAAGATCCACCCCATGCCGTTCCCCGGCCTCAACATCGACAACCTGCCGTTCTTCGCGGTCATCGCCGCGAACGCGCAGGGCACGACGCTCATCCACGACTGGGTCTACGAGGGCCGCGCCATCCACCTCACCGACCTCACGCGGCTCGGCGCGGACGTGCGGCTCCTGGACGCCCACCGGCTCCAGGTGACGGGCCCGACGCGCTGGTCGGGCGCCGAGGTGAGCTGCCCGCCCGCGCTGCGTCCCGCCGTCGTCATCCTGCTCGCGATGCTCGCGGCCAAGGGCACCTCCGTCCTGCGCGGCGTCGACATCATCGCGCGCGGCTACGAGGGGCTCACCGAGCGCCTGCGCGAGCTCGGCGCCAACATCGAGACGTTCCGCGACTGACCCTTCGCCCGCCTCGGCGTCGGCAGCCTCGGCGCACGCAGAGCCCTCGGCGCCCGCGGCGCCCGCACGACCACGGCGGGCCGCCCTCCTCCGGGAGGGCGGCCCGCCGTCGTCACTTCGGGGAGGTCGTCGTCACTTCGGGTAGACGGCGTCGACCTCCACCTCGACGAGCCAGCCGTCGACCGGGAGGTTCTCGATCTCGAGCGCGAAACGCGACGGCCGGGCAGCGTTGACGACCATGGGCGCCGTCCGGGCCGAGCCGAGCTGGACCCCGAGCGTCGCGCCCGTCGCGAGGTTCGTGTTCGCGAAGAACTGCCGGTAGGCGCGGTTCCAGCCGGCGAAGTCCATCTTCTCCTGGCCGGCGGGGTTCTGGAGGAACACCCGCATCGAGACGACGTCGTCGTAGGAGAGCCCGGCCCGCTCGAGGTTCTCCCCGATCCGCATGAGGACGTTGATGCCCTGCGCCTCGGTGATCGTCACGCCCGCCGGCAGGACGCCGCCGGGGAAGACGTCGGTCGGCACGTAGCGCTGCTCGGCCGTCGCGCCGGGCGTCGTGTTCATCGCGGCAGGCCCGAGCCCGGACGACTTGTACCAGGCGACGTTCTTGCCGATCGCGACCCCGTCGGCGATCGACGGCGTGTCGCCGGTGACGAAGGAGTGGGCCTCGGTCGGCTTCGGCTCGAACAGCCTCCCGGCGGCGACGGCGGTGCCGGGGACGGCGACGGCGGCGGTGAGGGCGACGGCGACGACGACCTTGGTGCGGTTCTTCATGCAGGCCTCCCAGGGGGACGACGGGCGCCACCCTGGCGCCCGGGCTCCGGCCGGTCGCGAGGACCGCCGGGGGCCGCGACGCTAGCCAGCCCCCGTTTCCGTGCCGTGACGGTGACGTGTCGGGTCGTCGCCGGCGCCGGCGCACCGCGGGCGCACCGACGCGCCGTCCCGCGGACCGGCGAACGGGCGGCGTCACGAGACGTTTACGCCGGACCCCGATCCGTTGACCGGCGCGAAACGCGCCGGACCCGTGCTCGCGACGACACGTCCCTAGCGTCGGCCCCGGTGCTGACGGCGGCACCCGGCATCGTGGGCCGGGCCCCCCGCCCGTCAGGCCGTGGACGAGAGGGCTCCAGCCACATGGTCACTGACGAGAAGACGACCGGCGTCTCGCGCCGCAACTTCCTCCAGGCCGTCGGGGTCGGCTCCAGCGCCGGCGTCATGTTCGCGACGATGGGCGCGGTCGGGCTCGCGCCCACGGCCGCCGCGCAGCCGCGGAACGAGTCGTGGACACCGCCGCGGGGCAGCGACTTCAGCCTCACCGGCCGGTCCGCGAAGAAGGTCGTCGTCGTCGGCGCCGGGCCGGCGGGCCTGGCCACGGCGTACGAGCTGCAGAAGGCCGGCTACCGGGTCACCGTCCTCGAGGCGCGGCACCGCGTCGGCGGCCGGACGCTGACCATACGCGGCGGCGACGCGGAGACGGACGTCAACGGCGTCACCCAGAAGGCACGGTTCGCCGACGGCGTCTACATGAACGCGGGTGCGGGGCGCATCGCCCAGTGGATGGTCACCATGGACTACCTGCGCGAGCTCGGCGTCCCCTACGAGGTGTTCACCAACGCCAACGCGGACGCCTACCTCTACAACGAGCGCTCCGGCGCGACCCCCGGCAACCCCGTCCGGTACCGCACCGCGAAGGCCGACGTGTTCGGCTACACGTCCGAGCTGCTCAGCCATGCGACCGACCAGGGCGCGCTCGACCAGAAGCTCACCGCTGCGGACAAGGAAAACCTGCGCGCGTTCCTCCGGTCGTGGGGCTCGCTCCAGGCCGACGGCAGCTACCGGGGCGGGAGCAACCGCGGGTACGCCGTGTACCCGTCCGCCTGGAACGAGCACGGGACCCCGCTCCCCGGTCCGGGCTCGGTGTCGGAGGTGCTCGCCTCGAAGGTCGGGCAGTACTTCCCGTTCGAGATCAACTGGGAGCAGTCGATGCTCATGTTCCAGCCGAAGGGCGGCATGGACACGACCTACGACTACTTCGTCAAGGCGATCGGCAAGCAGAACGTCCAGCTCAGCTCGCCCGTCACCGCGGTGAAGAACACGCCGCGCGGCGTCTCGGTCACTTACACCGCCCACAACGGCAAGGCGCGGCAGATCGACGCCGACTTCGCCGTCGTCTCGGCGCCCGCGGGGCTCATGCGCCGCTGGGACACGAACTGGGGGCCCGACGTCGACGCCGCGCTCGGCGAGTTCGCCGTCGGTTCGCCCGCAGGCAAGATCGGGCTCCAGTACCGGTCCCGGTTCTGGGAGGACGACCACCGCATCTACGGCGGCATCACCGAGACCGACATGGACCTCGCCCACGTCTGGTACCCGTCCTACGGCTACGGGGAGCGCCGGGGGCTCGTCGTGGGCTACTACAACACCGGCGCGAACGCGCGCGCCTACGCGGACATGACGCCGCGGCAGCGGGAGATGCGCGCCGTCGAGCAGGGCGTGAAGATCCACGGCGAGAAGTACCGGACGGAGCTCGAGAGCTCGTTCTCCATCGCGTGGCACAAGGTGCCGTACATCGAGGGCGCGTGGGCGTACCCGAACACGCAGTCGTCGCGCTTCAAGCTCCTGCAGCAGGGCGCCGGGAACGTGTACTTCGCGGGCGACTGGATGTCCGAGATCTCGGCCTGGCAGCACGGCGCGTTCTGGGCCGCGCGCTACGCGGTCCAGGCGCTGCACGCGCGCGTCATGGCGTCGTGACCGCCGACCGCACGCAGCGCTGACGGGACGACGACGGCCCGGCGCCACCCCCTGCGGGTGGTGCCGGGCCGTCGGTCGTGGTGCCGCGTGCCGGTGGTCAGAAGCCCGTGTAGTTGGGGGCCTCGACCGTCATCTGCACGTCGTGCGGGTGGCTCTCCTTGAGCGACGCCGACGTGATGCGGATGAAACGCCCCTTCTCCTGGAGCTCGGGCACGGTGCGGGCGCCGACGTAGAACATCGTCTGGTGCAGGCCGCCGACGAGCTGGTGCGCGACGGTGCCGAGCGACCCCTTGTAGGGCACCTGGCCCTCGACGCCCTCGGGGACGATCATGTCGTCGCTCGTGACCTCGGCCTGGAAGTAGCGGTCCTTCGAGTAGGACTTCTTGCCGCGCGACGACATGGCGCCCATGGAGCCCATGCCGCGGTACGCCTTGTACTGCTTGCCCTTGACGAGGATCGTCTCGCCCGGGGACTCCTCGGTGCCCGCGAGCATCGAGCCGAGCATCACCGTCTCCGCGCCCGCGACGATCGCCTTCCCGATCTCGCCCGAGTGGCGCATGCCGCCGTCGGCGATGACCGGCACGCCGGCCGGGCGCGCGGCGAGCGACGCCTCGTAGACGGCGGTCACCTGCGGGACGCCGACGCCCGTGACGATGCGCGTGGTGCAGATGGAGCCCGGACCGACGCCGACCTTGACCGCGTCGGCGCCCGCGTCGACGAACGCCTGCGCGCCCTCGCGCGTCGCGACGTTGCCGCCGATCACCTGGACGTCGCGCGTCGCCGGGTCGGACTTGAGGCGCGCGACCATCTCGATGAGCATCCGGACGTTGCCGTGCGCCGTGTCCGCGACGAGCACGTCGACGCCCGCGTCGATGAGCGTCGTGGCGCGCTGCCACGCGTCGCCGAAGTAGCCGATCGCGGCGCCGACGAGCAGGCGGCCCTGGCCGTCCTTCGACGCGTTCGGGAACTGCTCGGACTTGACGAAGTCCTTGACCGTGATGAGCCCGGTGAGGCGGCCGTCCGCGTCGACGAGCGGCAGGCGCTCGAGCTTGTGCTTGCGCAGGAGGGCGGTCGCCTCCTCGCGGGAGATGCCCGCCGGGCCCGTGATGAGCGGCTGCGGCGTCATGACCTCGTCGACCTTCGTCGTCGCCCACTCGGCGACGGGCGTGAAGCGCAGGTCGCGGTTGGTCACCATGCCGATGAGGCGGCGCTCGGCATCCAGGACCGGGAAGCCGGAGATCCGGTACTCGCCCGCGGTCTTGTCGAGCTCCTCGAGCGTCGCGTCCGGCCCGATGGTCACCGGGTTGTCGATGATGCCCGTCTGCGTGCGCTTCACCAGGTCCACCTGGAGCGCCTGGTCCTCGATCGAGAGGTTGCGGTGCAGCACGCCGATGCCGCCCTGGCGCGCCATCGCGATGGCCATGCGCGACTCGGTGACGGTGTCCATGGCCGCCGAGACGAGCGGCACGCGGATCGAGATCTCGCGCGTCAGGCGCGTCGTGGTGTCGATGTCCGACGGCGCCAGGTCCGAGTAGCCGGGCTGCAGCAGGACGTCGTCGTAGGTGAGACCCAGGAATCCGAAGGGGTCACGGTCGGGGACGGCGGCGGGGACGGGCGAGGCGGTCACACCAGGATTCTACGCCGCGGGCCCTCCCCGTATTCCCGCCCGGTCCTCGCCGGCCGGGCCTGCGCGAGGGGCGGACGGCGGGGTGCACGAGCGCGCACCCCGCCCGACCGGCGGGCCCGGGGGCGGCTCAGCGCACGACGGCGAGCAGCTCGTGGAGGAGGCCCGTGAAGCTGCGCACCCGGTGGACGGTCGCGGCGAGCGGCAGCTCCTCCGCGGCCTGGTCGCTCGGGAGCCCCACGAAGAACGGCAGGCTCGGGTTCGCGTCGTGCGCGGCGTGCACGATGCCCAGGTCGGGTCGCGCCTGGGTGGTGACCATCGCGACGGCGGACGGCCGCACCATCGTCACGATCTCGAGCGTGCGGTGCACGTTCGCGGGTCCGGTGACGATGCGCGCCATCGCACCGTGCGACGCGAGCGACGCGGCGAGCGCGTGCGCGGCCAGCGGGAGCGGCTCGTCGGGCGCGGCGAACACGAGCACGATGCGCCGCATCCGGCTCGGGTGGTTCCGGGGCGGACCGCCGGCGGCCACGATCGCGTCCTCGCTCGCCTGCGTGTACTCGCGCAGCGCGACGAGCGTCGCGTTCGCGAGCACGACCTCGGGCACCTCGCCCGGGCCGGCGAGCACGGTGCGCTCGGCCAGGCGCTCGAGCGCGGGCTCGACGAGGTCGGACCACCACGCGGCCGGGTCGCCGCCCGTCGGGATGCGCAGCAGCCGGTCGCACGCGCGCTGGTCGTAGGCGATGGCCGCGTCGACGACGTCGGAGACGCGCGTGGGCCGTGGCCCCTCGCGGACGCCGACCGGACGGGGCCCCGCGACGCGTGCGGGCTCGCCCCCGGGGACGGCGCGCAGGAACGGGCGCGACGGCGGCGGCTCGGGCGCGTCGTCGTCCGTCTCGGGCTCGTCGGCGTCCAGGTCCGCCGCGCCGTCGCCGCCGCGGTCGTCGAAGGAGATCGCGCCGCGGTTCGCCGCGAGCTCCTCCTCGTCGGCGGCGAGGGCGGCGCGGGCCGCGTCGGCGGGCGCGACGCCGTCGAGCGTGAGTCGGCGCATCACGACGAGGCGAGCGACGTCGTCGTCCGTGTAGCGCCGGTGGGAGCCGGCCCGGTGCTGCGAGGGGCCGAGGCCGTAGCGACGGTCCCAGGTGCGCAGGGTCGCGGGCGCGACGCCGAGCCGGCGCGCGACGGCGGCGACGGCGAGGCCGGGAGACGAGGTCATGCTCGGTCGGGCTCCCTCGGGGTCGGGGGCGGACCGGACTGAGGTCATGGATCGATTCTGCCGAGCGGGCACCCGTCTCGCCACCTCGTAGAGGTCACAGTCGTGCACCCTTCGCGCCACACCCGCGCCATATTTGTTCGCTGCACGCGCAAACGCGCCGGGCGCAGCCGATCGCGTCAGTGCGGCCGGATCGGCCGACGCGGTTGGGCAGAGCCGCACCGCTCCACGAGCGGTTCAACCTGCTCGTTCACTTTTTCCTCACAGGGGACTTGAACAACCCTTGCAACGCTTGTAGGTTGTTCGGCATGGCAGAGATCTCGAGGCTCCCCGGGCCCGTCATGGAGCTGTGGGAATGGCAGTACCAGGGTTCGTGCCGCGACGCGGACGACACGTTGTTCTTCCACCCCGAGGGTGAGCGCGGCTCGACGCGACGACGGCGGGCGGAGGCCGCGAAGGCGATCTGCCACTCGTGCCCCGTGATGATGCAGTGCCGCGAGCAGTCGCTCCGCGTGCGCGAGCCGTACGGGGTGTGGGGCGGCCTGAGCGAGGACGAGCGCGCCGCCATCCTCGCGGGCGGCGCCCGCCGCACCGGCTGACGCGCCCTCCCCTGGCACCACCCTCGGTGCCTCCGCGCCACCAGCAGACCTGCACGGCCCCGGTCCGACGTCGTACCGGGCGCCCGTGCGCACGACCCGTGGGACCACCGGTGGGGCGACCGGCCACGGAACGCAGCAGGGCCCCGCGACCGACGGTCGCGGGGCCCTGCTGCTGAACCGGGTCGGCGTCAGCCGACCACCACGGCGAGGATGTCGCGCGCGGACAGGACGAGGTAGTCCTCGCCGCCGTACTTGACCTCGGTGCCGCCGTACTTGCTGTAGATGACCTTGTCGCCGACGGACACGTCGAGCGGGACGCGGTTGCCGTTGTCGTCGACACGGCCCGGACCGACGGCCAGGACCTCGCCCTCCTGGGGCTTCTCCTTGGCGGTGTCCGGGATGACCAGGCCGGATGCGGTCGTGGTCTCGGCCTCGAGGGCCTTCACGACGATCCGGTCCTCGAGCGGCTTGATGGGGACCGACACGTCGGACCTCCCCTTTCGCGGTGAGAACTGCAACGGATGGGTCGAGCGCACCGGCTGGCCGTCGTCGCGGGTGCCGGACAGCCTGGTCGCACGTGGTGCCGCCTCCGCGAGCGGTGGCGGCACGTCTCAAATCTAGGTCCCGGTTAGCACTCGGTCAAGGCGAGTGCCAACGTCCGTCCTGCGGACGACCTGGCCCCGGCTGCGCGTGGTCCCCGGCCCCCGTGGAAGGATCGACGCCATGGACGCCGCCACGCTGACCAAGCTGCTCAGCCCCGAGGGCTGGGCCCTGCTCGGCGCGCTCCCGCCGTACGACGAGCAGCAGGCGCTCGTGCTCGCGGCCGGGCTGCGCGCGAAGGGCGTCGACCCGGACCTGGCCGCCGCGGCCCTCACCCAGTCCCGGCTGCGCGCTGCGGCGCACGGCAAGCTCGGCGCGTTCGCCGACGGCATGCTCTTCACGCAGGCGGGGCTGGAGCAGGCGAGCCGGCTCGTCGTCGCGGGGCTGCACGCCCGGCGGTACCAGGAGGCGGGGGTCCGGCGCGTCGCAGACCTCACGAGCGGGATCGGCGTCGACGCGCTCGCGTTCGCCGCCGCGGAGCTCGAGGTGCTCGCGACCGACGTCGACGAGCTCACCGCGGCGATCGCGACCGTCAACCTGCGCCACTTCCCCGAGGCCGAGGTGCGCCACGGCGACGGGCTCGCGCTCGACCTGGAGGGCGAGCGGATCGAGGGCGTGTACGCCGACCCGGCGCGCCGCACGCGCGCCGGCACGCGCGTGTTCGACCCGAAGGCCTACGCGCCGCCGCTCGACGCGGTGTGGGCGCTGCGCGAGCGCGTGCCCGCGGTCGGCATCAAGGTCGGTCCGGGCATCCCGCACGCCGGACTGCCCGAGGACGCCGAGACCGAGTGGGTGTCGGTGGACGGCGACGTCGTGGAGGCCGGGCTCTGGTTCGGCCCGCTCGCGCCCGAGGGCCCGGGGCGCTCCGCGCTCGTGCTGTCGTCGTGGACCGGGCCCGACGGGACCGAGCGGACCACGACCCGTCGGATCGCCCACCGCCCGGGCGACGCGGACGTGGTGCCCGAGGTGGGCGCCGTCGGGCAGTACCTCTACGAGCCGGACGGCGCCGTGATCCGGGCCGGGCTCGTCGCCCACGCGGCACGCGGCCTGGGCGGCCGCCTGCTCGACCGGACCATCGCGTACGTGACGACCGACTCCCCGGCGCCGCTCGACGCGACCGGGCTCGCGGACGGCCTCGCGCGCGGCTATCGCGTGCTCGACACCATGCCGTTCGGCCTCAAGCGGCTGCGCTCCTACCTGCGCGAGCGCGGCGTGGGGCGCCTGACGATCAAGAAGCGGGGCACGGCCGTCACGCCCGAGCAGCTCCGGCGTCAGCTCGCCCTCACGGGCGACGCGACCGCGACGATCGTCCTCACGCGCGTCGGCGGCTCGCAGCAGGTGCTCGTCGTCGAGCCGCTGTCCGCTCCCCCGGCGGGGACGCAGGCCGGCACCCCGACCGACGGCGAGCAGGACGGGCCCCGGTGAGCGCCCTGCCGCGCCGCACGGCGATCCCCTTCGCCCGCTCGGAGCGCTCGACCGTCGGGCTCGAGTGGGAGCTCGCGCTCGTCGACGCCGACTCCGGCGACCTGCGGCAGGTCGCGCAGACCGTGCTCGACGCCGTGCGCCCGGCCGACGGCGGCCCGCACCCGTCGATCAAGCAGGAGCTCCTGCTCAACACGGTCGAGGTCGTCAGCGGCGTGTGCCGCACGGTGGGCGAGGCGGGCCGCGACCTGCAGCGCTCGGTCGAGGAGCTGCGCGCCGTGACGGACCCGCTGCGCGTCGAGCTCATGAGCGCGGGCACGCACCCGTTCGCGCGCTGGGCGCAGCAGAAGGTCACCGACAAGCAGCGCTACACCACCCTCATCGACCGCACCCAGTGGTGGGGGCGGCAGATGCTCATCTACGGCGTGCACGTGCACGTCGGCATCGAGGACCGCGCCAAGGTGCTGCCGATCCAGCGCGCGATGCTCACGACGTTCGCCCACCTCCAGTCGCTCTCGGCGAGCTCGCCGTTCTGGGGCGGCAAGGACACCGGCTACGCGTCGAACCGCGCGCTGATGTTCCAGCAGCTGCCGACCGCGGGTCTCCCGTTCCAGTTCGGGACGTGGGAGGAGCTCGAGGGGTACGTCGCCGACATGCTGCACACCGGCGTCATCGACGCGTTCGACGAGGTCCGGTGGGACCTGCGGCCCGCGCCGCAGTTCGGCACGCTCGAGACGCGCATCTGCGACGGCGTCACGAACATCTCCGAGCTCCTGGCGCTCGCCGCGCTCACGCACTGCCTCGTCGAGCACTTCTCGACGATGCTCGACGAGGGCCGCGAGCTGCCGAGCATCCCGCCCTGGTACGCGCAGGAGAACAAGTGGCGCTCGGCGCGCTACGGGATGGACGCCATCATCATCCTCGACCGCGAGGGCAACGAGGAGCTCGTGACCGACGCCGTGGGGCGGCTGCTCGTCGAGCTCGAGCCGGTCGCGGCGCGCCTCGGGTGCCTCGACGAGCTCGACGGCGTGCGCACGATCGTGCGGCGCGGCGCGTCCTACCAGCGGCAGCGCGCGGTGGCGCGGCGCCACGGGGGCGAGCTGGACGCCGTCGTGCGCTCGCTCGTCGCCGAGATGCGGGCCGGCCGGCCCCTGTGACCCGGCCGGGCCGTCACACGTGCGTGACGGTGAGCGGCATCGACGAGTCGACGCCGATGTCCAGGCTCGACGGCGCGACCCCCGCCCGCACGACGGCCGAGCCGAGGGCCGCGATCATCGCCCCGTTGTCGGTGCAGTAGCGGATCGGCGGGATGCGCAGCTCGATGCCCGCCTCCGCGCAGCGCTTCGCGGCCATGTCGCGCAGCTGCGAGTTCGCGCTGAACCCGCCGCCGACGACGAGCGTCGACACGCCGTGCCGCTCGCACGCGGCGATGGTCTTCGCGGTGAGCACGTCGGCGACGGACTCCGCGAAGGAGGCGGCGACGTCGTGCACGGGGATCTCCTCCCCCGCGTCCTGGCGCGCCTCGACCCAGCGCGCGACGGCCGTCTTGAGGCCCGAGAAGGAGAAGTCGTACGCGTGCTTCTCCTGGTCCTTGCGCGCGGTGAGGCCGCGCGGGAACCGGATCGCCGTGGGGTCGCCCTCGCGCGCGAGGCGGTCGATGTGCGGGCCGCCGGGGTACGGCAGGCCGAGCAGGCGCCCGACCTTGTCGAACGCCTCCCCCGCGGCGTCGTCGAGCGTCGAGCCGAGCTCCGTGACCGACGTCGCGACGTCGTCCACGAGCAGGAGCGAGCTGTGCCCGCCGGACACGACGAGCGCCATGACGCGCTCGGGGAACGCGCCGTGCACGAGCTCGTCGACGGCGGCGTGGCCGATCACGTGGTTCACGCCGTAGAGCGGCTTGCCGAGCGCGAGCGCGAGGGCCTTCGCCGCCGAGGCGCCGATGGTCAGCGGGCCGACGAGCCCCGGCCCGGCGGTCACGGCGATCGCGTCCACCTCGGAGAGGTCGACGTCGGCCGTGCCGAGCGTGCGCTCGAGCGTGGGGATCATCGCCTCGAGGTGGGCGCGCGACGCGACCTCGGGGATGATCCCGCCGTAGCGCGCGTGCTCGTCCATGGAGCTCGCGACCGTGTCGACGAGCAGCTCGCGGCCACGGACGAGCGCGACGCCCGTCTCGTCGCAGGACGTCTCGATGCCGAGCACCAGGGGCTCGCCGGAGCTCGCGGGAGCGGTGGGGACCATGGTCTCCAGGGTAGTCGCGCGCGGAGGAGGGCCGTGCGTGTCGCGCACGTCACACCGTCTGTTCGGAAGATGATCAAGCGTTCAACTGTTTGTACGGGTCATGAGCACCGACACCCTCATCGAGTCCTCCGCCGCGCCGACCGAGCAGGCCGACCGGCTCGCGATCGACGCGCAGGCCGCGGACCGCCTGTTCCGCGCGGCGCACACGACGCACGCGTTCTCGGACGAGCCCGTCACCGACGAGCAGATCCAGGCCGCCTGGGACCTCGTCCGCTGGGCGCCCACCGCGATGAACACCCTGCCGCTGCGGCTGCTCGTCGTCCGCACGCCCGAGGCGAAGCAGCGCCTCGGCGCGCACATGGCGGACTTCAACCGCGACAAGACGCTCGCCGCGCCGGTGACGATCGTCGCCGCCGCCGACCCGTCGTTCCACCAGCACCTCGGCACGCTCGCGCCGTTCCGCGAGGGCATCGCCGAGCAGCTCGACCCCCAGACGGACCTGCGCGAGGGCATGGCCCGCACCAACGCCCTCATCCAGATCGGCTACCTCATCGTCGGGCTGCGCGCCGCCGGCCTGTCCGTGGGCCCCATGACGGGCTTCGACGCCGCCGGGATCGACGCCGAGTTCTTCGGCGAGTCCGGCTGGCGCACGCTCGTCGCGATCAACGTGGGCTACCCGGCCGACGAGGGCGCGCACTTCCCGCGCCAGGCGCGCCTCGACTTCCACCAGGTCGCCGAGGTCCTCTGAGTCCCGTCCCGCACCGCCCGAGCCGAGGCGGCACCCCACCGGGGTGCCGCCTCGTCGCGTCCCAGGGGCTGCGCGTCGCCCCGGTCCGGGGGGCGCCCGGCGTGCGTCAGGTCGCGACGGGGCGGTCCGGGTCGTTCGACCACTGCGACCACGACCCCGCGTAGAGCGCCGCGTCGACGCCGAGCGTCGCGAGCGCGGCGACCTCGTGCGCGGCGGTGACGCCCGAGCCGCAGTACACCCCGACGGGGCGCGACGGGTCGACGCCGAGCGCGGCGAACCGCGCGCCGAGCGCGTCCGGGGCGAGGAACGTCCCGTCGGCGGCGAGGTTGCCCGTCGTCGGGGCGCTCACCGCGCCGGGGACGTGGCCGGCCCGCGGGTCGACGGGCTCGACCTCCCCGCGGTAGCGCTCGCCCGCGCGCGCGTCGAGCAGCACGCCCGACGCCGCGAGCCGGGCCGCGTCGTCGGCGTCGAGCACCGGCATCCCGCCCGGGGAGACGACGACGTCCCCCGGCTCGGGCCGCACGTCGCCCTGCTCGGTCGGGTACCCCGCCGCGCGCCACGCGGGCAGGCCGCCGTCGAGGAGGCGGACGTCGTCGTGGCCGGCCCACCGCAGCAGCCACCACGCGCGTGCGGCCGACGTGCCGCCGACGGCGTCGTACACGACGACGCCGCGGTCGGCGCGGACGCCCCAGCGCCGGGCCGCCGCCTGGAGGGCGCCCGGCTCCGGCAGCGGGTGGCGGCCCGCGGCGGGCGACGGCGGCCCCGCGAGCTCCGTCTCCAGGTCCACGTACACCGCGCCCGGCACGTGCGCGGCGCGGTGCTGCTCGCGCCCGTCCGTGACGCCCAGCGCCCACCGCACGTCGAGCACGACGGGCGGGCGGTCGCCCGCGAGCGCCGCGGCGAGGCCCCGCGCGTCGACGAGCACGCGGTCGCGCCGCGCGAGCTCGCCCGTCACGCGACCACGTCGGCGGACGCCGTCCCGTAGTCCGGCTCGTCGCGCGGCGGCGGGGGGCCCAGCTCGAGCCGCATCGTGTACGCGTCCACGTCCTCGGGCTGGTAGTACCGCTTGCGGATGCCGAGCTGCTCGAACCCGTGCTTCGCGTAGAGCCCGAGCGCCGCGTCGTTGTCGACGCGCACCTCGAGCAGCACCGCGCTCGCCCCGAGCTCGCGCGACCGCTCGACCAGCGCCTCCAGGAGCACCGAGCCCACGCCCTGGTGCTGGAACGCCGGGTCGACGCCGATGGTCATGACCTGGGTGACGTCGCCGTCGAACCACAGGCCCGCGTAGCCGACGAGCGGCTGCGGGCCCGCGGCGTAGAGCCGGACGGGCTCGGCGGCGACGTACCACCGCCCGAACCCGGCGAGCTCGTCGGCGAGCATCCCGTAGGTCCACGCGCCGCGCCCGAACAGCTCGCGCTCGAGCTCGACCACCCGGTCGAGGTCGGCGGCCTTGAGGGGCCGCAGCCGGATCTCGTACGACCGCGTGCTCATCGCGACCGCTCCGGCGACGCGTCGCTCACGCGCTTGCGCGCCGCGGCCTCCTGGACGTCGGGACGGCGCAGGTACAGCGGCTCGGTCGGCTGCTCGACCCCGGCGGCCCGGCGGGCGATCGCGAGCCGCGCGAGCACGGCGGCGTCGGGGACCTGCGGCGCGTCCTGTGCGACGTCGAGCGCGTCGGGGTAGAGCTCGGCGCCCTCCCCGACCACGACGGCGCCCGCGGCGTGCGTCGCGACGTCGGCGGCGGGGCCGACGTCGGGTCCCGCGACGGTCTCGAGCACGGGCACCGCGTGCGGCCCCTCGTGCGCGACGACGCGGTACCGCGCCCAGTACACCTCGCGGCGACGTGCGTCGGTCGCGACGAGGAGCTCGTCGTCGGGCACGAGGCCGAGGTCGCTCACGGCCTGCGCGGCGACGGCGTCGAGGCTCGGGACGCCCAGCACGGGGACGCCGAGCGCGAAGCCCAGGGCGCGGGCGGTGACGAGCCCGACCCGCAGGCCGGTGAACGGCGCCGGGCCCGTCCCGACGGCGACGGCCGTGAGGTCGCGGCGGTCGACGCCGGCCTCGGCGAGCGCCTCCTCGACGAGCGGGGCGAGCGCCTCGGCGTGCCGGCGACGCTCGGGCGCGTCGCGGCGGGCGAGACGAGCGCCGTCGTCGGAGACGACGGCGACGGTGACGGAGGCGGAGGTGTCGAGCGCGAGAACAGCCACGGCTCCAGCCTACGGCCGCGAGCGGGGCCGTCCCCGTCGTCGGGCGCTACCGGTTCAGCGCGGCGACGTCGAGGCCGGCCCAGCGCGCCCCGACACCGCGCACCGTCACGCGCCGCTCCCCCGCCTCGGGCGCGTCGTCCTCCTGCTCCTGCGACGTGCCCACCCCGCCGCGCGGGCGCTCGAGCACGATCTCCAGGCGGTCGCCCGCGAGCGCCTCGACGAGGCCGCTGCCCCACTCGACGACCGTCACGGACTCGTCCAGGCTCGAGTCGAGGTCGAGCGCGTCGACCTCGTCGAGCGACCCGAGGCGGTACGCGTCCACGTGCACGAGCGCCGGGCCCCCGACGACGGACGGGTGCTCGCGCGCGACGATGAACGTCGGGGACGCGACCTGGCCGCGCACGCCGAGCCCTGCACCGATCCCCTGCGTGAGCGTCGTCTTCCCCGCCCCGAGGTCGCCCGTGAGGATCACCAGGTCGCCGGCGCGCAGCACCGCGGCGAGGGCGCGGCCGAACGCGCGGGTCGCCTCGGCGTCGGGCAGCACGACGACGCCGCCCGGTGCGTCGTCGACCGCGGGCTCCCCGGCGGCGGGGGCCGGGGTCGAGAGGTTCGGGTCGTCGCTCACGCGCGGACCGTCCTTTCCGTGCTGTCGTGCGGGTCGCGCGCGAGGAGCGCCCGCGCGCCGTCGTCGAGCACGTGCGTCCCCACGTGCTCGCGCGGCACGCGCGCACCGAGGCGCGTCGTGATCTCGTAGCTGATGGTGCCCGCGGCCTGCGCCCAGTCCTCGGCCGTGGGGATCCCGGCCGGTGCCACGCCGTCGCCCGCGCCGAACAGCGTGACGACGTCGCCCGCGCGCTCGGTCGCGCCCGGCCCGAGGTCGAGCACGAGCTGGTCCATGCACACGCGGCCCGCGACGCGCACGACGCGCCCGCCGGGCTCGCCCGGGCGGGC
>QAPD01000028.1 GCA_003052455.1 Sphaerisporangium cinnabarinum | reverse complement strand
AGCCCGGAGGTCCGCCTTTACGCCAACCAGAACGGCACCAATGTCCTGGCCGGGTACAGCTAGCGGCTCAGTCGCTGTGTGCGCGGTCAGCTCGCGCTGCACACCGAGCGTCGCGCCGGTGCCCTCGTACAGGCCGTGGAAGATCAGGCCCTTTCCGTCACGGTCGAGCTCGTGCCGCTCGAGGTGACGCCACACCGTGCCGCCCTGCCGGTCGACCACGTGCCAGAACGTGACCGCGACCAGGCGCCCCCACCGGAACTCCGGGAGCGCGGAGTCCGCGTCCACGGTCGTCAGGAACGGCTTGCCCATGACCGCGGGGTCCCACGTGACGCGCTGGTACCGGCCGCCGAGGATCGCGCCGATCTCCGCGCCGGTCGCGAGCACCGTGTGGAACCCATCGTCGACGTACTCGTCCAGGCGCTGCTGCGTGACCGAGGGCTCCCGGGTCTGCGTATCGCCGCCCGCCTGCGCGTCCTGGCGTTCCTGCCGTGCGTCGGCGGCGAGCGTGAGGGTCGGCGGCTCGGCGTACAGCAGGTCCGCGGACACGCGCGCGAGGTCGGCGGCGACGGGGACGTGCAGCTGGTCGCGGCGCTGCGACGCGTCGTCGATGGGGCGGCCCCACCAGAACCGGGCGAGGGCCCCGACGACGCCGCCGCGGCGCTGCGCGGGTCGGGTCGACGGCTCCACGGAGGCGCCGGCGTTGCCGCCGTAGGCGCGGACGAGCGCGTCGGGAGTGCCCTCGTACCAGGCCGACCACGTCTCGAGGACGGGCGTGATCTCGACGAGCTGCTTCGGCGGCCACGCGAGGTCGCGTGCGGTGGGCAGCGGCACGACGGGCCTCCTCTCAGTCGGTGTCGTCGCCGGGCGCGCCGTCCAAGGCGGGGGCGATCGGGATGGTCTCCCGCCAGGACAGGCGGGTCGTGTAGATCGCGTACCGGAGCGCATCGACCTCGTCGTCGTCCGCCTTCACGGGCGCCGTCTCGCCGCGCTTCGTCGCCTTGTCGTCCCACACGTACCCGGGGATCTTGTCGACCAGCTCCGTGCACGCGTCGGACACGACGAGACGGTCCACGGCGAGCAGGGACGCGATCGTCTGGATGCCGGGCAGGACGGCCTTGTGCGCGTTCGTCACGCCCGGGACGCCGTCGTGGAACAGCTGGTGCCGGAACGACGCCGCGGCCGAGTCGACGGGCACCCACTCCGGGGCGCGCCACGCCGCCACCGGGCGGGCCGCGAGCCAGGTCCGCAGGTCCGTCGAGTGCTCCCCGACGGTCATGTGCCCCGGCCGCCACTCGTCCAGCACGTAGAGGCGGTCCTCGCCGACGTGCCCGGGGCGCGTGTCCGGGCCGATGCCGAGCAGGTACCCGCGCGAGGCGTGCACGTCGCCGTAGTCGACGCCGAGCGCGAGCACCCGATCCATGGCCGGCAGCTCGACGGCGGGCATGACGTGCCGGTCGGGGTCCCACTGCTCGTACACGGCCCCGGCGGCCTGGACCCAGTCGCCGAGGATGAAGCGGCGGTACCAGAGGCCGACGTACTCGCGGGTGATCTGCGCGACGTACGCGGGGTCGAGGTGCGTGTTGTCGGCGAGGCGGAACCGGAAGATCCGGTACCCGAGCTCGGTCGCGCGCAGGATGACCTGCTTGCGCAGCCAGTGCGCGGGCCCGTCGGGGTTCGTCGTCGCGAACAGGCGCGCGCCGGGCACGCTCATGCGGCCGATGAGCTGCGTCCAGAACGCCTCCGCGACGAGGGTCGCCTCGTCCACGTACGCGCCAGCGACGGTCAGGCCGCGGAGCACGGCTTCGGCGCGGGAGTCGGACGCGCCGAGGACGTGCACGGTGCGGCCCAGGATCGTCGCGGTCGGGGCGCCAGCCGTGTACGACACGTGCCGGGCGAGCAGCCCGAACAGCGACGGGTCCTTGAGCGGGCCGAACACGTTGCGCGCGATCGACTCGCGGGTGCGGCCGACGACGACGAGCTCGCCGCCGCGCGGCGCGTGCGCGACGAAGATGAGCCACGCGAGCAGGCTGGCGATCGTCTTCCCGGACCGGATCGACCCGGTCCACAGGTTCACGCGCGCGGTCGCCCGGGCGATCGACCACACCTGCCTGGGGGACAGGCCGGCAAGGACGGCGGCGATGACGGCCTGGGTGACGACGACGGCGGTCACGACTCGTCCTGTGCCGGCATGCGGTCCGCGGCCTCCCGGATCGCGGCGGCGATCCCGTCGAGCATCCCCACGGCCTCGGTGTGCCCGCCGTCGGCGTCGTGCAGCGCGAGCTTGAGGGACCGGTCGATCGCGACCCCGACGGCCTGCATCAGCTTCAGCTTGTCGGTCGGCGACGGCTCGTCCTGGGTCCAGCGGACCTCGATGTAGTCCTTGCCGCCGTGGTCGATGTACTCGTGCGGGGCGCGGATCTGCCGGCGCAGGTGCTCCGCGTCCTCGAGCAGCGCGACCTCGAGCCCGGCCCGGCGCGCCTTCGCGTCGATGATGACCGCCTGCGTCGCCGCGACGGTCAGGGTGCGGTCGGACCGGATGCCGAGCTTGTGCGCCCGCGACGCCACCGACCCGGGCGTGCGCCCGAGCTCCTCCGCGACGGCCCGCTGGGAGACGCCGGCGGTCAGGCGTTCGCGCAGGAGCGCGTCTTCGTCGGGCGTGTAGCGGGGTGCGGGCACGTGGTGCTCACCTGCCCTCGCGGTGTCTCACCGCGCCGGGCGGTCAGTCGTCGTGCTGAGGGCCGACCCGTGTGTAGAAATCGACGATCATCAGCGTGAACACGAAACTCAGGCCCGCGGACCACCAGAGCAGTTCAGCGGGGGAGGCAACGCTGCCGAGAGAGCTTTCGAGCTTCGCGTACAGGGCTCCATCGCCAACGAAGAAGGCCCCTGCCGCGAGCTTCAGCATCGTCCACTGTCGCGGTGTGAGCCGGCGCGCCGGAGCGAGGAGAGCTCTCGGGCCCCCGTCGCGAGCGAGATCGAGATGCTCGCCTGCCTCTTGGAGTTCGTCCCAGCGCTCATCAAACGCTGTCGTGTAGGCCCTGACACGATCTCTAGCGACGTTGAAGAGGTCGGAGATGTCCGGGGTCTGGATGGCCTTGAAGAACTCGGAGATGTCCGGGAACTCGTAGGGCTTGTAGAGGCTGGAGAGGTCTGGGACCGGGACGGCCTTGAAGAGCTCTGAGACGTCGGGGAACTCGTAGGGCTTGTAGAGGCTGGAGAGGTCTGGGACCGGGACGGCCTTGAAGAGCTCTGAGACGTCGGGGAACTCGTAGGGCTTGTAGAGGCTGGAGAGGTCTGGGACCGGGACGGCCTTGAAGAGCTCTGAGACGTCGGGGAACTCGTAGGGCTTGAAGAGGCTGGAGAAGTCTGGGACCGGGACGGCCTTGAAGAACTCGGACATGTCCGGGAACTCGTAGGGCCCGAAGAGGTTGGAGAGGTCTGGGAACCCAGACATCGCGGAACTCGCTCCGGGCGAAACTGCGCGAGACGGCCCGACCACGTCGTCTGGATTGCTCTTTGAGCTCACCTCGCCAGGCTAACGGGCGGCTCTGACATGAGCCCCTGCAGCGTCGAGCTCAACGCGCTCGACAAATGAGGGTCGCGGGCTCGTCGACGCGGCAGGGAGAACAGGGACGGGCCCGCCGGTCACGTGCAGGGGGTCGTGACTGGCGGGCCCGCGGGGCTTCCGTGCGAGGGCGTGCGTCACCCCGGGAAGCGTTGCACCCGAATCGTAGCGCACGACAGGCAAGGATGTGCACATTCGGAAGGCAAGTTGTGGCAGGTCATGCGGGCACCGCGACGGCGTCCGCGCGAGCCGCGACCGCACCGAGCTCGAACACGTCGCGTCCCCGATCGTCCCGCCCCGCCGGGGCGATGACGCCGCGGTGCAGCCAGGACCGCCACGTCGCACCGTTCAAGTGGGGCCAGATCGTGCGCACCTGCTCGGCGGTGACGAGCGCGTCGGGGTGCTCGCGCGGCATGGCGCGCACGTGCCAGGCGACCTCGCGGTCGAGCTGCGGCCGGTCGTCCCAGGTCGTGCCGCACCCGGTGCAGCGCGCGTCGTCGGACAGGCCGGCCACGACGTCGCGGTCACGCACGACCCGGCCGCCGCAGTGCGGGCACGACCCGGCCCGCTCCGGCGCGAGCCCGGCGAGGCGGCGCAGCGTCGCGCGCACGGCCCGGACCTCGGCGAGGTAGTCGTGCCAGCCGGGGTGGTTCTGCGCCGCCCAGAGGGTGTGCTCGTGCAGGAACCCGAGCGTGCCCGTGTACCGGTTGTACCCGCGCGCGGCGCCGACGCGCCCGGCCCAGTCGGCCGCCCACGCCTCGAGCACGGCCAGCGCGCCCCGCCCGGTGCGCACCGACCGCACGCCCGCGACGGGGGCGTCCTCGCGGTACACGGCGTCGAGCCCGTGGGGGAGCCGGCCCGGGTCGTTCGTCGACGGCGTGCCGGTGAGGTCGTAACGGATCGCGCGCAGCCCGACGGAGGTGGCGCGGCCCCGGGGGAGCTCGTCGAGGAGGGTGGCGATGTCGTCGAGGAGCTGGCGGGCGCGGGTGAGGCAGCGGTCGCAGATCGCGAGCGCGGTGCCGTCGAGGGGCTGTGCGCAGTCGCGGCAGGCGGTCGTCGTGGCGCCGCAGGCGGTGCAGAGGTAGACGGGGTGGGTGTCGTCGTGGGTGGTGGTCTCGACCCATTCGGGGGTGCAGGTGTCGGGGTGGGTCACGGCGGGTGCTCCCTTGATGTGTGTTCGTCCAGGTCAGAGGCTTGATGTCAGGATGTTCTGACGCAGCTAGCAGTGCCGGAATATCCCGACAGGCCACGGCGGCGGGCGGCGGCGCGGTCGTGTCACCGGGGCGTGGGAGCATCCGCGCATGGATCTCAGGGCCGCTGCAGAGACGAGCGCGACGTCGGGTTGGTTCGAGGGCTGGATCGGCGGCCTCATCGCGGCTGCGGTCACGCTCGGGTTCACCGCGTGGTGGGAGACACGACAGCACCGCCGTCGACAGCTCGACGACGCCGTTGCAACGCTCGCGGCTGCACAGTCGAAGCTCTGGCAGGCGCTACTGCGCATGGCGGCGCACGGCTGGGACACAGAGGAGGCCGCGGACCTCGTGAACGCTGTAGCGTCGGCGCAGCTTCGCGCTGGTGGGCTCGCCGCACGCCGTGTCCTCAACATCCGCGCACGGTTCGTCTCCCCGAGCCGAGAAGGCCTCCGCCGGACCTTGGGCGCGCTCGACGACGCGTGGTCGCACGAGTTCGGGCTGCGCGCCCGCCAGCTGCCGCTCAAGAAGGCCGCGAGCCCGGCCGCGTACGAGTCGAACCTCCACGAGATCATGCCGCTGGCGTCTGCGTGCCAGGCGCAGATCGCGGCATGCAACGCATGGCTCCAGAACCCGTGGAGGTACGCTCGCGGCAAGGACTTGAGCGAGTGGGCACGCTCGGATGAGGCAAGGACAGAGCCGTTGATCTGATCGCTCACGCGGCCTCGCCGTCCCCCACCCGATCCACCGCGCGACGCGTCAGCTCGTCCCCACGGATCGCGTCCTCCCAGCACTGCCCGCACCCCACCCCACCCACGACGACGCGCCCCTCAGCGTGCGTGCACGCGCGGCGGACGGAGTCGGCGAGCGGGTGCGCGGTCGTGAGCCACCCGGCCCGCCGCTGCACCGTCCGGGCCGTGCCGGTGCCGGTGCGGCGGACCTGCCGGGCGAGCGCGGTCGCGTCCGTCGTCGACAGCTCGCCCGACTCGATGAGGGCGCGCGCCTCCGCCGGCAGGTCGAGCAGCGCGAGCCGGGCCCGGACCGTCGCAGCGGAGTACCCGGTGCGCGCCGCGATCGTCGCGGGGGACATACCGCGGCGGCGCAGACGAGCGAACGCGTCGGCCTGCTCGAGCGGGGACAGCTGCTTGTGCATGGCCGCGGCGAGCATGACCGCGGTGTCGCCGTCGTCGTCGCGCCGGGCGACGCACGGCAGCGCGCGCACGCCGGCGAGCAGGGCGGCCTGGTAGCGGCGGTGCCCGTCAACGATCGTCCACCCGCCGGACGCGCGCTTCTTCACCACGAGGGGCTGCAGGAGCCCGACGGCGCGCAGCGACGCGGCGAGCTCGTCGAGGTTGCCGAGGTCGGTGCGCACGTTCGCTGGGTTGGGGTGGATCTGGTCGACCGGGATCGCCGTCACCGCAGCGGCCCACCCGCGTCGAGCGTCCCGCGCCCGGCCTGCCACCCCGCCACGAACGCCCGGTACTCATCGGCATCACCGCGCGCACCGTAGTCCTTCCGGAAGTCCGACCACGCGCACGCCAGCTCCACCGACTCATCGTCCCCGCGCGCGTACACGGGCCCCGATGCAAGCGCTTCCGCTTCCGGCTGGGTCGTGGCGGTCTCGACGGCGTCGGTGAGGAGGACGGCGCCGCGCTGGGAGAGCTGGAACGAGCCGACGATGGTGGGGCCGGTGATGGACCAGGTGTGTGCGCCGGTGGTCTGGTGGTCGCCGATCTTGACGGCGGCGATGGGGAGGCCGCGGAGGTTGGTGGCGCGGACGATGGTGCGGCGGGGGAGGTCGTCGAGGTTCTGGCGGGTGAGGGTCATGCTGCGTGCTCCTGGTGGGTGGGCTGGCCGTAGCCGGCGGTGCGGATGAGGGTGAGGGCGTCGTTGAGGAGCATCCGGACGACGATGTCGGGCTCGGCGTCGACGTTGCGTGCGTCGCGGACGTTGTCGAGCCAGCTGAGGCGCCACCAGGCCCACCAGCGGTGGGCGTTGGGGGCGCCGACGCCGCGGCGCTGGGTGACGAGGAACGCGACGTCGGCGTTCGCGTGTACGGCTTCGCGGTCGGTCTCGTCGAGCCAGCGTTCGATGTCGAGGTCGGATGCGGCGCGTGCCTTCTCGCCGCCCTTGATCTCGAGGATGACGCCGGGACAGAGGCCGATGTCGCCGCGGTCCTTGTTGCCGGTGAGGGTGAGTCGGTCGGCGTGGGGGAAGCCGCGGGTGCGTGCGGCGCGGACGACGGCGGTTTCAGCGGCGGTGCCGATCTGCTTGGGGCGGTTGACCATCAGGGGGTCTCCTCGCGGTAGCGGCGGCGCAGCCCGGTGGCTGACACCTGGGACTCGCGGTCGACGAGGTCGGGGCGCTTGGAGTAGGTGATGTTGCGGACGACGAACACGCGGTCGTTGCGGAGCTCGGAGACTTCGCGGACGATCTCGACGGTGCGGTCGCCGTCGCGCGCGTCGCGGGTCCGGAAGCGGCGTCCGGTCCAGTCGGTGGGGTTGGTCATGGTGCTGGTCTCCTCAGAACGGGACGACGTCGCCCGGGCGGGCGGGCCGGGCGGGTGCGGGCAGGGGTGTGGTGGCCAGGGGTGGCCGGTGGCAGGTGTGGGCGAGAACGACGATGACGTCGCCGGCGGGGCGCTTGGTGCCGAGCTCGCGCACGCCGGGGATGTGGCGGGGGGTGAGTTCGTAGCGGCCGGGGTCGCCCCAGAGCTGGTACGTCGCGGTGGCGAGGATGACGGCGGCGGCTTCGAGCTGTGGGGTGGCCTGGTAGGGGTCGACGGTGGCGAGGCCGGCGATGACGGGGGCGTCGTACCCGACGAGGACGAGGCCGCCGCACGCGCAGGTGCGGGGGATCGCGCGGGTGCCTACGAGGCGGGGGTCGTCCCCGGACCGGGTGGTGTAGGCGTCCAGCCACGGGGGCGTGGAGGGGTCGTGCCGGGCGGCCTGGTCGATGTCGTCGGGGAGGTCGAAGAGGACGGTCATGACGCCTCCGGGTGACAGGTGACACGTGCGGACATGTCGGTGACCGATGCGCGGGGGCGCGTGCGCGCGTATGGCGTCTCCTTGGAAACACCTGTCACACCTGTCACTGACGGGTTCGCGATCGGGGCGGGAACACGTGTCACATGTGTCACGACCTGCGACGACACATCCGGGGTCGTGTCACGGCGGGGCGGTGACAGTTCGGCGCGTGCACGCGTCACGCGTGACAGGTGATGTGTCACGGGTGCTGACGTTCGGGGCTGGTTCGTCATGACCAGCCCTCCTGGTCGTCGAGGGCGCCCTGACCGGTGACGGGTGCGTCGTCGTCGGGTGACACGTCCGTCACGCGGATCCCGGAGTAGTAGCGGGCCGTGTTTGACCGGGCGGAGCGGACCCCGAATTTCGCGGCGAGCTGCTGCGTGAACGTCTTCGCGGTGACGGCGGTCTCGTCCTCGACGCGGCACCATTGCTCGTAGGCGGCGCGGACGGCGGCGACCTTGGCCTGCAGGTGCTGGGCGTTCGGGTCGCCGGTCTCGCACCGTTCCTCGACGAACCGGGACACGGTGTCGGTGTCGCGCTCGTACGCGTCGGTGGCGGCGAGCACGGAGGCCGGGGTGTCGAGGCCGTGGGCGAAGTAGCCGGCGGCGCCGCGCACGAGCCACGCGAGGATCGCGGGGCCTTCGTCGTCGACGAGGCGGTCCTCGAGGTCGGCGACGCGCTGCTCCTTGGGGACGGTGTGCTCGAACCCGAGCATGCGGACGCGGCGCCAGAACGCGGGGCCGCCGGAGCGGACGGCGGGCTGGTGGTTCGCCAGCAGCCACAGGGAGTGCGTGGGCGTGAACGAGAACCAGTCCTTGCCCATGAACCGGCCGCTGATCGTGTCCTTGCCGGTGAGCATCTTGACCTTGGCCTCGGCGAACGCCTGCCCGTCCTCGAGCTCGGACGTGAACACGAGGCGGGCGCCGGCGAGGCGCGCGATCTCGGTGGGGTGGGCGGCGTTGCGGGTGGCGAGGAGCAGCTCGGCGGGGGCGTTGAGGGAGTACCCGTCGTCGCCGACGCCGACGATGCGTTGCACGGTCCCGGCGAGGGTCGTCTTGCCGTTCGCGCCGACGCCGTGCGCGAACGGGAGGAGCTGTTCGAGGACGAGGCCGACGAGGGAGACACCGAGGAGGCGTTGCACGTAGGTGGTCATGGCGGGGTCGCCGGCGAACGTGTCGGCGAGGAACCTGTCCCACCGGGGGTGGGGTGCGTTCATGTCGGGGGCGACGGTGGTGGTCCGGGTGTGCAAGGCGGCGGGGTCGGGTGGGGTGAGGGTGCCGGTGCGGAGGTTCAGGACGCCGGCGGGGGTGTTGAGCTCGTAGGGCCGGGCGTCGAGGTCGCGCAGGTGGGTCACTGTGCGCCGGTCGGAGCGGGCGAGGGCGACCATGGACTCGATGCCGCGTTTGGACAGCGAGGCGCGCTTGTGCCGGTCGGCCTGCTTGTCGTCGTCGGGCAGGTCGCGCGCGATGGTGCGGGCGAGCTCGGTGACGTGCCCGGCGTCATCCAACCGCCACCGTGCACCGTCCCACGTGACCCAGGCGTTGCGTTGGGGCACGTACCGGATGGTGGGGTGGTGGGCGTCGACGAGGCGCAGCGCGTTGCCGTCGTCGGTCTCGGTGTAGGTGGTGGGCTCGACGACGTGCAGCACGGGCCGTGCCGCGGGGGCCGGGGTGGGTGCGAGGGCGGTGGCGCCGGCGGTGGGCGGGATGAGGCCGGCGAGGTCGCCGTCCGGGGGCGGGCCGTCCGGAAGCGCGCGTTCCCGCGGCGCGGTGGCGCGCTGCCCGAACCCGCGGTCGTGCAGGGCCTTGGCGGCGGCGGTGTGGTCCCCGTCGTGCTCGAGGACGGCGAGGGCGCCGAGCTTCGTGTACGGGACCTCGGGCTCGAACTCGGTGCTCGAGGTGAAGACGTAGAGGCGGTCGCGGTCGTCGGCGTGCCCGGTGGTGGCGGAAAGGCCCTGGCCGCGCTTCTTCCCGGGCCGGATCCAGTACCGGGTGCGCCCGTGGGTGTGGGACAGGGTCCAGCCGTGGGGGATGAGGAGGTCGGCCCAGTCGGTGCGGTTCTCGTAGTCGTCGCCGGGGGTGATGCCGGCGGTGGGGTCGTGCGGGGCGAGGGGTGCGCTCGCCGTGGTCTCCGCGGCCGGGTCTTGGGCGTTGAGGGTGCGCAGGAGGGCGTGGAACGCGTCGCGCTCGTCGCGGGTGAGTACGGGCGCGGTGGTCGGGCCGCCGACGAGCCGCACCCACGGCTGCCCGGACGGGTGGTGGGCGCCGGGGGTGGGGGCGACGACGACGTACCCGCCTTCGCCGCGGGTCTCGGCGAGCACCTGGATGCGCGCGCCGGGGGCGGTGGCGAGCTCGTCGGGCGTGGAGGGGCGGCGTGCGAGCTTCGTGTTGCCGGGGACGGTGTCGTTGTCGGTGAGGCGGTAGTGCCAGTGGAAGCCGCCGGAGGGGGAGCGTTCGACCCAGCCGGCGCCGAGCCGGGCCCAGAGGTCGCCGAGTCCGGTGTCGCGGGCGAGCGCGGCCAGGTCCGGGAGCGCGTCGACGGCGCGGCCTTCGAGTTCGACGAGCTCGGCGCGCCCGGAGACGGCGCCCTGGACGACGGCGAGCCCGTGGTCGGTGCCGTCGAACCAGGCGCGCACCTGTGCCTCGTCCGCGCGCATGGTGATGTACGGCTTCCACTGGACGGCCGGGGCCTTGGACCCGTCGGCGCGGATCGGGAGGACGGAGTAGCCGGCGGCGTGGAGCTCGAGCGCGGCGGCCAGAACGTTGGTGTTCACCGGTACCCTCCGGCCATGGAAGCTGAGTGGGTTGCGGTCGGGATCTCGGTTCTGGCTCTCGGGACGTCGCTGGCCTCGTTGAAATACGGGAGAGGACAACGTGACGCCGCAGTCGACCAAGCCAGGGCCGCCGAGGCGCAAGTCCGGTACGCGAAGCGCCAGGTGGAGGTCATGGAGGAGGACCGGCGGGACGCGCGGCGCACCGCGTCCGAGACCGCAGTCCAGGAGAAGGCGCAGCGCAGGCGAGTGCCACCGTGGGACCTGACGACTGCGCGCGGGGTCCGGCGGGTTCTCACGAACGGAAGCGATGAGGCGACCTTCGACGTCGTGATCGACGCCGCAGACGACGTCCTGCTACGTGGCGCGGGCCCCTGGGAGCGAATCGGACCACGAGAGGCGCGCGAGTTCTCGTTCTCGGGATTCGCGCAAACGACGTCCAAAGAGCTGACCGTGCGGTGGCGGTGGGAACCTGACGGGGAGGTGCAGACCTGGACGGCGCCGCACCCGCGGTAGGCGACGGGGGCTTGTGGGGAACGTGCTAGAACGATCATCGCGCTGGGTGCCTCCGTGGGTCTGTGTGGTGCTCGATGCGTGGGTCCCCGCGCCCGTCTCGAACGGGCTGCACGCCTGCGTGGGCGGGGTGCCGCGTCAGGCGGCGGTGCGCAGGATCGCGACGACGTCGGCACCGAGGCCGGTGGCGCCCGCGATCGTGGCGTCGTCGATGCCGAGCGCGATGAGCTGCCGCGCCTTCGCCGCGGCGTCCTCACCCGACGGCGCCGCGGCGGCGGGTACCGGGGCGGGCGCGGGCGCGGGCTGCGCGGCGGGGGCTGACGGCGGGGGCGTAGCGGGTGCGGTGGGCTGCCCGCCGACCTCCGGCGCCATGAGCGCGGCGTTCCCGGCCGGCGTGTACTTCGCCTGCCAGAACTTCCGGGACCGCTTGTCGTCGGGGTCCTCGCGGTGCGTGAACGTCAGCTCGAGCGTGCCGCCGACCTCAAGCCCGGACGCTCCGGCGGCGCGGACGGCGTTGCGGACGTCGGCCTTGAGGTAGCGGCCCTCGATGTAGACGCGGCGGGTGCCGTCGTCGTCCTCGATGGACGGGTCGTGCAGGTCGGTCTGCACGTCGACGTAGACGGACATGATCGGGTCGCCGGACGGGTAGAACTTGAGGTCGCCGCCGCCCGGCTTGTCCTTGACGTAGTCGCGCTCCTGGTAGGCCTGCGGCGGGGCGACGATGCGGCCGCGGATGCTGTCGCCGGGGTTGGCGAACTTCGCGGTGGGCGCGCCGCCGCCGCCCATGAGGACGTCGTTCGCGTTCGGGGTCGTGGTCATCTTCTTCTCCTGGTGTGTCGTGCCGCGTCAGGCGGCGGTGGTGGGGATGAGGCCGGCGAGGGTGTCCGCCGGGGGCCGGTGCCCGGGCTTCGTGAGCCCGTGCCCGTTGGGGTAGCGCGAGCAGTCCCAGCACCCGGTGGAGCGGGGGAGCTGCGTGATCCACGCGTCCCGGGCCGCGGTCGAGATGGACTCGAGCGCGGTGAGGTTGGCGTGCAGGCGGTTGGCGCGGTCGAGGGCGTCGAGCGCGATCTGCTCGTCGTACGGCTCGGACCACAGGTGCCCGCGGTCGATGCCGTTCGCGTCGTTCCGCGGCAGGTACCAGATCGCGACCGTGCGCACCTTGTGCCCGGCGGCGACCCACCCGCGCCCGTACAGGTGCGCCTGCACCCGGTACGTCTGCGAGGGGCCGTGCGTGCGCGCCTTGCGGAGCGTGGACTCGCCGACGACCTTCCAGTCGAACGTCGCGCCGGCGGCGGTGTCGAACAGGTCCGTGGACCCGGTGATGTCGACGCCGCCGATCTGCCCAACGGTGACGCGGTGCTCGCACAGCCACCGCGTCCCGGTCGTGTGCAGGGCGTTCCGGTTGATCTCATGGTCGGTGAGGAGCCGCTCGAGCTCGGCGTGCACCGCGGTCCCGACGAACGGCAGCCACGCGACCCCGTCGTCGGTCTGGGACCAGCCGGCGAGCTTCGCGGCGAGGCAGTGGTCGCAGGGGGTGCCGATCTCGGACGGCCCGATGCGCTTCTGCAACGACCGGGGGGAGTGGGTGATGGCGTGCTCGATGACGCCGCGCAGCTGCCCGGCCGCGACGTCGACGGGGGTGCCATCGAACGCCTGCGTGCGCGGGGGGAGCGTGGAGTACTCGAACGCGCCCGGGTCGTGCGGTGCCGGCGCGATCGGGGCCGGGGCGGTCACGCGTCCGCTCCCTGTCGCGCGACGTCGGCGGCCTCGAGGCGCATCCAGGCGGCGCTGTGCTTGACCCCGTTGGGCCACGTCGTCGGGAGGTTCTCGATGGCCTTGGCGATCCGCTCGCGCTCGTCGGTGTCGTGCTTCGCGATCACCCGGTCGAACTCCGCGAGGATGTCGTCCGGCCCGTCGACGTCTTGCCGGACGAGGAAGCGTCCGAACGCCTCGCGCCACCCGGCCAGGGTCGGGGTCAGCAGGGCCAGGGCCTCGGCCTCGCCGGGGTCGTCGTGCTCCGCCGTGCGCTGGTCGCTCACGTGCGTCTCCTCGTGGTCGATAGGGGTGGGCATGGGGCCCGGGTCGCCGCCCGGCTCCGGGGCGTCCGGCTCGACGTCGTGCTCGTCGAGGTCGGCGCGCTCGAGGTGAGTCGCGGCGACGAGGGTCTGGAACGTGTACCCGCGCTCGAGCGCGACGAGCGCCGTCACGACGACTGCCCGAGGAGTGCTGCCCGGATGGCCTCGGCCACGTGCCGCGTGTAGGCCAGCACGACGTCGAGGCGACCGAGGTCGTGCCCGCACGAGCAGGCCCATCCCGTGGGGCGCTCTGCACCGTCTGGGCCGACCCCGATGGATGCGACGTGGAACCCGAGGTGCTGGTGCTGCACCCGTGTGAGCTCGTCGGTGTGGAGCGCGGCGGTGAGGGTCGCGAGCGCGTCGTCGTGCGCGGCCAACTGGTCATCCGGCTCGAGGTCGTCCAGACGCGTGGCGAACCCGTCCAGGCGTGCGGCCTGCGCGCGCACGAGCGCGTCAGCGCCACGGGTCACGGCGGCGGTCATCGGATCGTGACCGTCGTCGACCCGGTCCGCGTGTACTGCTCGAGCACGGCGGGGGACAGGTGGTGTCGCGCTGCCGTCGTGTCGAGCGCCGGCTTGTACAGCTCCGGGTGCTGCGCGACCGGGAAGGCCTTCCCGAGCGCCTTCGCGTCCAGGCGCGACGGCGTGGACACGATGACCTTGTGGTCGGCGAGGTCGGTCGTGCCGGCGTCGAGGTGGCGGGCGAGGACGGAGCGGATGGTGGTGCGGCGCGCCTTGATCCGCTCCTCGTCCTCGGCGAGCTTCGTGTCCTCGAGCACGAGCTGTTCGAGCGCGACGACGTCGAGGTCGTCCTTCGTCGTGTCGGTCATGCTGCGTTCCTCCGCTGGGTCTGCGCCGGCCAGTACCCGGACTGGCGGCGCTCGTGGCTGATGACGGCGGTGACCTCGCGTGCGAGGTCGTCCCGCCCCTGACGGCGAGCGGCCTTCTCGACGCCGGAGAGCGTCACGCCGAGGCGGCGCGCCGCGAGCGGCGGCCAGACGCCGCCCTTGGTGAGGTGCACGTACTCGTCGAGGTCGACGGCGGCCATCAGGCAGCCCGCCTCGGCGTCGCGCGCAGCTCCGCGGCTGTCGTGCCGACCGGCGGGCGCGGGGCCCGCGGGGCGTGCTCGGCGCACAGGTGCGCGTTCATGTACCGGCGTGTCGGCGTGCGCCCGCAGTGGGGCCACCCGTGTGTGCAGGGACGGTCAGCCATGAGGCACCTCCTCGCGGTGGTGCTGCACCCACACGAACCTCCCGGCCAGGGCGGCCGCGGTGATGATGAGCGCGGGCGCGAGGATGAGGTGGGCGCCGTCGAACGGGCGCGCCCGCCACGCCACGAGCACGCCCGCGACGAGGAGGGCGACGACGGTGGCGAGCACGACGGCGACCCCGGCCGGGGTGGGCGCGCCCGCGACGGCGTCGAGGTCCTCGTCGACGCAGCTGGCGCACAGCCCCCACCCGTCCAGTTCGCTGGTGGCGGTCCCGCACCAGCTGCACTGCGTCGCGAGGACGCACGCGTCGCACAGGCCGTCGGGGGAGACGTGGTCGGCGAGGTCGCCGCACCGGTCGCACATCGGGTCGTCCCACCGGTCCTGCGCGAGCCCGAGCGAGTAGTCGCCCATCCCGCCGCGCATCAGGCGACCCTCCGCGACTCGAGGTAGGTGCGCTCGGCCGCCTGGATCTCGAGGGGGACGACGTCGAAGCCGTAGACCCGCTCCGTCGGCGTCGGCGACCACACCGCCGCGGTGTCGTGATCGCGGTGGCCGTGCGCGATCGCGTCCAGGAGCGCCGCCGCGCGCGCCACCACGGGGTCACCCGCACGACACTGCGACGCCGTCGATGCTCCGCATGCGCACTCCCACGTCCACGCCTGTCCCGACGGCGTGAGCGCGACGACGATGCCGCACACGGGTGTGCGGCCCTCGCGGTGCTTCGCGCGGTGCGGGCGCGCCTCGGACTCCTCGAGGTAGCTCTTGCCCGACGGGCCGACGACCCACGGGCAGTGCTCGCAGCGCGCGATCCACATCACGTGACGGTGCTCGCGCTCGACCTTCTCGACGACGACCCGGGGGCGCTTGATGACCTCGTGCTCAGCCACGGTCGATCTCCGTCCAGGCGTGCGCGGCGGCGACCGCGGCCTCGTAGTGGGAGTTGATGTCCTGGCCGAGCTCGACGGCGCGGACGTACGCGGCGAGCGCGCGGGCGGCGGCCTCGGCGGCGTGGGCTCGCTCGAGCCCGGCCGCGACATCCGGTCGCAGGACGGACGCGAGGCCGGCCTGCGAGAAGCCGCGGCGCGCCTGCGGCGGTGGGGCGATGGTGGCGCCGTTCTCCGCGAGCACGACGTCCGGCACGGCACCGACGGCGGGACGGTGGGTCGGCTGCGTCGTCATCACGCGGCCTCCTGCCCGGTCGTCGCGGCGATGCCGAGCGGAAGCCGGTCGTCCGGGTGCGACAGGGTGAACGGGACGGAGCCGACGAAGCCGCCGCGGTAGATCGCGTGACGGGCGTTCGAGCGGACGGGCTGCCCGTTGCGCAGCCGGATCTTCGCGACCTGCTCGCGCGCGGTCTGCTTCCCGGTGGGCACTGACTCCGCGCGGTGCCGCGGGACGTACGTGGCGGCGGCCATCAGGCGATCGCCAGCTCGGTCGCGTACCAGGCGTCGAGGTCGACGTAGTACGACGCGAGGTCGACGACGCCGGCGCGGTCGTAGTCCGCGAGACGCGGGCGACCGCTCGGACGCGGCGCCGCGGGCACGACGGCGATGCGGCGGCCGCGGTTCGTGGGGATGCTCATGGGACACTGCTCCTGTTCGTTGAAGGTGAAGGCCGGTACTCGTTGGCGCGGGGCCGGCCTTCGCTGTGTCCGGGGTCAGGCGACCCGCGGAAGGGCGTGCGCGCGCTGGGCGCGGATGAGCTCCTCGAGCTCGGTGAGGGACGGGCCGCCCGCGTGGTGCGCACGGCGCGCTGCCTCGTCGACGGGGAGCGAGTCGCGGAGCCGCCGCCCCTCAGCGATGCAGGCCGCGGCCCTCGTGAGGGCCTCCTCGCGCGGCACGACGACGTCGTCCATCACGCGGCCCTCGTGCTCGTGGCCTCAGCGGTGACGACGTACGTGATGTCGTCGACGTTGACGCCGAGGCGCTTGGCGATCGCGACCCGCACGGTGGCGGAGGGCTGCTTCGCGCCCTTCTCGATGTTCGTGAGGTAGCCGGCGCTGATGCCGACGTCCTGCGCGAACACCCCGTGCTTGATCCCGAGGGCCTCTCGGATCGCCCGGACTGCCGGGCCGTGGGTGAATCGCTGGTGCATGGGAAGACCATAGGCAACAACAGGCAACGACGTCAAGCAGGGATGGGCAACGATCGGAAATTGCCCTCTGACCAGCCACTATGGGCAGCGATCCGCGCGCGTCTTGCCCTGGATTCGGGTCCGTAAGGCGGTTTACGCTTCCTTGCGTTGCCCAAAATTGCCTAGGAGAGTGCAGCCGTGATCAACGGAAGAGAGATTCGCGCGGCCCGGGAGCGCGCAGGCATGACCCAGGGCGACCTCGCGCAGCGCGTGGGAGTGAGCCTTCGAACCGTCGGGAACTGGGAGCGCGGCGATACCGTCCCCATGAACCGAGCGAGCGCCGTCGAGTCCGCGCTCGCCCAGTGGCTCGACCGCGGCGACGCCGAGGGGCCGCGCCTCGCGAGCGCCTCCGACGGCGAGCTGCTCGCCGAGATCGCGCGCCGCTTCGAGCGCGGCGCGCGCGACCGTCAAGCGCCTGACGAGCCCGGCGTCGTCATCCCGATGAGGCGCGACAACGGCGCGTCGATCGAACAAACGTTCGAAGAAGGCGCTACGGTCAGCGACGAGCGCGCCGTCGCCTTCGAGGACGACCCCGCGCTCGACGAAGAGATCGAAGCGCAGCAGCAAGAGCCGTAACAGGCGCGGGGGTGGTGGCGTGCAGGACCTGATCGACTACGCGATGAGGCACGGGTGGGGCATCAAGCTCGTCGACCTCGGCCGTCGCAACGGCGAGTACTCGAACGGGCTCATCAAGATCAACCCGCGCAAGTCCCCGTACCGGCAGCGGCTCACGCTCGCGCACGAGATCGGGCACGCCCACCACGACCACCCGTGGACCGACGACCCCGCCGTCCACGAGCGCCAAGAGCGCGAGGCCGACGTCATCGCCGCCCACCTGCTCATCAAGGTCGACGACTACGCGTACGCCGAGCGCATCGTCGGCGAGCACCCCGGCGCGATCGCGAAGGAGCTCGGCGTACCGGCCCGGTACGTCGAGCTCTGGCGCGCCACCTACAGGCAGCCGTCCGTGCGACGGCACCTGCGCGTCGTGTAGGCGCCGTCAGGCAGGATGCCCACCATGGCCCGTCGTCGCGCGCTCGCACCCGTCCCCGACACCCCGCCCCGCGCGGTCGCCTACCTGCGCCAGTCCACGTACCGCGAGGAGTCCATCAGCCTCGAGCTGCAGGAGACCGCCTGCCGCGACTACGCGGCCCGGCACGGCTACCAGATCGTCGCCGTCGAGTCCGACCCCGGCGTCTCCGGCCGCACCTGGGCCCGGCCCGCCGTGCAGCGCGTCATGGAGATGATCGAGAGCGGCGACGCCGACGTCATCCTCCTGTGGCGCTGGTCCCGCCTGTCCCGCAACCGCAAGGACTGGGCGATCGCCGCAGACCGCGTCGACGTCGCCGGCGGCCGCATCGAGTCCGCCACCGAACCCAACGACACCGCGACCGCCGCGGGCCGGTTCGCGCGCGGCGTCATGACCGAGCTCGCAGCGTTCGAGTCCGAGCGCATCAGCGAGCAGTGGAAGGAGGTCCACACCTCCCGGGTCGCGCGCGGCCTCCCGCCCGGCGGCAAGCTGCCCTGGGGCTGGCGGTGGGTCGACGGTGCGGTCACGCCCGACCCCGAGACGGCCCCGTACATCGTCGAGGCCTACCGGCGGTACCTCGCCGGCGCCGGCAACCGGGACCTCGCGGAGTGGTTCAACGGGTCCGGCGTGCGCCCGATGCACGCGAAGCAGTGGTACTTCTCGACGATCACGCAGTGCCTGGACTCCCCGATCCACGCCGGCCTCATCGCCTACCACGGGCAGACGCTCCCGGGCGCGCACGACGGCATCATCGACGTCGCCACCTGGGAGGCGTACCGGCGCGAGCGCGAGCGGCGCGCGGGGGAGCGGCAGGTCAAGCGTCGCTACCTGCTCTCCGGCATCCTCACGTGCACCTGCGGCTCGCCCATGCGCGGCTTCACCCAGGACCAGGCCGGCCGACCCCGCACCGGGCGCACCCGCTCTCCCTGGTCGTGCTACCGGTGCACGACGGCGAAGAGCACGGCCGTGCACGGCCCGTGGAGCATCAGCCTGCGCATGGTCGAGCAGCCCGTCATGGACTGGCTGCACCAGGTCGCGGCCGACGTCGAGAACAAGGTGCCGCGCGCCGCGGCCCGGCGCGACGACGCGCACCGAGAAGCGCAGCGCCTCGCCCGGGAGATCACCGCGCTCGACGCCCAGCTCACAGCCCTCACCGGACACCTTGCGTCCGGTCTCGTCCCCGAGTCCGCGTACGTGACGACCCGCGACGAGATCCTCGCTCGGCGTGGCGAACTCGAGCGCGGACTCGCGGAGGCTGAGCGGCTCGTGCTGCACGTCCCGGAGGACCCGTCCGCGATCGCGCGCGAAGCCCTCGCCGACTGGGACACCCTCCCGATCGACGCCAAGCGCGCGGCCCTGCGCCAGCTCGTCCGGGCCGTCGTCGTGGACTACGAGCAGCGCACCGCGCGCGCGATTCCGGTCTGGGAACCTATGCGCGGCGAGGGATAACGGACGTCACGCGCAGCGAGTGGGCGGTGAACATCCGCAAGCACGTCGTCCGGGCGTCGCACCTCGACGACCTGGTCCGGCTCGGCGCGCTCCCGCCCCAGGCCGCGGCGTTCCTCGACGCGTCCGTGCGGGCCGGGCTGAACATCCTCGTCGCGGGGGCCACGCAGGCCGGCAAGACGACGATGCTCAACGCCCTCGCCGGGTCCGTCCCGCCCGCGCAGCGCGTCGTCACGTGCGAGGAGGTGTTCGAGCTGCGCTTCGCCGTGCGGGACGTCGTGTCTCTCCAGTGCCGGCAGCCGAGCCTCGAGGGCACGGGGGAGATCCCGTTGCGGCGCCTGGTCAAGGAGGCGCTGCGCATGCGCCCGGACCGCATCGTCATCGGCGAGGTCCGGGAGGCGGAGAGCCTCGACCTGCTCGTCGCGCTGAACGCCGGGGTTCCGGGGATGTGCACGATCCACGCGAACTCCGCGCGGGAGGCGATCACCAAGATGTGCACGTTGCCCCTGCTCGCGGGCGAGAACGTGTCGGACCGCTTCGTGGTGCCGACGGTGGCGTCCGCGATCGACCTCGTCGTGCACCTGGGCGTCGATGCCGATGGGCGTCGCGGCGTGCGCGAGATCCTCGGTGTGACGGGGCGCGTCGAGCAGGGCGTCGTGGAGGCCGCGGAGATCTTCGTCCGCTCGGGCGACCGCCTGGTGCGCGCGGGCGGTTTCCCGCCGCGCGCCGACCGCTTCGCCCGCGCGGGCATCGACCTGGTAGCGGTCCTGCGGCCGGGCCCGACCGGTGCCGACGTGCTCGACGGCGCCGCGCCGACGAGGGTGGGCTGACCGTGGGCGTGGCGGTGGGCCTGCTCCTCGGTGCCGGGCTGTTCTGCGTCTGGTGGTCGTTCTGGGCGCCCGGGCCCCCGCGCGTGCAGCGTGCCGACGGGTGGGCGGCGCGCACCCAGGACCTGCTCGTCCAGGCCGGTGCACCGGCGGTGACGCCGAGCGCCCTGGTGGTCGCGAGCGTCGGTGTCGGGCTCGTCGTGCTCCTCGTCGGGACCGTGCTCGCGCGGTCCTGGACGATCGCGACGTGCTTCGCCGTGATCGCCGCGGGAGCACCGGCGCTCCTCGTGCGGTCCCGCGCGCGTCGGCGGCGTGCGCGACTGCGGGAGGTCTGGCCCGAGGTGCTCGACCATCTGTCCTCGGGCGTGCGGGCGGGGCTGTCGCTGCCCGAGGCCGTCGGTCAGCTCGGCGAGCGCGGTCCGGTCGAGCTGCGCGAGCCGTTCACCCAGTTCGCGCGGGACTACCGCGCGTCCGGCCGGTTCGGGGAGTGCCTCGACCTGCTCAAGGACCGGCTCGCGGACCCGGTCGCCGACCGTATCGTCGAGGCGCTCCGGATCACGCGGGACGTCGGCGGCACCGACCTGGGTCGCCTCCTGCGCACCCTCTCGACCTTCCTGCGTGAGGACGCCCGCACGCGCGGTGAGCTCGAGGCGCGTCAGTCGTGGACCGTGAACGGGGCACGGCTCGCGGTCGCCGGCCCGTGGGTCGTGCTCGGCTTCCTCGCGACGCGCCCGGAGACGGCGGCCGCCTACAACTCGATGACGGGGGCGGTCGTCCTCGCCGCCGGCGCGGCCTGCTCCGCGACGGCGTACCAGCTCATGCTGCGGATCGGGCGGCTGCCCGAGGAAGAGCGGGTGCTGCGATGAGCGTCGTCGACGTCTCCTGGACCGGCGCCGCGATCGGCGCGCTCGGTGGGCTGGGTGTCCTCCTCGTCGTCACCGGGCTCCGGGGGCGGGCGATCCGCCTCGACGAGCGGCTCGCGCCCTACCTGCGCACGCACGACCGCACGTCGGTGCTGCTGCGCGACCACCCCGTCCGATCCCCCTTCCCGACCCTCGAACGACTCCTCGCGCCGCTGCTCGCGGACGCGGGCCGCGCGCTGGAACGGTTCGGCTCGACGGCGTCCGACGTCCGGCGCCGCCTCGACCGCGCCGGGCGTGGCCGCAGCGTCGAGCAGTTCCGCGCTCGGCAGCTCGTGTGGGGCGTCGTCGGGCTCGGCGGCGGGACGGCGCTCGCCGTGCTGCTCGCGGCGACGCGGGGGTCGGCGGTCGCCGCGCTGGTGGTCCTCGTGCTGCTGTGCGGCGTCGGCGGGGTGCTCGCGTGCGACCACGCGCTGACCCGCGCCGTGCGGCGTCGGGAGGAGCGCATGCTCGCCGAGTTCCCCACGGTCGCCGAGCTCCTCGCGCTCGCGGTGAACGCGGGGGAAGGACCGGTCGCCGCGCTCGAGCGCGTCGCGACCACCGCGCACGGCGAGCTCTCCGGCGAGCTGCGCACGACGCTCGCGGCCGTGCGCGCCGGGACGCCGCTCGCGCGGGCGCTCGAGCAGCTCGCCGACCGCACCGGGCTGCCCAGCCTCACCCGTTTCGCGGAGGGGGTCGCGGTGGCCGTCGAACGGGGGACCCCGCTCGCCGACGTGCTGCGGGCGCAGGCGCAGGACGTGCGCGAGTCGGGTCGCCGCGCGCTCATGGAGGCGGGCGGCAGGAAAGAGGTCGTGATGATGGTCCCGGTCGTCTTCCTCATCCTCCCCGTGACGGTGGTCTACGCCGTCTTCCCGTCGCTGGCGACCCTGCAGCTGGGCTTTTGAGAAGCAGCCACGAACGTCCCCCACGATCCGGCACGAACATCCGACACGAACGCCCGACACGAACGCCCGACACGACCGTCCGGCACGACCGATCGACCGACGACGAAGGAGAACCATGCAGGGGTGGAGCCGAGGGAACCAGGCCGTGCGTGCCGCAGCGCGGGGCGCGCTCGGGCGGCTGACCGGACAGGACCGGGAACGCGGTGACGTGCCGGGCTGGGTGCTCATCACCCTGATGACGGCGGGACTGGTGATCGCCCTGTGGGCCGTCGCGGGACCGGCGCTGACCGAGGCCTTCAGCAACGCGATCTCGAGCGTCGGCGCCCCCTGAGGTGGGCCGTCGCGGTGGTCCGGGAGCCGGCGTCGGTCCGGGGGCCGGCGTCGAGGACCGTGAGCAGGGCTCCGCCGTCGTCGAGTTCACCCTCGTCTCCGTCCTCGTCCTCGTCCTGTTCCTCGGTGTGGTCCAGGTCGCGCTCGCCGTCCACGTGCGCGCGACGCTGGTGGACTGCGCGGCGGAAGGCGCCCGCGTCGCGGGCCGGGCGGACCGTGGCCCGCACGACGGCGCGGACCGCACGCGCGACCTCGTCGTGTCCGCGCTCTCGGCGCGCTACGCGCAGGACGTCGTCGCGCGCCAGACGGTCGTGGACGGTCTCCCGGTCGTCGAGGTCACCGTCACCGCGCCGCTCCCGGTCGTCGGGCTGCTCGGCCCGGCAGGAGCGCTCACCGTCCGCGGTCACGCCCTGGAGGAGGCTCCGTGAGGCACCTGCTCCTCCGGCTCCGCTCGAGGCTGACGGGGCCGCACGCGGACCGGGGGAGCGCGGTCGTGGAGTTCCTGGGCGTCGCGCTCGTCCTCCTCCTGCCGGTCCTGTATCTCGTGCTCACCGTCGGCCGGCTGCAGGCCGCGGCGTTCGCCGTGGAGGGCGCCTCTCGCGAGGCGGCGCGCGCGTTCGTCACCGCGCCGTCGTCCGACGACGGCGCCCGGCTCGCCGCAGCGGCGGTGGGCCTCGCTCTCGGCGACCAGGGGTTCGCCCCGACCTCGGACGGCCTGACGATCGCGTGCTCGTCGCTGCCCTGCCTGGAGCCGGGCGGTGAGGTGACGGCGCACGTCCGGCTCGACGTGCCGCTCCCGCTCGTGCCGGAGTTCGTCCGTGGGGTCGTCCCCCTCTCCGTCCCCGTCGAGGCGCAGCACGTCGCGTCCGTCGACGCCTACGCGGCGCGGCGATCGTGAGCGCCCGGACTCCCGAGAGCGCACGACCACCCGGTCCCTGTCCGCGTCCCGCTCGTGGTCCGGGTCCCGGGCAGCGGTTCCCGGCGGGCGGGCGTGGGTCGCTGACGCTCGTCGCGCGCCTCCGCGGACCGAGCGGGAGCGAGGACGACGGCCGCATCCTGCTCCTCACGAGCGCCTTCGTCGCGTTCGCCCTCCTCCTCGTCACGGTCGTGGTGAGCGCGACGCAGGTGCACCTCGAGCGCAAGCGGCTCTACGAGCTCGCCGACGCGCTCGCGCTCTCTGCGGCCGACTCGTTGACCCACCAGACGTTCTACTCCGGCGGCGCAGCGCCGCCGGTCGAGGACGCCGTCCTCACGCTCACGGACGCCGGGATCCGGGCGGACGTCGACGACTACCTCGACCGGAACCCGGCGGCGCTCGCGGGCCTGAGCGACGTCGTGGTGACCGACGCGTCGACCGGCGACGGGCGCACGGCGTCGGTCACCCTCGCCGCGCGGGCACGACCCGCGATGATCAGCTGGGTGACCGAGGCGTGGAGTGATGGCATCATCGTGCGTGCAGAGTCACGTGCCAGAGCGTGGTGAGCACCTGTTGCTGTTCGACGAAGAACGTCCAGGGAAGGAATGCCGCAACGTCGCGTGAGCGCGCTCCCGCGCCTTTGTTCACTTTCTTAACTTTGGATGGCCACTTCTGTTTCGACCCTGTCAAAACCCTGGGTTCGCCGCTATGGTGATCCGGTCCGACAACAACTCCAACGATGGAGAGCTACAACATGAACGCACGAGCAACGAAGAAGCTCGTCGCCGGGGGTGCCCTCGGCGCGATGCTCATCGGCACGGTCGCCCTCGCGTCCGCTGCCTCCGCCGACCAGGTGGGCGACGACACGAACGTCGACGTCTCCGTCGAGATCGAGTCCAACGTGGAGCCGGGCAACCTCGCCCTCACCGTCGCCTCGAGCTCGACCACGCTGACCGAGGCCGACGAGTCGTCGGTCGAGGGCACGCGCGAGTTCAACGGCGCGCTCCCGGAGGTCACCGTCACCGACACGCGGACCGAGGTGCCCGAGGGCGCCTACTGGTACGTGCTGGGCAACGCGTCGGCCTTCACGGGCGACGCGGGCGAGATCGGCGCTGACAACCTCGGTTGGGCCCCGACCCTCGTCGACGGTGGCGACACCGGCCTGGTCTCCGAGGGCGAGCCGGTCGAGCCCTCCCTCGAGGACGGCCCGGGTCTCGTCGACCAGGAGCTCCTGGTCTCGACGTTCGACTCGACCGAGGTCAACCCCGGTTCCTGGACCGCCGGCGCGAACCTCACGCTGCGGACGGGCGAGGACGTCGCGCCGGGCGCGTACAACTCGACCATCACGCTGTCCCTGTTCGAGGACTGAGCCGTCCCGACGTCCCGGTGACCGGTCTCGACCGGGCACCGACCGAGTAGTCACACGACGGGTCGCACCGTCCCGCACGACCACGGTCGTGCGGGACGGGCGACCCGTCGTCGTACGGAGAGAAGCCCCTGCGTGATCCCCGCACCAACGCACCCTGCCCGCACCGGGTCCCCGTCCCGCCGTCGCGGGCGCCGTCTCGTCCTCGCCGCGACGGCCCTCGCCGTCGGCCTCCTGCCCGCGACGCCGCTCGCCGCGTCCGCGACGACCGCTGCCACGAGCGCGCACGCCGCCGCCCCGAACGCGCAGGCCGACGTCGCGAGCGCCCTGCCGACGACGCTGCCCCTCGACACGGACGACCGCATCACGTGGGGCGCCAAGCCCGCGGACGCGAACGGTCCCGACGGGCGCCGCGGTGTCGACCTCGTCGCCGACCCGGGCACGACGGTCGAGGAGCACATCGCCGTCTCGAACTTCAGCGACGTGCCGGCCACGTTCGCGCTCAAGGCCGCGGACGGATACCTCACCGACAACGGGCGCTTCAACATGCTCTCTTCGGACCAGGAGTCCACCGACGCGGGGACGTGGTTCACGGTCCAGGACACCGTGGAGGTGGGCCCCAAGGAGACGGTGGTCGTCCCGTACACGATCACGGTCCCCGAGAACGCGACCCCGGGTGACCACCCGGCCGGCATCGCCGCGTCGGTCACGAGCACGGGCGGTGGCGAGGGCGGCACGAGCGTCGGCGTCGAGAGCCGCGTCGGGTTCCGCGTCACGACCCGCGTCACGGGCGAGATCCAGCCCGCGCTCGCCGTCCAGGACGTCAAGGCGTCCTACGCGCCCTCGTGGAACCCGTTCGCTGCGGGCGACCTCACCGTCTCCTACGACGTCGCCAACGAGGGCAACGTGCGCCTCGGCGCCGAGGGCCAGGTCGCGACGTCCGCCCTCTTCGGTGCCCTCGTCGACGAGGCCGCCGCGGAACCGCTCGGCGAGGTCCTGCCGGGCGGCTCGCTGCGGAGCAAGGTCGCGTTCGCCGACGTCTGGCCGCTCGGACCGGTGAGCACGACGATCACCGTGACGCCGACGGTCGTCGGCGAGGACCAGGTCGACGCGCCGCTCGACCCGGTCACGGTCACCGTGACCACGTGGGCGGTCCCGTGGCCGCAGCTCCTGCTCCTCGCGATCGTCGTCGTCGTGATCCTCGGGGTGCGGGACGACCGCCGACGCCGGCGCCAGCGTCTCGAGGCGATGCTCGCGAAGGCGCGCGACGAGGGCCGCCAGCAGGCCACGACCACCGAGCCGGCGTCGTCGAGCACGGGCGGGTCCGGCGCGCAGGGCGGCACGAAGGACTGACGGCGACGCGCCGTCGGGCGGGCTCATCCGACGGCGCCGAACCCCCGCGCCGATCCCCGCGCCGACCCCCGCGCCGAACCCCGCGGCGGTCCCGCGCGCGGACCTCGCGAGGAGACCCCGCGCGGAACCCTCGCCGTGACCTTGCACGACGGCGCCGACCGCGCGCGGGGTCGCGTAACCTTGAACCTCGTGGCCACCATCGACTTCCCGTCCGAGATCAAGGCGCTGCGGAGCACGCTCGACTCCATCGAGAGCGTGAGCGACCCGGAGGAGCTGCGCGCGACGATCGCGGACCTCTCGGAGAAGGCGTCGGCGCCCGACCTGTGGGACGACCCGGACGCCGCGCAGAAGGTGACGTCGGCGCTCTCCGCCGCGCAGTCGGAGCTGGACCGGGTGAAGAAGCTCGGGCAGCGCATCGCCGACGTCGAGACCCTGGTCGAGATGGGCCAGGAGATGGAGGACGAGGACACCCTCGTCGAGGCCGAGAACGAGGTCGCCGCCATCCGCAAGGACCTCGACCAGCTCGAGGTCCGCACCCTGCTCGCCGGCGAGTACGACGCGCGCGAGGCCGTCGTGACGATCCGCGCGGGCGCCGGCGGCGTGGACGCGGCCGACTTCGCCGAGATGCTGCTGCGCATGTACCTGCGCTGGGCGGAGCGCCACGGCTACCCGACGACCGTCCTCGACACGTCCTACGCGGAGGAGGCCGGGCTCAAGTCCGCGACGTTCGAGGTGAAGGCGCCGTACGCGTTCGGCCACCTGTCGGTCGAGGCGGGCACCCACCGCCTCGTGCGCATCTCGCCGTTCGACAACCAGGGCCGTCGCCAGACGTCGTTCGCCGCGGTCGAGGTGATCCCGCTCATCGAGCAGACGGACTCGATCGAGATCCCGGAGTCGGAGATCAAGGTCGACGTGTTCCGGTCCTCGGGCCCGGGCGGGCAGTCGGTCAACACGACGGACTCCGCGGTGCGCATGACGCACATCCCGACGGGCATCGTCGTCTCGATGCAGAACGAGAAGTCGCAGATCCAGAACCGCGCCGCCGCGCTCCGCGTGCTCCAGTCCCGCCTGCTGCTCGTGCGCCAGGAGGAGGAGAACGCGAAGAAGAAGGAGCTCGCGGGCGACATCAAGGCGAGCTGGGGCGACCAGATGCGCTCCTACGTGCTGCAGCCGTACCAGATGGTCAAGGACCTGCGCACCGAGCACGAGGTGGGCAACCCCTCGGCGGTGTTCGACGGCGACATCGACGACTTCATCGAGGCCGGGATCCGCTGGCGCCGTGGGGTGCAGAAGGAGGCCTGAGCCTCCTCGGCCGCCCCGGGCCGATTGATCCGAGCAACGGATCGATGCACCCGGGTGCGGCGTGTCCGCCCCGTCGGGCCGGAGACGCATGCCTACCCTCGGGATCGTGCGACGAACCTCGTTCGTCCACGGATCGACCCCCGACCCGAGGAACGTGCCGCTGTGATCCGCTTCGAGAACGTCACCAAGGTCTACGCGCGCGGCGCGAGGCCGGCCGTCGACGACGTGTCGCTGGAGGTCCGACGCGGCGAGTTCGTCTTCCTCGTCGGTGCCTCCGGCTCCGGCAAGTCGACGTGCCTGCACCTCGTCCTGCGCGAGGAGCGCCCGACGAAGGGCAAGGTCTTCGTCGCGGGTCGCGACCTCGGGTCGATGTCGAGCTGGAACGTCCCCAAGCTGCGCCGCCAGATCGGGGTGGTCTTCCAGGACTTCCGCCTGCTGCCCAACAAGACGGTGTTCGAGAACGTCGCCTTCGCGCTCCAGGTGATCGGCAAGCCGCGTCACACCATCGCCATCACGGTGCCCGAGACGCTCGAGATGGTGGGGCTCGCCGGCAAGGAGAAGCGCCGCCCGCACGAGCTCTCCGGTGGTGAGCAGCAGCGCGTCGCCATCGCGCGCGCGATGGTCAACCGCCCGCCGATCCTGCTCGCCGACGAGCCGACCGGGAACCTCGACCCCACGACGTCCCTCGGGATCATGCGCCTGCTCGACCGCATCAACCGCACCGGCACGACCGTCGTCATGGCGACGCACGACGAGGAGATCGTCAACCAGATGCGCCGTCGCGTCGTCGAGCTGGACACCGGCACGCTCGTGCGCGACCAGGCGCACGGGTCGTACGGCGCGCGCGGCCAGGTCATCCCCGACCCGACGACCCCCGCCGCGGCACCCGAGTCGGCGCCGACCGCCGTCGTGCGACGCGCGGCGCGCCCGACCACGGCGCCCGACCCGGCGTCCCGGTCCGGGCAGGCCCCCGCCGAGGCCGCGGACCAGGCGTCGACGCCCGGCGCGACGACCGGTGCGACGCCCGTGGTGGACGCGCCCGGCCGGACGCCGCTGCCCCGGCGACGCTCGACGCGTCGTCACGTCGACGCGACCGCGGGGGAGTGAGCGGCGTGCGACTCCAGTTCATCCTCGCGGAGCTCGGCCAGGGCCTGCGGCGCAACGTCTCCATGGCGGTCTCCGTCGTGCTCGTCACCTTCGTCTCGCTGACGTTCGTCGGGTCGTCCCTGCTGCTCCAGGCGCAGATCGGCAAGCTCAAGGACGACTGGTACGACAAGGTCGAGGTGTCCGTCTTCCTGTGCCCGGCCGGGTCGCCGTCGCCCACGTGCGCGGCGGGCGAGGCCACGCCCGAGCAGATCGCGGCGATCGAGGACCTGTTCGACACCGAGCTCGGCGACGAGATCCAGACGGTGTACTTCGAGTCCAAGGACGACGCGTTCGCGGCGTTCACCGAGCGCTACCCCGACGGGTACCTCGGCACGCAGCTCACGGTCGACGACATGCAGGCGTCCTTCCGCCTCAAGCTCACCAACCCGGAGAACTACGAGGTCGTCAACGACGTCGTGACGGGGCGGCCGGGCGTCGAGGTGGTCGAGGACCAGCGCCGCATCTTCGACTCGCTCTTCCTCGCGCTCAACCGCGCGTCGCTGCTCGCGGCCGGCCTCGCGGCGGTCATGCTGCTCGCCGCCGTGCTGCTCATCACGACGACGATCCGCCTCTCCGCGCTGAGCCGACGGCGCGAGACGGGCATCATGCGGCTCGTCGGGGCGTCGAACCTGTTCATCCAGCTCCCCTTCCTCCTCGAGGGGGCGATCGCCGCCGTGCTCGGCGCGGTCCTCGCGGTGGGCGGGCTCTGGGTCGGGGTGAAGTACCTCGTCACCGACTGGTTGTCCCAGTCCGTGACGTGGGTGGCCTACGTCGACGAGGCGGACGTGCTGCGCATCGCACCCGTCCTCGTCGGGATCGCTTTCCTGCTGGCGGCCGTGTCCTCGGTCGTCACGCTCAACCGCCACACGAGGGTGTGAGATGACCCGGGACCTCCGCCGCGCGACAGCGGCTCTGATCGCCACGACCCTGCTCCTCGTGGGCGGTGTCGCCTCGGCGTCCGCCGACGACATCGACGACCGCCGCGCCGCGGCGGAGCGCCGCCAGTCCGAGATCCTCGGCAGCCGCGAGCAGCTCCAGTCCGAGCTCGAGGACACGGACTCGGCGCTCGCCCAGGCCGTCGTGGACCTCCAGGCCATCGAGGCGCGGCTGCCCGTCGCGCAGGCCGAGCTCGACGCCGCCCAGGCCGAGGTCGAGCGGACGCAGCGCGAGGCGGAGCTGCTCGCGCAGCGGCTCGAGGACGCGCTGGGCCAGGAGGCCGCGATCAGCGCAGAGATCGAGCGCGGTGCGACCGAGGTGGCCGACGCCAAGTCGAGCATCGCCGAGATGGCGCGTCAGGCGTACCGCGGTCAGGGCGACGTCTCGAGCCTCGGCATCGTCACGGGTGCGCAGAGCACCGAGGAGTTCATCGCGGAGTACGCCGTCTCCTCGACGGCGGCACGCAGCCAGTCCCGCTCGCTCCAGGAGCTCCTCGAGGCGGAGTCCGTGTCGCGCAACCGCGAGGCGCGCCTCCAGGCGGTGCGCGAGACGGTCACCGACCTCAAGCAGCAGGCGGACGAGAACCTCGTCGCCGCGGAGGCCGCACGCACGGCCGCGGCGGACCGCAAGGCCGAGGTCGAGCAGCTCATCGTCGACCAGCAGGCCAAGAAGGCGACGATCGAGGAGCGCAAGTCCGCGGCCGAGGCGAAGGTCGCCGAGAACGAGGCCGCGCAGCAGTCCCTGCAGAGCGAGATCAAGGGCATCATCGCGGAGCAGGCCGAGCGTGACCGCAAGGCCGCCGAGGAGGAGGCGCGCCGCCAGCAGCAGAGCCAGCAGTCCGGTGGTGGCGGTGGCGGTGGCGGCGGGGGCGGCGGGTCGTCCTCCGGCGGGGGCGGCGGGTCGTCCTCCGGCGGCGACCGCGGCAGCATCTCGAGCTTCCTGTCGTACCCGACGGCGGTGCCCTACGTCACGTCGAGCTACGGGATGCGGCTGCACCCCATCCTCGGCTACTACCGCCTGCACGCGGGGACCGACCTGCGGGCCTACTGCGGCACACCGATCATGGCGTCCGGGCCCGGGACCGTCGTCCACGCCCAGTGGCGCAACGGGTTCGGCAACCAGGTGCTGATCAACCACGGCACGGTGGGCGGCAAGAACCTCATGACGAGCTACAACCACCTCACGCGCTTCGCGGTGTCGTCGGGCCGGACCGTCAACAAGGGCGACGTCATCGGGTACTCGGGCAACACCGGCCTCTCGGGGGCGTGCCACCTGCACTTCGAGGTGTACGTCAACGGGTCCACGATCGACCCGATGTCCGTGCTGCGCTGACCGCACCCGGGGGATAATCGGTACCAGGCGTCGTCGGGCACCCGTACGCTGGGGCGCCCGGACGAACGCCTCGGATCCCGGGGACAGCACCGACAGCGACGAAGGACGGTAGGACACGGATGGCGAAGGACAGCGGCCGCAAGGTCGTCGCCAGCAACCGCAAGGCACGCCACGACTACGTGATCGAGGACGTGTACGAGGCGGGGATCGTGCTCTCCGGGACCGAGGTCAAGGCGCTGCGGATGGGCAGGGCGTCGCTCGTCGACGGCTACGTCGCGGTCGACCGCGGCGAGGCCTGGCTCGAGAACGTCCACATCCCCGAGTACACCGAGGGCACGTGGAACAACCACGCCCCGCGGCGCAAGCGCAAGCTGCTCCTGCACAAGGAGGAGATCCTGCGCCTGGAGTCCAAGACGCGCGAGAAGGGGCACACGATCGTGCCCCTCGCGCTGTACTTCCTCGACGGCCGCGCCAAGGTCGAGATCGCGCTCGCGCGCGGCAAGAAGGAGTACGACAAGCGCCAGGCTCTCCGCGAGAAGCAGGACAACCGCGAGGCGCAGCGCGCCATGCGGCAGCGCGAGCTGCGCTGACGCCTCGCGCGGGGTCCCGCACGGAGACGGGTGCCCGACGCCGGCCCCACCCGCTGGTGACGCGGTCGCCCTCGACGTACGGTCGAGGGCGAGACGACGACCGCGAACCAGGAGGCCCCATGGTCAAGCTCCGCCAGTACATCCCGCGCCTCGCGGCGGGGGCGTACATCCTCAACTCCGGCCTGAGCAAGCGCGGTGCCGACGAGGAGACCGCGCAGGGACTGCACGGGATGGCCGCCGGCACGTACTCGTTCCTCGGGGACGTCGAGCCGAAGCAGTTCACCAAGACCCTGTCGACCGCCGAGATCGCGCTCGGCGCGGCGCTCGTGGCGCCCTTCGTCCCGACCGGGCTCGTCGCCGTCGGGCTGGGCGTCTTCTCGGCCGGCCTCGTGGGCATGTACCTCAAGACCCCGGGCATGACGCGCGAGGACGGTGTCCGCCCCACCGAGCAGGGGACCGGGCTCGCCAAGGACGTGTTCCTGCTCGGGATCGCCGGCGGGCTGCTCGTCGACTCGCTGAGCCGGAAGAAGTAGCCGCGACGCGGGTACCGGCGGCGAGACCGCCGGTACCCGGCCGCGCGGAAATATCCGTGCGGGGCACGGCGTTGATCGCGTAGGCTGGACCTGCTGCACGAGGTCCGGGTCCGCCCGGGCGCCGCGCAGTGCTTGACAACTGCACAGGGGGTGATCGGTTTCGACGGTGGTCGTGCTTCGAGGAGAAGCGGGCCGAGGATGCAGGCTTATCTCGTAAACGATGTCTGCAAAACACAGGTGCCGATAACAAGCGCACCGACTTCGCCCTCGCCGCCTGAGCGAGCCCCGAAGTCCGTCAGCCCGAGCTAGCTCTCGACTCGGATCCTGGCGTCATCTAGAGAGCCACTGCTCGCAGTCCTCGTCACCGGGGCTGCGGGGACTTTCAGGTGACTGAGCCCGTCCGCATCTTGTCTGCGTGAGTGCGGGGGCCGAGAAAAACGACAGCAGACTGCGCCCGGAGAAGTCCTCGATCGGCGTCACCGGACCGGGGTTCGATTCCCCGCACCTCCACCCCTGCGGCGACGGCCCGCACCCCTCCCGGGGTGCGGGCCGTCGTCGTACCAGCACCCGGTCGCGGTCACCAGCCGTAGCGCTCCCAGGCCGCCGCCGCCTCGTCGCCCTCGAGCCACTCGAGCCGCAGCCGTCGCCCCCTGACCTCGAGCCGGGCGTCGTCGTCACGAGGGAGCGGGGGCGCGCCGGGGTCGTCGCTGTACAGGTCCTCGTCGTCGCCGTCCGGGCCGTCGAGGTGGGCCCGCCACTGCACGCGCGGCTCCGGGTTGACGTGCCGGGGGAACGTCTGCGGCCCGACCGTGTCCCAGTGCGTGCACACGCGCGTCACGAGGTGCCCGGCGAGCCGGGCCGTGCCCTCGTCGTCGGCCCACAGGCGCGCGACCCGCCCGGTGCCCTCGCGAGCGACGGGCTCAGTCACGGGCGGACGCCCCGACGAGCGGAGCCCGCCCGGAGGACGGCGCCCCCGGGTCGTCGTCCGGTGCCGTGCCGCCGTCGTCGGCCGGGGGAGCGCCGCCGTCCTGCGCACGACGGCGCACCCGGCGCAGCACCCAGCGCACGACGAGCAGCACGAGACCGGCGACGACGAGCCACGGGAGCAGGGCGCCGAGGACGACGACCAGGCCGTTCAGCGTCGTGAGCAGAGCGTTCCAGCCGTTCTGCAGCCCGCCGAGGAAGCCGCCGGGCGCGAGCTGCTCGGTCGGCGCCACCTGCACGACCGTGACGTGCAGCGTCGACATCGACACCTGGTCCGTGAGCGCGGCGCGCTGCGACTGCAACGACTCGAGCTCCGCCTGGCGGGTCGTGAGCTCCTGCTCGGCGGCGAGCAGGTCCGCGGTCGTCGCGGCGTCGCCCATGAGGGTCCGCAGCCGCTCGACCGACGTGGTGAGCGCCGCGACGCGGGCGTCGAGGTCGCGCGCGGTGCCGGTCACGTCGACCGCCTCGATCGCGAGGTCGCGCACCTCGCCGACCTGGCCGAGCGCGTCCACGGTCGCGGTCGTCTGGGCCGCGGGCACGCGCACCGTCAGCTCGGCCGTGGGCCGCGCGTCGCCCTCGGGCTCGGACTGCCGACGGCTCTCGACCCGACCTCCCGCGCTCTCCGCGAGCTCGGCGACCTGCTCGGCGGCCGCCGACGGGTCCTTCGCGACGACGGTCACCGAGCCGGTGGTGACGATCTCGCGGTCCGCCTCGACCACGGCGTCCTCGTCGCCGGGCGCGATACCGGCGGAGGCGCCGGACGAGGTGTCGGTGCCGTCGACGACCGCCGCCTCGGACCCCGCGCCGGAGTCGGACGCGCTGTCCCCCGACATCGCGGAGCAGCCGGCCAGGAGCGCGCCGCCGAGGACCAGCGCGGCGACGACGGCGAGAGGGCGAGTGGTCCGCATGCTGCGAGGGTAGGGGGCCAACCGCGCGAACCGGACAGCCGCACCCACATCGTGACCGTCTTGTGAACTGACCGTGATCCGACCGCCGCCCGGCGCCGTGCGGACGCGCCGGTCCGCGCGCGAGGATGGGCGCGTGCTGGTGTGCTGCGGACTCGTGACCCTCGACGTCGTCCAGGTCGTCGACGCCCTGCCCGGACCCGACGAGAAGGTCGTCGCGCGGTCCCTCGCCGCGACGTTCGGCGGCCCGGCCGCGAACGCCGCGGCGACCGCCGTCGCGCTCGGCGTCCCGACGACCCTCGTGACCGCCGCGGGCCACGGGCCCCTCGCCGCGGTCGTGCGGTCCGAGCTCGAGGCGGCGGGCGTCGCGCTCGTCGACGCCGCCGACGGTGCGGCAGGGTGTGCCCAGCCCGCGGTCTCGACCGTGCTCGTCACCCGCGCGACCGGGGAGCGTGCGGTCGTGAGCACGAACGCGTCCGGCTTCGACGACCTCACGGACGCGCCGCTCGTCGTGCCGGGGCGCGCGGCGGACCTCCTGGACGCGCTCGGCCCCGGGGACGTCCTGCTGCTCGACGGGCACCACCCCGGGCTCGCGCTCCGGGTCGCGCGCCGCGCGCGGGAGCGCGGGTGCGTCGTCGTGCTGGACGGGGGCTCCTGGAAGCCCGACGCGCCCGCGATGATCGGGCTGTGCGACGCCGTGGTCGTGTCCGCGGACTTCCGGCCGCCCGGCGTCGCGACGGACGACGTGCTCGACGTCGTCGCCGCGCTCGGGCCGAGGCTCGTCGCGCGGACCCGTGGTGCGCTGCCCGTCGAGGTGCTCGACGCGGGGGAGAGGTACGAGGTCGCGGTCCCTCGGCCGGGCGCCGTCGTCGACACGCTGGGTGCGGGCGACGTGGTCCACGGCGCGTTCGCCGCGGCGGTGGCGCGCGGGTCGTCGTGGCGCCTCGCGCTGGAGGGCGCCGTGCGGGTCGCGTCCCGCTCGGTCGAGCACGCCGGCGCGCGGGGCTGGATCGCCGCGGCTCCCTGACGAGCGGCGGCCGTGGGACCAAGGTCCCGCGTCGTGGCCTCCTCGGCTACATTTCGGTCACGAAGCCGGGAGGGAGTTGACAGCCACTTAGTAAAGGCAGTCTACTAACAAACATGACAACGGCAGTCACCGGCACCGGCGCACCGAGGAGGCGACTGAGCACAGGGCTCAGGCCGACCTCGAAGGTGCTCCCCGAGCACGCTCGGGCCCACAACCGGTCGCTCGTGCTGCAGCACCTGTTCCACGAGGGACCCACGTCGCGCGCCGACCTCGCGCGCGCCACGTCCCTCACTCGTGTGACCATCTCGGACCTGGTGTCCGTGCTCATCGCCGAGGGCCTGGTCGAGGAGCTCGGCGTGCGTCCCGGCCAGCGCGTCGGCAAGCCGGCGATCCTCGTCGGGATGCGCACGAGCGCCTACCAGATCGTCTCCGTCGACCTCACCGACGACGAGGTCCTGCGCGGCGCCGTCGTCACGCTCACGGGCGACTTCGTCGTCCGGCAGAGCCTCGCCGTGGACGGCCGTACCGGGACCGAGCTCGTCGACCTCCTCATGCGGTTCTGCCGCGGCCTCATCGCGTCCGCGACCCAGCCGGTCATCGGCGTGGGGATCGGGTCGCCCGGCGTCGTCGACGCTGAGGGCCGCGTCATCGAGGCGCCGAACCGGCGCTGGTACGACGTCCCGCTCGCCGCGCAGCTCACGGAGCGGCTCGGGCTCGCGGTCCATGTCGCCAACGACGCGAACATCGCCGCGCTCGGCGAGTTCACGTTCGGGGGAGCGGCCGGCGACGGCCTGCTCGTCCTCACCGTGGGCGAGGGCGTGGGTGCCGGCATCATGGTCGACGGCGCACGCGTGCACGGGCACGCCGACGCCGCCGGCGAGCTCGGCCACGTGACCGTGGTCGAGGACGGCGAGCCGTGCGCCTGCGGGCGCCGCGGCTGCCTGGAGACCGTGCTGTCCGTGCCGGCGCTGCGCCGCGCGGTGGACGGGCTCGACACCGAGGCTTCCGACGCCGTGCTGGCGTCGGTGGGCAGGACGCTGGGCATCGCCCTGGCCCCTGTCGTCAGTGCGCTCAACCTCGCGGAGGTGCTCGTGAGCGGTCCGGCGGACCTGCTCGACGGACCCCTGCGCGAGTCGGCGTTCGAGACCATCCGCTCCCGCACCATGCCGGTCATCGGCAGCGGGCTGCAGGTGCGGATGGCCACGCTCGACGAAGACGTCGTCCTCGCTGGGGCCGCCGTCCTCGTCCTCTCCGGACAGCTGGGGGTCTCGTGAGCCGACGACGCTCCGCCTGACCTCTCTGCCCGACCGGGGCGCGGGCCACGACCCGCCCCTCAGACCTCCTGGGACCCCCAGTGCAGCACCCCCAGGAACGCAGTAACACAGCAGCACCCCTGCACACGCTCGATTACGCAGGACTCCTGCCACACCTCCGGTGGGGGCATCGCCGCCACCACCAAGAATCACCGAGAGGAAGCACCCAGTGAAGAGGAACCGTCTCGTCGTCGCCTCCGTGGCGTCGACGATCACCCTGGCGCTCGCGCTGACCGCCTGCAGCACCGGCGGCGGGAGCGAGGACAACGGCTCCGGCGACGGCGAGTCCGCCTCCGGCGACATCCGCGTCTGGCTCAACGGGTCGGACACGCCCGACGCCGCGCGCGAGTACCTCACGACCACGTTCGAGGAGGAGAACCCGGGCAGCACCCTCACGATCGAGGAGCAGTCCTGGACCGGCCTCGTCGACAAGCTCACCACGTCGCTCTCCGGGTCCGACAGCCCGGACATCGTCGAGGTCGGCAACACGCAGTCCCCGGCCTTCACGTCCGCAGGCTTCTTCCGTGAGATCACCGAGGACGAGTTCCAGTCCCTCGGCGGCGACGACCTGCTCGGCGGCTTCGTCGAGGCCGGCGACTGGGAGGGCAAGCACTACGCGCTGCCCTACTACGCCGGTTCGCGCGCCGTGTTCTACACGCCGCAGGTCACCGGCTCCACGCCGGTCCCGACCACTCTCGACGAGTACGTCGAGACCGCGAAGTCGCTCAAGACGGACACGGTCTCCGGCGTCTACTGGCCCGGCCAGGACTGGTACAACGCCCTTCCCTTCGTCTGGGAGAACGGCGGCTTCATCGCCGAGCAGAACGACGACGGCGAGTGGGAGGCCGGGTTCTCCTCGGAGGGCGGCCTCGCCGGCCTCGCGCAGGTCCAGGACCTCATGACCAAGGCGTCGCTGGCGCCGAAGGACGGTCAGGAGACCGACCTCCAGGTGCCGTTCTGCGAGGGCCAGGTGGCCTACGTGTCGGCCCCGACGTGGATCGCCGGCACCATCAAGACCTCGGCGACGCCCGACGACCCGAAGGTGACCCCCGGGTGCCTCGAGACCTACGGCTCCGACCTCGCGGCGTTCCCGCTGCCCGGCAAGACCGCGGGTGAGCCGGCGGCCGTGTTCGCCGGTGGCTCGAACATCGCCGTCGCGGCGAAGTCCAACAACCCGGACCTCGCGTACAAGGCGTTCGAGATCATGATGAGCGACGAGTACCAGACGATCCTCGCCCAGGCGAACATGATCCCGGCGAAGAAGTCCCTCGCGAGCGAGGTGCCGCAGGACAACCCGATCGCCCAGGCGGGCGTCGAGGCGGCACAGAACGCTCGCCTCACCCCGGCGTCCCCGAAGTGGGCCGACGTCGAGGCGCAGAACGTGCTCCAGAGCGCCTTCACGAAGCTCGCCAACGGCGACGACGTGCAGACGGTCGCCGAGGAGCTCGACGCGAAGATCGAGTCGATCCTCAACAGCTGAGCCGGTCCGACGGTGCCTGGTGACCGCCAGGCACCGTCGGAGGCTCGAGCCGTCAGGGGTGGGGACTCCTTCGCCGGAGCCCCCACCCCTTCCCATGACGGGCCCCGGAGGCACGTCGCCTGCGCACCACCGCGCAACCCCTGACGGAGTGAGGAAATGAGCTCAACCACCCTCGAACCCCGCACCGAGCGCTCCGGCGCGCCCGTGCGGCCACCCAAGAAGCGGCGTCCACCGATCCTGCCGTGGACGCTCCTCGTCCCCAGCCTCGTCGTGCTCGGCATCCTCGTCGGATACCCGCTCGTGCGGCTCGTCATCATGTCGTTCCAGAAGTACGAGCGGGCCCAGCTCATGGGTCAGCCCGCCGAGTGGGTCGGCTTCGACAACTACGTCCAGGTCCTCACCGACGTGGACGGCTTCTGGACCGTCCTCCTGCGCAGCTTCCTGTTCATGGTGGCGTGCGTCGTCCTGACCATGGTGCTCGGCACGCTCATCGCGCTGCTCATGATGCGTCTCGGCAAGGGCTTCCGCCTGCTGGTCTCGGTCGGGCTGCTGCTGGCGTGGGCCATGCCGGCGCTCGCCGCGACCATCGTCTGGGGCTGGATCTTCGACACCCAGTACGGCGTCATCAACAACCTGCTGACCGCGATCACGGGCGACAACTGGATGGGCCACTCGTGGCTGCTCAACCCGCTCCAGTTCTTCCTCATCGCGACGATCGTCATCGTCTGGGGCGCCGTGCCGTTCGTCGCCTTCACGATGTACGCGGGACTGACGCAGATCCCCGGCGAGGTCCTGGAGGCGGCCCAGCTCGACGGCGCCACGCCGGTGCAGCGCTTCCGGCTCATCATGGTCCCGTACGTCCGCAGCATCATCACGGTGCTCATCGTGCTGTCGATCATCTGGGACCTGCGCGTCTTCACGCAGATCTACGCCCTCCAGGGCGTCGGTGGCGACCGCGACAAGACGAACACGATCGGCGTGTACATCTACCAGATGGGCATGGCCCAGGGGCACTACGGTCTCGCCGGCGCCATCTCGGTGATCTTCGTGTTCATCATGCTCGGCATCTCGTTCTACTACGTGCGCCAGACGGTCCGGGAGGAAGAACTGTGAGCACCGTCCAGACCACCCCCCGCGCCGCGGTCCGGCACGCTTCTCCCGCGGCGGGCACCGCCCCTCGCGTGAGCCGCGAGAAGCAGCGCAAGAAGCTCGCGAACGTCGGCTACGCGATCCTGGCGATCATCGTCTTCGTCTCGTCGGTCTTCCCCGTCTACTGGATGATCAACACGTCGTTCCTGCCGTCGAGCCTCGTGCGCGGGACGGAGCTGAAGTTCTTCCCGACGCCCGACGTCTTCACGCTGAACAACTACGTCACGGCGATCACGGACGAGACGCGGGCCCCGTTCATCCCGGCCATGGGCAACTCGCTCACGGTGACGTTCTTCACCCTCGTCATCGCCATGGTGCTCGGGTTCCTCGCGTCGCTCGCGGTGACGCGCTTCCGGTTCAAGGGTCGCCGGACGTTCATCCTCGCGATCCTCGTGGTCCAGATGATCCCGGGCGAGGCGATGATGATCTCGATCTTCCGGATCATCGACAACTGGCAGATGCTCAACACGATCGTCGGGCTCGGGATCGTCTACGTGTCCGGCGTGCTGCCCTTCACGATCTGGACGCTGCGCGGGTTCGTCAACGGCGTCCCGGCAGACCTCGAGGAGGCCGCCATGATCGACGGGTGCTCGCGGGGCAAGGCGTTCTGGAAGATCACCTTCCCGCTCCTGGCCCCCGGGCTGGTCGCGACGGGTGTCTTCGCGTTCATCCAGGCGTGGAACGAGTTCGTCATGGCGCTGATCATCATGCAGCGCCCGGAGGCGATGACGCTGCCGGTCTGGCTGCGGACCTTCCAGCAGGCGACCCAGGCGACCAACTGGGGCGCGCTCATGGCCGGCTCGGTGCTCATCGCCATCCCGGCCGTGGTGTTCTTCCTCATCGTCCAGGGTCGGATGACCGGTGGCCTCGTCTCGGGTGCGGTGAAGGGCTGACGTGAGCGACCTGAGCACGGCTGCCTCGCTCGACGGCGAGGCGGCCGCAGCCCTGGCCGGACGCCCCGGGCCCGGGGCCGCGTCACGACGCGGCCCCGTGGGCCCGGGGAGCGCGGTGGGCCTCGACATCGGCGGCACCAAGGTGCTGGCGGCCTTCCTCGGCCCCGACGGGGTCGCGCGCGAGACGCTGCGCCTGCCGACGGTGCGTGGACCGGAGGGCGTCGTGTCCAGCGCTGCGCGCGCGGTCCGCGAGGTGGTCCGGCGCGCCTGCGGTGACCTCGCGGACGTCGAGGGCGTCGGCGTCGGGGTGCCCGGGCTGGTGGACCCCGACGACGGCTCCGTCATGCACGCGGTGAACCTCGGCATCGAGGGCGGACGCTTCGCGCTCGCCGAGGCGCTGTCCGCCGAGCTCGGCGGTGTCCCGGTCCAGGTCGACAACGACCTCAACGTCGCCGCCCTCGGTGCCTCGCACCTGCGCGGCGCGGAGGGCGAGGACCTGGCATTCCTCGCGCTCGGCACCGGGCTCGCGGCCGGCATCGTGCTCGGCGGCGAGCTGCGCCGAGGCGTGAGCGGTGCCGCGGGCGAGATCGGGCACATCCCGATCGACCCGCGCGGGCCGGAGTGCGCGTGCGGGCAGCGCGGGTGCGTGGAGGTCTACGCGTCGGGCTCTGCCGTGTCGGCGCGCTGGCCGTCCCGGCACGGCCGGCCGGCCCCCGCCGAGCTCTTCGATGCCGCGGCCGCGGGCGACCCGGACGCGATCCGGATCAAGGACGAGTTCGCGTCCGCCGTCGCCTCCGCCGTGCGGATCCTCGAGCTGACGGTGGACGTGCGCCACGTCGTGCTCGGCGGCGGCGTGTCCGCGCTGGGCCAGCCGCTGCTGGACGCGGTCCGCGACGCGCTCGACGCGCAGTCGAGCACGTCCCCCTTCCTGTCCTCGTTGCGTCTGTCGGAGCGGGTCTCCCTCGCTCCGTCGGACGTCCCGGTCGCCGCCGTGGGTGCTGCCCTCGTCGGCCGTCGAAAGGTGTTGTGATGGAGGTCGTGATCGCTCCGGCGGAGCGGTTGGCGGTGCTGGCTGCGGATGCCGTGGAGGCGGTGGTGCGGTCGGGGCCGGGGGCGGTGCTGGGGTTGGCGACGGGGTCGTCGCCGTTGAAGGTGTACGACGAGCTGGTGCGTCGTCATGTGCAGGACGGGTTGTCGTTCGCGGGGGTGCGGGCGTTCATGCTGGACGAGTACGTGGGGTTGCCGGTCGATCATCCGGAGCGGTACCGCAACGTGATCGAGACCGAGATCGCCTCGCGGGTGGACTTCGCCCCGGGTGCGGTGCAGGGGCCGGACGGCAACGCGGCGGACCTGGTGGCGGCGTGCGCGGCCTATGAGGACGCGATCGCGGGGGCGGGGGGTGTGGACCTGCAGATCCTGGGGATCGGGACGGACGGGCACATCGCGTTCAACGAGCCGGGCTCGTCGCTGGCGTCGCGCACGCGGATCAAGACGTTGACGGCCCAGACGCGTGAGGACAACGCGCGGTTCTTCGGTGACGACGTGGAGCGGGTGCCGCGGCACTGTCTGACGCAGGGTCTGGCCACGATCATGTCGGCGCGGCACCTGGTGCTGCTGGCCACGGGCAAGGGCAAGGCGGAGGCGGTGCACCAGCTCGTGGAGGGTCCGATCAGCGCGATGTGGCCCGCGACGATCATGCAGATGCACCCCCACGCCACGGTCCTGGTCGACGACGCGGCGGCCTCGCGCCTGCAGCTGGGCGACTACTACCGCCAGACGTACGCGTCCAAGCCCGACTGGCAGGGCCTCTGACCCGACGGGTCGACGACACCTCGCGGGAGCTCCCGCGACACCGAGCCGCCCGTCGGCGCGCGGTCCACGCCCCTGGACCGTGCGTCGGCGGGCTTCGTCGTCCCCTGCCCGGGCCGTTCCCGTCGCGCGCCGCGCGGGGCTGCCGCGACGCCGGCCGCCCGACGTGTGGGCGTCGCGACGTAGACTTCCCTCCATGATCGAACTCCGCGCGAGCACGCCACCCGGGGGTCCCGAGGACCCGTTCCGGACTCCTGCGACCGAGCCGACGACCGGCACGTCGACCGGGGTGCTCGAGCGCGAGGAGACGCGCGATCAGACCGAGCCCGGCGACCACGAACGCTTCGCGCACTACGTGCGCAAGGAGAAGATCATGCAGTCGGCGCTCTCCGGCAAGCCGGTGATCGCGCTGTGCGGCAAGGTCTGGGTGCCCGGCCGTGACCCGAACAAGTTCCCCGTGTGCCCCACGTGCAAGGAGATCTACGAGGGACTGCGAGACCCGCAGGACGGCGAGGGTGACTCCGGCAAGTGAGCGCGGAGCACCACACGACGTCCACCGGTCACTCCGCCCCCGACTCCCGTAGCAGGACCTCGCCGCCGGCGCCCCAGAGCCCGTCGTCCGCGGCGGCGTCGCACCTCTCGCCCGCGTTCCCGCGGCGCGCCCCGTGGGGCTCGGCGTCCAAGCTGCGCGCCTGGCAGGCCGAGGCGCTCGAGCTGTACCGTGCGCGCTCGCCGCGCGACTTCCTCGCCGTCGCGACGCCCGGCGCGGGCAAGACGACGTTCGCGCTGCGCGTCGCGACCGAGCTCCTGGAGCAGGGCGTGGTGCGGCGCGTGACCGTCGTCGCCCCGACCGAGCACCTCAAGCACCAGTGGGCCGACGCCGCGGCGCGCGTCGGCATCCGGATCGACCCGAACTTCCGCAACAGCCAGGGCCGGCACGGCGCGCACTACGACGGCGTCGCGCTCACGTACGCGCAGATCGCCGCGAAGCCGGCGCTGCACGCGGCGCGCACCACGGCCGACCGCACCCTCGTCATCCTCGACGAGGTGCACCACGGCGGCGACGCGCTGTCGTGGGGCGAGGCGGTGCGCGAGGCGTTCGAGGACGCGACCCGGCGCCTGGCGCTCACGGGCACGCCCTTCCGCTCGGACACCGCGGCCATCCCGTTCGTCGAGTACGAGCGCGGTCCGGACGGCATCCGGCGGTCGCGCGCCGACTACACGTACGGGTACGGCGACGCGCTGCGCGACCACGTCGTGCGTCCGGTGCTGTTCCTCTCCTACTCGGGCAACATGCGGTGGCGCACCAAGGCCGGCGACGAGGTGAGCGCCCGTCTCGGCGAGGCGCTCACCAAGGACATGACGGGGCAGGCGTGGCGCACCGCGCTGGACCCGAACGGCGAGTGGATCCCGTCGGTCCTCGCGGCGGCGGACAAGCGGCTGACCGAGGTCCGGAGGGCGATCCCCGACGCGGGCGGTCTCGTCATCGCGACCGACCAGACGGACGCGCGCGCGTACGCCGGCCACCTCGCGCGCATCACCGGGAAGTCGCCGACGGTCGTCCTGTCCGACGACGACGGCGCGAGCAGCCGCATCGAGGAGTTCTCCGACGGCGACGCGCGCTGGATGGTCGCCGTCCGCATGGTGTCGGAGGGCGTCGACGTCCCGCGGCTCGCCGTCGGCGTGTACGCGACCTCCACCGCGACGCCGCTGTTCTTCGCGCAGGCCGTCGGGCGGTTCGTGCGTGCCCGCAAGCGCGGCGAGACGGCATCGGTGTTCCTGCCGAGCGTGCCGCACCTGCTCGAGCTCGCGAACGGGCTCGAGCTCGAGCGCGACCACGCGCTGGACCGACCGCTCACCGCGGAGGAGCAGGGCGCGGGGTTCAACCCCGAGGACGCCCTGCTCGCCGAGGCGAACCGCGAGGACAAGGCGTCGGGGGAGCTCGTCCAGGGCTCGTTCGAGGCGCTCGAGGCGCAGGCGTCGTTCGACCGCGTGCTGTTCGACGGCGGCGAGTTCGGCACGGGCGCGGACGTCGGCTCGGACGAGGAGCTCGACTTCCTCGGGCTGCCCGGTCTGCTCGACGCGGACCAGGTCACGACCCTCCTGCGCCAGCGGCAGGCCGACCAGATGAGCGCGCGCTCCCGCACCACGCAGTCCGCGGAGCGCGAGCGCGCGGAGATGGACCACCGGCGCGCCGCGGAGCTCCGCAAGGAGCTCCAGCAGCTCGTCTCGGCGTGGTCACGCCGCAGCGGGCAGCCGCACGGGTCGGTGCACACCGAGCTCCGGCGCCGCTGCGGAGGTCCCGAGGTCCCGCTCGCGACGGTCGAGCAGCTCGATGCCCGCGTCGCGACGGTGCGCGGCTGGTTCGTCGGCAAGCGGTAGCCGCACGTCGCCCGGCGGTGCCGGGTGGCGTGGCCGACGTCGAGGACCGGCACCCGGCGGGGCCGGGCGCCGCTCCTCGGTCGCGTCAGGTGAGGGTGTGCAGGACCGTCGGGATCGCCGGGTCGCCGGCGGAGAGCCGGCGCGCGCCACGGGGCAGCTCGGCGCGGGCCTCGCGGTGGCGGTGCGCGGCGTTCTCGACGCCGTACGACCCGACCCAGCGCGAGTCGACGGCACCGTCCACGACGAGCGGCACCTGGAGCCGGCGCAGGTCGACGTCGTCGGGCTCCCACTCCTGGACGGCGAGGTCGTCGCCGGAGACGACGACCTCCTCGACCGCGCGCCCGTCGGCGTCGTAGCGGCGTGCGGCGCACTTGCGGCCGCCGGTGCTCGTCTTGGCGGTGGACGCCTTGGCGACGGGCTGGAGCACGCCGGTGGAGTCGGCGCGGGCGACGAGCTTGTAGACCATGCCGCACGTGGGGGCGCCGGAGCCGGTGACCAGGGACGTGCCGACGCCGTAGGAGTCGACGGGTGCGGCGGCGAGCGACGCGATCGCGTACTCGTCGAGGTCGGAGGTCACGGTGATCTTCGTGTCGTGCGCGCCGAGGGCGTCGAGCTGGCGGCGCACCTCGACGGCGAGGACGCCGAGGTCCCCGGAGTCGAGCCGGACGGCGCCGAGCCGGCCACCGGCCGCCTTGACGGCGTTCTCGACGCCGCGGCGCACGTCGTAGGTGTCGACGAGCAGCGTGGTGCCGGGGCCGAGGGAGGCGACCTGCGAGGCGAAGGCGGACTCCTCGTCGTCGTGCAGGAGCGTGAAGGCGTGCGCGGCGGTGCCGATGGTGTCGAGGCCGTACCGGCGGCCCGCCTCGAGGTTCGACGTCCCGGCGAACCCGCCGACGACGGCGGCCCGCGCCGCGGCGACGGCCGCCTGCTCGTGCGCGCGCCGCGCGCCCATCTCGAGGCACGGGCGCTCGACGGCGGCGCTCGTCATGCGGGACGCGGCGGACGCGACGGCCGAGTCGTAGTTGAGGATCGACAGCACGAGGGTCTCGAGCAGCACCGCCTCGGCGAACGTGCCCTCGACGGTCATGACGGGCGACTGGGGGAAGAAGACCTCGCCCTCGGGGTACCCGGTGATCGTGCCGGTGAAGCGGTACCCGGCGAGGAACTCGAGGGTGCGGTCGTCGACGACGGACTGCGCGTGGAGCCAGTCGAGCTCCTGCGCGGAGAAGCGGAACGCCGACAGCGCCTCGAGCACCCGTCCGGTCCCGGCGAGGACGCCGTACCGCCGACCGGGCGGGAGTCGGCGCGTGAAGACCTCGAACAGGCAGTGCCGGCCCGCGGTGCCGTCGGCGAGCGCGGCCTGGAGCATCGTCAGCTCGTAGCGGTCGGTGAGGAGCGCCGTCGACGCGGCCGGCTGGTACGCCGGCTGGTACGTCGACCGGTGCGTCGGCGAGGCGGAGGGGGCAGCGCTGTCGGTCGCGGGGAGGGCGACGCTGCCCGGGTCGGCGAGGCTCATGCGGAATACCGTAGGGCAGCGACCGCCGCGGTGGGTGCCGACAGGCCCGCGAATACAGTGGTCACGTGAGACCCCACCCCATCTTCACCCGTCCCGCGGTCGCGCGGGCGTCCCTGACCGTGCCCGAGGAGGCGGTCCGCACCGAGGAGGAGACCCGGCTCGACAGCCCGTGGGTCACGCTCGTGTGGAACGACCCGGTCAACCTCATGAGCTACGTCGCGTACGTGTTCGAGTCGTACTTCGGGTACTCGACCGCGCGCGCCCACGAGCTGATGATGCAGGTGCACCGGGAGGGCCGGGCCGTCGTGTCGACGGGCGACCGCGAGCGCATGGAGGTCGACGTGCAGGCGATGCACTCGTTCGGGCTGTGGGCGACGCTCCAGAAGGACGGCGAGCAGTGAGGCCGTTCCGCGCGGAGGCGCACGGGTACGTCGCCGAGCTCGAGCCGTCGGAGCGGATCGTGCTGGCCCAGCTCGCGGGCGACGTCGCGCAGATGCTCCAGGAGGGCGTCCCCGGGCGGGCGTCGGACGCGCTGGGCCGGGCCGCGCCCGACGACGCGTGGTCGCCCCCGGGCTGGACCGGCCCGACGCCCGGCGGCGGCGCGGCGGAGGCGACGCCGCCGCCGGACCCGGCCGTGCGCCGTCTGCTCCCGGACGCGTCGGACGACGTCGAGGTGGCGCACGAGTTCCGACGCTTCACGCAGGACGACCTGGCGGCGCGCAAGGTGGGGCGGCTGGTGCTGCTCGGCCGGATGCTCGTGGACTCCGAGCCGGCCGAGGCGGCGCCGTTCGTCGTGGGGCGCGACGAGGCGGAGGACGTCGCGGGCGCGCTGACCGACGTGCGCCTCGTCCTGGCCGAGCGCCTGGGGCTGCGCACGGACGAGCAGGTGGAGGGCCTCTACGACGAGCTGGACCGCGAGGGCGACGACGGCCCCGACGACGGCGAGGTGGGCGGTGCGCCGCGCCGCTTCCTCGTGAGCGTGTTCCTCCTCACGGGCCTGCTCCAGGAGTCGCTCGTCGACGGCATGCTCGCGGACCTGCGGGCGGGGCGCGGCGGACCGCGCCCCGAGCCGCGGGACTGAGCGTGCCCGGGGCCTGTGGGCGCTGCCACAGCCACGTACGCGTGGTTCGGGGCGCCTCGCGCGGGACGGCGACAGTAGGCTCGGCCGGGTGAACGACGCTCCCATCGGGATCTTCGACTCGGGCGTGGGTGGCCTGACCGTGGCTCGCTCGATCCTCGACCAGCTCCCCAACGAGGCCCTCCTCTACATCGGGGACACCGCGAACAGCCCGTACGGGCCGAAGCCGCTCGCGGCGGTCCGGGCGATGGCGCTGGCGATCATGGACCAGCTCGTCGACGACGGCGTGAAGATGCTCGTCATCGCGTGCAACTCCGCCTCGTCCGCGGTGCTGCGCGACGCGCGCGAGCGGTACACGCAGCGCCACGGGCTCCCGGTCGTCGAGGTGATCCTCCCGGCGGCGCGTCGCGCCGTGGCCGCGACGCGGTCGGGCCGCATCGGCGTCATCGGGACGCGGGCCACGATCACGTCGCGCTCGTACGAGGACGCGTTCGCCGTGACCCCCGGCCTGACGCTGACGACCCAGGCGTGCCCCGAGTTCGTGCCGCTGGTCGAGCAGGGCGTGACGTCGGGCCCCGAGGTGCTGGAGGTCGCGCACCGCTACCTGGACCCGGTGAAGGCCGCGGGCGTGGACACGCTCGTGCTCGGGTGCACGCACTACCCGCTGCTGACGGGTGCCATCTCCTACGTGATGGGCGACGAGGTCACGCTCGTGTCGAGCGCGGAGGAGACGGCGAAGGACGTGTACCGCACGCTCGTCGCGCACGACCTCGAGCGCTCGCGGGACGCGGGGCCGCCCCGGCACCGGTTCCTCGCGACGGGGAGCGCGGAGCCGTTCGAGCACCTCGCGCGCCGGTTCCTCGGTCCCGAGGTGCTGAGCGTGGAGGCGGCCTGATGCGTCTCGTCACGGTCGGGTGCTCCGGGTCGTTCGCCGGCCCGGCGTCGCCCGCGTCGTCGTACCTGGTCCAGGTCCCCGCCGCGGAGGCCGCGGCCGCGGGCTTCGAGGCGCGCGACTGGAACGTCGTGCTGGACCTGGGCAACGGGTCGCTGGGCGCGCTCCAGCGGTTCGTCGACCCGCTCGACCTCGACGCCGTCGGCCTGTCCCACCTGCACCCGGACCACTTCGTCGACGTGTGCGGCCTGTACGTCTACCTGCGCTACCACCCGGTGCGCGGCTCGACCCGCACGGGCGTGCCGAGCCGGCTCACCGTGCTGGGCCCGGCGGGCACGGCCGCCCGCATCGAGGCGGCGTACGGCGCGGAGCCGGGCGACGGCGTGACGGAGGAGCTCGACGTGCGGACGTGGGAGCCCGGCGCACCGGTCCGGGTGGGCCCGCTCGTCCTCGAGCCGTACCGCGTGTTCCACCCGGTCGAGGCGTACGGGGTGCGCGTCACCGGGCCGTCGACGCTGCGCCCGGGGGAGCGCGCCCTCCTCGCGTACACGGGGGACACGGACGCGTGCGACGGCGTGGTCGAGCTCGCGCGCGACGCGGACCTGCTGCTGTCGGAGGCGGCGTTCCACGAGGGCCGCGACGACGGCGTCGAGCGGGGCATCCACCTCACGGGGCGGCGCGCGGGCGAGGTCGCGACGGCGGCGGGCGCGCGCCGGCTCGTGCTCACGCACCTGCCCGCGTGGAACGACCCCGAGCGCTCGCGCGCCGAGGCGCGCGAGACGTACGACGGCCCGGTCGACGTCGCGACGACGGGCGCGGTCTTCGACCTCTGACCGCTGAGTGCGGGGAACAGTCGCCGTCGGCCCCGGAAGTCGCGACTGTTCACCGCACTCAGCGGTGGGCCGGGGGTCGGTAGGGTGGCGGCATGACCACCCCCTCCTCGTCCACGGGCACGGCCGCGCCCCTCCGCGCCGACGGCCGCACGCCCGACCAGCTCCGCCCCGTGACCATCACCCGCCACTGGCTCGACCAGGCCGAGGGCAGCGTGCTCGTCGAGTTCGGCCGCACGCGCGTGCTGTGCGCGGCGTCGTTCACGGAGGGCGTGCCGCGCTGGCGCAAGGGGTCGGGCGAGGGCTGGGTCACCGCCGAGTACGCGATGCTCCCGCGCGCGACGAACGAGCGCAGCCAGCGCGAGTCGGTGAAGGGCAAGATCGGGGGGCGCACGCACGAGATCTCCCGCCTCATCGGCCGGTCCCTGCGCGCCATCATCGACGTCTCCGCGCTCGGCGAGAACACGATCGTGCTGGACTGCGACGTCCTCCAGGCCGACGGCGGCACGCGCACCGCCGCGATCACCGGTGCCTACGTCGCGCTCGCCGACGCCGTCGCGTGGGGCCAGCGGCACGGCCACATCAAGGGCGGCAAGCCCGTGCTGACCGACTCCGTCGCGGCCGTGAGCGTCGGCATCATCGACGGCACGCCCATGCTCGACCTCCCGTACGTCGAGGACGTCCGCGCCGAGACGGACATGAACGTCGTCGTCACGGGGTCCGGGACGTTCGTCGAGGTCCAGGGCACCGCGGAGCACGCCCCGTTCGACCGCGCCGAGCTCGACGCGCTGCTCGACCTCGCGGTGGCCGGCACCGCCGACCTCACCGCGATCCAGCGCGCGGCGCTCGCGGCGGACGCGCGGTGAGCGGCGCACCCGGGGCGACGGGCGTCGTCGTGCCCGACGGCGCGCGCCTCGTCCTCGCGACGCACAACCCGGGGAAGATCGCCGAGCTGCGCGCGATCCTCGCGGCGGAGCTCGTCGCGCACCCGGTCCTCGAGCTCGCGCCCGGGGCGATCGTCGGGGCGGGCGACGTCGGCGCGCCCGAGCCGGTCGAGGACGGCGTGACGTTCGCCGAGAACGCGCTCATCAAGGCGCGCGCCCTGGTCGCGGCCACCGGGCTGCCGGCCGTCGCGGACGACTCCGGTCTCGCCGTCGACGTGCTGGGCGGCGCGCCGGGCATCTTCTCCGCCCGCTGGGCCGGGCGGCACGGCGACGACGTCGCGAACCTCGAGCTCCTGCTCGCGCAGCTCGGCGACGTGCGTGCCGAGCACCGCGCGGCCGGGTTCGTGTGCGCCGCGGCGCTCGTGACGCCCGACGGCACGGAGGTCGTGCGCACGGGGGAGATGCGCGGGACCCTGCTCACGGCGCCGCGCGGCGCGAACGGGTTCGGCTACGACCCGATCCTCCTGCCGGACGAGCAGCCGGAGGCGGGGGCGGGCCGCTCCGCCGCCGAGCTGAGCCCGGCGGAGAAGAACGCGATCAGCCACCGGGGCAAGGCGTTCCGCGCTCTCGCACCGGACGTCGTCGCGGCGCTCTCAGCGCGGTAGGGGGCGGCCGGCGAGCTCGCGCTCGCGGCGTCGCCGGTCGCCCGGCCGCAGGACTCCGACGAGCGCGACCACGCCGCGCCAGCCGAGCATCGTCACGGCGAGGAACCCGAACGACACGAGCTGGAAGGCCGGGGCCACGCCCTGGTCGGTGAGCACGCGGAGCAGGACGCCCAGCGCCCACGTGCAGCCCCAGACGACCACGCCCGTCGGCCACAGGGCCCATGGTCGACGCCACGCGCGCGTGACGAGCCAGCCCAGCGCGGTGCCCGCGGCGAACGGCCACGCCACGACGAGCAGCCGGGCCAGGCCCTCGTCGGCGGAGTGCGTCGCGAGGCCGCCGGTCGCGAGCGCGAGGACGCACGCGACGTCGGCGAGCGCGGCGAGCACGACGAGCCCGGGGCGACGAGGGCGCGGTCCGGAGGGCGCGAGGTCGGTCATGCTCCCGACGGTACCCCGCCCGCGAGAGCGCCCCGCACGGCCGGGAGCGGCCCCAGGAGACGGGTCCCAGGACACGAGGGGTCGATCTCCTGGAACATAGGGTGGTCCCCGTGCACCTCGCCGCCGACGACCTCGCCTTCGCCTACCCCGGACGTCCCGTCCTCGACGGGGTCGGGCTGCGCGTCGCCGCGGGGACGCGGCTCGGGGTCGTGGGGGAGAACGGCACGGGCAAGTCGACGCTCCTGCACGTGCTCTCCGGGGACCTCGCACCCGGCCGCGGGGAGGTGCGCCGCGCGGGCTCGCTCGCGCTCGTCGAGCAGGAGCTCGCCATCGCGCCGGGCCAGACGGTCGGCACGCTCGTCGCCGCGACGCTGAGCGGGCTGCGGGCGGTCGCCGCCGAGCTCGAGGCGGCGGCCCGCGACTTCGACCACGAGGCGGGCGACCTCGCCGAGCTCACGGAGATCCTCGCCCGCGCCGAGCACCTCGCCGTGTGGGACGCGGACCGCCGGGTCGACGTCGCGCTCTCGCGCCTCGGCGCGTGCCGCGACCGGGACCGGGAGCTCGCGACCCTGTCCGTCGGCGAGCGCTACCGCGTGCGGCTCGCGTGCCGGCTCGCCGAGCGCGCCGACCTGCTCCTCCTCGACGAGCCGACCAACCACCTCGACACCGGCGGGATCGACTTCCTCACCGGCGAGCTCGTCGCGTGGCGCGGCGGGGTGGTGATGGTCACGCACGACCGGCAGCTGCTCGACGACGTCGCGACCGAGATCCTCGACCTCGACCCGGCGATGGACGGGAAGCCGGTGCTCTACGGGCAGCCGGGGTACCTCTCCTACCGGTTCGCGAAGAACCAGGCGCTGCACCGGTGGCGGCAGCGGTTCCGGGCGGAGCAGAAGCGCGCGGAGAAGCTCGCGGCGGTGCTCGACGCGTCGTACGAGGGGCTGTCCGACGAGTGGCGCCCGCCCAAGGGCAGCCAGAAGCACCGCCGCGCGACGCGCGCCCGGATCCACGTCAAGGCGGCGGACCGGCGCCTGCAGCAGCTCGAGGCCGAGGCCGTCGAGGTGCCCGTCCCGCCGCTCCAGCTCGTGTTCCCCGAGCTCCCCGCGATGTCGCCCGGCTGGGAGCCGGGCGACCCGGTGCTCGAGCTGCGCAGCCCGCGCGTCGGGCCCGACGGCGGCGCGCGCCTCGACCTGCCCGGGACCCGGGTCGCGCTCCCGCCCTCGGGACGCCTCCTCGTGACCGGGCCGAACGGCAGCGGCAAGTCGACGTTCCTCGCCGCGCTCGCGGGCCTGGTGCCTCTCGACCGCGGCACGCGGTCCGTGGTCGACGGCGCGCGGCTGGGCGTCGTCGCGCAGGAGGGCCCGGCGCTGCCCCCGGAGGCGGAGGACCGCACCGGGTTCGACGAGTACGCGCGCGAGGCGCTCGACCTGCTCGACGCCGGTCGCCTGGACCCGGACCATCTCGTCCCCGTCGCGTTCCTCGGCCTGCTCACGGAGGAGGACCTGGAACGCCCGCTGCGCGAGCTCTCCGCGGGGCAGCGCCGCCGGTTCGACCTCGCCCGCGCGCTCCTCGCGGCGCCGCACGTGCTCGTCCTCGACGAGCCGACCAACCACCTGTCGATCGACCTCGTCGACGAGCTCACCCAGGCGCTGCGCGTCACCCCCGCGGCGGTCGTCGTGGCGACGCACGACCGCCGCATGCGCGAGGACCTCGACGACTGGCCCCGGCTCGAGCTCGGCTGACCCGCCGGGCCTCGGCGCCGGACCGGCCGGGGCGTCGTGGCCAGGGTGCGGGCGGGACCGGCTGGTCAGCGTCCCTCGGCCGGGCTCTCCGCCGGGACGAGCACCTTGCCCAGCGCGCGACCCCACGCGCGCGCCCGGTCGAGCTCGCCGTCGTCCAGGGGGCCCTCGACGTCGCCGACGTAGAACGACGCGGACGGCACGACGAGGCGGAACCCCGCGCGACGCATGGCCCGGGCGGCGCCGCGGGCCGCGGAACCCGGGAGCGACCGGACCTTGGTCGCGCGCGTGTCGAAGGTCGCGGCGAGCCGTTCCTCGTCCTGGGGCGGGAGGGACTCCACCCACTCGCGCAGTCCGGTCGTGCGGTCGGAGACCGGTCCCGTCGCGCGCTGCACCGCCTCGGCGCGGGTCGCGGGCCGCGTCATGCCGAGCGCGTGGGTCGGGCCCCCGGCGACCACCAGCTGGACGTGACGCAGAGCGTCCGGCGCGGCGGCCGGCTCGGTCACGTCCACGACCTCGACGCGGACCGTCTCGCACAGGCCCTCCGCGATCGCCTGTGCGACGCGTTCGCTGTTGCCGTACATCGACTCGTAGACCACTGCGGCGTCCATGGCGCACATCCCTCCGTCGACCGCCCGTCCCGGCCGGACGGGTCCCCTCCCTCCAGCCTCGGGGGCGGGGAGCGCGAGGCCCAGGGTCGGGCGGACGGAGCGCGCGGGTCGTTGGTCCCGCGCGTCCGCCCCGCTGCTGTCGCGTCAGGTCGCGAGGCGCAGGGGGTCGACGCCGCGCACGTGCCCGCCGTCGGCGGGCACGTGGCGCGCCGCGTCGGTCACGGCAGGCGGCCGACGTACGCCATCGCCTGGCGCAGCAGCACCCCCTGGCCGCCGCGCATCTCGAGCTGGACCTCGTCGCTGCACGCCTGCTCGGGCGTGAGCCACGCGAGCTCGAGGGCGTTCTGCTGCGGTCGGCAGTCGCCCGTCACCGGCACGACGTACGCGAGCGACACCGCGTGCTGGCGCGGGTCGTGGTACGACGTGATGCCCGGCGTCGGGAAGTACTCCGCGACCGTGAAGGGCTGCGGCGAGGCGGGCACCTGGGGCAGCGCGACCGGGCCGAGGTCCTTCTCGATGTGCCGCAGCAGCGCGTCGCGGATGCGCTCGTGGAACATGACCCGGCCGGAGACGAGGGCCCGCGTCATCATGCCCTCGGGCGTCACGCGCAGCAGGAGGCCGACCGCGACCACGTCGCCCGAGTCGTCGACCCGGACCGGGACGGCGTCCACGTAGACGAGCGGGAGCTGGGCGCGCGCCACCGCGATCTCCTCCGGGCTGAGCCAGCCCGCGGGGCGCGGGTTCTCGTGGGAGAAGTCGTCGGGCGGGAAGTCGGCGGTTTCGGTCACGCGACTGTTCTACCCCGAGCGGTGCGGCGGGGCGAGTCCGCCCCGCGCGCGGCACCACGGCGCGCAGCCGTCGCGCTGTGCCGTCACGATGTGCCGGGCGTCTCCGCGTGCGGCTCGGAGACGCGCGCCACGATCTCCACGAGCGCCCGCTCCGCGACCGGACCGGGCAGCACCTCCATGAGGGCCATGAGCGGGGCGAGGCGGTCGGGCAGCACGGAGCCGCGCTGCACGTCGTCGTCGCCCTCCGCGGTGCGGCCGCCTCCGGCGAGCACCCCGGCGAGCGCCCCCCACACGTCGTCGGCGGTGGGCGCGGCGTCACCGTCGGGAGCGAGCGCACCGGCGAGCGCGCCGAGCACGCCGCCCACGTCGGGGCGCCCCGCGCCGCGGACGGCGTCGGCGCCTGCGCCGAGCGCCGCGACGAGGTCGTCGAGGCCGGCCTCGGTGACGGGGGTGACCGTGAGGTGGGTCGTGTGCGGCAGGCGCGTGCCGTCGTCCTGGACGAGCCCGGGCTGGGGCTGGAGCACCCACCCGAGGGACCGGACGGCGTCGGCCCACAGGTGCGGGTCGACGCGCCGCTCGGACGGCACGGACTCGTCGGTCGCCACGGCGACGAGCGGGCCGGTGGGGCGCCCGACGACGCGGAGCCCGTCGATCGAGTCCACGGCCGCGCGCAGGGCGTGCGTCGCGCGCACGCACCGCGCGGTGAGGGCCGTGTACCCGGCGGTGCCGAGCGCCTGGCTCACGGCCCACGCCGCGGCGAGGGGCGCGGCCGAGCGGGAGCCGGAGAGGGTGGGGTTGACGACCGGGTACCCCGGCCAGCCCGTGGTCGCGAAGAACTGGAGGCGCTGGCGGTCGCGCCCGCGCACGAGCAGGACGGACGCGCCCTTGGGTGCGTAGCCGTACTTGTGCACGTCCGCGGAGATGCTCGTCACGCCCGGCACGGAGAAGTCGAACGGCGGCACGTCCTCGCCCCCGGCCGCGGCCCAGAACGGCAGCACCCAGCCGCCGACGCACGCGTCCACGTGCACCGGCACGCCGCGCGCGGCCGCGGCGGAGGCCACCTCGGCGACCGGGTCGACGACGCCGTGCGGGTAGGACGGCGCGGACACCACGACGAGCGCGACGTCGTCGGCGTCGAGCGCCGCGACGAGGTCGGTGGCGGCGGGCGTCCCCGTCGCCGGGTCGACGGGGACGAGCGTGAGGTCCACGTCGAGGTGCTGCGCGGCCTTGCGGAACGCGGCGTGCACGCTCACGGGGGCCACGACGCGTGGACGCGCGCCCGGGTGCTGCGCGCGGAACGCGTCGCGCGCGATCTTCACCGCGAGCAGGCAGCTCTCCGTCCCGCCGGACGTCACCGAGCCCACGATGGCGTCGGGCCCGTCGGCGGGTCCGTGCAGCATCGTGCGCGCGAACCCGAGGAGCTCGCTCTCCATGACGGCCACCGACGTGAACGTCGTGGGGTCGAGACCGTTGACCGGCTGGACGGCCCGCGCGGCGGCGGCGGCGAGCTCGTCGAGCTCGGCGAGACCGGGGTCGTAGACGTAGGACAGCACGCGTCCGCCGTGCGTCGGGGCGTCGGCGGCCCGGAGCGCGGCGAGCCGGTCGAGGATCCCGTCGGTGCGCAGCGGCACGTCGTCCGCGGGCCGCGGCAGGGCGCCGGGGGCGCTCGCTCCCGCGTCAGTCACGGGCTCGGTCGGTCGGGGAGTGGTCACGCGGCAGCTCCGGTGCTGTGTCGTCGATGTCCCCCCTGCGCAGACCGTAGCGCACGAGCGGGACGAGGCTCAGCAGGACGAGCGCGGCGGGCACGACCGAGAAGGAGAGCGCGATCCCGTCCACCGCGGCGGCGGGCTGGCCGACCGTCTCGCCCGCCCGCGTGGACACGTACCCGGTGACGCCCAGGACGAGCGAGAGCACCGCGGCGCCGAGCGCCATGCCCGTCGTCTCGCCCGCCGTCCACACGCCGCTGAAGGCTCCGCCGCGGCCCTCGCCGTGCGTCCGTGCGTCGTGCGCGATGGCGTCGGGGAGCATCGCGAGCGGCAGCGCCTGCATGCCCGCGTACGCGACGCCGGCGAGCGCCGTCGGGAGGTAGACCCATGCGCCCGGTGCCCACACGAGCGGGACCATCCCGAGCGCGGCGACCGCGAAGAGCACGGTCGCGACGACGAACCCGCGCTCCTTGCCGTCGCGGCGCGCGAGCCGCGTCCACAGCGGCATGCAGAGCAGCGCGGGCGCGACGAGCGCGGCGAAGAGGTAGCTGACGGCCGCCTCGTCGCGCAGCACGTACCGCGCGACGTACGCCGCCCCGGCGAGCATGAGCCCCGTCGCGACGGCCTGGAGCACGAACGCGGCGAGCAGCGTGCGGAACGGGCGCGAGCGGCGCAGCGCGTCGACCGCCTCGCGCACGGCGAGGGTCCACGCGCGCGCGGCGGAGGGGGGCGCCGTCGTCCCGGCGGCGGCACCGGCGGGCGCCGCGGGGGCGGCGGCCGGAGGAGCGGGCGTGCCCTGGCCGCGGGGCGCGACGCGCGCCGCCACGAGCATCCCGGCCCCGATGACCACGCCCGACACGATGCCCATGACCAGGTACCCCGTCGTGGAGTCCCCGCCCCCGCGCAGCGCCGGTCCGCCCGCCCCGAACAGGAGGATCGCGAACGCGAGCGTCGCGACGCGCCACGCGAGCAGGCGGGTGCGGCCGTCGTACGTGGGGTCGAGCTCCGCGGGGAGCGCGATGTACGGGACCTGGAAGAGCGAGAAGGCGGTCGCGGCCAGCAGGAACGCGACGAGCACCCAGATCGCGGCGGCGGTCGGGCCTGCGGCTGCCGGGACCGCGAACGTCAGCGCGAAGAGCACGGGCAGCGTGAGGGCGCCCAGGGTCATGAAGCGACGGCGGGACCCGGTGCGAGTCAGGTCCCGGTCGGACCCGTAGCCGATGAACGGGTCGACGACGACGTCCCACACCTTGGCGCCCGTGACGATGAGGCCGGCGGCCGCGGCGGGGACGGCGAGCGCGTCGGTGAGGTAGACGAGCAGGACCAGGCCGGGCAGGGTGCCGAACCCGCCGGTGCCGACGGACCCGGCGGCGTAGCCCGCGACCGTGGCACGCGAGAGCCGGTGGGTGGAGGTGGCGTGCGTCACAGGGGCAGCGTAGAGGGTGCGCGGGCCGGGCCTGCGCGGTCGTGCGCGGGGAATACTCAGGACAGGGTGTGCGCTCTACGAAGCAGACCCCTACAGCCCCAGGAGGAACATCCATGGCCACGCAGACGCTCACCGAGTCCACGTTCGAGCAGACGATCAAGGAGAACGACATCGTCCTGGTCGACTTCTGGGCCGACTGGTGCGGACCGTGCAAGATGTTCGCGCCGGTCTTCGAGGCGTCCTCGGAGGAGAACCCGGACGTCGTGCACGGCAAGATCGACACGGAGGCCGAGCGCGGCCTGGCCGCCGCCGCGAACATCACGTCGATCCCGACGCTCATGGCGTTCCGCGAGGGCATCCTCGTGTTCTCGCAGCCCGGCGCCCTCCCGGCCCCGGCGCTCAAGCAGGTCGTCGACGCCGTGAAGGGCCTCGACATGGAGGACGTGCGTCGTCAGATCGCTGAGGCGAGCGACGGCTCGCCGGCTCAGGACGCCTGAGCCCGCACGCAGGACGACGGCCCGGCACCCTCGGAGGGTGCCGGGCCGTCGTGGTGTCGGGGGCCGTCTCGCGCGCAGTCGCAGCGTGGCGGGTGTGGAGCCGGTGCCCGTACCGGCAGGGGGCAAGTGGTGCGGGCACCGGCTCTGCCACCAACGGTAGACACCGAACTGGACGGTCGTCCAGATGAGGTGCGGGTGAATCCGCGCGTGCCGCCACGCGGTCCCGGCGAGGGCTCCGGCGGGACGGGAACGGTGCGCGAGGCGGGACTCGAACCCGCACGTCCGAGGACACCAGGACCTAAACCTGGCGCGGCTGCCAGTTACGCCACTCGCGCGCGGGGGTCAGTCTACGGCGCGGGCGGCGCGGCCCCGGCGGTCGGTGCGCGTCGGTCGACGCGCCACCGAGCCGGGACCGCACCGGCCGGGTGCGCTACTTCGGGTCGATGCCGAGGTCGCGGCGGAGCTTCGTGACGTGGCCGGTGGCCTTGACGTTGTACTGCGCGAGCTCGACCTTGCCCTCCGGGTCGACGACGACCGTCGAGCGGATGACGCCCACGACCGTCTTGCCGTAGAGCTTCTTCTCCCCCCACGCGCCGTACGCCTCGAGGACGGACCTGTCCTCGTCCGACACGAGCGGGAAGGTCAGGTGCTCGGCCTCGACGAACGCGGCGATCTTGTCGACCGGGTCGGGGGAGACACCGACGACCGAGTAGCCCGCGCCCTGGAGCGAGGCGAGGTTGTCGCGGAAGTCGCACGCCTCCGTCGTGCAGCCGGGCGTGCCGGCCGCCGGGTAGAAGTAGACGACGACGTGCTTGCCGCGCAGGTCGGACAGCGTGACGGTGCTGCCGTCGGCGGCGGGCAGGGAGAAGTCGGGAGCGGTGTCGCCGACGGTGAGGCGCGTGGACATGGATCTCCTTCGGTCCGGCCAGGGTGTGGTTCGAGCGTAGGTGAGGGTGGGCGGCACCGGTAGCGTTGGCGCTGTGAGCAAGACGACGTCCGCCCCCGCCACCACCTCGTCCCGCCCGTCGCCGTCCCGGCCGGTCGCCCGCGACCTGCCGATCCGGATGCTGCACGACCGCCTGCTCGTCGACCCGGAGGTCGACGCGAGCGAGCGGCAGAGCTCGGCCGGTCTCGTCATCCCCGCGACGGCCGTGGGCCCGAAGCGGCTCGCGTGGGCCGTCGTCGTCGCGGCCGGTGAGCACGTGCGACAGGTCGCGGTGGGGGACCGCGTGCTGTTCGACCCGGACGAGCGCGCCGAGGTCGAGCTCGGCGGCAAGGACCTCGTGCTGCTGCGCGAGCGCGACGTGCACGCCGTCTCGCAGGAGGTCGAGGAGGACGGCCCGACAGGGCTGTACCTGTAGCCGGAGCCGCTCCGGGGGCCCGCCGGCCCGTGTCGCCGACGTCACACGAGGGCGGGCGGAACGGATTTTCCCGGCGCGCCCGCGGCTGCTAGTGTTTTCTCTCGCGCGCCATTAGCTCAATTGGCAGAGCAGCTGACTCTTAATCAGCGGGTTCGGGGTTCGAGTCCCTGATGGCGCACCACCACCGATCGGGCCGTCCGCATGGCGGGCGGCCCGAGCCGTGCCGGTCGAGAGCCGGCGCGGCGGGCGGGCCCGGTCTCCTCGCGGAGAGCGGCGGTCCTGGCCGCTGGTAGTGTTCCCTCTCGCGCGCCATTAGCTCAATTGGCAGAGCAGCTGACTCTTAATCAGCGGGTTCGGGGTTCGAGTCCCTGATGGCGCACCCTTCCTGACCAGGCCGTCCACCCTCGTGGTGGGCGGCCTTCGTCGTCCGGGCCGTCCGGCGGAGCCGTCCCTCCGCGCTCCGCTCGTGCCGGACGCCTGCGCGCGCCTGTCGCCCGCCGCAACCGTCGCCGTCCGTTTCGCCGGAGTTCGCCCGGCACCGACCTCGTGTTCACCCCCGCCGGGAAGGGTCCGGTGCGGGCGTCGTCGCCGCTCGGCAGCGTCGCCCGTCGACCCGTTCGCCACGGAAGGGAACCACGATGGACACGTCCGTGCCCACGCACAGGACTTCGAGACGCGCCGAGAGACGCGCCGAGAGACGGACCGACGGCGGGGCGCGGCGCCGCGCCGCGGTCGCCGGGGCGCTCGGCACGGTGCTCGTCGCTGGCCTGCTCGCGCCCGGCGCCGCCGCCACGACCGCCCCGGGAGCCTCCCCGACCCTCGACCGGACGACCGCCCGGACCACCGGGGCCGCCCCGGAGACGCTGCTCGTGCTGAGCCCGACGACCGGCACGTTCCTCGACGGGACGGTGCGCGTCGCGGCCGACCCCGTCCGCGCGGGCGACGCCGTCACGGCGCTCGCGGTCGACGGCACCGCCCTCGACGCCTCCGCGACGCCCGCGACCGCGCGCCTGCTGTTCGACGTCGGGAGCAACTCGATCGAGAAGCGCTACGGCAGCCACGTGCTCGTCAACGGCGAGCGCCTCGAGCTCGACCGCGACATGGTGTCCGAGCGCGTCGCGCTCGACGTCCCCGCGCAGTGGCTCGTCCCGGGCGAGAACCGGGTGCGGTTCGTCGTCGGCGCGGTCACGACGTCGTGCGGGACGAACTACGACGACTACGACCTCACCGACGTGTCCCTCGAGCTCCTGGGCGAGACGGCCGACGGCTCCGCCAACAGCTTCTCCTACGCGTTCGGCGACGGCTCGTGCGGCACGAACACGTCGCGCGTGCTCTCGGCGGACCTCACGTTCGACCTCGAGCAGGACCCGGCGGCCACGACCGGCCTCGCCGCGGAGCTCGACACGACGACGCTCGAGAACGGCGCCCACACGCTCACCGCGACGACCGCGTCGGGCGCGACCGCGTCGAGCGCGGTCACCGTGAACAACGGTGCCCCGGGGGCGCCCGTGATCCTCCCTGCGGACGGCGCGCTGCTGCACGGCCCGCAGACCGTGCTCGCCACGCCGCCCGCCGGGGGCGACGCTCCTGCCGGCATCGAGCTGGACGGCGCCCCGCTGCCGACGGTCGCGACGCTCGGTACCGGCTCGTCCCGGTTCGTCTTCACCGTGGGCTCGAACTCGATCGAGGCCCGCTACACGAACCACCTGCTCGTCAACGGGCAGCGGATCGACCTCGTGGACCGCGACTACGTGAGCGAGACGGTGCGGATCGACGTCCCGAACGCCTTCCTGTCGCCGGGCCGCAACGTGGTGCGCTTCGTCACGGGCACCTACCCGACGGCGTGCGGCGACAACCGCGACGACTTCGCGATCTCCGGGATCGCGCTCGACGTGACCGACGGCACGGCGACCGGCGTGGGCATCGCGCCGTCGTACTCGATGGGCGACGGCGACTGCGGCACGAGCACGACGAAGCCGCGCGAGGTCGACCTCGCGTTCGACGTGGTCCGCGACGCCGACGCGCCCGCGACGGGCCTGCGGGCCGACGTCGACACGACGACGCTCGCCGACGGCGAGCACACGATCACGTCGGCGACCGCCGCGGGTGCGGCCGCGCGCCGGACGGTGACCACCGACAACACCGGTCCCGCGATCGTGTCCAGCACGCCGGCCGCGGGCGCGGAGCTCGCGAGCGCGACGAGCCTCGCGGTCGAGCTCGCGGACGCCTCCGGGGTCCTGACCGGCCCCGACGTCACGCTCGACGGCGAGCCGCTCGAGCTCGGCGCGCCCGTCGGGCCGGGTCTCGCCCCGGGCGCGCACACGCTCGTCGTCACCGCGTCGGACGTGCTCGGCAACGCGAGCACGCACGAGATCGCGTTCACGAGCCTCGGCGTGCCGGACGTCCCGACCGACCTGGCCCCGGCGCACGGCACGCGCGACGTCGCGGGGAGCGTCGACCTGTCGGCTCGTGTCGCGGCGCCCGGCGGCGGCGACGTCACCGCGACGTTCTCCCGCGCCGACGTCACCGCCCCCGCGCTCGTCGCCCAGGGCGAGTCGGCCGAGATCCCGACGACGCTCCCGGTCGAGGGCGAGCAGCCCGCCTTGGCGGACGCGCTCGCCCCGGGCGACGACCTGACGCTCGACTCCCCGCAGAGCCGCGACGTCACCTACCAGCGCTTCGAGCTGCCCGCCACGGGCACGACCGCCGACCAGGTCGTGCGCTGGGAGGGCGTCGTCGACCCGCAGCGGCTCGCGACGCTGCACGTGTGGGACGGGGAGCGGTGGGAGCCGCTCGCGTCCGCGCGCGGTGCGGTCGAGGGCACGACGTCGCTGAGCACCGTGCTCGGCGAGGGTGCTGCGACGGACGGCACCGTGCACGTGCTCGTGACGGGCACCGACCCCTTCGCGGACGACATCGCGGCAGGCGGGTCGCGCGACGAGACCGACTTCGCGCCGCGCGACGACTACGACTTCTCGCTCGTCCACTTCACCGACACGCAGTACCTCACCGAGGGCGCGGTCGAGCAGGAGACGGCCGAGGAGCGAGCCGTCTGGGGCAAGGCCTACACCGACCTCACGCAGTGGGTCGTGGACAACGCCGAGGCGCGCGGGATCGCGTACGTGGGGCACACGGGCGACGTGAACGAGAACTACACGCGCCTGCCGGCCGACGACGCGATGGCCGCCCAGATCCGGGGCGAGTACGAGTTCTCCTCGGCCGCGCAGCAGATCCTCGACGACGCGAACATCCCCAACGGGGTCCTCGCCGGCAACCACGACAACCTCACGGGCCAGGACAACGGGCCGGGGGCGCTGTTCAACGAGTTCTACGGCCCCGAGCGCTACGAGGCCCTGTCCGCGGGGTGGGAGAACGCGTCCTACGGCGGCCCGTGGCGCGAGGGCGACAACCAGAACCACTACGACCTGTTCAGCGCGGGCGGGCTCGACTTCGTCGCCGTGTACCTGTCGTACGGGGTGACGGACGAGGAGGCCGCGTGGGCGGACGGCGTCCTCAAGCAGTTCCCCGACCGCAACGCGGTCGTCCTCACGCACGACTACCTCGTGCCGAGCTCGAACCCCGACGGTCGTGACTCCGAGATCTCGACGCCCGACGGCCGCCTCGTGCACGCCAAGGTCGTCGAGCCCAACCCGAACGTGTTCCTCGTCCTCGCGGGGCACCGGCACGGCGTGGGCATCAACGTGCGCCAGGACGTCGGGACGCCCGGCAACGGCGTCGTCGAGCTGCTCGCGGACTACCAGTTCTACGAGGTCACGGCCGAGGAGGCGGGGCTCACCGAGATCGGCGGGTACACGCCGGAGGAGGGGCTGCGGCTCGGAGCGAGCTTCCTGCGCCTGCTCCAGTTCGACGTCGACCGCTCCGAGATGATCGTCGACACCTACTCGCCGTGGCTCGAGAACTTCGGCGCCACGGAGTACGACGACGAGCACCGCTACGACGGCCGCGAGGACGACTTCACCGTCCCCGTCGACCTCACGTCGCGCGTCACGAGCCTCGCGACCGACGCCGTGTCGCTCTACGCCCCGGGCGAGGAGATCGGCCGGGCGACCGTGCCGTCGGGCGAGGTCGCGACCGTCACGTGGGACGGGCTCGAGCCGGGTGCCGTGCACGCGTGGACGGTCACGGCCACCAGCGCGGGCGGCGGCACCGCCGTGTCGCCGGTGAGCACGTTCGCCACGGCGCCCGCCGAGGACGGCCTCGTCGTCGAGACGACGGCGCGCACGCAGTGCCTCGCCGGCACGGCGTACGTCGCGGTCCGGGCCCGCAACGCGGACACCGTCCCGGCCGACATCACGCTCAGCACGCCGTTCGGGGAGCGCACCGTCACCGGCGTCCGGCCCGGCGCGTCGGCGTACCAGGCGTTCTCCGTCCGGGCGTCCGACGTCGCGGCGGGCGCCGCGCACGTCGCTGCGAGCGGGGACGGCCGGTCCTTCGCGGCCGACGTCGCGTACGACGCGCTCGCGTGCGGCTGACCCGGCGCTGACGCGCTGCCGACGCGCCGCTGACGCGGTGCCGACGGCACGAGGGCGGCCCCCGGACCGGACGGTCCGGGGGCCGCTCCGTCGCTCGCCCGGTCTGCCGGGGGAGCGGGACGGTCAGACGGCGGCCCACCCGCCGTCGCTGTGCAGGACGGCGCCCGAGACGTTGGCCGAGTCGTCCGACAGGAGCCACGTGATCGCCGCGGCCAGCTCGTCGGCGCTCGCGGCCGGCGGGACCGTCGTCGCCATGACCGGTCCGAGCCGCTCGCCCGCGTACTGCGAGCGGAAGGGCGCCTCGATGCTCGTCGCGACGGCCCCGGGCGCCACGACGTTCGCCCGCACGCCGCGGGGCGTGTAGAAGAACGCGGTGCTCTTCGTGAAGCCGACGACCGCGTGCTTCGACGTCGCGTACGCGGTGCCCGACGCCGACGCGCGCGAGCCCGCCTCCGACCCGACGTTGACGATCGAGCCCTTCCCCGCCTCGAGCATGAGGGGCAGGACCGCGCGCGTGAGGCGCATGACCGCGGTGACGTTGACGGTCATGACGAGGTCCCACGTCGCGTCGTCGACCTCGGCGGTCGGCAGGAAGCCGTCCATGATCCCGGCGACGTTGGCGAGGGCGTCCACCCGGCCGCCCGCGGCGGCGACCACCGCGTCGATCGTGGTCTGGGCGCTCACGTCGCCCGCGACGGTCACGAGCGCGTCCGTGCCGACGTCGGCGACGAGCTTGTCGAGGCGGTCCTCCCGGACGTCGGTGGCGACGACGCGTGCGCCCTCCGCGAGCAGCCGCTCGACCGTCGCGCGGCCGATGCCGGCTCCCGCGCCGGTGACGATCGCCGTGCGGCCCTCGAACCTGCCCGGGACGTGGTTGCTGACCATGACGGCTCCCTTCCGTCCGCGCCGGCCTGCCGTCGTCCGGCGTCTGCTCCCATCCCAGCGCCCGCGCACCCGCGCGCGCGAGAGCCGATCGTCCTCGCCCGGGCGCCGGTGGTCCCGAGCGGGCGCGCGGGGGTAGGGTCGGCCCCGTGACGCACCCGTCCGTGACCCCCTGGTGGCCGGCCGCCTGACGGCCGGTGACCTCATCCGGCCGTGCACCGACGACGTGGGCGGCCTCGGTGAACCCGGTGCGCGCGTCGTCGGCCCAGCGGCCGTCCCCTGAGCTGGAGCCGAGCATGACGACACAGCAGACCCCGCCGACGGCCCTGCCCGTCCGGTCCCTCGAGCCGACGGGCGCCGAGGTGCCCTCGACCGTCCCGACGCACTGGTACAACCTCGCGGCCGACCTCCCCGAGCCGGTGCCCCCGCACCTGCACCCGGGCACGCGCGAGCCGCTCACGCCCGACGACCTCGCGCCGCTCTTCCCGCTCGCGCTCGTGCAGCAGGAGGTGACGACGGAGCGCTACGTCGAGATCCCGCAGACGATCCGCGAGATCTACGCGCTGTGGCGGCCGTCCCCGCTCGTGCGGGCGCGGCGTCTCGAGCGGGCCCTGGGCACCCCGGCCCGGATCTACTACAAGTACGAGGGCGTGAGCCCGGTCGGCTCGCACAAGCCGAACACCGCCGTCGCGCAGGCGTACTACAACGCGCTCGAGGGCACGACGAGGCTGACGACCGAGACCGGCGCGGGCCAGTGGGGCGCCTCGCTGTCGTTCGCGGGAGCGCTGCTCGGGCTCGACGTCGAGGTGTGGCAGGTGCGCGCGTCGTACGACTCCAAGCCGTACCGGCGCGCCCAGATGGAGGTCTACGGCGGGATCTGCCACCCGTCGCCGTCGGACCTCACGGAGGCCGGGCGAGCGATGCTCGCCGCGGACCCCGAGACGACCGGCTCGCTCGGCATGGCGATCAGCGAGGCCGTCGAGACGGCCGCGAAGGACCCCGCGGCGCACTACGCGCTGGGCAGCGTGCTCAACCACGTCATGCTGCACCAGAGCGTCATCGGCCAGGAGGCGCTCGTCCAGCTCGACGAGGCCGGCGAGGGCGCGCCGGACGTGGTGTTCGGCTGCGCGGGCGGCGGGTCGAACCTCGCGGGCCTGACGTTCCCGTTCCTGGGCCGCAACCTGCGCGAGGGCACGACGACGCGGCTCGTCGCGTGCGAGCCGGCCGCGTGCCCGTCGCTCACCCAGGGCGAGTACCGCTACGACTTCGGCGACGTCGCGGGCCTCACGCCGCTGCTCAAGATGCACACGCTCGGCAAGGACTTCGTCCCGCCCGCGATCCACGCGGGCGGCCTGCGCTACCACGGCATGTCGCCGATGGTGTCGCACGCGGTCCACCTCGGGCTCATGGACGCCGTCGCCGTCGACCAGGACGAGGCGTTCACGGCCGGGACCCTGTTCGCGCGCAGCGAGGGCATCATCCCCGCCCCCGAGTCGACGCACGCCGTCGCGGCGGCGGTCGCGCACGCGCGCGCGGCGACGGAGCCCGAGGTGATCGTCCTCGGGCTGTCGGGCAACGGCGTGCTCGACCTGCCCGCGTACGCGGCGTACGTGTGACGGGCCGGGCGCCTCGCGCGGCACGACCCCCGCGCGAGGCGCCCGTACCCTGGTGCGGTGCCCGAACCGACCCCCGACACCCTCGACGAGCCCGTGACCGGCGCCCCCTCCGCGACCCCGGGGACCGGCGACGCCCGCCCGCGCTACCGCACCCAGCCCGTGTCGTTCGTGCAGCGCAGCGGCCGCCTCGCGCCGCGCCAGCAGCGCGCGTGGGACGCGTACCGCGACCGCTACGTCGTCGACGTGCCGCGCGACGTCGCGCGGACGTCGGTGGACCCGGACCACGTGCTCGACGTCGCGGCCACCTTCGGGCGCGACGCGCGCCTGGTCGTCGAGATCGGCTCGGGCCAGGGCGAGGCCGTCGTCGCCGCCGCCGAGCGCGAGCCGGGCACGGACTTCCTCGCCGTCGAGGTGTACGCGCCCGGGCTGGCGCAGACCGTGCTGCGCGCGTCGCAGCGCGACCTGACGAACGTGCGGCTCGTCCAGGCGAACGCGGCCGAGGTCCTCGCCACCACCCTGCCCGCGGGGAGCGTCGACGAGCTCTGGGTGTTCTTCCCCGACCCCTGGCACAAGTCCCGCCACCACAAGCGCCGCCTCGTGACGCCGTCGTTCGCGGCACTGGCCGAGCGCGTCCTGCGCGCGCCGGGGGAGGGCGACGACGCCCGTCCCGGCGGGACGCTGCGGCTCGCCACCGACTGGGCCGAGTACGCGGACCAGATGCTCGAGGTCCTGGACGCCGCGCCGGGGCTGCGCAACGCGCACGGGCCGGGGAACGTCGCGCCGCGCTTCGAGGGCCGGGTGCTCACCGGGTTCGAGCGCAAGGGCGAGGCCGCGGGGCGCGTCATCACCGACCTCGAGTACGTGCGCGTCTGACGCTCGGCCCGGCCTCGCGCCCGGCCTCCGACCGGACTCGCGACCGGCCGCGCGCGGTCCTTGCGGACAACAGTGATCTACGGCACATTGTGCCGGGGGTGGAAGGTCGCCCCGGGCACGCAGTGTCGCGTGCGGTCGCGTCGACAGGCGACCGTCCGCGGGGTGCGGGCTCTCTGTCTGTCCACGGAATGAGCCAACGGAGGCGTCATGACCGACGTGACGGCCGCCCCCGGACCGGGGCCCGCCGAAGAGACCGACTACCAGCGGGTGCAACGCTCGCCCGAGTTCCAGGACCTGCGCCGACGATTCCGGAACTTCGTGTTCCCGATGACCGCGCTCTTCCTCGTGTGGTACTTCGTGTACGTGCTGCTGGCGAACTACGCGCACGACCTCATGAGCGTCCGGGTGTGGGGGAACGTCACGGTCGGGCTCCTCCTCGGGCTCGGCCAGTTCGTGTCCACGTTCGCGATCACCATGATCTACGCGCGCTGGGCCAACAAGCGCTTCGACACCCAGGCGGACGAGCTCCGCCGGGAGATCGAGGAGGACGAGCTGTGAGCGCGCACCTCCTGGCCGCCGAGGCCACGGACGTCGGGAACCCCGTCGTCAACGTCGCGATCTTCGCCGTCTTCGTCGCCGTGACGCTCGTCATCGTGCTGCGCGCGTCCCGGCAGAACAAGTCGGCCGCGGACTACTACGCGGGCGGGCGGTCGTTCACCGGGCCGCAGAACGGGACCGCCATCGCGGGCGACTACCTCTCCGCCGCGAGCTTCCTCGGGATCTGCGGCGCTATCGCGATCAACGGCTACGACGGGTTCCTCTACTCGATCGGCTTCCTCGTCGCGTGGCTCGTCGCGCTGCTGCTCGTCGCCGAGCTCCTGCGCAACACGGGCAAGTTCACGATGGCCGACGTGCTGTCGTTCCGGCTCAAGCAGCGGCCCGTCCGCATGGCGGCGGCCCTCGCGACCCTCGCCGTCGTGTTCTTCTACCTGCTCGCGCAGATGGCCGGGGCCGGCGGCCTCGTGGCGCTGCTGCTCGGCGTCGACTCCACGGCGGGCCAGAGCGTCGTCGTCGCCGTCGTCGGCGCGCTGATGATCCTCTACGTGCTGGTCGGCGGCATGAAGGGCACCACCTGGGTCCAGATCATCAAGGCCGTGCTGCTCATCGCGGGCGCCGCCGTCATGACGGTGTGGGTCCTCGCGAAGTTCGGCTTCAACCTGTCCGACCTGCTCCAGGGCGCGATCGACAAGGCGGGCCCGGGCGGCGAGGCGCTCATCGAGCCCGGCAAGCAGTACGGCGCCACCGGCACCACGAAGCTCGACTTCCTCTCGCTGGCCCTCGCGCTCGTGCTCGGCACCGCCGGCCTGCCGCACGTCCTCATGCGCTTCTACACCGTGCCCTCGGCCAAGGAGGCCCGGCGCTCGGTCGTGTGGGCGATCTGGCTCATCGGCATCTTCTACCTGTTCACCCTCGTGCTCGGGTACGGGGCGGGCGCGCTCGTGGGGCCGGAGACGATCAGCGCCGCGCCAGGAGGAGTGAACTCCGCGGCGCCTCTGCTCGCGTTCGCGCTCGGCGGCGAGATCCTCCTGGGCTTCATCTCCGCCGTCGCGTTCGCGACCATCCTCGCCGTCGTCGCCGGGCTCACGATCACCGCGGCGGCGAGCTTCGCGCACGACATCTACGCGAACGTCATCAAGCGCGGCGAGGTCAAGCCCGACGGCGAGGTCAAGGTCGCGCGCATCACGGTCGTCGTGATCGGGATCCTCGCGATCCTCGGCGGCATCTTCGCGCAGGGGCAGAACGTCGCGTTCCTCGTGGCGCTCGCGTTCGCCGTCGCGGCGAGCGCGAACCTCCCGACCATCCTCTACTCGCTGTTCTGGAAGCGGTTCAACACCGCGGGCGCGCTGTGGAGCATGTACGGCGGGCTGATCTCGTGCGTGGTGCTCATCGCGTTCTCGCCCGTCGTGTCGGGCAAGGTCGACCCGGTGACGGGCGCGAGCCTGTCGATGATCAAGAACACGGACGTCGACTTCGCGATCTTCCCCCTGAGCAACCCCGGCATCGTGTCGATCCCGCTGGCGTTCCTCCTCGGGATCGTCGGGACGCTCCTCAGCAGGGAGAAGCCGCACCCCGAGAAGTTCGCCGAGATGGAGGTGCGCTCGCTCACCGGGGCGGGCGCCGAGAAGGCGACGGTGCACTAGTCAGACTGCGGCCCCCTCGCACGCAGGACGCCCTCGGCCCCGGCCGGGGGCGTCCGCGCGCGGCAAAGCCCTCGCGCGGTGCGCCGGCCGCGCCGTACGGTCCCGCCATGACCTCCGCGACCCCAGCCCCCGCCGCCTCGGGCGGCGTGGCGCCCGCGCCGGTCCTCGTCGTCACCGGCGCGATGGCCTCCGGGAAGTCCACCGTCGCCGACGCGCTCGCCCGGACGTTCGCGCTCGCGGCGCACGTGCGCGGCGACCAGTTCCGGCGGTTCGTGGTCAGCGGCCAGGCGGAGATGGCCCCGCCCCTCACCGCCGCGGCCCGGGCCCAGCTCGACCTGCGGCAGGCGCTCGCGGCGCAGGCGGCCGACACCTACGCCGCGGCGGGCGTCACGGCCGTCGTCCAGGACATCCTGCTCGGCCTCGACCTCGCGCGGTTCACGGCGCGCGTGCGCACCCGGCCGTGCTTCGCCGTCGTGCTGACACCGGACGCCGCGACCCTCGCCACGCGCGACGCCGGCCGCCACAAGCAGGCGTACGGGGCCTGGACCCCGGAGGAGTTCGCCGCCGCCGCCCGCGCGACCCCGGGCGGGCTGCACGTCGACACGACCGGGTGGACGGTCGCGCGGACCGTCCGGCACGTCCTCGACCACCTCGACGAGGCACGGGTCGCCTGAGCCGCCCCGGCGGCACCGCCGGGCGCCGACGGGACCCTCGCGCGAGGATGGGTCCATGACGTCCGAGGCGCAGCACCCGACCACTCCTGACGAGACCTACGACGTGATCGTGATCGGCGGCGGGCCCGTCGGCGAGAACGCCGCCGACCGCGCGTCGCGCACCGGCCTGAGCGTGGCGCTCGTCGAGGCCGAGCTCGTGGGCGGCGAGTGCTCGTACTGGGCGTGCATGCCGTCCAAGACGCTCCTGCGCCCGGGGGCCGTGCGGGCCGAGGCGCGGGGCGTCCCGGGCGTCACCGTCGGCGACGACCTCGACGTCGCCGCCGTCCTCGCGCGGCGCGACCAGATGGTCTCGGACTGGGACGACTCCGGCCAGGTCTCGTGGGTCGAGGGCGCGGGCCTCACGCTCGTGCGCGGGCTCGGGCGGATCGTCGGTCCGCGGCTCGTGGAGGTCGTCGCCGAGGAGCCCGACGCCGACCCGGACGACCTGCCGCGCGCCCGCCGGCTCGCCGCCCGCCATGCGGTGATCGTGGCGACCGGCAGCGTGCCGGTCCTGCCCGACGTCCCCGGGCTGGCGGACGCGAACCCGTGGACGAGCCGCGAGGCGACCGCGGTCGAGGACGTGCCCGAGTCGCTGGCGATCGTCGGCGGGGGAGTGGTCGCGACGGAGATGGCGGTCGCGTTCGCCGACCTCGGGGCCCGCGTGACCGTGCTGTCGCGCGGCGGCCTGCTCGGGCGCACCGAGCCCTGGGCGGGCGAGGCGGTCGCCGCGTCGCTGCGGGACCTGGGGGTCGACGTGCGGCTCGGCGTGTCGACGGAGGCCGTCGAGCCGCTGCCCGACGGCGGCGCGCGCCTCGTCCTCGCGGCGACCGGTCCCGCGGACGGCGGGGACGCGCCCGACCTGGCGCCCGTCACGGCCGAGCGCGTGCTCGTCGCGACGGGCCGCGTGCCGCGCACCCAGGACCTCGGGGTCGACTCCGTCGGGCTCGCGCCCGGCCGCGCGCTGGAGGTCGACGACACGATGCTCGTCCAGGGGCTCGGGTCGGAGGCCGGCACCGGGTGGCTGTACGCGGCGGGCGACGTCACCGGTCGCGTCGCGACCACCCACCAGGGCAAGTACCAGGGCCGCGTCGCGGGCGACGTCGTCGCCGCGCGCTTCGGCGACCCCGACGCCGAGGACGCCCCGACCGCGGGCGAGCGGCCGCCCGCCGTCGGCGCCGACCCCGAGCCGTGGTCGCGGTTCGCCGCGACCGCCGACGCCGTCGCCTCGCCCCAGGTCGTGTTCACGCGGCCCGAGGTGGCGGCCGTCGGGCACACCGAGTCGTCCGCGCGCGACGCGGGCCTCGACGTGCGCGTCGTGCGCTACGACCTCGCGAACGTCGCCGGCTCCTCGGTGCGCTCCGCCGACTACGCGGGCAGCGCGCAGCTCGTCGTCGACGCCGCGCGCGAGGTCGTCGTCGGCGCCACGTTCGTGGGCCCCGACGCGGCGGAGATGCTGCACGCCGCGACGATCGCCGTCGTGGGGGAGGTCCCGCTGCGCCGGCTGTGGCACGCCGTGCCGTCGTACCCGACGGTGAGCGAGGTGTGGCTGCGGCTGCTCGAGGAGTACGGGCTGTAGGGACCGCTCGGCGCGGGCCCGGCGCCCGCGCCGCGGCCCGGTCGCCTAGGCTCGGGGACGTGACGACCGAGACCACCGCCCCGCGCGTCGCCCTCGCGACGTGCTCCGTCCTCCCACAGCTCGACCCCGACGACGCGCCGCTCGTGCGGGCGCTCGACGCCCGGGGCGTCGCGGCGCAGCCCGCCGTCTGGGACGACCCCGACGTGGACTGGGCCGCGTTCGACGCCGTCGTCGTGCGCTCGACCTGGGACTACTCGGCCCGGCGCGACGAGTTCGTCGCGTGGGCGAGCCGGGTCCCCCGCATCCTCAACGCGGAGCAGGTGCTGCGCTGGAACACCGACAAGGGCTACCTGCGCGAGCTCGAGGGCGCGGGCATCCCCGTCATCCCGACGCTCTGGCTCGACCCGGCGCGCAACCTCTCCTCGCGCGCGATCCACACGCGCCTGCCCGCCCAGGGCGACTTCGTCATCAAGCCCGTGGTCAGCGCGGGCGCGAAGGACACGGGCCGGTACCAGGCGGGCGAGGCGCACTCGCGCGGGCTCGCCATCCAGCACGCCAAGAACCTGCTCGTGTCCGGGCGCGAGGTCATGGTGCAGCCCTACGTGACGAGCGTGGACACCGCGGGGGAGACGGGCCTCGTCTTCGTCGACGGCGAGTTCTCGCACGCCGTGCGCAAGAACGCGCTGCTCACCGGCCCGCACCGCCCGACGCGCGGCCTCTACCAGCAGGAGGAGATGAGCCCGTTCACCGCGTCCGACGAGCAGCTCGACGTCGCACGCCGCGCCCTGGCCGTGGCGGCCGACGCCGTCGGCGGCGGGGACCCGGCGAGCTTCCTCTACGCGCGCGTGGACGTCGTGACGGGCAACGACGACGGCGGCGTCGTCGTCATCGAGCTCGAGCTCACCGAGCCGTCGCTGTTCCTCGCGCTCTCGCCCGGCTCGCTCGACCGGTTCGCCGACGCGATCGCGGCTCGCGTCGCGCGCTGACCGGCGCTGACCCGCGCCGACCGGGCGGCCGAGCGCGACGACCCGCAGCGACGCGGCCGTGCGCCTCGGCGGTGCTGCTCCGGCCCCACGCACGACGACGATGGCGGCCCGTCCCGGAACCGGGACGGGCCGCCGTCGTGCGACGCGGGTCCGTTCAGGCGAGGCCGTTCTCCGAGAGCCAGTCGGCGGCGATGTCCTCGGGTGAACGCTGGTCGACCGTGGACTCCACGTTCAGGGCGACGAGGCCCTCCGGCGTGAGTGCCTCGCTCACCGGGTTGATGACGTCCGCGATCTCGTCGGCGATGTCGGCGTTGACGAGCGGCACGACGTTCGAGGCGAGGAACAGGCCCTCCGGGTCCTCGAGCGTGACGAGCTTCTCCGTCTGGATGCGCGGGTCGGCGCTGAACACGTTCGCGATGTTCACCGTGCCGGCGACGAGGTCCTGGACGGTCGTGTCGCCCGTCGCGACGAACGACACGTCGACCCCGTACACGTCCTTGAGCCCCTGCGGGCCGTACGGGCGCTGCTCGAGCTCGGCGGGGCCGCCGAGCGTGAGCGGCACGTCGAGACCGGCGAGGTCGGACAGGCTGGTGAGGTCGTTCTCCGTGGCGAACGCCTCGGTGACGTTGTAGGAGTCCTGGTCGGTCGCGGTCGACTGGTCGAGGACCGTGAGGCCGTCGGGCAGCGCCTCCTGGAGCGCCGCGTACACGTCGTCGGGCGAGGTCGCCGTGGTCTCCGGGTCGAAGAACTGCAGCAGGTTGCCCGTGTACTCCGGGAAGACCTGCACCTCGCCGCTCTCGAGCGCGGGCATGTACGCGTCGCGCTGACCGATCGAGAAGTTGCGCTCGACCGTGAAGCCCTCGGCCTCGAGCGCCTGCGCGTAGATCTCCGCGATGATCTCGTTCGAGTAGTAGGCCTGCGAGCCGACGACGATCGTGTCGGACGAGGCGCTGCCGCCGCCGTCGGCGCTCGTGGTGTCCTCGGCGAGCGGGTCGGACCCGCCGCCGCAGGCGGTGAGGGCGAGGACGGCGGTCGCCGCGGTGGCGACGAGGGCGGCGGTGCGTCGGGTGGTGCGCATGTGTCTGCCTTTCTGAGGGCCGTCCCGGGGACCGGGAGGGGTCGGTGCGGCGCGTGCGGCGGGAGCGGCCGTCCGCGTCAGGCGGTGGTGGGTTCGGGGGCGCGGCGGCGCCGCCGCCGGGACGGGGAGTCCTCCACGGATCGTCCCGCCGTGACGCCGCGCGGCACGACGACCCGTTGGAGGATCGCGAACAGTGCGTCTAGCACGACGGCCAGCACCACGATGACGAGGGCCGCACCGAGGATCTGGGAGAAGTCGCGGATCTGGATGCCCTGCACGATGTAGAACCCGAGGCCCCAGTTGCCGACGTAGCCGGCGAGCGTGACGGTCGCGACGACCTGGAGCGTCGCGGACCGCAGCCCCCCGATGAGCAGCGGGAGGCCGAGCGGGACCTCGGCCTGGAACAGCACCTGGCGACCGGTCATCCCGACGGAGCGGGCGCCGTCGACCACGCGGCGCTCGACGGCCTCGATACCGGCGTACGCCCCCGCGAGGATCGGCGGGATCGCGAGGAGCACGAACGCCGTGATCGAGGCCGCGATCTTGTGCGTCACCCCGAGCACGAGCACGAGCAGCAGGACGAGCCCGAACGAGGGCACGGCGCGCGCCGCGCCCGAGAGGGCGACGGCGACCTCCCGCCCGCGCCCGGTGTGGCCGATGGCCCAGCCCGCGGGGACGGCGATCGCCGCGGCGATCAGCACCGCCACGAACGTGAAGGCGAGGTGGGTCCAGATCGCCTCGGGGAGGGGGAGCGCGCCCGTGAGCCGGTCGGGGGAGAAGATCCAGGCGACCGCGTCGGAGAAGACGTTCATGCGCGCACCTTCCGGGACCAGGGCATGACCGCTCGTCCGGCGAGCACGAGCAGCAGGTCGACGAGCAGGGCGATGACGACGACCGCGACGACGCCCGCCAGGATCTCGGGGACGATCTGTCGCTGGTAGCCGTTGGTGAAGAGGTAGCCGAGGTTGTCGATCCCGATGAGGATGCCGACCGTCGCGAGCGAGATGGTCGAGACGGCGGTGACGCGCAGCCCGGCGAGCACGACCGGGCCGGCGAGCGGGAGGTCGACCTGCCAGAAGCGCCGCCACGGCCCGTACCCGACGGCGAGGGCCGCCTGCCGGACGGTCGGGTCGACCGAGGCGAGGGCGTCGGCGACGAACCGCGTCATGATCGCGACGGCGTAGATCGTCAGGGCGACCACCAGGTTGACCTCGGACAGGAAGCTGATGCCGAGGAGCGGGGGGAGGAGCGCGAAGAGCGCGAGCGACGGGATCGTGTAGAGCAGCCCGACGAGCGTGAGCACGAGCCCCCGCGTGAGGCGGAACCGGAACGCGAGCCAGCCCAGCGGGATCGACACGGCGAAGCCCAGCACGATCGGTACGACGCACTGGCGCAGGTGCTCGACGGTCAGGCGGCCGATGAGGTCGAGGTTGTCCAGGACCCAGGTCATGCGCCGCCCTCGGGATCGTCGCCGACGAGCACGCCCTGCGTCCGGCCCGCGCCGTCGACGAGGACCGTGCCGTGCGCCGTCCGCTTCGTGCGCAGCGCACGACGGCCGCGCTCGGCGCCGATGAAGCTCGCGACGAACTCGCTCGCGGGGTTCTCGAGGATCTCGCTCGGTGACCCGATCTGTGCGACGTGCGCCCCCTTCTCCAGGATCACGACCTGGTCGCCGAGCAGGAACGCCTCGTCGATGTCGTGCGTGACGAACACGACCGTCTTCTCGAGCTCGCGCTGCAGCCGGATGGTCTCGGTCTGGAGCTCGGCCCGCACGATCGGGTCCACCGCGCCGAACGGCTCGTCCATGAGCAGGATGTTCGGGTCCGCGGCGAGCGCCCGCGCCACCCCGACGCGCTGCTGCTGGCCCCCGGAGAGCTGGCTCGGGTAGCGGTCCGCGAGCGCCCTGTCGAGGCCGACGGTGTCGAGGAGCTCGAGGGCGCGCTCGCGCGCCTGTCGCCGGGGCGTGCCCTCGAGGCGCAGGACCGTCGTCACGTTGTCGACGACCTTGTAGTGGGGGAGCAGGCCGCCGTTCTGCAGGACGTACCCGATGCTGCGCCGCAGCTTCACCGGGTCGCGGTCGAGGACGGAGCTGCCGTCGATCTCGATCGTGCCCGACGTGGGCTCCACCATCCGGTTGATCATGCGCAGGAGCGTCGTCTTGCCGCTCCCGGACGACCCGACGAGCACCGTGGTGCGGTGCGGCGGGATCACGAGGTCGAAGTCGGCGACCGCCGCCGTGCCGTCGGGGTACGTCTTCGTGACCGATCGGAACTCGATCATGGGGCGCTGCCTCCCGACAGTCGGTGAACGGCCTCCACCCAACCACGACCGCGGCTCGGCTCGTCAAGCGCAATGCCGCGCGTCCCACAGACCGTACGACGAACCACCGACACGCCGCACCCGGACCGCGAGGGACCGCCCGGCCCCCTCGGTCCGCTCGCGGCCCGCGTCCGGCGGCGGGCGGGATTCGCCCGTGACGTGCGTCACGTCGCGGCCTATCGTGGCGCTGTGCCGCACCTCGACGCCCTCCTCGCCTTCGCGCTCGCCTCCCTCGTGCTCGTCGCGATCCCGGGCCCGAGCGTGCTCTTCGTCGTCGGTCGCTCGCTCGCGCTGGGTCACCGCGGCGGCGTGCTCAGCGTGCTCGGCAACGAGCTGGGCGCGCTCACGCTCGTGGTCGCCGTGGCGCTCGGGGTCGGGACGGTCGTCGCGACGTCGGTCGCGATCTTCACCGTCGTCAAGCTCGTCGGTGCGGCCTACCTCGTGTGGCTCGGCGTCCAGGCGATCCGCCACCGGCGCGACGGCGCCGTCACCGTCGACGCCGCCCCCGTCCGCGAGCCCTGGTGGCGCGTGGTGCGGCAGGGCTACGTCGTGGGGGTGAGCAACCCCAAGACGATCGTGTTCTTCGTGGCCGTGCTGCCGCAGTTCACCGACTTCCACGCAGGGCGCGTGCCGGCGCAGATGATCGTGCTCGGTCTCGTCTTCACCGTGATCGCGTTCGTGTGCGACAGCGTCTGGGCGCTGGCCGCGGGCGCGGCCCGCTCGTGGTTCGCGTCCTCGCCCCGGCGCCTCGGCGCGGTGCGGGCCGCGGGCGGCGGGATGATGATCGGCCTCGGCGGCGTCCTCGCCGTCGCGTCGCACCGGGCGCCGTGAGCAGCCCCGGAGCGCGCCGCCGGGGAGCGCGTCGGGCTCGGACGCGGGGAGGGCCGGTCTCCGTCAGGAGACCGGCCCTCGCCGTCTGGGGTGAGTAACGGGACTTGAACCCGCGACCCCCTGGACCACAACCAGGTGCTCTACCAGCTGAGCTATACCCACCATGTGAGCCGTGCTCACCGGACCGGCGCCTGGAGCACCGGCCGTCGAAAAGTGTACCCGGTCTGGGAGGTGCTCCCGGACGCCTTTCTCGCGTCAGGCCTCGGTGGCCCCTGTGACGGTCGCCACGGCGGCGTCGTCGGCGGTCGCGGCGGCGGTCTCGCCGGGCTCGTGCGGCCGCGTGCGCCCCCGGGTCACGCTCGTCGCGACGACCTGCTCCGCGATCTTGCGGGCGGTCGCCGAGTCGGGGCCCGGCGCAGGGACGAAGACGGCGGCGCGGTAGTAGCGCAGCTCGTCGATGCTCTCGAGGATGTCGGCGAGCGCGCGGTGCCCGCCGTGCTTCTCGGGCGAGGAGAAGTACGCGCGCGGGTACCAGCGGCGGGAGAGCTCCTTGACGGAGGAGACGTCGACGATCCGGTAGTGCAGGTGGCTCATGAGGGCCGGCATGTCGCGGTCGAGGAACGCCTTGTCGGTCCCGACGGAGTTCCCGGCGAGGGGCGCCTTGCCGGGCTCCGGCACCCAGGTGCGGACGTAGTCCAGGACGCGCTGCTCGGCCTCGGCCAGCGTCAGGCCCTCGTCGAGCTCGTCGAGGAGGCCGGAGGTGGTGTGCATCTGGCGTACGAAGTCGCCCATCTGCTCGAGCGCCTCGGCCGGCGGGCGGACCAGGACGTCGACGCCGTCACCGAGCACGTTGAGCTCGGAGTCGGTGACGACCGCGGCGACCTCGACGAGGGCGTCGGCGCCCAGGTCGAGCCCGGTCATCTCGCAGTCGATCCAGACGATGCGTTCGTTCGCGTTCACAGGGCTCACGCCCACAGCCTAGTCGCGCACGACGAAGGCCCCGGCGGTCCGGTCCACGGAGGGTCCGGACGGCCGAGGCCTTCGACGGGTCGCGCTCTCGCCCGGCGGGGTGTGCCCCCGGCGTGACGAGCGCTCGGTGCGCGTCATGCGGTGCGGCGCGACAGGCGGGCCTGCCGGGTGTGCGCCGGGACGCGGGTCGTGGTGCGGCGCAGCTGCGACCGGCGCAGGGTCTGCTCCTGCAGCTGCTCGCGACGGCTGAGGGCCGCCACGTCGTACGTGATCAAGGGATGCATGGTGCTGCTCTCGTGACGCTGGGTTCGTGGGTCTGGCCGGACCCTCCACCGCCCGGTACGGACCGGACGGACGCCACCGCGGTGTGTGCTCATACGACCACGTCGGCCCCCGGGGGCGCACGGGTTTTTCGCCGGGGACCGCCCGAGGCTCCGTCCGGGGGTTCGTCGGGGGCCGTCCGCGACCGTGCCGCCCTGCGTCGTCGGCCCGCGTTCCGTAGCCTCCGGGGATGGGAGCGACGACGAGCGGGTCGGAGGAGGGCACGTCGCCGCGGGCGGTGCTCGCGAGCGTGTGGCCGGGGCTGCTCCTGGTCCTGGTCGGCGTCCTGGGCTTCGCCGGCCTGCTGGACTCGGTCCGGGAGCGGGACGACCTCTGGCGGTTCGACGAGCCGCTGCTGGCCTGGATGGTCGCGCACCGGACCCCCGTCGCGACGGGGGTGCTGACGGTCGTGACGACCGTGTTCGGCCCGTTCGTGCTGCCCCTCCTCGTGGCGGTGGGGTGCGTCGTGTGGGCACGGCGCTCGGGGACCTGGTGGGAACCGGGTCTGCTGGCGGGGGCGATGGTGCTCGCGACCCTCGTCTCGAGCGTGCTCAAGGCCGTGATCGCCCGCCCGCGCCCGCCGGACGCCTCGATGGTCGTGGCCGGGGTCGAGCGGTCGTTCTCGTTCCCCTCGGGGCACACGATCGGCGCGGCGACCCTGGTGCTCGTCGGCGGCTACCTCGTGTGGCACCGCCACCGCGACGCGCGGGTGCTCGCGGTCTGGGCGGTGGCGTCGGTGCTCGTCGTCGGGACCGTGGCGCTGAGCCGCCTCTACCTCGGGTACCACTTCCTCACCGACGTCCTCGCCGGGCTCTGCCTGGCGGTGGCGGTGCTCGGCGTCGTCGTCGCCGTGAGCCGGGTGCACGACCTCCGGGTGCGAGCACGACCGGTCGAGGCGAGGCCCGAGGACTCTTAGGAAAGAAGTCTTGCGCAAGATATCTTTCGTGAACTAGCGTCGTCCCCATGACGACCCCCGCCGACCACCCTGGGCAGGGCGCCTCCGTGAGCCCGTCCAGGCCGGAACCGGTGGTCGCGAGCGACCCCGCGAGCATCCGCGCCCTCGCGCACCCCCTGCGCCTGCGGATCCTCACGCTGCTCGACGACGAGGGCGAGGTCACGGCCACGCGCTGCGCCGAGGTCACGGGCGAGTCCGTCGCGAGCTGCTCGTTCCACCTGCGCATGCTCGCGAAGTACGGCTACGTCGAGCCCGCCGAGCGGCGGGGCAAGGAGCGCCCCTGGCGGACGGTCGGGCGCGGGCGCCAGACCCGCTTCGACCCCGACGTGCCCGAGTCGCTGCCCGCGGCGAGCGCCGTGGCCGACCTCGTGCTCGGCCAGGAGGCGGCGCGCGTGCGGGCGTGGCTCGCCGGCGCCGCGGCGGAGGACCCGCGGTGGCTGCTCGCCTCGACGCTCAGCTCGTCGTCGTTCTACGCGACGCGCGAGGAGCTCGACGCGCTCGCGCGCGAGGTCGAGGCGCTCACCGACCGGTTCGCCGGGCGCTGGGACGACCCGTCGCTGCGCCCCGAGGGGGCCCGGCCGGCGCGGCTGTTCGCCGTCGTCAACGCCGACCCGCCCGCGGACCACCGGTGACCACCCCGCCCGAGCCGGCGGCCGCGGCACCGACCGCGGACGCCGCGACGACAGCACCGACCGCACCGACCGCAGCGGCCGCCGCGCCGACCGCGGCGGCCGCGCCGGGGAGCGAGGCCACGACGCCGGGAGCGGACGCGCGGGCCGCGCTCCGCGGGCGACCGTTCCGCCTGCTCTCGGTCGCGTGGGGGTTCACCAACTTCGCCGACTCGGTGCTCGCGCTCATCCTCGCCGTGTGGGTCAAGGACCTCACGGGCTCGAACGGCGCGGCCGGGCTCGTGTTCGCCGCGCTGGGCCTGCCCGCGCTCGCGTCGCCGTTCCTCGGCCAGCTCGCCGACCGGGTGTCCCGCCGCCGGATGCTCGTCGCGACGTACCTCGTCGGCGCGGTCGTCCTCCTCGCCCTCCTCCTCGTCCGCGGGCCGGGGCAGGTGTGGCTCGTGCTCCTCGTCACGGTCGTGTACGCGGGGGTCGGGTTCGCGACGTCCGCGGCGCAGTCCGGGCTCGTGCGCGACATGCTGCCCGACGACGCGCTCGCCGCCGCGAACGGCCGCCTCACGACGATCGACCAGGTGTTCCGGCTGCTCATGCCCGTCGTGGGCGCGGGTGCGTACGCCCTCGCGGGCGTGTGGCCGCTCGTCCTGGCCGCGTCGGGTGCGTTCGTCGTCGCGGCCGGGGTGGTCGCGCGCGTGCGGGTGCGCGAGACCCCGCCGGCCGACGAGCGCGAGCCGTACCTCGCCGAGGTGGCCGCGGGCTTCCGGCACCTCGCGGGGACGGCGCCGCTCGGCGTGCTCACGGTCGCGCTCGTCGTCGCGTTCGGCGCGGTGGGGCTGCTCAACGCCGTGAGCCTCGCGATCGTCGAGGACGGCCTCGGGCTCCCGGCCGCGCTCCTCGGGCCGGTGTCGTCCGTCCAGGCCGTGACCGCGATCGTGGCCGGCCTCACCGCCGCCCGGCTCGTGGCCCGGTGGGGGGCGCAGCGCCTCGTCGCGCTGGGCCTGCTCGTGCTCGCGCTCGGCATCGTCCCCGCGACGGGCACGAGCGTGGTGGCGGTCGTCGTCGGGCTCGGCGGCGTCGGCCTCGGTGTCACGTGGGCGATCGTCGGGTTCGTCACCGAGCGCCAGCTCCGCACGCCGCCCGCGCTCCAGGGCCGGGTGGCCGCGGCGAGCACCATGCTGCTCAACGTGCCCCAGCTCCTGCTCACCGTGGTGGGGGCCGCGCTCGTCGGGGTGGTGGACTACCGGGCGCTGCTGGTCGTCACCGTGGCGGGCATCGCCGTCGCCGCGGCGCTCGCCCTGCGCGGCCGACGCCGCCGTCCTGCCGTCGCCCGCGCCCGGTAGCGGGACCCGCCGGCGGGCGCACCACCGGCAGCGGGACGCCGACGGGTCCGCCTCAGTCGTCGAGGCCGCGGGCGCGCAGCGCGTCGCCGAGCGCGTCCGCCTGGCGCAGGGCGCCCACGACGAGCGGGACGGCGAAGGCCCGGACGTCGTGCTCCCGGCCGCGCGCGCGGCACGCGTCCCGCACGCGCTGCGCGAGCGCCGCGACCACCGGGACGGAGCGCACGGCGAGGGAGAGGACGAGCGCGACGCGGCCGACGTCGACCCCCACCCGACCGAGCGGGCGCAGGCCGCGTTCGATCGCGGCGAGCACCGCGGCCGTGCGGGTCGTGAGCAGCACGAGCCCCGCGAGCGCGACGAGCGCCACGAGGCGGGTCGTGAGGACCGCCGCGGCGGCGGGACCGAGCGCGAACCACTGCACCGCGAGGAGCACCGGCACGACGAGCCGCAGCGGCCGGACCTGCTCCCACGCGGCGCGGGCGCCCACCCCCGCCACCGCGTAGAGCGCCGCGACCACGACGACCACGACCCCCACCGCGACCGGCGACGACACGAGCAGCACCGCGCCCGACGCCCCCGCGAGACCGAGGAGCTTCGACCCGGCCGGGAGGCGGTGCAGCACCGAGGTCCCCGGCCGGTAGCCGCCCGCCGTCACCCCGGCCCCGCGTCGACCAGGCGGCGGTAGTGCGCGACGGCCGGGCCCGGCGCGTCGTCCGCGACGACGCGCCCGCCGTCGACCACGAGCACGCGGTCCATGGCGTCCATGAGCGCGAGGTCGTGCGAGACGAGCACGACCTGCTGGGGGAGGGCCGCGAGCTCCGCGGCGACGCGCCGCGTGTTGCGCAGGTCGAGGAGCGTCGTCGGCTCGTCGGCCACGACGAGGCGCGGGCTCGCCGCGAGCACGGAGGTGAGCGCGAGGAGCTGCTTCTGCCCGCCCGAGAGGAGGTGCGCGGGATGGTCGGCGTGCTCGGCCAGGCCGCGCGCGGCGAGGGCGCGCCGCACGACCTCGCCGCGCTCGTCCGCCGGGACGCCGCGCAGCGAGTACGCGACGTCCTCCGCCACGGTCGGCATGACGATCTGCGCGTCCGGGTCGGTGAACACGAACCCCACGCGCCGTCGCACCGCCGCGCCCTGGCGGCGTGTGTCGAGGCCGTCGACGAGCACGCGCCCCGCCGTCGGCACGACGAGCCCGTTGAGCAGGCGGGCCAGGGTGCTCTTGCCCGAGCCGTTCGCCCCGACCACGCCGACCCGGTGCTCGCGCAGCTCGAGGCTCACGCCGCGCAGGACGTCGCGCTCGCCGAGCCGCACGTGCACGTCCTCGAGCCGCACCACGCACGCCCGGGCGGTGTCCTCGACGGAGACCTCCGGTGCGGGGGGCGCGACCTCGGCCGGGCGGTCCCGTCGTCGGCCCCGCACGGCGCGCGCCGCCCGCGCGATCACCGCGCCACCTCCACGAGCACCGCGACGCCCTGGCCGCCGCCGACGGCCGCCGTCGCGAGCCCGAGCGTCCCGGCCCGCGCGCCCCCGCGCACGAGGCGGGAGAACAGCCGGACCACGGCCACCGCGCCGCTCGCGCCCCACGGGTGGCCCAGCGCGAGCGCGCCGCCGTCGGGGCACACCCGGGCGTCGTCCGCGGGGTCGCCCAGCGGGTCGAGGCCGAGCGCGTCGGTGACCGCGAGCACCTGGGCCGCGAACGCCTCGACGACCTCGACCGCCGCGACGTCGTCGAGCCGCGCGCCGGCGCGGTCGAGCACGGCGCGCACCGCGGGCACCGGGCCCCACCCGGGCAGCGCCGGGTCGCAGCCCACGGTGGCCGACGCGACGACCCGCAGGCCCGCGAGGCCCAGGTCGCGGCGCACCACCTCGGGGACCACCGCGACGACCGCGGCGCCGTCGCTCACCGGGCTCGACGTCGCCGCCGTGAC
>QAPD01000027.1 GCA_003052455.1 Sphaerisporangium cinnabarinum | reverse complement strand
GGCGTCCGGACGCTCGATGCCCTGGCCGCCGGGGACCCACCGGACCTCGTCGTCGTGGACGGCCCCGTGCCGGCGGGCGAGCTCTCGCGGGCGTGGGAGCGGTGCGCAGCGGGAGGCACGGACGTGCTGCTGGTCCTCACGGACCGGGGGCACGTCCCGGCGTGGTGCCGGACGCTCGTCGACGTGTCGGGAGCCGTCACCGTCGTGGCGGGTCCGGACGGCGCCCCGACGCCGCGCGAGCACGTCGGCGTGAGCGCCCGGTGGGCCCTCGGCCTCGCGCGGCGGCTCGCCGCGGCCGAGCACCTCGGTCGGCTCGGCGACGGCGCCGGGGACGGCGCGGGCGAGCCCGGGCCGGGCGACCCCACCGCGCGGTCGCTGCCGTCGGCGGTCGCGCTCGCTCCCCTGCTGGGGGCGCCGCGAGCGCCGCACCGGCTCCCGACGTGGGTGGCCGAGCGCTGGCAGGACGCGCACGAGCGTGACGGGCACGGCCTGCGGACCGTGCTCGGCGTCGGCCCCGGGGGTGCGCCCGTCGCCGTCGACCTCGTCCGCGACGGGCCGCACGTGCTCGTCGCCGGCACGACGGGCGCCGGGAAGTCGGAGCTCCTGCAGACTCTCGTCACCGGGCTCGCGCTCGGGCGCCCGCCCGCCGAGCTGTCGTTCGCGCTCGTCGACTTCAAGGGTGGGGCGAGCTTCGGTGCGTGCGGGCGGCTGCCCCACGTCGTGGGTCAGGTGACCGACCTCGACCCGGGGCTCGCGGGGCGCGCGCTCGCCGGGCTCCGGGCCGAGCTGCACCGGCGTGAGCGCCTCCTGGCCACGGCGGGCGTCGCGAGCATCGACGACCTCCCGCGCGGACGGCTCGCGCGCCTCGTGGTCGTGGTGGACGAGTTCCGCGCGCTCGCCGACGACCTGCCGGACGTCGTGCCCGGGCTGCTGCGCGTGGCCGCGCAGGGCCGGTCGCTCGGCGTGCACCTGGTCCTCGCGACGCAGCGGCCCGCCGGCGCCGTCAGCGCCGACGTGCGGGCGAACGTCACGCTGCGGCTCGCGCTCCGGGTCGTGGACGTGGCCGACTCGCGCGACGTCCTCGACGCGCCGCACGCGGCCCACGTCCCGGCGTCGATCCCGGGACGCCTGGTCCTGCGCCGCGGCGCCGAACCGCCGGTCGCCGTGCAGTGCGCGCGTGCCGGCGGGCCGCTCGTCCCGCCGGAGGCGCGCGTGCGGATCGCGGACCCGTGGGGCACCGAGCGCGGGCCGGGCGGGCCCGCGCCGGGCCCGGCGGCCGACCACCTGCCGCTCCTCGTCGCGGCGGCACGCGAGGTCGCCGCGCGGTCGGGCCTGAGTCCCCACCCCGCGCCATGGCTCCCCGCCCTGCCCGCACGCGTCGAGCCGGACGACCTCGACGGGGTCGACGAGCCGGACGACGAGCCGGGCGTGCTCACGGCGCGCGACCGCGAGACGGGCGCGCCCGTGGCGGGCGACCCGGCGGCGGACGACCCGGCGGCGGACGGGCCGGCGGCGGACGGGCGCGGGCCGGGTGGGGGGCGCGGAGCCATCGAGGAGACCGAGGACGGGGGTGGGGAGGTGCGCCGCGACGACCCCGCGCTACCCCTCGCGCTCGGTGACCTGCCGGCCCTCCAGCGCCGCACGGTGGTCCGCTGGGACCCGCGCGACGGTCACCTCGCGGTCCAGGGCCGGGCCCGGTCGGGCCGGACCACGGCGCTGCGCACCGTCGGGCGGGCCGCGCTCGAGCGCGGCTGGACGGTCCACGCGATCGGGTCGGGGCTCGCCGGCCTCGCGGCGCACCCCGGCACCGGGACGGTCGTGGACCGGAGCGACCCGCGCCGCGTCGTCCGCCTCCTCCGGCTCCTGGCCGGGCACGACGACGGTCAGCCCCGGCCCGCGGGGCTCGACCGCACGACCGGCCGCACCCTCCTCCTCGTCGACGACGTCGAGCCCGTCCGCGGCGTGCTCGCCGGGGTCGCGGGCGGGGCGGGCGCCGACGCCCTCGCGGACGTGCTCGCCGACTCCCCCGCCGCGGTCGCGGTGAGCGCGAGCGGGCCGACGGTCGGCGGGCTGGCGTCGCTCGTCGGCGTCCGGGCGGTCCTCGCCTCACGCGACCGGCACGACGACGTGTCGCTCGGCGTGCCCGCGGTGCTCGCCGGACAGGGCGGCCTGCCGGGCCGGGCCGTGTGGCTGGGCCCGGGCGACCCCCTGGTGTGCCAGGTCGCGGTGCCACCGGAGGATTCGCGGGGATGGGCCGAGCGCCCCGCGACGACCCGCCGGGGTGCGTTCCGGCTGCACCCGCTCCCCAATGACGTCGCGGCCGCCGAGCTCGACGTCGCCGGACGTGCGACCGCCGGCGTCGACCGGGCCCCCGCCGGGGCCGCTGCGGGCCCGGACCGCACGGGCGCCTCGGCCGACGGCGACGACGCGGACGCTGCACCCGGCCGGGGACCCACCGACGTCCCGGTCGGCCGGGGCGGCGACGACGGCCGGACGCTGTGGATGGAGGTCGGGCGCGGCGCACTCGTGGTCGGGCCGCCCGGCTCCGGCCGCACGAGCACGCTCGCGCTGCTCGCCCGGCACGTGGCCGCCACCGGCTCGCTCCGCGCGATCGTCACCCGGGACGACGCGCTGGTCGGCACGGCGGTGCCCGGCCCCGGACGCATCGCGCGCACCACCGGCGGGAGCAGGGGCGGGCAGGTGGACGACGACGGCAAGAGGACCGGGAACGGGGACGGGACGATCGTCGTGCGGCGGTACGCGCCCGCGGACGTCGCGCGACTCCTCGACACGCTGGGGGCGGGTCGAGCCGGCGCGGCGTCCCTGGGCAGAGCGACGGCACCGGACGTCGTGGTGGTCGACGACCTGGACGTGCTGACCCAGCTCTGCGTGCTGGAGGCCGACCGGCTCGCGGCGCTGTGCCGCGACGGGCTCGTGCTGCTCGCGTCGGCGACGACGGGCGCCGCGGCCTCGGCGTTGCGCGGTCCGCTCGCGGACCTGCGCGGGGTGCGCTGCGGGGTCGTCCTCGCGCCGCGGGAGCGCGGGAGCGCCGAGGTGTTCGGGCACGGGCTGGAGTGGCTCACCGAACCCGGCCGGCCCCGACCGGGTCGAGGGGTGCTGGTCCAGGGCGCGCGGCTGACGCCGCTCCAGGTCGCCCGCCCGTGACGGCCGAGCCGCAGCCCGGTGCCCGCCCGTGCGGGACGAGCCACCCGGCCGGCGGGCCGGGAGTCAGGCAGCCGGGCGGACGTCGCGCGTGGTCGCCTCGACGACGGGTCGCAGCATGAGGAGGACGAGCACGACGACGGCGAGCACCAGCGCGACGACGACCCACGGGGTCACGCCCACCTGGAGCGAGCTGACCGCGACGACCCCCTGGAGGATCTGCCAGGTCGCGACAGGCGACCGCGCCCAGCGCTGCCCGCGCAGCAGCCCGCGGACGCTCGCGGCGAGCACGGCTCCCACGCCGAGCGCGAAGACGACGAGGAAGACGCTCACCCCGAACGACTGCGAACCACCGCGGAGGAGCTCGACGAGGATCAGCACGGCGCCCACCGCGAGCGCGGCGATCTCGAGGCCCACCCCGGCGACGAGCGCCGTCAGCGCGGGCGGCCGCGACCCCCCGCCGGACGACGGTCCCGGGGGCGTCGGGCGGGGCTCGGGCGGGGTTCCGGAGGGCTCGCGGGAGGGCACGATCACCCAGCGTACGCGCCGACCTGCGGCTTCACACCCGTGTGACGAAGGCCTCACGATTCATGCGACGGAAACTTTCTCGTAACCCCTTGTGCTGTGCTTCACGAGGTGTGAACCTGGTTCAAGCATCAATCACCCCCCGCCTCGAGCCCCTGGCCCGGGCAGCCCCCTGCCGGGTCGCACAGCGACGAGTCATCACCTCGCGACCAGGCTCCCCTCTGCCCGAAGGAGACGACGAACATGGACTGGCGCCACCGCGCAGCCTGCCTCGACGAAGACCCCGAGCTGTTCTTCCCCATCGGGAACACCGGCCCTGCGCTCCTGCAGATCGAGGAGGCGAAGGCCGTCTGCCGCCGCTGCGACGTCGTCGACACGTGCCTCAAGTGGGCCATCGAGTCCGGCCAGGACGCCGGTGTCTGGGGCGGCCTCTCCGAGGACGAGCGCCGCGCCCTCAAGCGCCGCACCGCGCGCGCACGTCGCGCCGGCTGACACGACACGCCGCTCCGCCCTCCGGGCGTCGAGCAGCACGACGGGCCGTCACCCTCCGGGGTGGCGGCCCGTCGTCGTACCGGCGGTCAGCCCTGGCGGTTGCCGTCGCGCAGCACGAGCGCGAGCACGACCTGGGTGCCCCCGCCGGGGCGCGGCGACCACTCGATGGTGCCGCCGAGCTCGTTCGTCACGAGGGTCTGCACGATCTGCGAGCCCAGGCCGCTCTTGGCGGCCTTGCCCGCCCGGGCGACGTCGCCGTCGGGCATGCCGACGCCGTCGTCCGCCACGACGATCCGCAGGGCCGAGCCGTCGCGCTCGACCGCGACCTCGACCGTGCCGGTCTCCTGCTTCGCGAGGCCGTGCTCGACCGCGTTGGTGACGAGCTCGGTGAGGATGAGGGCGAGCGGGGTCGCGTCCTCCGCGGGCACGAGGCCGAAGCTCCCCGTCCGGACGGTCCGCACGCTCGTGTCGGCGGAGGCGACGTCGGCCGCGAGGCGCAGCGCGCGACCGACCATGTCGTCGAACTCCACCTCCTCGTCGAGCGTCTGCGACAGGCTCTCGTGCACGAGCGCGATCGTCGCGACGCGGCGCATCGCCTCCTCCAGCGCGGCGCGCGCCTCCGGGACGTCCATGCGCCGGGCCTGCAGCCGCAGGAGCGCCGCGACGGTCTGGAGGTTGTTCTTCACGCGGTGGTGGATCTCGCGGATCGTCGCGTCCTTGGTGATGAGCTCGCGCTCGCGACGGCGCAGCTCGGAGACGTCGCGGCACAGCAGGACGGCGCCGATGCGCTGACCGGACTCGGTGAGCGGGAGGGCGCGCAGCGACAGCGCGACGCGCTGCGCCTCGATCTCGGTGCGCCAGGGCGCACGGCCCATGACGACGAGCGGCAGCGACTCGTCCACGGGGGTCTGGTGCTCGATGAGGTCGGCCGTCACCTCGGCGAGCGAGCGCCCGACGAGCGGGCCGATCACCCCGAGGCGGTGGAAGCAGCTCAGCGCGTTGGGGCTCGCGTAGAGCACCTCGCCCTCGGAGTTCAGCCGGATGAGGCCGTCGCCGACGCGCGGCGCGCCGCGCCGCGGCCCGGTCGCGGCGTTCGGGAACGGGAACTCCCCGCGCGAGATCATCGCGATGAGGTCGTCCGCGGCCTCGACGTAGTTGAGCTCGAGGCGGCTGGGAGTGCGCCCGCTCCCGAGGTTGGTCTGCCGCGCGACGACGGCGATCGCCTTCCCGGAGTGCAGCACCGGGATGGCCTCCTCGCGCACGGCGTACGCGCCGAACCAGCGCGGCTCGCGCGAGCGCTGCGACCGCACCTCGGTGAGCGCGCGCTCGAGCTGCGGGCGCTGCCCCTCGGGGGCGAACGACCCGACGATGTCGTCGTAGTGGACGGTCGCGCCCGTCGACGGCCGGCACTGGGAGACGGCGACGAAGTTGCCGTCGCTCGTGGGCAGCCACAGCACGAGGTCGGCGAACGCGAGGTCGGAGATCACCTGCCAGTCGCCCACGAGCAGGTGCAACCACTCGTTGTCCGCCGGGCTGAGGTCGGCGTGGCGGGAGATGAGGTCACTCATGGCAGACACGGACCCCAGCGTAGAGGGGCGCGACCGGTAGAGTCCCCTCAGCGCCCGCGTGCGCGGTCGCCAGAACCGTCAGCCGTCCCGTCGACCGGCCCGTCACGGGCCGGCGCAGGGTCCGAGGAGGTCCCGTGCACCTGAGCGTCGAGCTCCGCTACCCCGCCCCCGTCCCCGCCGTCGGGGCGATGCTCGCGGACGAGGAGTTCGTCCGCTGGCGCGCTGCCCGCTCCGGCGGCGACGGCGCCCACGTCGAGCAGGTCGACGTCACCGGCGGGCCGGACGAGGGGTTCACCGTCGCGGTGCGGCGGACGCTGCCCACGGACCAGATCCCCGCGCACGTCCGGTCGTTCGTCGGGGGTCGTCTCGAGATCCGGCAGGCGGAGGTCTGGGAGCCGGAGCGCGACGGCGAGCGGTCGGGCACGGTGTCGCTCGAGATCACCGGCGCGCCGGTACGCCTCACGGGCACCGTGACGCTCTCCCCCGAGGGCGACGGCACGGTCGAGCGCTACGACGGCGAGGTCAAGGCCAACGTGCCGCTCTTCGGCGGCGCGATCGAGCAGGCTGCGGCCGAGGCCGTGCGGACGGCGCTCGCCGCCGAGGAGTCCGCCGGCCTCGCGTGGCTGTCGCGCTGACCGCCGACCGGGCGGAGTCCGGCGTGGCCCGACCGACACGGGCGCTCGTCGGCACCGCGCGGAGACCGGTCTCGAACCGGTAACGATTTCCACAGAATCCGACCAACTGGTAGGTCCCCGCAACGCCCTGACCTGCACAGATACCCGGGTGGGAGCGCGACCACACCCCTGCCACGATGAGCGTGGCTTGACACGGGTTCGGGCGGGAACGCACGATCAGGCCGTTGTGTGGAAGCGCTACCACATTGGAGGTGGGAGCGCTGCCACGACCCCGCCCCACCGACAAGGGAGTCACCGTGCTGAGCAGCACCCGTACGACCCGCCGGCCCCGCAAGGCGATCGCCGCCGTCGCAGGCCTCGCGGCCATCACCCTCACCCTGACCGCGTGCTCGAGCGGCTCCGGCTCGAACGACGACGCGACGGGCTCCGGCGACGGAGACAAGATCACGCTCACCGTCGCGACGTTCAACGACTTCGGCTACACGGACGAGCTCCTCGCCGCGTACACCGCGGAGCACCCGAACGTCACCGTCAAGCAGACGAAGGCCGCCAAGTCCGAGGACGCGCGGACCAACCTCACCACGAAGCTCGCCGCCGGCGGCGAGGGCCTCGCGGACATCGAGGCCATCGAGGTCGACTGGCTCCCGGAGCTCATGCAGTACCCCGACCTCTTCACCGACCTCACCGACTCGTCGCTCGACGGCCGCTGGGTGGACTGGAAGGTCCAGCAGGCGACGACGACGGACGGCAAGCTCATCGGCTACGGCACCGACATCGGCCCGAGCGCGATCTGCTACCGCCAGGACCTGTTCGAGGCCGCGGGCCTCCCGAGCGACCCGGCCGGCGTGGCCGAGCTCCTCGGTGGCGAGGACGCCACGTGGGACGACTACTTCGCCGCGGGCGCCACGTTCGTCGCCGCGAGCGACTCGGCCTGGTACGACTCCGCGATGTCCATCTCGCAGGCCATGGTCAACCAGATCGACAACGCCTACGAGGAGTCCGACGGCACGCCCAAGGACCTCGCGTCCAACCAGCCGATCATCGACATCTACGACACGGTGCTCGAGCAGTCGACGACGAACGAGCTCTCCGCCGGCCTCGAGCAGTGGTCGGGCGACTGGGACGCCGCGTTCCAGAACGACGGCTTCGCGACGATGATCTGCCCCGCGTGGATGACCGGCCCGGTCGAGGAGCGCTCGGGCGGCGTCACCGGCTGGAACGTCGCGGACGTCTTCCCCGGCGGCGGCCTCAACTGGGGCGGCTCGTTCCTCACGGTGCCGGCCTCCGGCCCGAACGCCGAGGCGGCCAAGGAGCTCGCCGCGTGGCTGACCGACCCGGCGCAGCAGACGACGGCCTTCGAGAACGCGGGCACGTTCCCGTCGCAGCTCGAGGCGCAGGAGTCCGACGCCGTGCAGTCCTTCACGAACGACTTCTTCAACGACGCCCCGGTCGGCACGATCTTCGTGAACCGTGCGCTCGCGATCGACAGCGCGCCGTTCAAGGGCGCGAACTACTTCTCGATCCACACGACCGTCCAGGACGGCATCAAGCGCGTGGACGTCGAGAAGACGGACGACGCCGCCTCCTCGTGGCAGAAGACGCTCCAGTCCTTCCAGGACCTGGGCCTGTGACCTGACGGGGCCGGGGGCGGCACGACCTGCCGCCCCCGGCCCCGCGCGCGTCCGCCCGCGGACGACGCCCCGCACCCGCAGCCACCCAGCGCCACCGAGCAGCCCAGGAATCCCACATGGCCGTCCTCACGCCCACCCAGCCCTCGCCGGGGCTCAGCGGTCCGCCGCCGCGCACGCCGCGCCGCGTCGGCTTCTCCCAGCGCCTCAGCCGCTGGGACGTCAAGGTCTCGCCCTACCTCTACATCTCGCCCTTCTTCATCCTGTTCGCGATCACGGGGCTCTTCCCGCTCGTGTACACCGCCGTGGTGTCCGTCTACGACTGGAACCTGCTCGGCGGCCAGGGCGACTTCGTCGGTCTCCAGAACTACACGGACGTCCTCGCGCAGCCGACGTTCTGGAAGTCCCTGCGCAACACCGTCTCGATCTTCGTGCTCTCGTCCGTGCCGCAGGTCCTCGCCGCGATCGCGATCGCCGCGCTGCTCGACCAGAACCTGCGCGCCGCGACCTTCTGGCGCATGGGCGTCCTGCTGCCGTACGTCGTCGCACCCGTCGCGGTCTCGATGATCTTCGGCCGCCTGTTCGCCGACCAGTACGGGCTCATCAACGAGCTGCTCGGCCTCGTCGGTGTCGACCCGATCCGCTGGCACGCCGACGCCCTCGCGAGCCACGTCGCCATCGCGTCGATGGTGAACTTCCGCTGGACGGGGTACAACGCGCTGATCTTCCTCGCCGCGATGCAGGCGGTGCCGCGCGAGCTGTACGAGGCCGCGATCATCGACGGCGCCGGGCGCGTGCGCCAGTTCTTCTCCGTGACCGTCCCGCAGATCCGCGCCACGATCATCTTCGTCGTCATCACCTCGACGATCGGTGGCCTGCAGATCTTCGACGAGCCGCGCATGTTCGACGCGCAGGGCCTCGGCGGCGCCGACCGCCAGTGGATGACGACCGTGCTCTACCTCTACGACGTCGCGTGGGGCAACCAGAAGAACTTCGGTCGTGCGGCCGCCGTCGCGTGGCTGCTGTTCCTGCTCATCATCCTCGTGGGCATCGTCAACTTCCTCGTCACCCGGCGGATCGCCACGTCGAACGCGCAGCCGCGACCGCCACGCTGGGTGCGTCGCCGGCAGGAGGCGCGCAAGCGCCTGCGTGCCGAGGACGCCATGTCCGCGCAGCGTTCCGCCGCGGGGACCGAGGCGTCCGTCCCGACCGCCGCCAGCCCGACCGACCGGAGGAAGCGATGAGCTCCGTCCCCGTCATCGCCCAGACCGCCGGCCCGGGCGCGGCCCGCGCCGCGTCCCGCCGCCGGAGCGCCGGGAAGAACGTGGGCGGCACGCAGCGCCGCCCGCGCTGGGTCACCTACACCATCCTCGGGATCGTCCTGCTGATCTCGGTGTTCCCGCTGTACTTCACGCTGATCCTGGGCTCCTCGACGCCCGAGGAGATCTCGCGCAGCGCTCTGCCCCAGCTCCTGCCGGACGCGAGCCTGTTCGACCGGTTCGCCGACGTCATGAGCTCGGACGCGATCAACTTCTGGAAGGCCGCCTGGAACTCGGTGGTCGTCGCGGTGCTCACGTCCCTCTCGGTCGTGCTGTTCTCGACGCTCGCCGGCTTCTCGTTCGCGAAGCTCCGGTTCCGCGGCCGCGGCCCGCTGCTCGTCTTCGTCATCGCGACGATGGCGGTCCCCACGCAGCTCGGCGTCATCCCGATGTACATCCTCATGTCGGACCTCGGGTGGATCGGCAAGCTCCAGGCCGTCATCGTGCCCGCGCTCGTCACGGCGTTCGGCGTCTTCTGGATGACGCAGTACCTCGGCGAGGCGCTGCCGTACGAGCTCATCGAGGCGGCCCGGGTCGACGGCGCGTCCATGATCCGCACGTTCTGGTCCATCGCGCTGCCGGCGGCCCGCCCGGCCGCCGCGATGCTGGGCCTGTTCACGTTCGTGCAGCAGTGGACGAACTTCTTCTGGCCGTCCATCGTGCTCAACCAGAACAACCCGACGCTGCCGCTCGTGGTGCGGTCCCTGCAGTCGAACTTCTTCGTCGACTACTCGCTCGTCATGGCCGGGATCTTCCTCGTCACGCTGCCGCTCATCGTCATCTTCATCTTCACCGGCCGCCAGCTCGTGGCGGGCATCATGCAGGGCGCCGTCAAGGGCTGACGCCCGGCGCCCCGCGCCGCACGACCCGCCCACCACCCGGTGGGCGCGGTCCGTGCTGCGCGCCGACCGTCGCGCGGGCGGGCCCGACCGGCCCGCCCGCGTGCCATCCCGCGACTTCTCGAAGGACAATCGACCATGACCAGCTTCGTCCCGTCCGCGCCCCTCCTCCCGAACCCGGCGACCGCGACCGGACGCGTCGAGATGCCCCCGGGCTTCCTCTGGGGCGCCGCGACGGCCGCGTTCCAGATCGAGGGCGCGGGGCGCACCGACGGGCGCACGGACTCCGTGTGGGACGCGTTCGCCCGCGTGCCGGGCGCCGTCGTGAACGGTGACGACGGCATGGTCGCGTGCGACCACTACCACCGGTACCGCGAGGACGTCGCGCTCCTGCGGGGCCTCGACCTCGGGGCCTACCGGTTCTCGACGTCGTGGGCCCGCGTGCGTCCCGACGGCGGCGCGGTGAACCCCGCCGGGCTCGCGTTCTACGACCGCCTCGTCGACGAGCTGCTCGCGGCGGACGTCCTGCCGTGGCTCACGCTCTACCACTGGGACCTCCCCCAGGCGCTCGAGGACAAGGGCGGCTGGACGTCGCGCGACACGGCGTACCTCTTCGCCGAGTACGCGGTGACGATGCACGAGGCGCTCGGTGACCGCGTCGGCGTGTGGACGACCCTCAACGAGCCGTGGTGCTCCGCGTTCCTCGGCTACACCGCGGGCGTGCACGCACCGGGCCGGCAGTCGCGCGAGGACGGCCTCGCGGCCGCGCACCACCTGCTGCTCGGGCACGGCCTCGCGGTCCAGGCGCTGCGCGAGCGCGCGCCGGAGGCGAACCTCGGGCTCACGCTGAACTTCACCGTGTCCGACCCGGTCGACCCGCAGGACCCGGCCGACGTCGACGCCGCGCGCCGGATCGACGGCCAGTTCAACCGGATCTTCCTCGACCCCGTCTTCCACGGCGAGTACCCGGCCGACGTCCTCGAGGACGTCGCGCCCTACGGGCTGCTCGAGCACGTCAAGGACGGCGACCTCGAGATCATCTCCACCCCGATCGACACGCTCGGGGTCAACTACTACAACGGCGGGGCCGTCTCGGCCCGCCCGCAGGCGACGGCGCCCGGCGCCGAGGGCGACGGTGCCGGGGGCACCCGCCCCGAGGGCGTCCGCGACGAGGCGGCCGACGACGCGCCCGTGCGCGCGACGTCGTCCCCCTACCCCGCCGCGGACGGCGTGCACGCCCACTCGCGCGGCCTGCCGCGCACGGACATGGGCTGGGAGGTCCAGCCCGAGGGGCTGACGCGCCTGCTCACGCGCCTGCAGCGCGACTTCACCGGCCCGCGCGGCGTCGCGATGTACATCACCGAGAACGGTGCCGCCTACCCGGACCAGGTGGGCCCGGACGGCTCGGTCGACGACCAGGACCGGCTCGAGTTCCTCGACGCGCACCTGCGCGCGACGCGCGACGCGATCGACGCCGGGGCGGACGTGCGCGGCTACTTCGCGTGGTCGCTCCTCGACAACTTCGAGTGGGCGCTCGGCTACACGAAGCGGTTCGGCATCGTCCGCGTCGACTACGAGACGCAGGAGCGCACCGTCAAGGCGAGCGGCGCCTGGTACGGCCAGGTCGCGCGCGACAACGCGATCCCGGCGCGCGAGACGCCGGCCGCGGACCCCGCCCCGGCCGAGTGAGGACGACGGTGAGGACACGGTGAGCGGGGCGGTGCGGACCGGGGAGCGCGCGCGCGATACTGTCCGGATGAACAGCCTGCGCTCCGCGCCGACCCTGGACGAGGTGGCCCAGACGGCGGGTGTCTCGCGCTCGACGGCGTCGCGCGCCATCAACGGCGGCCTGCGGGTGTCCCCCGAGGCGCAGGCGGCGGTCGACGCCGCCGTCGCGCAGCTCGGCTACACGCCCAACCGCGCCGCCCGCTCGCTCGTGACGCGCCGCACGGACTCGATCGCCCTCGTGGTCCCCGAGCCGGACGAGCGCATCCTCACGGACCCGTTCCTCGCGGGCACGATGCGCGGCGTGAGCGCCGCGCTCGGCGGCACCGACCTGCAGCTCGTGCTGCTGTTCGCGCGCCCCGACGAGCAGCCGGGCCGCATCGTGCGGTACCTGAGCAGCGGCCACGTCGACGGCGCGATCGTCGCGTCGCACCACCGCGACGACGAGCTCGAGGAGGCGCTCCTCGCGGCGCGCCTGCCCGCCGTCTTCGTGGGGCGGCCGTTCCGCCCGACGCCGGACCTCCTCTACGTCGACGTCGACAACGTCGAGGGCGGGCGCCTCGCGGCGCGGCGCCTCGTCGAGGCGGGCCGGCGCCGCATCGCGACGATCGCCGGCCCGCAGGACATGACGGCGGGCGTGGACCGGCTCACGGGCTTCCGCGAGGTGCTGCGCGAGGCCGGCCTGCCGGACGACGCGGTCGAGATCGGCGACTTCGCCGTCGCGGGCGGCGCGGCGGCCATGGAGCGCCTCCTCGCCGCGCACCCCGACGTCGACGGCCTGTTCGTCGCGTCCGACCTCATGGCCGAGGGCGCGCTGCGCGTGCTCGCGGCCCACGGCCGCGACGTGCCGCGCGACGTGTCCGTCGTCGGCTTCGACAACCTCGCCACCGCCGCCACGACGTCTCCCCCGCTCACCACGGTCCAGAACCCGATGGTCGAGATGGTGCGCGGCGCGACCGACCTCCTGCTCGACCTCGTGGGCGGCCGCGGCGACGAGATCGCGTCGCAGGTCCTCGCGCCGGAGCTCGTCGAGCGCGACTCCGTCTGACCCGGCGCCGTCCGCGGCGCCGCCCGGCACCCGAGGCGCGTGGGGCGCGACGCTGTGGGCGGTCGCTCGTAGCCTGGCGTCGTGCACCCGTCCACGGAACCGGTGGCCACGCTCTCGCGGGCCGACGTCCTCGCCGCGCGCTGGCACGCCCACGAGCTCGACCGGGCGCCGGGCGCGGCGGCCGCGGTGACGGACGTCGCCGTCCTCGACCTGGGCGTCCAGGACACGGGGTCCGACGGCGCCGCGTGGGCGCTCGCCGTCCGCGGCGCCCCGCCGATCACGCCCGGCACCCTGCCGCCCGACCTCGCGCTCGCGTGGACCCTGCGCGGCGCCCCGCACGTCTACCGCCGCGCGGACCTCGCCGAGGTCGCGACGGCGACGGCGCCGTTCTCCGAGGCCGACGCCGCCAAGCGGGTCTACGACGCGAGCCGACCGCTCCGTGCGGCCGGTGTCGCCGTGCTCGACGCCCTCCGAACCGAGGCGCGGCTGGAGCGCGAGCTCGTCGAGACGCCGACCGTCAAGGGCGACCTCTCGACGCGGCTCACCGCGCGGCTCCCGGAGCCGCACCTGCGCTGGTGCGGGCCGTGCGGCGCCACCCACAGCTACGAGCAGACGTTCCGCCTCGCGGCCCTGCAGGCCGGGCTCGAGCTCGAGCCGGGCTCGTCCCCGCCCGTGCTGCGGCGCGTCCCCGACCTCGAGCCGCCGCTCTACGGGCGCCTCGGCGGCGACGCCCCGCCGCGCCTGGACGTCGTGCGCGGCTACCTGCGGTTCTTCCCCGGCGCGAGCGTCCAGGACGTCGCCGCGTTCCTCGACGCCCCGGTCAAGGACGTCCGGAGCCGGTGGCCCGACGACGCGGTCCGCGTCGAGGTCGCCGACGTCGAGCCGGGTGCGCGGCCGACCGAGCGCTGGGTGCTCGCCGACGACCTCGGGCGCGTCACGGGCGCCGCCGCGCGCGAGCGCGACGCGCGGCTCGCGGCCGGTGTGCCGGCCGTGCGCCTCGTGGGCCCCTACGACCTGTTCCTCCAGCTGCGCGACCGCGCGACGCTCGTCCCGGACGTCGCGCGCGCCCAGGACCTGTGGCGGGTCCTCGGCCGGCCCGGGGCCGTGCTCGCGGGGGGTGAGGTCGTGGGCACGTGGCGGCCCCGCGCGTCGGGCCGCCGCCTCACGGTCCGCACCGACCCGTGGGTCCCGTGGGACGCCGGGCTCACCGACGCCGTCGCCGAGCAGGCGGAGCGCCTGCGCGCGTTCCGCGACGCGACGTCCGTGACGGTGGTACCGGCGCAGGACGCGCGGTAGGGCCCGGCCCGTCGAGGACGGGGCCTGGCCGAGGCCGGGCCTCTCCCTCGACGGCGCCGCGGGTCAGCGCTTCACGTGGCCGTACCGGTGGGTCGTGCGGCTGACCGCCTGCTCGTGGAGCACGGCGAGCAGCTCGCGACGCCCGCTCGCGACGACGGGGTGGTCGAGCACCGTCACCTCGCCGACGCGCTCGGCCGCGGCCTCGTGCAGCCCCGGCGCCGAGCCGACGACGCGGACCCGGCCCCGGACCGCGCCGGACGCGACGCGGCGCGCGAACTCCTCGTCGCTCACGGCGGCGTCGCCCGTGCTCGGCACGACGACCGCCGGCACGCCCGCGGTGCGCGCGGCGTGGAGCACGCGCTGGACCTCGACGGGGAGGGCGTCCGCGCCGACGCGCACGGTGAGCACGTCGACCGGGCGGTAGCGGAACACGTTCGCCTCGACGTGCAGACCCGAGGGGTCGTGGCCCACGGAGAACTCCCGCGCCCACCAGCGCGCGTCGTCGGCCTGCGCCCACGCGAGCCACGCCTCGGGCGCGGTCTCGCGCGCGGGCGGCGTGGCGTCGGCCGGCGCGGCACGCCCCGGGTCGGTGCTGCCCGACGACGTCCCCGCGCCCTCGCCGGCGTCCTCGCCCGGCGCGTCGCTCCAGCGCCCGAGCTGCGCGACGTAGTTCGGCCCGCCCGCCTTGGCGCCCGGGCCGACGGCCGACTGCTTCCAGCCGCCGAACGACTGCCGCTGCACGATCGCGCCCGTGATGTGCCGGTTGACGTAGGCGTTGCCCACCTGGACGGCGTCGAGCCAGCGCTCGACCTCCGCGTCGTCGAGGCTGTGGATGCCGCCGGTGAGCCCGAACGGCACGGCGTTCTGGAGCGCGATCGCCTCGTCGAGCGTCGCGGCGGTCATGATCCCGAGGACGGGGCCGAAGTACTCGGTGAGGTGGGACGGCGACCCGGGCGCGACGCCCTCCTTGAGGCCGGGCGTCCAGAGGCGGCCCTCCAGGTCGGGCCCGCCGTCGAGCAGCCGCGGCCGCACGAGCCAGGACTCCCCCGGCTCCAGGGTCGTCAGCGCGTGCAGCAGCTTGCCCGACGCGGGCTCGGTGAGCGGACCCATGGTCGTCGAGACGTCGGTCGCCGGACCGACGGCGAGCGAGCGCACCGCGTCCACGAGCTGGCGCCGCACGCGCCGCCCCGTCTCGGTCCGCGGGTCGCCCGCCGAGCCGACGAGGATCGCGAGCGACGCGGCCGAGCACTTCTGCCCCGCGTGCCCGAACGCCGACCGCACGAGGTCCGCGACCGCGAGGTCGAGGTCCGCCGACGGCGTGACGACGAGCGCGTTCTTGCCCGACGTCTCGGCGAGCACCGGGCGCGACGGCTTCCACCGCGCGAAGAGCTGCGCGGTCTCGATCGAGCCCGTGAGCACGACGCGCGCGACGTCGTCGTGCGTCACGAGGCGGGTGCCGAGCTCGTCGTCGGGCACGCGGACGTACTGCACGACCTCCGTCACCGAGCCCGCGTCCAGCCCCGGGAAGTCTCCCGGCGCCGCGGCCACCGCGTCGCGCAGGCCCGCGTGGACCGCCTCGACGGCGACCTCGAGGCAGCGCGGCGTCGGCGGCGCGGGCTTGGCGAGCACGGCCGACCCGGCCGCGAGCGCCGCGAGGACCCCGCCCACGGGGATCGCGACGGGGAAGTTCCACGGCGGCGTGACGAGCGTGACGCCGTCGGGCGCGAACCGGGCGCCGGGCACGTGGTCCAGCTCCTCGGCGGAGCGCGCGTAGTAGCGCGCGAAGTCGACGGCCTCGCTCACCTCGGGGTCGGCCTCGGCGACGGTCTTGCCGGGCTCGTGCACCATCGCGGCGACGAGGTCGGTGCGCGCCTCCTCCAGGCGCCGGGCGACGGCGCGCAGGGCGGCGGCGCGGGCCGCCGGGGCGACCTGCGACCACGCGGCGGTCGCGCGCACGGCGGTCGCGACGGCGTCGTCCACCTGGGCGGTCGTGGTGAGCTCGGGCGTGCGGACGGGGACGTACCCGGAGCCGGTCCCGGTGACGTGGCGGGCCCAGTCGCGCGAGGCGGCGACCGCCGGGTCGGTGTCGGGGGCGTTCGCGAACCCGGCGCCGTTCCCGGTGCCCTCGGGCGCCGTGCCGTCGTGCTCCGGGCTCCCCGACCCTGCGTCGACGGCGGGCCGGGGTGTGCGGCGCGGCGCGACGTCGGTCTCGGCGTAGTGCACCCCGTGGCGCACGGACGCGCGGAACGCGGCCTCCTGGCGCTCCATGGGGCTGCCCGCGGGCGACCCGTCGGGCGCGAACATGGCGTGCAGGAAGTTCTGCTCGGCGGCGTTCTCCTCGAGGCGGCGCACGAGGTAGGAGATCGCGACGTCGAAGTCCTCGTCGCGCACGACGGGCGTGTACAGCACGACGCGCCCGCCGCGCCCCGCGTGCGGGCCGCTCTCGACGCGGTCGGCCGCGACCTCGTCGCGCACGGCGCGCGCCTCGCCCGGGGCCATGCCCTGGAGCATCTCGACGTCGAGCGCGTGGCTCACGCCGCGGGCCCGGCCGAGGAGCACGGCGAGCGCGACGTGGAAGAGGTTGTGGCTCGCGACGCCGATGCGCACGGCGTCGGTCCGCGGCGCGCGCAGGGCGTGGTCGAGGAGGCGGACGTAGTTGGCGTCGACGTCGGGCTTGGTCGGGTAGGGCGCCTGCGGCCAGCCGTGCAGCTCGGCCTCGACGGCCTCCATCGCGAGGTTCGCGCCCTTGACGAGGCGCACCTTGACCGGCGCTCCCCCGGCGGCGACGCGCTCGGCCGCGAAGCGCGTGAGCCCGTCGAGCGCACCGAGCGCGTCGGGCAGGTACGCCTGGAGCACGATCCCGGCCTCGAGGTCGTGCAGGTCGTCGTGCGCGAGGATCTCGCGGAAGACCGCGGTCGTGAGCGCGAGGTCCTTGTACTCCTCCATGTCGAGGTTGAGGAAGACGCCGTGGTCGCGCGCGGCCCGGTACAGCGGCAGGAGCCGCTCCACGACCCGCGCGCACGACCCGTCGAGGTCCCACGTGACGAGCTGCGACGCGACGGACGACACCTTGACCGACACGTAGTCGACGTCGGGCCGCCGCACGAGCGCGAGGGTGCGCTCGAGGCGGGCGTCCGCCTCGGCCTCGCCGAGCACGGCCTCGCCGAGGAGGTTGACGTTGAGCGCGTAGCCCTCCGCGCGGGTCCGGGCGAGGTGCGGGCCGAGGCCGCGGCCGGCGTCGGCCACGAGGTGGCCCACGAGCTGGCGCAGGCGCACGCGCGCGGCCGGCACGACGACGCGCGGCAGCACCGGTGCGACACCCGCCCCGACGCGCAGGAGGGACCGGTCGACCGGCCCGAGGAACGACCCCGCGCTGCCCGCGAGCTGGCCGAGGCGGCCGAGCGCCCGCGCGGCGACGTGCACGTCCTGGGGGCGCGCGACGTCGTCGACGAACCGGACCGCGAGCTCGAGGCCCGCGGGGTCGGAGACGAGCGCACCGAGCCGCTCGGCGGTCTTGCGGGCGCGCGCGTCGCCCGCTCCCTCGCTGGCGGCGAGCCAGCGCCGGGCCAGCGCGACGGCCTCCTCGACGAGGTCGTCCGGGGAGGTGAGGCTCGTGTCGCCGACAGGTCCGGGGGTGGGGAGCGGCCGGGCGGGCGCGTCGTTGCTCATCCCTCCAGGGTGCCTCGGGTCGCGGTGACTCGTCTTGTACGATCCGGGGCGACATGACACCCGACCGCGACAACGCCGAGACCTCGCCGCCCGCGGCGGACCAGCTCCTCCGAGCGCTCAGCCCCGCCATGGTCGCGCTCATGGACGAGCTGCCGGACACGATGTTCTGCGCGAAGGACGTCACGGGCCGGTACGTCGCGGTCAACCCCGTGTTCGTCGCGCGGACGACCGAGCGCTCGCGCCGCGCGGTGCTGGGCCGACGCGCGCGCGACCTGTTCGTCCCGCAGCTCGCCGAGCGCTACGAGCAGCAGGACGCCGAGGTGCTGCGCGGGCGCGCGCTGCGCGGCGAGCTCGAGCGCATCCGGCGGCTCGGCGGCACGTCGGGCTGGTTCCTCACGTCCAAGCTCCCCGTGCACGACGACGCCGGTCACCTCGTCGGCCTCGTGTCCGTCTCGCACGACCTGCGTGCGGGCGCGGCCGACGACGCGACCATGGACTCCCTCGCCGCGCTCGTCGCCGCGGTCGAGACGGACCTCGGCGCCCGCTGGACGACGGCGCGGCTCGCCGAGGCGGCGGGCTGCACGCCCGCGGTGCTCGACCGGCGGGTGCGGCGCGTGTACGGCGTGACGCCGCGCCAGCTCGTGCTGCGCACCCGGGTCGACCACGCGACACGCCTCCTCGCGGGGAGCGCCATGACGATCGGCGACGTCGCGGCGGCGAGCGGGTTCTACGACCAGCCCTCGTTCACGCGCACCTTCGCGCGCCTCGCGGGCGAGACCCCTGCTCAGTACCGCCGTCGCACGCGCCGCTGACCTCCGCCCGCGCGACGGCGACGGCGCCCGCGGTGGCGAGCGACGCCGTCGGGCACGGAGACTGACGGCATGACCTCCGCAGACCCCGCCCCCGTCCCCACGGTCGAGCTGCCCGGCGGCACGATGCCCCTGCTCGGCCTCGGCACGTGGCAGTCCGAGGGCGACGACGCCTACCGCGCCGTGCGCCACGCGCTCGACGTGGGCTACCGGCACGTCGACACCGCGACGGGCTACGGCAACGAGGCGCAGGTCGGGCGCGCGCTCGCCGACTCGTCCGTCGACCGCGGCGACGTGTTCGTCACGACCAAGCTCCCGCCGGACGCCGCGGGCCGCGAACGCGAGACGCTCGAGGCGTCGCTGCGCGACCTCGGCACGGACCACGTCGACCTGTGGCTCATCCACTGGCCGCCGGCGGGCGAGGCCTCGCCGTGGGTGTGGGAGCGGTTCGTCGAGCTGCGCGACGAGGGCAAGGTGCGCTCGATCGGGGTGAGCAACTACTCCGTCGACCAGGTCGACGTGCTGTCCGAGCAGGTCGGCGAGACGCCCGCCGTCGACCAGATCCCGTGGAGCCCGGCCGACTACGACCACCGGGTCGTGCACGAGCTCGCGCAGCGCGGCGTCGTGCTCGAGGGGTACAGCCCGTTCAAGCGCACCGACCTCGACGCGCCGGTCCTCGCGGAGGTCGCGGCGGCGCACGGCGTCACGCCCGCGCAGGTCGTGCTGCGCTGGCACCTCGACCACGGGTTCGTCGTCATCCCGAAGTCCGTGACGCCGGAGCGGATCGAGGCGAACTTCCGGGTGACCGGGTTCTCCCTCACCGCGGACGAGCTCGCGGCCGTCGACGCCCTGGGGCACCGCCGGGGCGCGTGAGCGGCGAGCGCCCGCGCCGGGGGTAGCGTGACCCTCGGTGCCGCACACCCCCGCGGCACCGAGGAGAACCTCGAACCGGAGGAACCGTGACGACGACGTCCGTGCCGCCCGCCACCACGAGCGACGGCCCCGCCCCCACCGACAGCACCGATCTCCCCCGCGGCACGCGCCGCTCCCCCGACGCCGGGGCCCCGGCGTCCGCGCTCGACACCGCGCACGCGCAGCTCGCCGGCGCGGTCCGCTTCCTCGGCTACGACGACGGCCTGCACGAGATGCTCGCGACCCCGCGCCGCGAGGTGAACGTGGCCGTGCCGCTGCGGCGCGACGACGGCCGCACCGTCCTGTTCCACGGCTACCGCGTGCAGCACAACGTGTCGCGCGGTCCGGGCAAGGGCGGCCTGCGGTACGCGCCGAGCGTCGACATCGACGAGGTCCGCGCGCTCGCCATGTGGATGACGTGGAAGTGCGCCCTCGTGGACCTGCCGTACGGCGGCGCGAAGGGCGGCGTCGCGATCGACCCGCGCTCCTACTCCGAGGCGGAGCTCGAGCGCGTGACGCGCCGCTACACGTCGGAGATCATGCCGGTCATCGGGCCCGAGCGGGACATCATGGCGCCCGACATGGGCACGAGCGAGCGGACCATGGCCTGGGTCATGGACACCTACTCCGTCAACCAGGGCTACACGATCCCGGCGGTCGTGACCGGCAAGCCCATCACCGTGGGCGGGTCGCTCGGTCGGACGACGGCGACGAGCGCCGGGGTCGTGCACGTCACCGCCGCGGCGCTCGAGGAGGCGGGCGTGCCGCTGTCCGACGTGCGCGTCGCCATCCAGGGCTTCGGCAAGGTCGGGTCGCACGCGGCCGCGATCTTCGCGGCCCGCGGCGCCCGCGTCGTGGCGGTGTCCGACCAGTACGGCGGGGTGCACGCCCCGGACGGTCTCGACGTGCGGGCGCTGGTCGAGCACGTCGCCGCGACCGGCAGCGTCGTGGGCTTCGACCGGGCCGACCCGGTCGACAACGACGCGCTGCTCGCGCTCGACGTCGACGTGCTCGTGCCGGCCGCGGTCGAGGGCGTGCTCGACGGCGACACCGCCCGGACCGTGCGCGCGCGCTGGGTCGTCGAGGGCGCCAACGGCCCGACGACCGCCGAGGGCGACCGCGTGCTCGCGAAGAACGGCGTGACCGTGGTGCCGGACGTGCTCGCGAACGCGGGCGGCGTCGTCGTCTCCTACTTCGAGTGGGTCCAGGCGAACCAGGCGTACTGGTGGACCGCGGAGGAGATCGGCGACAAGCTCGAGCACCGCATGCTCCACGCCTACGAGGAGGTCGCGGGCCTCGCGCGCCGAGAGGACCTGAGCCTGCGCGACGCGGCGCTCGTCATCGGCGTCCAGCGCGTGGCGGAGGCCCACCAGATCCGAGGCCTCTACCCCTGACGATCCACGCTCCGCCCCGCCGAGCACGGGGTCCGCGACCGTCCTGGGCTCGATCCGGTCGCCGACCCCGTGCTCGGCGGGTGCTCAGGGGCGTGACCGGCGGGTTGCCGCTAGCAGCGCCGCGATCAGCGCTGTTGCGGACGCTCCGACGGCGGCCCAGGCGACGGTGGGGTCGACGAGGTCGCCCTGGAACCGTCCGACGGCGATCCACGCGAGGCCCCACGACATCGCGAGGCCGATGCCGAGGGCGACCGCGCGGCGCCCGGCGGCGAACGCCGCCCACGCGACGGACAGCGCCGCGGCGAGCACCACGAGCACGACGGACCAGCCCGTCGCGCCGAGCCCGAGCTCGCCGACGCCCGCGTCGGTGAGCGCCGCGGCGACGTTCGCGAGCGTCGCGACGCTCACCCAGCCGGTGTACAGGCCCATCGTCCCGTCGAGCACGACGGCCTGCGCCGTCGACTCGGGCCGACGGCGCACGAGCCGCACGACGACCACCGCGTCGACGGCGAGCAGCGCCGCGATGACGACGACGCTCAGCGGGACCCACCCGGCCTGCACGACGCCGATCCACGCGGCGTTGAGGACCATGGACACGAGGACCCACCACGCGGTCGCGCGCAGGCGCGGGCTCGTCGCGTGCCGCGGCAGCACCTGGTAGACGGCGGACACGAAGAGCCCGAGGTAGATCACCGACCAGATGCGGAACGCCGGGTTGTCCGGCGCGACGGGCGTCGCGGTCGAGGACAGCGCGCCCCCGGCGGTCTGCTCGACGGACGTGCCACCGAAGGCGCCCGCGCCGTACGCCGCGGCACCGGCGGCGACGAGCGAGCCCACGAGGACGACGACCTGACGGACCCGGTCGGAGGGGGCGGGGGCGCGGACGCTTCCCGCGGGGACGGCGGCTGCGGTGGTCATGCCTCCAGCCTGACATCACTCAGCATGCTGAGCATCTCGGGCGACCCGTCGCTCCCCCGCCACCGAGAACGACGCCGCTCGCCGCCGAGAACGACCCTGGTGCCGATATCGCGGGGACATCGACACCAGGGTCGTTCTCGGCCGCGGGCCTGGGCGGGTCGGGTCGGGCGGGCGAGCAGACGGGCGGGGCTCAGGCCAGGGGCTGGCGGTCCGCCCAGTCGGCGAGCGTCGTGCGCGGGCCCGTGAAGAACGGGACCTCCTCGCGCACGTGGCGGCGCGCCTCGGTCGCGCGCAGCTCGCGCATGAGGTCGACGATGCGGTGCAGCTCGTCGGCCTCGAACGCGAGGATCCACTCGTAGTCGCCCAGCGCGAACGACGCGACCGTGTTGGCCCGCACGTCGGGGTAGTCCTTCGCGGCGAGGCCGTGGTCGCGCAGCATGGTACGGCGCTCGGCGTCGGGCAGGAGGTACCAGTCGTACGAGCGCACGAACGGGTACACCGACAGGTAGTCGCGCGGCTCCTCGCCTGCGAGGAACGCGGGCACGTGCCCCCGGTTGAACTCCGCCGGGCGGTGCAGCGCCACGTTCGACCACACGGGCTCGAGGTGCGCGCCCAGGCCGCTCGCGCGCAGGTGCTGGTAGGCACGCTGCACCGACTCGACCGTCGGGCCGTGCCACCACACCATGAGGTCGGCGTCCGAGCGCAGGCCCGCGACGTCGTACCAGCCGCGCACGACGAGGTCGCCGTCCGTCGCGGACGGGTCGTCGCCACCGCCGACGGCGGCCAGCGCGTCGGCCACGAGGCCGGCGCGCTCGTCGGCCTCGGCGGGCAGGGGCGCGGCCGTCGCGAAGACGGACCACATCGCGTAGCGGATGGTGGTGTTGATCTGCTCGTGGTCCGCGGGTACGCGCGCGGCGTCGTTCATCGGGGTTCCTCTCGGGTCCGTGCGGGGGTGTCCGCCGGGGTTCAGCTGTGGATGTCCGTGCTGCACAGCGCCGGGACGCCGCTCGGCTCGCCGTCGCGGCGCAGGCAGCAGCCCGGCGCGCACACCGAGCGGAACGCGGGCAGCGCGCCCACCGTGGCCTGCTCGACGACCTCGCCGCGCGCGAGCGCCGCGCGCTCGACGAGCAGGTCGACGAGACCGCGCACGAACGGCTCGCGCGTGCTCACGGTGCCCGCGCGGACCGCGGTCATCCCGAGCCCCGTCGCCGTCTCCATCGCCTCGGTGTCGAGGTCGTACGCGACCTCCATGTGGTCGGAGACGAAGCCGATCGGCGACAGCACGACGTCGCGGACGCCGTCCTGCGCGAGGGCCTCGAGGTGGTCGTTCACGTCGGGCTCGAGCCACGGCTGGCTCGGCGGGCCGGACCGCGAGCAGTACGCGAGGTCCCACGCGACGTCGTGACCCAGGCGCGCCGAGACCTCCGCCGCGATCACGCGCGCGAGGTCGAGGTGCTGCTCGGAGTACGTCGCGAACGAGATGCGCGACGCCGCCTCCATGGTGTCCGGGATGGAGTGCGTGACGAACACGAGCCGCGCGGCCGCGCCGTCGCCGCCCTTGTCCGCGAGCGCCGCGTAGCCGTCGAGCACCGCGTCGACGTTCGCCTGCGCGAAGCCTGGGTGGTTGAAGTAGGAGCGCACCTTGTCGAACTGCACGCCCGTGGAGCCGTCGGGGCCGAGCTGGCCGCGCCCGTCGAGCACGACCGCGAGGTCCTCGCGGTACTGGCGGCAGCCCGAGTACGACGAGTACGCGGACGTCACCAGGGCGACCGCGTTCTTCGCGCCCAGCGCCTCGAGCTCGTCGATCGCGTCGGTCGTGTACGGCTCCCAGTTGCGGTTGCCCCACACGACGGGCAGCTCGACGCCGCGGCGCGCGAGCTCGGCCTCGAGCGCCGCCTTGAGCGCGAGATTCTGCTCGTTGATGGGGCTCTTGCCGCCGAAGCCGTAGTAGTGCTCGCCGACCTCCTCGAGGCGCGAGTCCGGGATGCCCTTGCCCGCGGTGACGTTGCGCAGGAACGGCACGACGTCCTCGGGCTTGTTGGGCCCGCCGAACGAGTACAGCAGCAGCGCGTCGTACGGGCGCAGGTCGGGGGTGGGACCGGGGTCGACGGCGCTCGCGGGGGTGGCGGCGGGCTCGACGGGCTCGACGGGCGCAGCGGCCCGGCCCGTGTCGGCAGTGACGTCCTGGGGGGAGAACGGGGGCATGCTCCCGATCATGGCACCCGCTCCTGAGCCCGCTCGTCCGGAAGCGGGCACCTCGGACGTGACATTGACGGGACAGAGTGTCACCTCGTCCCTCGCGAGGACGCTCGCACCCTAGACTCGGGCCGCTCGCTCCTCGGGCCGCGCCGCAGGCACCGACGCCCGCGCACGAGCCGCCCCGAGCCGACCACGTGGAGGTGGAGCCGTGCCGCTCCCGGAGATCACCGAGCGCGTGCCGCTCACGCGCCCCGACGGCCGCCTCGACCGCCGGGCCGTCGGCTGGGCCCGGCAGCCCCTCGTCGACACCGACGAGATCGGGCGGCGCGGCGCGGGCGGCCCGCGCCGGTTCGGCCGGAACAAGCGCTGGGAGTACTGGGGCGTCACCACCCCGACGCACGTCCTCGCCCTCACCGTCTCCTCGATCGACTACGCCGCGGTGCACGAGGTGTGGGTCCTGGACCGGGAGTCGGGGCGGACGTGGGGCGCCGCCGCGACCGTGGTGCCGGCGCGCGGCGTCGAGCTCCCCGGCACGCTGGGCGAGGGCCCGGCGCGCGCCCGGGCGAAGAACCTCGCGATCGACCTCGACGAGGTCGACGGCGGCACGCGCCTGCGGGCACGCACGCGCGACGTCTCGTTCGACGTCGTCGCCGCGCTGCCGCAAGGTCACGAGCGGCTCGCCGTGGTGGTCCCGTGGAGCGACACGCGGTTCCAGTACACGGTCAAGGACGTGGCCCGCCCCGCGCACGGCACGCTGTGGGTCGACGGCCGGACGATCGACGTGCCCGCCGGGTCGTCGTGGGCCGTGCTCGACCACGGGCGCGGGCGCTGGCCCTACGACGTCCGGTGGAACTGGGGCGCGGGCTCGGGCGAGAGCCACGGCCGGGTCGTCGGGATCCAGGTGGGCGGCCGCTGGACGGTCGGAACCGGATCGACCGAGAACGCGGTCCTCGTCGACGGGCGCCTCCACCACCTCCCCGACGAGCTCGTGTGGGACTACGACCTCGCCGACCCGGACCGGCCGTGGCGCGTCAGCGGCGGCGGGCTCGACGCGACGTTCGTGCCCTTCCACACGAAGGTCACGCGCACGCACCTCGGGGTCGTCTCGTCGTCGACCGACCAGTGCTTCGGGCACTGGTCGGGCACGTTCACCCCGTCGGCCGCGCCGGGTGCGGGCGGCACGCCGTCCACGCCGGTGCGGTTCGACGGGCTCGTCGGCTGGGCCGAGGAGGTCCACAACCGCTGGTGACCGCCCCGCACCCCGGCCCCGCTTGCCAGTCCCCCGCCCCTGCCTAGCGTGGGGAGCGACCCGGCGGCACCGACGCCGTCGGGCGTGCCCCGCGACGACGGCGACCCCGTCCGCGGCGGCCGTGCCGGCACCGGAGCCGGCGCCGGTGGGAAGGGGAGTCTCATGCAGGCACGACGAGGACGGTTCAGCGCACGGACGACGGGGGTCGCGGCCGCCGCGGCGCTCGTGATGCTCCTGCCGCTCGGCGGCGGTGGCGAGCGCGGCGACGACCGGGGCGGCGACCGCGGCGGCGGCCAGGGTCACGGGAACGACCGCGCCCGCAACGTCATCTTCATCCAGGGCGACGGGCTCGGGCTCTCGCACCGCGAGCTGGTCCGGCTCGCGACGGTCGGCAAGGACGGGCAGCTCGCGATGGACTCGCTCGAGCACGCCGGCTGGACCACGACGGACTCGGCCGACCCCGAGGAGGCCGTCACGGACTCCGCGGCGGGCGCGACGGCGTTCGCGTCCGGGGTCCGGACGTACAACGGGGCGGTGGGCGTCGACGTCGACGGCAACCCGGTCCCGACGCTCCTCGAGGCGGCCCGGGACGCGGGCAAGGCCACGGGCCTGGTCACGACGGCGCAGGTCACCGACGCGACGCCCGCGGCGTTCGGCGCGCACGTGCCCGACCGCGGCGACCAGAGCGAGATCGCGCGCCAGCTCCTCGAGGGCTCGCGGCCCGACGTCGTCCTCGGCGGCGGCGAGGACTGGTGGTACCCGGCGGGCGACCCCGGCGCGTGGGAGGACAACCCCGCGAAGGACCCGACCGAGCAGAGCAAGGGGACGAAGCGGAACCTCGTCGAGCGCGCGCAGGGCCTCGGCTACACGTACGTGAGCGACGCCGAGGGGCTCGCTGACGCGCGCGGGCGCAAGCTGCTCGGCCTGTTCGCGAACGAGGAGATGTTCGAGCAGCGCAACGAGGGCGAGGGCGACCTGTACGAGCCGGAGGTACCGCTCGTCGACATGACGGCCAAGGCGCTCGACGTGCTGTCGCGCGACCGCGACGGGTTCTTCCTGCTCGTCGAGGAGGAGGGCGTGGACGAGTTCGCGCACCGCTCCAACGCGACGCGCACGATCCAGGCCGGGCAGGCGCTCGACGAGACCGTCGCGCTGGCGCTGGACTTCCAGGAGCGGAACCGGGACACGCTCGTGCTCGTCGTGGGCGACCACGCGACGGGCGGGCTCGCGATCGAGAACGTCGACCCCGAGGACGAGGGCGGCGAGGGTGCGACGGCCGAGGACGGCCCGTTCGACCTCGCGGGCTCCGACCTGCAGTTCACGGTCGACTGGACGACGGGCGGCCACACGGGCGAGGCGACGCCGATCACCGCGCAGGGCCCGGGCGCCGCACGCCTCGCGGGCGCACAGCGCAACACCGACGTCCACGACGCCGTCCTGCGCGCGATGCAGCCCCGCGGCCGCGGCTGAACCGCCCGCGCCGCCGACCACGCCCCTACCGCCGCCGACCACGGCCCTGGCGCCGCCGACCACGGGGTTGGCGCCGTCGAGCACGGGGTTGGCGACCGGATCGAGACGATTCCGGTCGCCAACCCCGTGTTCGACGGAGAGGTGGGGGCGGAGAGGGGGCGGAGGGGTGGGGCGGGGGCAGAGCGCTGGGGTCAGCCCTTGACCGCTCCTCCGAGGCCGGCGCCCTGGAGGAACATGCGCTGGAAGACGAGGAACAGGCCGACGGGGATGAGGGTCGAGATCGCGAGGGCCGCGAGGAAGACGCCGAGGTCGGTCGACGCCTCGATGGACGGCAGGCGCACGGACAGCGGCTGGATCGCCGGGTCCTTGAGCACGAGCAGCGGCCAGAGGAAGTCCTTCCAGGCCGCGATGACCGCGAAGACCGAGACGACGCCGACGATCGGTCGCGACATCGGCAGCACGACCGACCAGAACAGCCGGTACGGCCCGGCGCCGTCCATGCGCGCGGCCTCGAACACCTCGCGCGGGAGGCTGTCGAAGAACCGCTGGACGAGCAGCACGTTGAACGCGCTCGCGCCCGCGGGCAGCCACACGGCCCAGAAGCTGTTGATGAGCGAGCGACCCAGCAGCGGCGGGTCGAGGATCGTCAGGTACAGCGGGACGAGCAGGACGATCGCGGGGACGAACATCGTCGACAGCACGAGCGCCTGCACGACCTTCCCGTACCGCGGGCGCAGCACGGACAGCGCGTAGCCGCCCGTCGTCGCGACGAGGATCTGCGACGCCCACGACCCGACCGCGAGCCAGATCGTGTTGAGGAAGTACCGGCTGACCTGGACGTCGTTCCACGCCTTGTCGAGGTTGTCCCACGCGATGCCGTTCGGGAAGACGGCCATCGGCGTGCGCAGGATGTCCTGCGTCGGCGTGACGGCGTACTTCGCGAGCAGCAGCATCGGGCCGAGGCCCGCGACGACGAGGACCACGAGCAGCAGGACGTGGGTCGTGCCCATGCCCCACCGCACGGACGGACGGCGCCAGTCCGCCTCGGAGAGCGCGCCGCGGTCCTCGACGCCGTCGAGCGCCCTCCGGCGGCGGGCGCGCAGCCGACGGCGGTCCGCCTCACGACGCGTGCGGCTCGCCTCGGCGGCGCGGCGGGCGGCGTCCGTCCCGTCCGTCGGGCCCGCGGGCGCGCCCTCGGCCGTCGCTGCGGAGTCCTGCGAGACGACGCCGATCTCGCTCGGGTTGTCGGTGGGCGAGAGGGTCATGACGTGCTCCAGGACCGGGTGAGCCGGAAGTAGAGGACCGAGAAGACGGCGAGGACGGCGGCGAGCATGATCGACAGCGCGGTCGCGGCCCCGTAGTCGCCGCCCAGGCTGTTCTGGAAGGCGTAGCGGTAGATGAGCAGCAGGATCGTCAGGGTCGCGTTGTTCGGCCCGCCCCCGGTGAAGAGGTAGGGCTCGAGGAAGACCTGCGCCGTGCCGATCACCTGGAGGATCAGGGTGATGAACAGGACGCCGCGCAGCGCGGGCAGCGTGACGTGCCAGATCTTGCGCCACAGCCCGGCGCCGTCGACCTCGGACGCGTCGTAGAGCTCCGGCGGCACGCTCGTGAGCGCCGCGAGGTAGATGATGATCGTCCCTCCCGCGCCGGCCCACGTGGCCGCGAGCACGAGCGAGGGCATCGCCGTCGAGGCGTCCTGGAGCCACGGGTACGGGCCGAGCCCGACCCAGCCGAGGATCGTGTTGAACACGCCCGTCGGGCTGCCGTTGTAGAAGAACTTCCACAGCAGCACCGCGACGACCGGCGGCACGACGACCGGCAGGTAGGCGAGCGCGGAGTACAGCCCGCGCGCCCGGCGGACCTCGCGCATGAGCACCGCGGCGACGAGCGGGATCGGGTACCCGAACAGCAGCGCGAGGAACGCGAAGTAGAGCGTGTTCTGCACGGCCTTGCCCAGGAGCGGGTCGCTGAGCACCTGGCGGAAGTTGTCGAGCCCGACGAACGTCGGGTCGCTCACGAGGTTCGTCTCCTGGAAGCTCATGATCACCGCGCGCACGATCGGGAACCACGAGAAGACGCCAAAGATCAGGATCAGCGGGAGCAGGAACACGAGGTTGCTCAGGCCGCCGCCGCGGAACCACGTCACGGGGCTGCGGCGGCGGCCGCCGCGGTCGGCCCGCGCGTGCGAGGCGGGTCCCCGTCGCGGCGGGGCGGTGGTGGCGGTCACGGGTGGACGTCCTTCGGTGCGGTGGGAGGTGCCCGACGACGCGAGGTGCGTCGCGCCGTCGGGCACCGGCGGGGTGCGGGTCGGCCGGCAGGGGGCGCCGCCGGCCGACCCGGGTCTGCGGGCCGGGGCGCGCGGACGGTGCCCGCGCGCCCCGACGGGCGTCAGCCCTGGTCGAGCAGGGCCTGCGCCTCGGTGTTCGCCTGCTCCAGCAGCGCGTCCACGTCGGCGTTCTCGTCGGTGAGGACGGCCTGGACGACGGGGTCGAGCAGGGCGTAGATCTCCTGCGTCTTCTGCGACGGCTCGCCCACGAGCGGGAGGTCGAACATCGTGTCCGTGTAGCTCGTCATCTGGTCGAGCGGGACGTTGATGTAGTCCTTGATCCACTCCTGGTTCTGCTGGTACTGCTCCGGGGAGAACATCGGCAGGACCGGGGTGCCGACGGGCTGGTCGTTCGCGACGAGCGTCTCGGCGTCGGCGACGGCGCGCTTCTCGTCGACGAGCTTGCCGAGGTAGAAGAAGTCGATCCACTTGATCGCGGCCTCCTTCTTCGCCTCGTCCACGTCCGCCGGCATCGCGGCGAGCGTGCCGCCGGTGAGGACGCCCGCGTCGTCGCCCTCGAGCGGCAGCGCCGCGAGGCCGTAGGTGGCGGGGTCGATCGCGTTCGTCTGGACGAGCGACGTGAAGACGTCCGAGCCCGACGTGTACATGGCGACCTGGCCCGCGGCGAACGCCTGGTTCATGGTCCCCCAGTCGAGGAGGAAGTTGCTCCCGAGGGAGTTGTCCTCCCAGCGCATGGCCTGGAGCCACTCGAGCGCTTCCTTGGTGCCGTCGTTCGTGAGCGTCGAGGTGGCGGTGCCGTCGTCGGCGACCTCCTGCGTCCGACCGCCGCGCGCGAACGTGTTGACGGTGAGCTGCCAGCCGCCCGTGTTGTTCTGCGACATCTGCATGTAGCCCGCGACGCCCGGGTTGGCGTCCGCGATCTTCTTCGCGTCCTCGCGGACCTCGTCCCACGTGGTCGGCGGCTGGTCGGGGTCGAGACCGGCGGACTCGAACAGCTCCCGGTTGTAGTGCAGGCCCACGCCGTACACGTTCTTCGCGGGGATCGCGTAGACGTGGCCGTCGGAGCCCGTCCCGGCCTCGAGGATCGCCGGGTTGAACTTGTCGGCGTACGGCAGGGTCCGGAACTGCTCGTCGAGGTCGGCGAGCTGGCCGTTCTCGACGAGCGTCTTGGCGTCGGTGAAGGGGATCTCGAAGACGTCGGGCAGCGTGCCGCCGGCGAGCTGCGGGGCGAACGTCGTCGCCTTCCACTCGTACTCCTCCGGCTGCACGTCGATGTCCGGGTTCGCGGCCTCGAACTCCTCGACCTGCGCGTTGAAGGCGTCGATCGCCTCCTGCTCGGAGCCCGGCAGGAGGGACACCACCTTGAGGGTGACCTTCCCGTCGCCGCCCGAGCCGCTGCTCTCGTCGTCGCTGCCCGAGCCGCCGCTCGAGCACGCGGCGAGCGTGCTGAACGCGAGCGCCCCCGCGAGGGTGAGGGCGGTCGCCTGACGTGTGGACTTCATCGTCGCTCCTGGGTTCCGGTGGTGCTGGGTGGTGGGTTACGGGGTGCTGGGTGCTGGGTAGCGGGTGCGGGTCGTGGGGCCGGGGCCCCGCGGCCCGGGTTCTCGTGACGGTCGCCGCGGTCAGGCCCGGAGCCAGACGGCGGTGTCGGTGGGGAGGTGCGCCAGGCTCGGCGCGTCGCCGGCGCGGGACGCGCTCCCGGGCGCGTCGCTGCGCAGGAGGACCTCGGCGTCCGCGGGCAGCGGGACGTCGTCGGGCCCGAGGTTGACGACGCACGCGACCGCGCGCCCGTCGCCGTCGCCCTCGCCGTCGCGGGGAGCCTCGCGGACGAAGGCGAGGACGTCGTCGCCGAGCACGACCCCGCCGAGGGAGTCGAGCCAGCGGAACCCGCCGGCCCGGAGCGCGGGCTCGGCCCGGCGGGTCGCGAGGACGCGCCGGTAGAGCGTGAGCACCGAGGTCTCGTCGCCGGTCTGCGCCTCGACGGAGAGCTCGCCCCAGCCCTGCGGCTGGGGCAGCCAGGGCGGCGCCCCGCCGTCGGGACCGAAACCGTGGCTCGTGCCGCCGCGCGTCCACGGGAGGGGGACGCGGCAGCCGTCGCGGCCCGGGTCGACGCCGCCGGACCGCGCGTGCATCGGGTCCTGGATGGCGTCGAGCGGGAGGTCCTCCACCTCGGGCAGGCCGAGCTCGTCGCCCTGGTAGAGGTACAGCGAGCCGGGCAGCGCGGCGGAGAGCAGCGCGGCCGCGCGGGCCCGACGCCGCCCGGTCGCCAGGTCGGTCGGCGTGCCGAACCGCTTGGTGGCGAACGCGAACGAGCTGTCCTCGCGCCCGTAGCGCGTCACGGGGCGGGTCACGTCGTGGTTCGACAGGACCCAGGTCGCCGGGGCGGCGACCGGGGCGTGCGCGTCGAGCGTGGTCTGGACCGACTCCCGCAGGGCCTTCGCGTCCCACGGGCGGGCCATGAAGTCGAAGTTGAACGCCGTGTGCATCTCGTCGGGGCGCAGGTACCGGGCGAACCGCTCCCGGTCCGCGAGCCAGACCTCCCCCACGAGGACGCGCGGCTCGTCGTACGCGTCGGCGACGGCGCGCCACCCGCGGTAGATGTCGTGCAGCTCGTCGCGGTCGACGTGCGGGTGCTCGCCCGGACCGGGGTGGTCCGGGACCTCGGGCAGCGCCGGGTCCTTGACGAGCTGCGCCGCCGAGTCGATGCGGATGCCCGCCGCGCCCCGGTCGAACCAGAACCGGAGGATGTCCTCGTGCTCGCGGCGCACGTCGGGGTGGTCCCAGTTGAGGTCGGGCTGCTCGGGCGCGAACACGTGGAGGTACCACTCGCCGGGCGTGCCGTCGGGGTTCGTCGTGCGCGTCCACGTGCCGCCCTGGAACTCCGAGACCCAGTGCGTCGGGACCTGCGACCCGCCCTCCCCCCGGCCCGGGTGGAACCAGAAGCGCTCGCGCTCGGGCGACCCGGGGCCGGCCGCGAGGGCCGCCCGGAACCACTCGTGCTCGGACGAGACGTGGTTCGGGACGACGTCGACGATCGTGCGGATGCCGAGCTCCCGGGCCTCCGCGATGAGCTGCTCGGCCTCGCCGAGCGTGCCGAACTGCGGGTCGATCGCGCGGTAGTCGGCGACGTCGTAGCCGCCGTCCGCGAGCGGGGACACGTACCAGGGGGTGAACCAGATCGCGTCGACGCCGAGGTCGCGCAGGTAGCCGAGGCGCTGGCGGACGCCCGCGAGGTCGCCCGTCCCGTCGCCGTTCCCGTCCGCGAAGCTGCGCACGTACACCTGGTAGATCACGGCGCTGCGCCACCAGTCGGGCGACGAGGCCGCCGGCCGTGCCGCCCCCGCAGGGGCTGCGTCGGGGGTGGGCGCGCCGTCGGCGGCTCGGGGGTGGTCGTTGCTCACCGCGTCCTCTTCCGTGAGTGCGTGGCCTGTGGTCGGGGCGGTCGCCCCGTCGGTCGGCGCACGGCGTTCGATGCCGTCCGGGAAGTTCCCGGGACAGCCGTCGTGCACCGGGTGCCGACCGCGCCGTCGGGCATGACAGTAACTAGTCGACAGCATACGCGCAAGAACATGACAACAGCGTTATCGAAACGCTATCTAGAGTCGTCGGTACTGCGACGAAGCCGTCAGCGGGCAGAGGGACGCAGCGGCCACGGCACGGATGGACGACGAAGGCCCCGGTCCGGCGCGCACGAGGCGGCCGGGCCGGGGCCCCGGAGGAAGAGGGGTGCGGTCAGGCGACCGTCGCGTCACGACCCGTCGTGCGCGCGGCGGCCGTCGAGCCGCGCACGACGAGCTCCGGCTCGAAGAGCAGCTCGTCGCGGGAGACGTCGGCGCCCGCGATCATGCCGGCGAGCAGGTCGACGGCCGCGCGGCCCATCGGCTCGATGGGCTGCCGCACCGTCGTCAGCGCCGGGTCCGTCGAGTTCATGAGGTTCGAGTCGTCGTAGCCGACGACCGAGACGTCGGTGGGCACGTCGAGCCCCGCGCGACGCACGGCGCGGACCGCACCCAGCGCGAGGGGGTCGCTCGCGCACACGATCGCCGTCGCACCGGCCTCGAGGAGCCGGTTCGCGGCGGCCTGACCGCTCTCGAGCGAGTACTGGCTGTGCACGACGAGCGCCGGGTCCAGCGCGTGGCCGTGCCGCGCGGCGAAGGCCTGCGCGGCGGCGAGCTTGCGCTCGGACGGCACGTGGTCGGCGGGGCCGAGGAGCAGGCCGACCCTCTCGTGGCCGAGGGACAGCACGTGGCCGAGCGCCTGGTTCATCGCGACGAGGTCGTCGCACGAGACGCGCGGGAAGTCGAGGTCCTCGACGGAGGCGTTCATGAGGACGACCGGGAGCCCCAGCTTCTCGAGCCGGCGGAAGTGCGCGTGGTCGGCCTGGCGCTCGGCGTAGAAGCCGCCCGCGAAGATCACGCCGGAGACGTGCTGGCCGAGGAGCAGGTCGATGTACTCGGCCTCCGTCACGCCGCCCGCCGTACGGGTGCACAGCACCGGGGTGAACCCCTGCTGTGCGAGCGCGCCCCCGATGACCTCGGCGAACGCCGGGAAGATGGGGTTGACGAGCTCCGGGAGCACGAGCCCCACGAGGCGGCCGCGCTCCCCGCGCAGCTTGGTGGGCCGCTCGTAGCCGAGCACGTCGAGCGCCGTGAGCACCGCGTCCCGCGTCGCCTGGGAGACGCCGGGCTTCCCGTTGAGCACGCGGCTCACGGTGGCCTCGCTGACACCGACCTTGGTGGCGACCTCCGCCAGACGTCTCGACATGCCGTCGACTATACGTCCGACTGCAAGCGGCTTGCGTGATCTTCCCAGGCACGAACGCACGCTTGCGGCAGCGTCGTCGGCCCGTCCACAGCCGGGTAGGAGCGCACCGCGCGGGCCCGCTAGGCTCGTTCGGTGTCCTTCCAAAAGGTGCCCACCTCGTCCACGACGGACCCCGCGGGGATCCTCCCTGCCCCGGTGACGCTCCAGCCCGGCGCCGGGACGACCGTCGTCGCGGACGGGACGTCCGTCGTCGCGGACCCCGCCCTGCACCCGGCGGCGCGCTGGTGGCGGCGCGTCACCGAGGACGCGTTCGGCCTCGACCTGATGCCCGCCCCTCCGGGCACCGTGCCCGCCGACGGCACCCCGTCCGTGGTCTTCGCGCTCGACGGCGACCTCCCGCCGTCGGGCTACCGCCTCGCCGTCGACGAGGACGGCGTGCGGGTCGGTGCGGCCGACCTCGACGGCGCGCACGCCGCCGCCCAGACCCTGCGCCAGCTCGCCGGCCCCGCCGCGTTCCGTCGCGCGCCCGCCGCGCCCGGCGCGAGCGGCCGCGCGACGCTCGCGCTCCCCCACGTCGCGATCACCGACCACCCCCGGTTCGCGTGGCGCGGCGTCCTGCTCGACGTCGCGCGCCACTTCCTGCCGAAGGCCGACGTCCTGCGGTTCGTCGACCTCGCCGCGGCGCACCGGCTCAACGTGCTCCAGCTCCACCTCACCGACGACCAGGGGTGGCGCGTCGAGATCGCGCGCTACCCCCGGCTCACCGAGGTGGGGGCGTGGCGGCGCGAGTCGGGGCTCGGCACCTGGCGCGCCGGCGTCGCCGACGGCCGTCCGCACGGCGGCTTCTACACGCAGGACGACCTGCGCGAGATCGTCGCGTACGCGCGCGAGCGCGGCGTCACCGTCGTCCCGGAGATCGACGCGCCCGGGCACGTGGAGGCGGCGGTCGCCGCGTACCCGGAGCTCGGCACGCGCAAGCGGCCGCACGAGGTCCGCACCACGTGGGGCGTGAGCACCGAGGTGCTCGACCCGTCGGAGGAGTCGCTGACGTTCTTCGAGCACGTGCTCGACGAGGTGCTGGAGATCTTCGACGCGCCGTTCGTCGCGATCGGCGGCGACGAGGTGCCCACCACGCTGTGGCGCGAGAACCCCGCGATCGTCGCGCGCGCCCAGGCGCTCGGGCTCGACGACGTCGGGGGGCTGCACGGCTGGTTCCTCGCGCGGCTCGCCGAGCACGTCGCGTCCCGCGGGCGCCGGGCGGTCGTGTGGGACGAGGCCTTCGGCCCCGCGCTCCCGCGCGACGTCGTCGTGACGTCGTGGCGGGGCTGGGCCGTGGGCGCGGACGCGCTCGCGGCGGGCCACGACGTCGTCATGGCCCCCGAGCAGGTCGTGTACCTCGACCACCGCGGCGGCGACACCCCGGACGAGCCCGTTCCGGTCGGGTTCCTCACCACGCTCGACGACGTGTACGCGTTCGAGCCCCTGCCGGCCGAGCTCGCGGGCGCCGCAGCCGGTCCCGCCACCGCTCCCGCGCCGGGCGCGCTGCTCGGCGGGCAGGCGGAGCTCTGGTCCGAGCACCTCGACTCCGCGCGCCGCGTCGACTACGCCGCGTTCCCGCGCCTCGCGGCGTTCGCCGAGGTCATGTGGTCCCCCGAGGCCGACCGCTCCCCCGGGTCCCCCGCGGCGCGCGCGTTCCGCGAGCGCCTCGTCGCGCACCACCTGCCGCGCCTCGACGCGGCCGGGGTGGAGTACCGGCCGCTCGACGGGCCGCACCCGTGGCAGACCCGGCCCGGGGTCGCGGGCTGGCCGCGCGACCGCGCCGAGGAGCTCGCCGCGGCCGGCCTGCGCGGCGTCGGCGGCTGGGTCGAGGGTCGCGACGAGGACACGGGGGGCCCGGCATGAGCGCCCTCGTCGTGCGCGGCGCGCGCCTCGTCCTGCCCGACGGCGGCCCCTCCGCCCCCGTCGACGTCACCGTCCGCGCGGGCCGGGTCGAGGGCGTCGCACCGGCCGCGGCGACCGCTCCGGCCGGGGTCGACGTGCTCGACGCGGACGGCAGGCTGATCCTGCCCGGGTTCGTCGACGCGCACGTGCACGGCGAGGCGGCCGTGCTCGACGACGACGTGCAGCTCGCGATGCTGCGCCAGGGCGTCACGAGCGTCGTCGTCGGGCAGGACGGCGTGTCCTACGCGCCCTCGCCGCGCCCGGACACCGACGGCGGGCCCGCGGCGTCGGGCCTGCACGACGCCGCCGCCTGGGCGAGCGGGTACTTCGCGGCGATCAACGGCGAGCACCCGACGTTCCGCGGCGGGTCCGTCGGCGACCTCCTCGCCACGTACGACGGCACGACGCGCGTCAACGTGGGCTACCTCGCCCCGCACGGCACGCTCCGCTACGCGGTGCTCGGCGCCGCCGCGCGCCCCGCGACGACCGCCGAGACGGACCGCATGCTCGCGCTGCTCGCGTCCGCGCTCGACGACGGCGCGCTCGGCCTGTCGACCGGCCTGGAGTACGTCCCCGCGACGTACGCCGACGAGACCGAGCTCGTCGCGCTCGCGCGCGTGCTCGCGGCGCGAGGACTTCCTCACGTGTCGCACATGCGCGGCTACGAGGACCGGGCCGGGCCGGCGTTCGCCGAGCTCGTGCGCGTCGCACGCGCGTCCGGGGTCGCGACCCACGTCTCGCACTACCACGGCCCGGCCGCGGAGCTGCTGGGGTACGTCGACGACGCGCACGCCGAGGGTCTGGACGTCACGTTCGACTCCTACCCGTACCTGCGCGGCTGCTCGATCCTGTCGATGGTCTCGCTGCCGACGTGGCTCCCCATCGCGGACGTCGACGCGACCGTCGCGGCGCTCGCCGACCCCGCGGTGCTCGAGCGCCTGCACCGCGAGCACTTCCCGCACCTGGCCGACCTGTGGCCGCGCGTGACGATGGCCGCGGTCCCGACCGGCCCCGCCGCCGGGGCCCCGCCGGGCCCGGTCGAGGACCTGTCGTGGACCGAGGGCAGGACGCTGCCCGACGTCGCGGCGCGCCTGGGGCTGTCGCCCGCCGAGACCGCGGTGCGGCTGCTCGTCGCGACGCGCCTGCGCGCGTCGTGCGTGTTCGCCCAGCCGCCCACGAACTCCCCGGAGTCCGTCCGCGCCCTGCTGCGCCACCCCGCGCACGTCGGCGGGTCCGACGCGATCTACGCGCCGGTCGGGGGCGGCGGCCGCCCTCACCCGCGCGGCTGGGGCGCGTTCGCGCGCTTCCTCGCCCAGCACGTGCGTACGCTCGGGGACTGGACGTGGCACGACGCCGTCGCGCACCTGTCCGCGCGGCCCGCCGCGCGCTTCGGGCTCGCCGGGCGCGGCGCCGTCGTCCCGGGGGCGGTCGCGGACCTCGCGCTCGTCGACCCCGACCGCGTGCGCGACGAGGCGACGTACGAGGACCCGCGCCGCCCGGCGTCGGGCGTGGACGACGTGCTGGTCGCGGGCGTGCGCGTCCTGCGCGGCGGCGCGCTCACCGACGCGCTCCCGGGCCGCCCGCTGCGTCCGGGCGCACCGGCGGCGTGACCCGCGCCCTGCCCCCGTCCAGCACGAGAGCCCCGTCCCCGAGGAGGACCCCATGACCGGCACGACGCACGACGTCGCGCGCCCCGCACCCGACCGCCCCTGGGCGCGCGACGTCGTCGGGCCCCGGACCAAGGGGCTGCGGCTCCCGGCGGAGACCACCGTCGGGGACGTGCTCGCGGGCTCGCCGCGCGTCACCGACGGCGCGTTCTCCTGGCCGCTGCTCACGCTCGACGACGCGACGCTCGACCACAACGTCCGCACCGTCGCGCGCGTGTGCGCCGAGCGCGGGGTCGAGCACGCGCCGCACGTGAAGACGACGATGTCGCGCGCCCTCTACGCGCGCCAGGCCGCGGCCGGGGCGTGGGGCGCGACGGTCGCGACGCCGTCGCAGCTGCGCACCGTCCGCGACTGGGGCGTGCCGCGCGTGCTCCTGGCCAACGAGCTGCTCGACCCGCGCGAGATCGGGTGGCTGCGCGACGACCTGGCGCACGCCGAGGCCGCGGGCGACGACGGCGAGGTGTGGCTGTGCGTCGACTCCCCGCACGGGGTCGACCTGCTCGCCCGCGGGTTCGCCGACGCCCCGGCCGCCGTCCGCGCGCGCCTCGGGGTCCTCGTCGAGCTCGGCGTCCCCGGCGGGCGCACCGGCGTCCGCAGCACCGCCGCGGCGCTCGACCTCGCACGCGCGGTCCGCGCGTCGGGCCTGCGCCTGCTCGGCGCGACCGGCTACGAGGGCTCGGTCGCGGGCGGCACGAGCGCCGACGAGCTCGGCGCCGTCGCCGCCTGGTGCGAGGACCTGCGCACGCTCGGCACCGCGTTCGTGCGCGAGGGTCTCGGGGGCGTGGACGAGCCGCTCGTGCTGTCGGCGGGCGGCAGCTCGTTCCTCGACGTCGTGCTCGCCGGGCTGCCCGGCCCCGTCCCCGGCCCGGACGGGCGCGAGGTCGAGGTCCGCGTCGTCGTGCGCTCGGGCGCGTACGTCACGCACGACCACGGCTTCTACTCGCGCACGGACCCCTGGGGCCGCCTCCCCGGCGTCGAGCCGCTGCGCGGCGCCGCGACCGTCTGGGGGCAGGTGCTCTCGGTCCCCGAGCCCGGGCTCGCGATCTGCGGCGTCGGACGCCGCGACGTCTCGTTCGACATCGACCTGCCCGTCGCGCTCTGGCTGCGCTCGCAGTCCGACGACGGCTGGCTCGCCCCGCGCGAGCTCGCCGGGACGCGCGTCACCGCGCTCAACGACCAGCACCTCTACCTCGCGCTCGACGCGGGCGAGGCGACCACCGGCCCCGCGACCGCCCAGGTCCGCCCGGGCGACGTCGTCGGCTTCGGCATCTCCCACCCCTGCACGACGTTCGACCGGTGGCGCGTCGCCGCCGTCGTGCGCGGTGACGAGGTCGTGGACCTCGCGACGATCGACCTCTGACCCACCCCGACCCCGCACGACACCCAGGCACCCAGACACCCCGAGAGGACCCCGCATGACCACCGAGAAGACCGCGATCTCCACCCCCGACGCCCCGGCCCCCGCGCACACGTTCCACCAGGGCGTGCGCAAGGGACCGTTCGTCCAGGTCTCGGGCCAGGGCCCCGTCGACCCGGCGACGAACGAGTACCTCTACCCCGGCGACGTCGCCGCGCAGACCACGCGCACGCTCGAGAACGTGCGCGCCATCGTCGAGGCGTCCGGCGCCACGTTCGACGACGTCGTCATGCTGCGCGTCTACCTCACGAAGCGCGAGGACTTCCCGATCATGAACGACGCGTACGGCGCGTTCGTCGCGCAGCACACCACGAAGGGCGTGCTCCCCAGCCGCACCACGGTTTTCACGGGCCTGCCCCGCGAGGAGATGCTCGTCGAGATCGACGCCTTCGCGATCACCGACTGACCCCGCCGCGCGGCGCACCGCCGCCTCGTCGCGCACCGCGCCGGGTCCCCCGGGCAGCCGCGTGGGACCCGGCGCGTAGCGTGCCGCGCGGGAGGTGACCGATGCTCGCGACGATCGCGGTGGAGGGCTACCGCTCGCTGCGGAGCCTCGTGCTGCCGCTCGGGCGGCTCACGGTCGTGACCGGGGCGAACGGGACGGGCAAGTCGAGCCTGTACCGCGCGCTGCGCCTGCTGTCCGGGTGCGCGCTCGGCGGCGCCGTCGGGGCGGTGGCCCGCGAGGGCGGGCTGCGGTCGACGCTCTGGGCCGGGCCCGAGCAGGGCGGCCGGGCCGCGCGCGGGGGCGGCGCGGTGCAGGGCACGCGCCGCACGGCGCCCGTCGCGCTGCGCCTCGGCTTCGCGGGGGCCACGCCGGACGACCTGGGCTACGCGGTGGACCTCGGCCTGCCGCAGCACCCGGGGTCGGCGTTCGCCCTCGACCCGGAGATCAAGGTCGAGACCGTCTGGTCGGGGCCGGTCCCGCGCCCCGCGACGCTCCAGGTCGAGCGGCGCGGGCCGGCCGTCCGCGTGCGCGACGACGCGGGCCGCTGGCCGTCGTCC
>QAPD01000026.1 GCA_003052455.1 Sphaerisporangium cinnabarinum | reverse complement strand
GAGGGTGCTCCGCCCGGCGGCGACGCCGGGCGTCGTGGCGCCCGGGCCGCGCGGTGGGGGGGGGTTCGGCGGGCGGGGGGCGCGCGGGGGCTGCGGCGGGGGGGGGGGCTGCGGTCCGCGGCCCTGGGGGGCGGCCCCGTGTTGCCCGAGCGGCGACGTGACGCCCGGCGTGTACGGGGCCCCCGGCGTGTACGGGGCCCCCGGCGTGTACGGAGCGCCCTGCATGGACGGAGCACCGTGCGTGGACGTGGGGAGGGGGGCGGTCGTGCCGTGGGCGGCGGCCGCGTACGGGCTCGCCTCCGCCGACCAGACCGCGTCGTCCTGCGTCCCGACCGGCGCGCCGCCCGCGGGCGTCCCGCCGGGGGCGCCGGACGTCGTCGGGCCGCCCGGGTACGCCGGGCCGGGGCTGCCCCACGGGGCGTCCGAGGGAGCACCGCTCGTGGGGGTGCCGGGGGGCGCCGTCGGGCCGTGGCCCGGGGCGTACGGGCCCTGCGCCGGACCGGCGCCGCCCGGACCGTAGCCCGGGCCGCCCTGCCACGGCGGAGCCTGCGGCGGGGTGCCCTGGCCGCCGCGGGGGCCGCGCTGCGTGAGCGCCGAGACCGCGACGACCGCCACGGTGACGAAGGCCGCGACCCAGAACAGGCCGGTCAGCCAGCCCAGGTGGAGCGCGTCCCACCACGACCACCAGCCGCCGCCCCACGAGAACCCGACCACGACGAACGCCGCCGCGCCGAGCAGCGCGACGTCGACGTTGCCGCGGAAGGCCTCCTGGAGGTGGATGCGACCGTCGCGGCGCTCGGGCAGCAGGGCCCACGCCGCGCCGTACAGGACGAGCCCGGCGCCGGAGAGGAAGAACGTCACGAACAGCAGGCCGCGCACGACGAGCGGGTCGATCCCGAAGCGCTCCGCGACACCGGACGCGACGCCGCCGATCCAGCGGTCGTCCGACCGGTAGATGCCGACACGGCGGACCGCGTCGAAGAAGCCGTCGGTGCCGCTCGGCCGCCGGGGCGCCTCGCCCGGCGCCGCGCCCGGTGCGCCCGGGGGCGGACCGGCGGGGCCGGCCCAGCCCGGTCCGTCGCCGTGGTCGGGGCCGCTCGGTCCCGGAGGGACCGTGCCCGGCTGCGCGCCGGGCATCTCGGTGTCGCCGCCGGAGTTCCCGGGCTGGGCGCCGGGTCCGGGGAGGTCGGGAGTGCTCATGACCACCATGCTGGTGCGCGGGGCGCGCCGCCGGTATCGGGTGCCACCCTGACCCGACCCTGAACCGTCCGGGGCGCGACCCTGGTTTCCCCGCCCGGGGACGCTCGGGGCGCCGCCGCCGTGTGACGATCGGGGGGTGACGACAGCAGCCCGGCCCGGTGCCCGACCGCGCGACCTGCCGCTGCGCCGTCCCGAGCGCGGCCGGTGGGTCGGTGGCGTGTGCGCGGGCCTCGCGGCGCACCTCGGCGTCGGCGTGGGGGTCGTGCGCCTCGTCATGGCGCTCCTCGCGCTCGCAGGCGGCGCGGGCGTCGCGCTGTACGTGTTCTGGTGGCTCACCGTGCCGCCGGGCGACCCGCTGGCCGCGCGCGACGAGCAGCGCCCCGCCTCGCTGTCGCGGCTCGCGCCGCGTCTCCAGGGGAGCGTGCGGCGCCTGCCCGTGCGCGACGTCGCGATCGGCGTCGTCCTGCTGGGCGGCGCCGCGCTGCTCGTGGCGCTGCGCACGGGCGTCGACGTCGAGGTCTCCTGGGTCATCCCGGTCCTCATCGCGCTCGCGGGCGCGGCGCTCGCGTGGAGCCAGCTCGACGCCGTCGAGCGGGGCCGGCTGCTCACCCGGGCGGGCGGGCGCACGCCCGCCGGCGTCCTGCGCATCGCGGGCGGCGTCGTGCTCGTGCTCGTCGGCATCGTGCTGCTCGTCGGCCAGGACGCGCGGCCCACCCAGGTCGTCCGGGCCGCCGTGGCCGCGGTCGCGGTGCTCGCGGGCGTCGCGATCGTCCTCGCCCCGTGGTGGCTGCGGCTGATGCGCGAGCTCGGCGACGAGCGGGCCGCCCGGGCGCGCGAGGCCGAGCGGGCCGACATCGCCGCGCACCTGCACGACTCCGTGCTCCAGACGCTCGCGCTCATCCGCGCCCGCTCCTCCGACGCCGACACGGTCGCGCGCCTCGCCCGCGCCCAGGAGCGCGAGCTGCGCGAGTGGCTGTACGACGACCGCCCCTCGCCGGGCACGTCGCTCGCCGCGGAGCTGCGCGGGCTCGTCGCGGAGGTCGAGGACGGGCGCGTGGGCCGGCGCGCGGAACCCATCGGCGCGGCGCCCGGCACGCCCGATCCCGGGCCGGTCGTCGTGGACGTCGTCGTCGTGGGGGACTGCACCCCGACGCAGGAGACGGCGGCGCTGCTCCAGGCGACGCGCGAGGCGCTCGTCAACGCCGTCGCGCACGGCGGGCCGCCGTACTCCGTCTACCTCGAGGTGAGCGACGCCGCGGTCGAGGTGTTCGTCCGTGACCGCGGCGAGGGCTTCGACATGGACGACGTCGCCCCCGACCGGTTCGGGGTGCGCGAGTCGATCCTCGGGCGCGTGCAGCGCCGCGGGGGCAAGGCCGAGATCATCAGCCGGCCGGGGTGGGGCACCGAGGTACGGTTGCGCGTGCCGCAGGCCGTGCCGCAAGCCGCGCCGAAGGAGGCGCCGACGGACCCCGGCCCGGCGCGCACCGCACCGAGCGAGGAGACCCCGTGACGACCATCCCCAGCACGACGCCGGACGGCGCGCCCGCCACCGGGCCCGTCCCCGTGGTGCTCGTGGACGACCACCACATGTTCCGAGCCGGGGTGCGCGCGAGCCTCGACCCGGGGCTTGTCGCGGTCGTGGGCGAGGCGGACGACGTGGAGTCGGCGGTCGCGCGCGTGCACGAGCTGCGGCCGCCGGTCGTGCTCCTCGACGTGCACCTGCCCGGCGGGAACGGCGGCGGGGGTGCGGAGGTCATCCAGCGCTGCGCGGACGTGCTCGGCGACGTGCGGTTCCTCGCGCTGTCCGTGTCCGACGCCGCGGAGGACGTCGTCGCGGTCATCCGCGCCGGGGCGCGGGGCTACGTGACCAAGGCGATCTCGGGCCCGGACCTGTCGGCCGCCGTCGGGCAGGTCGCGGGCGGCGACGCCGTGTTCTCCCCGCGGCTCGCGGGCTTCGTGCTCGACGCGTTCGGCACGGGTGCGGCGGACGTCGCCGTGCACGACGACGAGCTCGACCGCCTCTCCGCGCGTGAGCAGGAGGTCATGCGCCTCATCGCGCGCGGGTACACGTACCGCGAGGTCGCGTCGGAGCTGTTCATCTCGATCAAGACCGTCGAGACCCACGTCTCCGCGGTCCTGCGCAAGCTCCAGCTCTCGTCGCGTCACGAGCTCACCCGCTGGGCGGCCCAGCGCCGCCTCCTCTGAGCCCCGCCCACCGCTGAGTGCAGGAAACAGTCGCGCCGAACGGATCCGAGGGCGACTGTTTCACGCACTCAGCGCGGGGCGGGCGGGGTACGGGGCGGCCAGGCAGGGGAGAGGGTGACCACGTCGCCGACGACGGTCACGGCCGGGGGGCGGACGCCGGCCTCGCGGGCCCGCTCGGCGATGGTCGCGAGCGTCCCGACCGTCGTCCGCTGGCGCGGGCCGTAGCCGTCCTCGACGACGGCGACCGGCGTCTCGGGCGGCCTGCCCTGCGCGACGAGCGCCGCGGCGGTCTCCCCGAGGCGCGAGACGCCCATGAGCAGGACGACCGTGTGGTCGCTCGCGGCGGGGACCTTCCCGACGTCCTCGTGCCCCGTGAGCACGGTGAACCCGCGCGACAGGCCACGGTGCGTCACGGGGATGCCCGCCGCGGCGGGCACGGACACGGCGCTGGTCACGCCCGGGACGACCTCCACCGGGATGCCGTGCGCGCGGCACGCGTCGAGCTCCTCCCCGCCGCGCCCGAAGACGTACGGGTCGCCGCCCTTGAGCCGGACGACCCGCCGGCCCACGAGCGCGTGGTGCACGAGGATCCGGTTGATCTCGTCCTGCGGCACGGGGTGGTTGCCCGACGTCTTGCCGACGTCCACGACCACGACGTCGTCGCCGAGCTCGGCGAGCAGCGCGCGCGGCGCGAGCCGGTCGACCACGACGACGTCGGCCTCCGCGAGCGCCCGGCGCCCGCGCACGGAGATCAGGCCTGCGTCGCCCGGCCCTCCGCCGACGAGCGCCACGGAGCCCACGGGCCGCACGAGCGGAGCGGTGACGGCCCCCGCGGGGGAGGCCTCGGACCCGGGCCCCGCCTGCGCGACGGGAACGCCCGGGCCGGCGTCGGGACGGGCCGGACGCACCGGTCGCAGCGGGAGCTCGCCCGTCTCGAGGAGCGCCGCGACGGCGTCGCGCACGCGTACGGCGCGCCGGGGGTCCCGGCCCGCGTTGACGGCCACCGTGACCTCGGCCTCCGCGGTGCCGGGTGCGCCCGGCACGAGCGTGCGCGCGACGGCCGGGACCCACGCGGTCGCGCGCTCGGCGTCGCCTGCGGTGACGCAGAAGACGCGGTCCGCCTCGGCGTCGGCCGCGACCTCGGCGTCGACGCGGGCGTCGCCCGTCGCGGTGTGGACGAGCCACGCGCCGTCGAGGTCGCCCGTGAGGTAGTCGCGTCGCACCCAGGCGAGCCGGGCGTCCCGCGCCGGGCCGGCCGCGGGGCCGTGCGCGGCCGCGTGACCGGTGGCCCCCGGGCCGTGCGCCGCGAGGAGCTCGGCGAGGTCCTCGCACACGTACGGTGCGACGACGGTCACGACCGCGCCCGCGTCGAGGAGGCCCCGCGTGCGGCGTGCGGCGACGGGGCCGCCGCCGACGACGACGACGCGGCGGCCGTCGAGACGCAGGCCGAGGGGGTACGTCTCGTGGGTGGGTGCGGTCACGGTGCCAGCCTAGGTGTCGTCTAGATCGCGTAGGAGCCGGGGCGTTCCGCCGGGCGGCGGGCGGCGGCGAGCGCGTCGCCGACCATGCCGGCGGCGAGCGTGCCGCCGTCCTGGGCGTCGACGAGCAGGAACGCGCCCGTGCGGCGCGCCACGACGTACTCCTCCGCCGCGACGGGCGACGCGAGCCGCAGCGTCACGCGGCCGATGTCGTTGAGCTCCAGGCGCTCGGCGGGCTCGAGCTCGGCGGTGTCCAGGTCGAGGCGCCCGACGACGTCGCGCACCACGGCCTGCACGGTGCGGGTCGTGTGCTTGAGCAGCACGCGCGCGCCGGGCAGGAGCGGACGGTCGCCGAGCCACGCGACCGTGCCCTCGACGTCCTGCGTGACGTCGGGGGCCTCGGCCGCGGACGCGAGGAGGTCGCCGCGCGCGACGTCCACGTCGTCGGCGAGGCGGATCGTCACCGACTGCGGGGCGAACGCCTCGGTGAGCTCCGCGCCGCTCGCGAGGGAGTCGGCGGTGTCGATCCCGACGACCGTCGTGCGGCGCCCGGACGGCAGCACCACGACCTCGTCGCCGACCGTCACGACGCCCGACGCGACCTGCCCGGCGTACCCGCGGTAGTCGCGGTAGCGCTCGTCGGCCGCGGCCTGCGGCCGGATGACGACCTGGACGGGGAAGCGGAACGCCTCGGTCTCCGGGTCGTCGCCGGTCGGGAGCTCCTCGAGCAGCTCGAGCAGGCTCGGGCCGTCGTACCAGGGCGTGCGCGTGCTCGCCCGGTCCACGACGTTGTCGCCGACGAGCGCCGAGACGGGGATCGTGTGCACGTCGCCGACGCCGAGCGACGTCGCGGCCGCGCGGATGTCCGCCGCGAGCTCCTCGTAGCGCGCCTCGCTGTAGTCGACGAGGTCGATCTTGTTCACCGCGACGACGACGTGCGGCACGCGCAGCAGGCTCGCGACCGCGAGGTGGCGGCGTGTCTGCTCCAGCAGGCCCTTGCGCGCGTCGATGAGCAGCACGACGACGTCCGCCGTCGACGCCCCGGTCACCGTGTTGCGCGTGTACTGCACGTGCCCGGGGCAGTCGGCGAGGATGAACGACCGGCGCGCGGTCGCGAAGTACCGGTACGCGACGTCGATCGTGATGCCCTGCTCGCGCTCGGCGCGCAGGCCGTCGGTGAGCAGCGCGAGGTCCGCGGTCTCGAGGCCGCGGTCGCGCGAGACGCGCTCGAGCGCGTCGAGCTGGTCCGCGAGCACCGACTTCGAGTCGAACAGCAGGCGGCCCACGAGCGTGGACTTGCCGTCGTCGACGGAGCCCGCCGTCGCGAGGCGCAGCAGCGTGCCGCGGCGCGCGTCGTCGAGCGGGGGCGCCGCGTCCGCGGTGCCGGTGGTGGTCTGGGTGCCCATCAGAAGTACCCCTCCTTCTTGCGGTCCTCCATGGCGGCCTCGGAGAGGCGGTCGTCGGCGCGGGTCGCGCCACGCTCGGTGATGCGCGTCGCGGCGACCTCGGCGATGACGTCGTCGACGCCGGTCGCGTCCGAGCGCACGGCTCCGGTGCACGACATGTCGCCCACCGTCCGGTAGCGCACGGTCTCCGTCCGCAGCGACGCGGCCTCGGCGTCCGTGCGGGGCGCGGAGTACGGCCCGACGGCGAGCAGCATCCCGTCGCGGTCGAACACCTCGCGCTCGTGCGCGTAGTAGAGCCCGGGGAGCTCGATGCGCTCGCGCGCGATGTAGCGCCACACGTCGAGCTCGGTCCAGTTCGACAGCGGGAAGACGCGCACGTGCTCGCCCGGGCGGTGCCGCCCGTTGTAGAGGTTCCACAGCTCGGGGCGCTGGTTGCGCGGGTCCCACTGGCCGAACTCGTCGCGCAGGGAGAACACGCGCTCCTTGGCGCGCGCCTTCTCCTCGTCGCGGCGGCCGCCGCCGAACACGGCGTCGAACCGGTGCCCCGAGATGGCGTCGAGGAGCGGCTGCGTCTGGAGCGGGTTGCGCGTGCCGTCGGCGCGCTCGCGCAGCCGGCCGTCGTCGATGTAGTCCTGCACGCGCGCGACCTCGAGGCGCAGGCCGAGGCGCTCGGCCGTGGCGTCGCGGTAGGCCAGCACCTCGGGGAAGTTGTGCCCCGTGTCCACGTGCAGCACGGGGAACGGCACGGGCCCGGGCGCGAACGCCTTGACCGCGAGGTGCAGCATCACCACGGAGTCCTTGCCCCCGCTGAACAGCAGGACCGGCCGCTCGAACTCGGCGACGACCTCCCGCACGATGTGGATGCCCTCGCTCTCGAGCGCGTCGAGCTGGGCGAGGCGGCGGCCGCCGGGGAGCGCCGCGGCGGGCGCGGTGCCCGCGTCGGCGGAGGCGCCGGGGGAGCCCGGCGCGTCGGTCGTCAGGTCGATGGTCGTCATGCCCGTCCTCATCCGTGGAGTCCGCACTCTGTCTTGTCGAGCCCTGCCCAGCGGCCGGCCCTCGGGTCCTCGCCCGGCGCGACGCGCCGGGTGCACGGCTGGCAGCCGATCGACGGGTAGCCGTCGTTCAGCAGGGGGTTGAGGATCACCTGGTGCCGCGCGGCGTACGCGAGCAGGTCGTCGAACGACCAGGCCGCGAGCGGGTTGATCTTCACGAGCCCGTTCTTCTCGTCGAACGTCACGAGCGGGGTGCTCGTCCGGGTCGGCGCCTCGTCGCGACGCACGCCCGTGACCCACACCTCGTAGCCCGCGAGCGTGCGGTGCAGCGGCTCGACCTTGCGCAGCTGGCAGCACAGCTCCGGGTCGCGGCCGAACAGGTCCTTGCCGTGCGCCGCGTCCTGCTGGGCGACCGTGAGCTCGGGCCGGACGTCGACGATCGTCACGTCCATCTGCTGCTCGACGGCGTCGCGCGTCCCGACGGTCTCGGCGAAGTGGTAGCCCGTGTCGAGGAACAGCACGTCGACCCACGGGATCTGCGCCGCCACGACGTGGGGGAGCACGGCGTCGGCCATGGAGCACGCGACTGCGACGGAGGTCCCGAACTCGCGCGCCGCCCAGGCGATGACCTCCTCGGCCGTCGCCTCCGGGCGGGTCGCCCCCTCGACACCGGGCGTGCCGGCGCCGTGCAGCAGCTCGGCGCCGCGGCGCGCGATCTCGCGCAGCTCGTCGAGGGACCGCTTGGCCCTGCCGTGCTGAGCGCGCTCCGCGTGGTGCGCGGCCTTCGCGCTCTCGCGCTGCTCGGTCCGGGCACGGGCCGCGGCGCGCAGCGCCGCGAGCGGGTCGGTGCTCGCGGGTGCACCGGGCCCGCCGGTCAGGTCCGCGGTCATCGGAGCGCCTCCTCGTCCGCGCGGTGCGCCCACTCGGCGAACGTCTCGGACCCGTCCTTGTCGCTCTCGTAGCGCCGGACGACGCGCTCGACGTAGTCGGTGAGGTCGTCCGCGGTCACCTTGAGCCCGCGGACGGTCCGGCCCATCCCCGCGAGCTCGCGGTCGTCGGAGGCCAGCCCGCCGCCCAGGTGGACCTGGAAGCCGGGGACCTGCTGACCGTCGTCGTCCATGACGAGCTGGCCCTTGAGGCCGATGTCCGCCGTCTGGATGCGCGCGCACGAGTTGGGGCAGCCGTTGACGTGCAGGGAGAGCGGCTTCATCTGGGACAGGTCGCCGAGGCGCTGCTCGAGCTCGTCGATCGTCGTGGTCGCGGTGTCCTTCGTGTCGACGATCGCGAGCTTGCAGTACTCGATGCCGGTGCACGCGATCGTGCTGCGCCGGAACGGGCTCGGCCGGGCGTCGAGGCCGTTCTCCTGGAGCGTCGACACGACGTGCTCGACGTGCTCGTCCGGCACGTCGAGCACCAGGAGCTTCTGGTGCGGCGTGAGGCGCACGCGGTGCGACCCGACGGACTCCGCCAGGTCGGCGACGTTGGCGAGGATCGTGCCGGACACGCGCCCGACGTACGGGGCCGCACCGACGTAGTTGAGCCCGTCCTTCTGCTTGTGCACGCCCACGTGGTCACCGGGGACGGACGGCTTGGGCGCCGGCGGCCCGTCGGGCAGCGCGTACCCGAGGTACTCGGTCTCGAGCACCTCCCGGAACTTCTCCGGCCCCCAGTCGGCGAGCAGGAACTTCAGGCGCGCCTTGTTGCGCAGCCGGCGGTAGCCGTAGTCGCGGAAGATCTGCACGACGCCGTGCCACACGTCGGGCACCTGCTCCTCGGTGACGAACGCCCCGAGGCGCTCCCCGAGGCGCGGGTTCGCGGACAGCCCGCCGCCGACCCACAGGTCGAACCCGACGCCCAGCTCGGGGTGGCGGTGCGCGACGAACGCGACGTCGTTGATCTCGTGGACGACGTCCTGGCTCGGGTGGCCGGTGAGCGCCGTCTTGAACTTGCGCGGCAGGTTCGCGAGCTCGGGGACGCCGATGTACTTCTCGGTGATCCCCGCGACGGCCGGGCCGATGTCGATGAGCTCGTCGGCGGCGATGCCCGCGACCGGGCTGCCGAGCACGACGCGCGGGACGTCGCCGCACGCCTCGGTCGTCTGCAGCCCGACGGACTCCAGGCGGCGCCAGATCTCGGGGACGTCCTCGACCTCGACCCAGTGGAGCTGGATGTTCTGGCGGTCGGTGATGTCCGCGCTGTCGCGGGCGAACTCCGTGGAGATGCCCGCGACGACGCGGAGCTGCTCGGTCGTGAGCGCCCCGCCGTCGATGCGGACCCGGAGCATGAAGTACCGGTCCTCGAGCTCGTGCGGCTCGAGCGTCGCGGTCCGGCCGCCGTCGATCCCGGGCTTGCGCTGCGTGTACAGGCCCCACCAGCGGAAGCGCCCGTGGAGGTCGTCGCCGGGGATGGAGTCGAAGCCGTCGCGCGCGTAGACCGTCTCGATGCGCTCGCGGACGGACAGGCCGCCGTCCTCCTGCTTCCACTTCTCGTTCGCGTTGAGCGGCTCGGTGCCGTCGACCTTCCACTGCCCGTTCGGCCGTGCGGCGCGCGCGGGGCGGTCTCCCGGCGTCCGGGCCGGGCGCTCGGCGGGCCGCGGCGGACGGGCGGGAGGAGTGCTGCCGTCCGTGGCCTCGGGCGCAGTCGGTGCCTGCGTCATCGGGGTTCCTCGTGTCCTCGTTCGGGGGCGGGGACGCGCGACGGCGAGCGCTCAGCGAGGATGCTGCGAGTGGCTGAGGACCGACGGCGCGCGCCGGTTCTCAGGGGTTCTCGGGAAGAGAGGCGAGCGACGGCTCGCGCTGAGTCGGGCGCGGTTCAGCGACAACAGCTGAGACACGTGTGCGCGCACGCCGGCGTCCCGTGACCGGAGGTCACGAGGAGGGTGCGGGCTGCCGTGGTCATGCCGAGAACAGTAGCGGCGGTCCGGACGCGTGGACAGCCCCGGTCCGCATGGTGGGAAACCGGAAATAGTAGACCGATTCGGTCTGCTTTGTCGAGCGCTGGCGCGACCGGGCCTATCTCACCTTGTGCAAACTTTCACGACAGGGTCGTCAGCAAATACCATGGGGTCATGGAGTTCCTCTACAACGTCTTCGTCGCGCTGCACTTCATCGGCTGGGCCATCGTGCTCGGTGGCTACCTCGCGTCACTGCGCTCGCCGGGTCTGTACAAGGGCGTCTTCCACGGTGCGCTCACCGCGCTCGTCGCGGGGATCGCCATGGTCGGGATCGGCGAGGCGTCGGTCTGGGGTGACGGCGGCCCGGACATGGCCAAGATCGGCGTCAAGCTGGTCGTCGCCCTCGTCATCGCCGTCCTCGCGTTCGTCGCCAAGCGCCAGGGGGCCAAGGCCTCCGACGGTGCCGTGGCGCCGGGCCTCAAGCACGCCATCGGCGGCCTGACCCTCGTCAACATCCTCGTCGCCGTGTTCTGGAACTGACCGCACCACCGGCCCCCGGCCCGTCGACGCTCCGCGTCGGCGGGCCGTCGTCGACTCCGAGGCGTTGACCCGCGTCTAGGTGCATGGTCCACTAGTCGCATGGTCCTTCGATACCTCGTGCTCGGGCTCCTCACGGTCCGGCCCATGACCGGCTACGACCTCAAGCGCGCGTTCGACACCTCCGTGCGCCACTTCTGGGCCGCCGACCGCTCGCAGCTCTACCGCACGCTCGCGGCCCTCGTCGACGCGGGCCTCGCCGAGGTGGAGGTCGTGCCGCAGGAGAGCTACCCCGACCGCAAGGTCCACACGATCACCGGCGCGGGCCGCGCGGCGCTCCGCGACTGGCTCGCCGCGCCGCTCGAGCCGGAGGACGCGCGCGAGCCCTTCCTCGGGCGGCTGTTCTTCGCCGACCAGCTCGACGACGCGGGCGTCGCGGAGCTCCTCGCGTCCCGCCGGGCGCAGGCGGAGGAGGCGGTCGCGGCGCTCACCGCCGAGCAGGAGCGCGTGGCCGCCGTCCTGGCCGACGGCGGTCCCGACGCCGACCGCGTCCGCGGCACCCGGGGGCTCGCCCTGCGCCTCGCCACGCTCCGCCACGGTCTCGCGCACGCCCGGACCGAGCTCGCGTGGCTCGACGAGACCGAGCGGGAGGTGCTCCCGTGACCGCGCCGGACGCCGTCGGACGCCACCCCGCGACGCCGCCCGACGGCGCGGGGACGGACGAGGTCTCCGTCGTCCTGCTGCACGGCGGCAACGTCGCGTCGTGGATGTGGGAGCCGCAGGTCGAGCACCTCGCCGACCTCGACGTCCGGACACCGGACCTGCCCGGGTTCGGGTCCCGGGCGGCCGAGGACGTCGTGTCGCTCGACGCCACCGCCGACGACGTGGCCGCCCTCGTCGCGGCTCTGCCCGCGGGCCGGGCCGTGCACCTCGTCGGGCTGTCCTACGGCGGGATCGTCGCCCTCCGGGTCGCGGCTCGGCACCCCGGGCTCGTGCGCTCCGTCCTCGCGTCCGGCGCGGCGGTCGACGGCGTGCCCGGGCTCGCCGGCGCCGTCGGGCGCGCGCAGCTCAGGGTGTGGGACCGGCGCTGGTACTGGGAGGCGCAGGCCCGCGCCTTCCGCCTCCCCGCCGACGCGCGCGACCTCTTCGTCCGGTCCGGACTCGCGATCCGCCGCGACAACATGGCCCGCACCCTGCGCGACGTCTACGGCGGCTGCTGGCCGACGGGCCTCGAGGCGTCGGGCGCGCGCGTCCTCGCCGTCGCGGGCTCGCGCGACCTGCGCGCCGCCCGCTCCGCGCTCGGGACGATCGCCCGCCGGGTGCCGGACGCCGTCGTCCGCCTGGCGCCCGGCATGCACCACCAGTGGAGCGCGGAGGACCCCGACCTGTTCAGCGCGACGATCCGCTCGTGGGTGGTCGACGGCGTCGCGCACCCCCGGCTGGTCCCGCCCGCGGGACGTGCGTAGCGCGCCGGACGTGCGAGGGTTTCCCCCGTGAGCGTCGGTGGAGAGGTCCTCGTCGGGCTGGCGATCCTGGTCGGGCTGATCGGGATCGTCGTGCAGATCCTGCCCGGGAACGTGCTCGTGCTCGGGGCGATCCTCGTGTGGGCGATCGTCACGGGCGGCACGGCCGCCTGGGTCGTCTTCGCGGTCGCGGCCGTGCTCGTCGTCGCCGCCGAGGTGTCGCAGTACGTCCTCGCGGGTCGGCACATGCGCCGGGCGGACGTGCCGTGGTCGACCCTCGTGTGGGGCGGGATCGCGGGCGTCGTCGGGTTCTTCGTCATCCCGGTGGTCGGCCTCTTCATCGGGTTCGTGCTCGCCGTGTTCCTCGCCGAGCTCGTGCGCCGCCGCGACCGGCGCGCCGCCTGGCGCGCGACCGTCGCCGCGATGCAGGCGACCGGCATCACGATCCTCGTCCAGCTCCTCGGCGGCCTGCTCGCCGCCGCGACGTGGGGCATCGGGCTCACGTTCACCTGACGCTCCGTCGGCCGCGCCTGTCGTGGCGAGGCCGTGCACGAGCGCGGCTCCTCCCGACTCGCGGGGAGGGCGCTGCAGGTGACGGATAGGGTGAGCGCCGGTGGGGTCTCCACCGACGGAGCACGACAGGCGGCGAGGCATCCGATGGACAAGGCTCGTGTCTCGATGGCCGACACCATGCGCCACGTCAGTGCAGCGTCTGCGCCCAGCCCTCTCTTCACGTTCGCGCGGTGGGCGACCGCCTTCGTCATGGCAGCAGTCTTCGCGGTGACCTTCGCGGTGCTCGACGGGCCGTGGTTCGTCGCGGGATTCGTCTTCGCCGGAATCCCCGGCGGGCTCCGCGCGTCCGCCTACCTCGTCCGCAGGGGGCGCGGTCCGGGTCTGCCGAGGCTGGGTCTCGGACGCTCGGTCGCGCTCCTCGGGGCGAGCTGCGCGCTCGTGTGCGTGTCAGCGGGTTTCCTCGGTGCCTGGACCGCCCTGGCCTTCGGAGTGGTCACCTGGTTCGCGGAGTTCGTCGTCGCCCGAGAGTTCGTCCTGCGCGAAGGGGCGCGGGAGAGGCCTGACGACGGTGGTCTCGCCCGCTGACCCGGGGTGGGCGAACGCCGCCGGCCTGGTGTCTCCGCAGCACGGTCCGGGGCGTGGCGGGCCTGACCTTCCGGGAGACGGGCCTGACTTCTCGGGAGACAGGAGCTGCTCGAGCGAGCCCGCGCAGCGGGGAGCGCGACGCCGTGCCCCTCGGCGACGTGTCGGCCGGGCGGTGCCGGGTGTGGGCGCGGGCGCCTAGGCTGGAGGGGCTATGGCTTCGCTCTTCGAGAACCTCCCGCTGCCCGGCCTCGACACGCTGTTCGACGGCCCGCGCGTCGACCACGGCGGCGAGTCCCGCCTCCCGCGGACCGCCCCGCGCTGGACCGACGACCCGGCCGTGCCCGACGGTGCCGGGTCGCCTGCCGGTGACGGCGCACCGGGCACGACCGGCGGTGCGCCGTCGGGCGAGCGCCGTGGCCGGTACGCGCACCTCGACCCCGACGCGCTGCTCGACGGGCTCAACCCGCAGCAGCGCGAGGCCGTCGTGCACGCGGGCGGGCCGCTGCTCATCGTCGCGGGCGCCGGGTCGGGCAAGACGCGCGTGCTGACGCACCGCATCGCGCACCTGCTCGCCACGGGCCGGGCGCGCGCCGGGCAGATCCTCGCGATCACGTTCACCAACAAGGCCGCGGCCGAGATGCGCGAGCGCGTCGAGGCGCTCGTCGGGCCGTCGGCGCGGAACATGTGGGTCTCCACGTTCCACTCGGCGTGCGTGCGCATCCTGCGGCGCGAGGCGAAGACGCTCGGCCTGCGGTCGAGCTTCTCGATCTACGACGCGGCGGACTCCCAGCGGCTCATCACCCTCGTCACGCGCGAGCTCGACCTGGACCCGAAGAAGTACCCGGCGCGGTCGCTCGCCAACAAGATCTCGGACCTCAAGAACGAGCTCATCGACCCCGAGACCTACGCGCGCGACTCCGGCGCCCACGCGACGGACGACGGCCTCGCGGCGCGGGCCGGCCAGCACGGCGCGAACGTGCCCGAGTTCGACCAGGTGCTCGCCGACGTCTACACGCGCTACCAGGCCCGGCTGGTCGCGGCGAGCGCGCTCGACTTCGACGACATCATCATGACCACGGTCAACCTGCTCCAGGCGTTCCCCGCGGTCGCCGAGCACTACCGCCGCCGGTTCCGCCACGTGCTCGTCGACGAGTACCAGGACACCAACCACGCGCAGTACGTGCTCGTGCGCGAGCTCGCGGGCGTGGGCGAGGACTCCGCCGCGACCGACGCGGCGACGAGCGGCACGGGCGAGGCGCAGGTCCCGGCGCTCGACCCGGCCGAGCTCACCGTCGTCGGCGACGCCGACCAGTCGATCTACGCGTTCCGCGGCGCCACGATCCGCAACATCCTCGAGTTCGAGGCCGACTACCCCGACGCCCGCACCATCCTGCTCGAGCAGAACTACCGCTCGACGCAGAACATCCTCTCGGCCGCCAACGCCGTCATCTCGCGCAACCCCGACCGCAAGCCCAAGCGCCTGTGGACGGACTCGGGCGCGGGCGCGAAGGTCATCGGCTACGTCGCCGACAACGAGCACGAGGAGGCGCGGTTCGTCGCGGAGGAGATCGACCGCCTCGGCGACACCGAGGGCGTGCGCCCCGGCGACGTCGCGGTCTTCTACCGCACGAACGCGCAGTCCCGGGCGCTCGAGGAGGTGCTCATCCGCGTCGGCCTGCCGTACAAGGTCGTCGGGGGCACCCGCTTCTACGAGCGTCGTGAGGTCAAGGACGCCGTGGCGTACCTGCGCGCGATCGACAACCTCGACGACGACGTCAACCTGCGCCGCGTCCTCAACGTGCCCAAGCGGGGCCTCGGCGACCGCGCCGAGGGCGCCGTCGCGGCGCTCGCGGACCGCGAGCGCATCTCGTTCGGCGCGGCGCTCGCCCGCATCGACGAGATCCCCGGCCTGACGAACCGCACGCTCAACCCGCTGCGGGCCTTCGCGGAGCTCATGACGGGGCTGCGCGAGCTCGCGGACTCCGGCGCGAGCCCGTCCGAGATCCTCGGCGCCGTCCTCGACCGCACCGGCTACCTGGCCGAGCTGCGCGCGAGCGACGACCCGCAGGACGCGACGCGCGTCGAGAACCTCGCCGAGCTGCACGCCGTCGCGACGGAGTTCAGCGAGCTCGACCCCGAGGGCACGCTGTCCGACTTCCTCGAGCGCGTCTCGCTCGTCGCCGACGCCGACCAGATCCCCGCGGACGACGGCGACGACGAGGACGCCGAGGGCGAGGAGAAGGAGGACCCGGGCGTCGTCACGCTCATGACCCTGCACACCGCGAAGGGCCTCGAGTTCCCCGTCGTGTTCCTCACCGGCATGGAGGACGGCACGTTCCCGCACATGCGGTCCCTGCACGACGACACCGAGCTCGCCGAGGAGCGCCGCCTCGCCTACGTGGGCATCACCCGCGCGCGCGAGCGGCTCTACGTGTCGCGGTCCGCGGTGCGCTCCGCGTGGGGCATGGCGAACGAGTTCCCGCCGAGCCGGTTCCTCGAGGAGATCCCCGAGGAGCTGTGGGACTGGCGGCGGCGCGAGTCGTCGATGGCGACCCTGCGCGCGGGCGGGTCCGTCTGGGGGCGCGGGTCCGGTTCCGGCTCGTGGTCCGGTTCTCGCTCGGGTTCCGGGTCGTGGTCGGGGTCGCGCGCCGAGGGGGCCGGTGCCGGTTCCACCACTCGTAGCCCTCGATCCTCGGGCTCCTCCCGCCAGGCCCGCCACGATCCGGCCTCGACCTCCTCGGCGCGATCGTCGTTCGGCTCGCCGTCCGGCGGGGCGAAGTTCGGGTCGGCGACGCCGCGGGCCGACGGGGACGTGCCGAACCTCGCCGTCGGCGACAAGGTCACGCACGACGCGTACGGGCTCGGGACGGTCGTCTCGCTCGAGGGTGCGGGGCCGAACGCGGTCGCGAAGATCGACTTCGGCGCGGACGGCACCAAGCGGCTGCTCCTGCGGTACTCGCCCGTCACCAAGCTCTGACGCGCCACGCTCCGACGCGCCACGCTCCGACGCGCCACGCACCGACGCACCGGGCGCTCGACCGGCCGGTCGAGCGCCCGTGCGCGCGTCTCTGGCTTCCGCCGTGTCAGCCGATCGTGCCGAGCGCGCGGTAGGCGAGGACGAACGCCGTGGCGACGACGGCGGTGCCTCCCGCGGCGACGGTCACCGGGACGGTGCCGCGCAGGCGCCGGGCGAGCACCGCGCTGAGCAGCACCAGCGACGCGAGCCCGATCACGACCCAGTACGTGGCGCCCGTCGTCTCGACGACCGTCGTGAGCCCGTACACCGACTCGCCGAGGCCGATGCCCGCGAGCACGGCCGTGCCGAGGGCCGCGCGCACGCCCGCGCGCCACAGCCACGCCGCGGCGACCCCGACGAACGGGCCGACGACGAGGCCGACCACCCCGAAGAGCGTCGGGTCGTAGAAGTACCCGCGCAGGTCGGCGGCGACCGTGTACCCGAGGGTGAGCAGCACGAAGCTCGCCGCGCCCAGCACGGCGGCGTGCCAGGTCCGGGTCCGTGCGTCGCGCGCGGCCCAGGCGACGAGGAGCGCCGTGAGCAGGGTCCAGCCGCTCGCCGAGTTCGCGAAGGGGGCGGCGGCGTCGGGCAGGAAGCCCTGGGCGTACGACGTCAGGCCGCCGAGCACGACGCTCGCGGCGAGCACGACGGCGCCCCTCGCCCACGGCTGCCCGCCGGGAGCCGGGACCCCGGTCGAGCGGGCCGGCGCGGAGCGCGTGCGGAGGGCGGGGGCGTCGGAGCGGTCGTCCGAGCGGTGGGGGAGCGCGGTCTGGTCGGGCACACCCCGACGGTAGGCGCGGCTCCGCGGCGGGGCGTCAGCCCGTCGTCGGGCACGAGCGTCCGCCCGGTCCTACCGTGGCAGGACGACCGAGCCCGAGGAGCCTGCCGTGACCCAGCCGTCGGCCGCCCGTCCCGTCCCCTGGCCCGACCTCGACGTGCGCCGCTGGGAGCCGACGCGCCGGCCGCTGCACCTGTTCACGCAGGTCGTCGGCAAGGTCGTGCTCGACCTCACCCCGTTCGTCAACCACTGGTGGAACGTCGCGTTCCACGTGACTGCGCGAGGGTTCGTGACCCCCGTCATGCAGGTGGGCGAGCGTGCCCTCGACGTCGAGATCGACCTCGTGGGGGAGCGGGTCGCGTTCCGCGCGTCCGACGGGCGCACCGAGACGATCGGGCTGGGGCCGATGTCGGTGGCCGACTTCTACGCCCGCACCCTCGCGTGCCTCGACCGGCTCGACGTCCCCGTGCGCGTCTGGTCGACCCCGCGCGAGGTCCCCGACCCCGTGCCGTTCGAGCAGGACACCGCGGTCGGGGAGTGGGACGGCGAGCTCACCCGCACCTGGCTCGCGACCGTGCAGCGCGTCGTCGCGGTCATGGAGCGGTTCCGCTCCGGGTTCTACGGCAAGTGCAGCGGGCCGCGCTTCTACTGGGGCGCGTTCGACCTGGGGCTCACGCTGTTCAACGGGAAGCCGCACCCGCAGCCGGACGACCTCGAGCCCATCTACCGCTACGCGGAGAACGCGGAGAACGTCGCCGTCGGCTACTGGCCGGGGGACCCGACGACGCACGCCGACCAGGTGTACGCCTACGCCTACCCGGAGCCGCCCGGCGCTGCGGGCCTCGACCTGGCGCCCGGGTACTGGGACCCCGGCCTGCGCGAGGCGGTGCTCCCGTGCGGCGTGCTGCGCGACGCCGCCGACCCCGACGCCGTGCTGCTCGCGTTCTTCGAGCGGTCGTACCGCGAGCTGGCCACGGCGGCCGGGTGGGACCTGGACGCGTTCACCGGGCCGGTCCCGCCGCGCTGAGCGCGTCGTCCGCGCTGACCGCGTCGACCGCGGGGGTACGTCGCGCCCTGCGCGGCTCGACGTGCCCCTCGGCACGTGCCGGTCAGGACGCGGCGCGGTGCCGGGTCGCGAGCGCGGCGCGCAGCCCGGCGTCGTCGGACCCGGCGGCCGTGAGCGCTCCGGCGAGCGCCCGGTGCGCCGTCGAGCCCGTGCTGCGCGCGACGGCGGCGAGGACGTGGCCCGAGTCGATCACGCGCGACGCGTCGTGCACCGCCTCGCGCAGCGAGAGCTCGAGCACCTTCTTCGCCTCCGGGGTGAACGGGACGTGCGAGCGGCCTCGGCGTCGCCCGCGGCCCCGCGCGTCGTCTCCCGCCCGGTCGAGCGCGCCGGGGCCGAACGCGGCGTCCGTGCGGGCCCGGACCTGGTCCAGGTCGATCCCGAGCGCGGCCAGGGCAGGGCCGTCGAGGGCGTCGCGGCCGCCGGCCGCGTCGACCTGGCGCTCGAGCTCCGCGGGGCTCACGCCGACCGCGGCGAGCGCGGCCGACCCTGCGCTGCCCTCCTGCCGGGCGAGCGACAGGAGCAGGTGCACCCCGTCGATCGCGTCGTCGCCGCGCTCCCGCGCGACCTCCTGGGCGCCGACCACGGTCTCCCGGGCGTCGGCGGCGAAGCGTTCGAACATGTCACGACCTCCTCGTGGTGCGGGACGCGCCGTACTTCTTGTGCACGGCCTGACGCGTGACGCCGAGCCGGTCGGCGATCTCCTGCCAGGACCAGCCGAGCGACCGGGCGTGCTCGACCTGGAGCGCCTCCAGGCGCTCGGCCAGCACGCGCAGCGACCGCACGGCCCGCAGCCCGACGTCCGGGTCGGTGCTGCTCGCGGCGTCCATGTCGACGGGTTCCATACGTGTCAATCTAGGTTGACACCCTCTGCGGTGTCAACAGTGGTTGACGAAGGTCGCCAGAGGTGACGAAGGGAACACCCGCCCGCGCGGCCCCGCAGCGACCCCGGATAGGCGCGTCCCGGAGCGGGGGCTACCCTGTACGGGGATGTCTTGATGTCGAGACATCGGTCATGCCGCACACGGCGCATCAGACGGAAGGACGCAGCAGGGTGGACCTGTTCGAATACCAGGCGCGTGACATCTTCGAGAAGCACGGCGTGCCCGTGCTGGGCGGGGTCGTCGCGACGACGCCCGAGGAGGCCCGCGCGGGAGCCGAGAAGCTCGGCGGGGGCACCGTGGTCGTCAAGGCCCAGGTGAAGACCGGCGGCCGCGGCAAGGCCGGCGGCGTCAAGCTCGCCCACTCGCCCGAGGAGGCCGCCGAGAAGGCGTCCGAGATCCTCGGCATGGACATCAAGGGCCACACCGTCCACCGCGTGATGGTGGCGCAGGGTGCCAAGATCGCCGAGGAGTTCTACTTCTCGGTGCTGCTGGACCGGTCGAACCGCAACTACCTCGCCATGTGCTCCGTCGAGGGCGGCATGGAGATCGAGCAGCTCGCCGTCGAGCGCCCCGAGGCGCTCGCCAAGGTCGCCGTCGACCCGATCGTGGGCATCGACGAGGCGAAGGCCCGCGAGATCGTCGACGCCGCGGGCTTCGCCGAGGAGCTCAAGGCGCCGGTCGCCGACGTCATCCGCTCGCTGTGGACCGTGTTCACGGCCGAGGACGCGACGCTCGTCGAGGTGAACCCGCTCGTCCGCACCGAGGACGGCTCGATCATCGCGCTCGACGGCAAGGTCACGCTCGACGACAACGCGTCGGAGGTCCGGCACCCGGACCACGAGGCGCTGGAGGACAAGGAGTCGACCGACCCGCTCGAGGCGAAGGCCAAGGAGAACGGCCTCAACTACGTCAAGCTCGACGGCGAGGTCGGCATCATCGGCAACGGCGCCGGGCTCGTCATGAGCACGCTCGACGTCGTCGCGTACGCGGGCGAGGAGCACGGCGGCGTCAAGCCGGCCAACTTCCTCGACATCGGCGGCGGCGCGAACGCGCAGGTCATGGCGAACGGTCTCGACGTCATCCTCAACGACCCGCAGGTCAAGTCGGTCTTCGTCAACGTCTTCGGTGGCATCACCGCGTGCGACGAGGTCGCGAAGGGCATCGTGGGCGCGCTCGAGATCCTCGGCGACGAGGCGACCAAGCCGCTCGTCGTGCGCCTCGACGGCAACAACGTGGAGCTCGGCCGCGCGATCCTGCGCGAGGCGAACCACCCGCTCGTGACCCTCGCCGAGACCATGGACGGCGGTGCCGCCAAGGCGGCCGAGCTGGCCAACGCCTGATCGCCCGTAGACGCGGAAAGCTGAGACAGAGAACACCATGTCGATCTACCTGAACTCCGACTCCAAGATCATCGTCCAGGGCATCACCGGCGGGATGGGTGCCAAGCACACCGCCCTCATGCTCGACTCGGGCGCGCAGATCGTCGGCGGCGTCAACGCCCGCAAGGCCGGCACGACCGTCACGCACAAGGACCACGAGGGCAACGACGTCACGCTGCCGGTGTTCGGCACCGTCGCCGAGGCGATGGCCGAGACGGGCGCGAACGTGTCCGTCCTGTTCGTCCCGCCGGCGTTCACCAAGGACGCCGCGATCGAGGCGATCGACGCCGAGATGCCGCTCATCGTCGTCATCACCGAGGGCGTGCCCGTCCAGGACACGGCCGAGGTCTGGGCCTACCTGCAGGGCAAGGGCACGCGCATGATCGGCCCGAACTGCCCCGGCATCATCACGCCGGGCGAGTCGCTCGCCGGCATCACCCCGCACACCATCACGGGCAAGGGCCCGGTCGGTCTCGTGTCGAAGTCGGGCACGCTGACCTACCAGATGATGTACGAGCTCAAGGACCTCGGCTTCTCGACCGCCATCGGCATCGGCGGCGACCCGATCGTCGGCACCACGCACATCGACGCGCTCGAGGCGTTCGAGAACGACCCCGAGACCAAGGCGATCGTCATGATCGGCGAGATCGGCGGGGACGCCGAGGAGCGCGCCGCGGCGTACATCAAGGAGCACGTCACGAAGCCGGTCGTCGGCTACGTCGCGGGCTTCACGGCCCCCGAGGGCAAGACGATGGGCCACGCCGGCGCCATCGTCTCCGGCTCCGCGGGCACCGCCCAGGCGAAGAAGGAGGCCCTGGAGGCCGTCGGCGTCAAGGTCGGCAAGACGCCGTCCGAGACCGCCGCGCTCCTGCGCGAGGTCCTCGCCTGACCCTGGCTCCGTCGGGCAGCACGGCCCGCAGCCACCCCGTACGACGCCCCGCGACCGGTCCGCCGGTCGCGGGGCGTCGTCGTCCCCGGAGCCGGTGGCGCCGGTAGTCTGGCGCGCCGGGGCGAATGCCCCGAACCGACCTCTCGATCGACGACGATGGGCACCATGAGCACCACCAGCACGACTCGCGGTGCGCGCACGCGCACCGTGGAGGGCAGCCCGGCACCCGCACCCGTCGGGGTGCGCCGTGCACCGTCCGGCGTGCTCGCCGCGCTCCAGGCGCTCACCCTGTCGCTCGCCGTCGTCGTGCTCCCGGGCGTCGTCGCGTTCCTGGCGTCCTCGACCGGGGCGTCCGAGGGGACGGGCTGGGGGCAGTCGGTCACCGTCGCGGCGGGCTTCTGGCTCCTCGGTCACGGCGTCCCGCTCGTCGCGAGCGGCACGACGGTCACGCTCGTCCCGCTCGGTCTCACCGCGCTCGCGCTCTTCTGCTGCTTCGCGTCGGCACGCCGCTCGGCGCACACCGCGACCTCCGCCTGGGTCGCCGGCACCGTCACGTACGCGCTCGCGACGCTCGGCGTCGCGCTGCTCGCCGGCTCGACGCCGCCCTGGGGGCTCGGGGTCGCCGTCGTCGGGGGAGCGGTCGTCGGAGGGCTCGGGCTCGGCGGCGGGATCCTCGCGCGCCCGGACGCGCCGTTCGTCGCCGACCTCGCCCGGCGCCTCGACCGGGTCGTGCCGCCGACGGTGCGGCTCGGGCTGCGGGGCGGTCTGCTCGGCACGAGCCTGCTCGTCGGCGCCTCCGCCGTCGTCGTGGGTGCGTGGCTCGTCGCGGGTCGCGCGACGTCGGGCGACATCGTCGCCGGGCTCGTGCCCGGCACCGTCGGAGGGATCGTCCTCGCGCTCGGCCAGCTCGCCGTGCTGCCGAACCTCGTGGCGTGGGCCGGGGCGTGGCTCGTCGGCCCTGGCTTCGCCGTGGGCGAGGGCAGCACGTTCGCGCCCGGCGGGTCGGAGCCGGGCGCGCTGCCCGCGATCCCGCTCCTCGGGGCGCTGCCCGGCGACGACTGGACGAACGCCCTCACCCCCTGGGTCCCGGCGGCCGTCGTCGCGCTCGGCGTCGTCGCGGGCGTGTTCGTCTGGCGGCGCCTGCGCGACGTGACGGGCACCCACCCCGACGACGTCGTCCCCTGGTCCGCCGTCGTCCTCGCGCTGACGGGCGTCGCGCTCGCGTCCGGCCTGCTCGTCGGGCTCGTGAGCTGGCTCGCCGGGGGAGCGGTGGGTCCTGGCCGGCTCGAGGTCGTGGGCGCGGACACGCTCGTCGTCGGGGCGCTCGCCGCGGCCGAGATCGGCGGCGGCGCCGCGCTCGCCGTCCTGTGGGCACGGCTCGAGGTCCTGGGCCGGCGCCACGGCGACGCCGGCTGACCGGCGCGCAGTCTGGTCGCCGGGTCGGACCGGGCAGGAGCTGCCGCGCGGCGTCGTCCGCGGCGGTCAGCCCGCCGGGGTCGCCGGCCCCGTCACGCGCTCACCGTCGGCGAGCTGCGTCGCGAACGGGTGACGGAGCCTCGACGCGTCAGGAGGACGCGGGGGCGGGGGTCGGGATCCAGCGCGCGAACTTCTCCTCGAGCGCGTGCGTGCGCTCGACGTCGCAGCGCTTCTCGGCCGAGACGGTGATCGCCCCGTCGAGGCACTGCTGGTGCGCGAGCGCGACGTCCCAGGTGACGAGCGTCGAGACCATCTGGAGCGCGAGCATGGCCGAGAGCCCGACGCCGATCCCGAGGGCCGGGACCAGCGCACCCCGCACGCGGGCCCGCCAGACGGCCAGCAGCGCCCGGATGCCCACGACGATCGCGCCGAGCGCGAGCGCGAGGCTCACGGCCTGCCACGGGAACGGCATGGTGCTCACGACGATGACGGCGAGCAGGAGCAGCCCGAAGTGCAGGGTGCGTCGCGTCGCCTGCCGGGCGAGCTCCGGGTCCGGCTCCGGGGGCTCGGGCGGCGCGGGGCGCCGGTGACCCGGCCCGGCCTGCTGGTCCGGGCGCACGGGTGCCGGGGGGAGCGGGGCGGGCGCGGGGCCCGGCGCGTCCGGACGCGCTCCGTCCACCGGCTGCGCGGGCTCGGGTCGAGGCTGCTGCGGCGCGTCGGGACGGGGCGGTGCGTACGGGTTGCCCACGGGCAGCTCCTCGGTCGGTCGGGCGGCTCGCGGTACATTCTCCCATCGGAGGCTGCGTGCCCCGACGGGTGTCCGACCGGCCCGCCGCCGCGACCGCGCCCCGAGACCCGCGAACCCCCGAAGCCCCGCAGGAGCACCGTGCAGACGCCGTCCGGCCACCCCGTCGAGTCCACCTCCGCCGCCCGCGTCGTCGTCCTGGTGTCCGGGGCGGGCAGCAACCTCGCGGCGCTCCTCGCCGCGCACGACGACGCCGCGTACGGCGCGCGCGTCGTCGGCGTCGTCTCCGACAAGGCCGACGCCGGCGGTCTGGACCTCGCCCGCGAGGCGGGCGTCGCCGCCGTCGTCGTCGCCCCCGGGGAGTTCGAGGACCGCGGCGCGTGGAACGAGGCCGTCGCCCAGGCGGTGGACGTGTTCCGGCCCGACCTCGTGGTCCTCGCCGGGTTCATGCGCATCCTCGGCCCCGCCTTCGTGGGGCGCTTCGCGGGCCGCACGCTCAACACCCACCCCGCGCTCCTGCCGTCCTTCCCCGGCGCCCACGGCGTGCGCGACGCGCTCGCCTACGGCGTCCGCGTCACGGGCTGCACGGTCCACGTGGTCGACGACGGCGTCGACACCGGCCCGATCGTCGCCCAGGTCGCGGTGCCCGTCGAGGACGGCGACGACGAGTCGTCGCTGCACGAGCGCATCAAGGTGGCCGAGCGCGCCCTGCTCGTCGAGACCGTGGGGCGCGTCGCGCGCGAGGGCCTGCGCATCGACGGTCGCCGGGTCGTCCTGGGCTAGCCGGCCGGCGCCTCGGCCGGTCGGCCCGCGGCGTCCGCTCCGGGCGGGGGCGGCGGTTCGTCGTCCGCGGAGGGCAGGTCGCGCGGGGCGAGCACGGCGAGGACCTGGTAGGTCTCGCGGCGCGCTTCGGGGTCCGCGCGCCCCTCGTCGAGCGACCGCGTGTTCCAGCGCTCCAGGAGGTCCTGGAGCTCACGCGTCATCGTCGCCGCCTGCTCGGGGCTGAGGACGAGCGTGCTCAGCGCGAGGATGCGATCCTCGCGCGCGCCCATCACGCTCCCGCGGCGGAACGTCTCCTCGGCCCAGGCGAGCGCCGGGCGGACGACGTGGCGCACCGCGTCGGGCGTCCCGGGCTCCACCGCGTAGCTCTGCGCGACGTTCTTCCACACGCGGTCCCGCCGGTCCCGGGCGTGCTCCGGGGCCTCGACGATCATGCCCGCCCGGGCGAGGACGCGAAGGTGGAAGCTCACGGAGTTGGCGGGCTCCCCGGTGGCCCGGGCGAGGTCCGCCGCACGCGCGTGCCCGAGGACGGCGAGCTCCATGAGGATCCGTTGGCGCAGCGGGTGCGCGATCGCGCGCAGCGCCGCGGGGTCCTGGACGTGGAAGGTGTCGAGCACACGCCGAGGCTAGCAACGCCCGGGCGTCCCGCACGGGGGAGTGCTCACGAAATAGTGCGCAATGACTATTGCGCAACTGGCGTTGCGCACATAGGTTCGTCGGCATGACGAACCAGCCGCCGACGTCCCCGCCCGACCGCCCGTCCAGCGCGTCCCTGCCCTCGTCCGGGCACGCGGTCGGCCTGGCGCCGGACGCGCCCACCGCGACCTCCGACCCGGGCGCGACCGCGGACGCCCCGGTCCCGGGGGCGACCGCGGTCGCCACCGGCTCCGCACCCGCCGACCCGCCGTCGCTCCTGCGCAACCGCTCGTACCTGCTGCTCATGACCGGTCTGACCGCCGAGTCGCTCGGTGCGGGGGTGGCGCTCTTCGCCGTCCCGCTCGTGGCGTACGGTCTGACCGGGTCCGTCGTGCAGGCGGGGGTGGTGGCCGCCGTCGGGCAGGTGGGCGCGCTCCTGGCCACGCTGCCCGCGGGCGTCGTCGCCGACCGCGTGGACCGACGCCGTCTCGTCGTGGGCGCGGCGACCGTCGGGGCCCTGCTCTGGACGACCGTCGCGGTCGCAGCCGGCACCGGGTCGCTCACCGCGTGGCACCTCGCTGCCGTCCTCTTCGGGGCCTCCGTCGTCGGCGCGCTCGTGGACCCGGCGACGAGCGGCGCGTTCCGCTCGGTCGTGCCGGTGCCGCAGCTCCCGACGGCGCTCGCGGCCGCCCAGGGGCGGGACGCGGTGGCGAGCCTGCTCGCCGGACCGCTCGGCGGGGCGCTCTACGCCGTCGCGCACGCCGTCCCGCTCGCCGGGGCCGCGATCGGGCACGCGGCGACCGCGGTGTGCACGTGGCTCGTGCGCGAGCCGCTCAACGGCGACGTCGCGGCGGCCCGCGCGACCCGGCCCCTCGCGGCGCTGCGCGAGGGCCTGCGCTTCGTGTGGTCCGTGCCGCTGTTCCGTGCGCTGCTCGGTCTGTTCGTCGTCATCAACGTCGCGTTCGGCAGCCTCATGGTCGGCATCAACCTCGAGCTCGTGCGCACGGGCACGGCGCCGCTCCTCATCGGCCTGGTCGACCTCGCGGTCGGCGTGGGCGTGCTCGTCGGCGCGGTGCTCGCGCCCCGGCTCGTCGCGCGGGTCCGCGCGGGGGCGCTCGTCGTGGCGGCCCTCGGCGTGCTCGCCGCAGGGTCCGTCGTCATGGCCGTGCTGGAGTCGTACGCGGCGTACCTCGCGGTGCTGCCTGTCGCCCTCCTGCTCGTCCCGGCCGTGAACGCGGGCCTGTCGGGGTACGCCGCGGCGGTCACCCCGCCGCAGCTCCAGGGCCGGCTCGCGTCCGTGCTCGGGCTCACCGGCCTCGCGGCGGGCCCCCTCGTCCCGCTCGTCGGGAGCGGGCTCCTCGAGCGGTTCGGGCTCGGGACCGCGCTCGCCGTGCTCGCCGGGCTGCTCGTCGTCACGGTCGCGGTCCTCAGCACGGTCCGGTCCCTCTGGCGGGTCGGCACCCCGGACACGTGGGCCGACGACGCGGCCGCCCTCGCGGCGTCGGGTGCCATGCCGGGTGCCGTGCCGGGCCCCGTGCCGGACGAGCCGGGGCCTTCGCCGTCGGGCCGCTAGACTGGACGACGGCCGCGACTGGCGAGGGTGGGAACGACCACCGGGGAGCGGCCGGATCTACCTGCTGGAGCGTCGACCGCCTGGGCGCCTGGGTTCTGCCACTCGCGTCGGCTCCGCCGGCGCGGCGACCGCGACCCAGAGGAGCCCCTCGTCATGTCCCACCCGGCCCCGCACGTGCCCTCCGCCCCCGACGTCCAGCTCACCGACGACGCGCGGCGCCCCGTGCGTCGCGCGCTCCTGAGCGTCTACGACAAGACGGGTCTCGTCGAGCTCGCCACGGCGCTGCACGCCGCGGGCGTCGAGCTCGTCTCGACCGGCTCGACGGCGTCGACGGTCGCGGCCGCGGGCGTCCCGGTGACGAAGGTCGAGGACCTCACCGGGTTCCCCGAGTGCCTCGAGGGCCGCGTCAAGACGCTCCACCCGCGCGTGCACGCCGGCATCCTCGCGGACTCGCGCAAGGCCGACCACCTCGCGCAGCTCGACGAGCTCGGCATCGCGCCGTTCGAGCTCGTCGTCGTCAACCTCTACCCGTTCGCCGCGACCGTGGCGTCGGGCGCGGGGCCGGACGAGGTCGTCGAGCAGATCGACATCGGCGGCCCGTCGATGGTCCGCGCCGCGGCGAAGAACCACCCGAGCGTCGCGGTCGTCGTCGACCCCGCCCGCTACGACGACGTCGTCACGGCCGTGCAGGCGGGCGGCTTCACCTACGCGCAGCGTAAGGCGCTCGCCGCCGCGGCGTTCGTGCACACGGCGACGTACGACGTCGCCGTCGCGTCCTGGATGGGCAACGTCGTCGCGCCCACGGACGCGGTCGAGACCGACGGCGAGACCGTGCGCACGGGCTTCCCGGCCTGGATCGGCGCCACGTGGGACCGCGCCGACGTGCTCCGGTACGGCGAGAACCCGCACCAGCGTGCCGCGCTCTACACGAACGGCCACGGCGCGACGGGGCTCGCCCAGGCCACGCAGCTCCACGGCAAGGCGATGAGCTACAACAACTACGTCGACGCCGACGCGGCGTGGCGCGCCGCGCACGACCACGACGAGCCGGCCGTCGCGATCATCAAGCACGCGAACCCGTGCGGCATCGCGGTCGGTGCCGACGTCGCCGAGGCGCACGCGCGCGCCCACGCGACCGACCCGGTCTCCGCCTACGGCGGCGTGATCGCCGCGAACCGCGTCGTGACCCGGGCGGCCGCGGAGCAGATCGCGCCCGTCTTCACCGAGGTGGTCGTCGCGCCCGGGTTCGAGCCGGACGCGCTCGAGGTGCTCCGGGCGAAGAAGAACCTGCGCCTCCTCGTCGTCGACGCCCCGCCGACGACGACCGTCGAGACCCGTCCGGTCAGCGGCGGCCTGCTCGTGCAGAGCACGGACCGGGTCGACGCCGTCGTGACCGACGCCGAGGGGAACGTCACCGGCGGCGACGCGCCCGAGCACTGGACGCTCGTCACGGGCGACGCCGCGGACGACGCGACGCTCGCCGACCTCGCGTTCGCGTGGCGCGCGATCCGCGCGGCGAAGTCGAACGCGATCCTCCTCGCGCGCGACGGGGCCGCCGTCGGGGTCGGGATGGGGCAGGTCAACCGCGTCGACTCGTGCCGCCTCGCGGTCGAGCGCGCCAACACGCTCGCGGACGGCGAGGAGCGGGCCCGCGGCGCCGTCGCGGCCTCCGACGCGTTCTTCCCGTTCGCGGACGGCCTGCAGATCCTGCTCGACGCGGGCGTGCGCGCCGTCGTCGCGCCGGGCGGGTCGATCCGCGACGCCGAGGTGATCGAGGCCGCCCGCGCCGCGGGCGTGACGATGTACTTCACGGGGACGCGTCACTTCGCGCACTGACCCGACTGCGCGACGGCCCGCCGGTCCTCGGACCGGCGGGCCGTCGCGCTCGGGGTCGCGGGGGTCGGGCGAGGGCGTCAGGCGAGGGCGTCGCGCAGGCGCCCGGCCGGGTCGAGCGCGACGTCGAGGTCGACGCGCAGGCGGCCCGTCCGGTTCATCGCCTTGCGCACGGGGCCGACGTCGCGCGGCGAGTCGACCAGGAGCACGGCCCGGACGTCGGTGACCCGGGCGGCCGGGTCGGCGGCGGGGGCGCCGGGTCCGGAGCGCGCCGCGGGCGCGAGGTAGAACGCGGCCCAGCCCTCGTGGCCGGTGGCGCCGCCCGCGGGGTCGCCGCGCAGCACGACCTCGTCGCCCTCGGCGGGCACCCCGAACAGCGCGAGGTCGTGCCCGAGCTGCTGGGAGAACACGTACGGCGCGTGCGCGGCCCGGTCGCCGTCGTCGCCGAGCAGCGCCGCGACGGTCGCGTCGGGGTCGTGGAGGGCCGCCGACCAGTGCCCGCCGGGCACGGGACCGAGCACGGGGTGGTCGCGGTTGGCGCAGTCGCCGACCGCCCAGAGGCCGGGCAGCCCCGGCACGGCGCCGTCCGCGTCCACGGGGACGCCGCCGCGCGCGTCGCGGGGCACGACGCCGTCGAGCCAGTCGGTGGCGGGGCGGGCGCCCACGGCGGCGAGCACGACGTCGGCCGGCAGCTCGCGGCCGTCGGCGAGCCGGACGCCGTCGGGCCGGACCTCCGCGACGGTGGCGCCGGTGACGAGCTCGGCACCCGCGGCCGCGTACCAGGGCGCGAGGTGCGCCCCGACCTCCGGGCCGAGCTGGCGGTGCAGCGGCGCGCCCGCGGCCTCGACGACGGTGACGTGCGCCCCGGCGCCCGCCGCGACCCCGGCGAGCTCCGCGCCGATCCACCCGGCCCCGACGAGGACGAGGCGCAGGCCCGGCCGGAGCGCCGCGCGCAGGGCGTCGGCGTCGGCCGCGGTGTGGAGCACGCGCGCGTGCTCCCAGCCACGCGGCCGCACGGGCACGGAGCCGACCGCGAGCACGACGGCGTCGGCGACGAGGCGGTCGCCCGACCGCGTCTCGACGGACCAGCCGGGAGCGTCGGTTGCCCCGGTCCGCTCGAGGCGCACGGCCGGGTCGGCAAGGCGGACGTCGTCGGCGAGCGCGTCGACGTCCACCCCGAGGTCGTCGGCGAGCCACGCGGGGGAGGGCCGGCTGAGGAGCTCCTTCGACAGGGGCGGGCGGTCGTACGGCGGCACGCCCTCCGCGCCGAGCAGCGTGACGCGCCCGGTGTAGCCGCGGCGGCGGAGCGCGGCGAGCGCCTGGGCGCCTGCGAGCCCGGCGCCGACGACGACCACGGACGACGGCGGCCCGCCGTCGTGGCGCGTGGTCGCCGGGCCGGTCGCGGGGTCGGCCGCAGGGCCGGTCGCGGGGTGGGCCGAGGTGGCGGGGGGAGCGGACGGGACCGGCGGCACGACGGACGGCATGCACGTCACGCTAGGGCACGACGGTAGGCTTCCGGGCGTGGAAGGTGCAGCAGCGTGAGCGACGTCACCGCGGACGGGGGGACGCGGCACCGGCCACGCGCGACGCTCGTGCCGGTGTGGCACCACGTGGACGACGAGACCGGCGACGGGACGGCTCCCGAGGGTGCTCCGGTGCCCGACGACGCGACCCCGCCCCCGGTGCCCGAGCCGCCCGCGAGCCTCGCGCCGTCCCGCCAGCCCGCGATGTGGCTGGTCCTCGCGGGTGTCGCCGTCGCCACGGTCGTGGCCGTCCTCGCCGGTGCGCGGGCGGGCTGCTTCGCGCTCTCCGGGCTGCTCGCCGTCGCGGGCGTGTGCCGCGCGGCGATCCCGGGCCCCGGCCCGGTCGGCATCACCGTCCGGTCGCGCGGGCTCGACGTCTTCTTCTTCCTCGCGCCCGCCGCGGTCATGGCGTTCCTCGCGCTGAGCCTGGACCAGGGCGAGCTCTGACGTCCCCGCGCGGGGCGCGGCCGACGTGCGGCCCGCGCGACGTGCGCCCCGCACGCCGGGAGACCCGCGCGGCGAGACCTGCACGACGAGACCCGCACGACGACGGGCCCGGACCGCGTGCGCGGTCCGGGCCCGTCGGGCGTGCGAGAAAGGGTCAGGCCCGCGGGGCCGTGCCCTCACCGGGGGCCGGGGCGTCGGGGTCGTCCGTCTCGACGACCTCCTCGACCGCGACCACGTCACCGTTCTCGTCCGTGACGACGACCGCCTCCTCGACGACGGTGCCTGCGCCGGCCCCGGCGACGGCCGCGCCCGCACCGGCGCCGACCGCGCTCCCGGCACCGCCGGCGACCTCGGCCTCGGTCAGCGTGACGACGTGGTCCTCGCCGAGCAGGTCGTCCTGCTTCGGGGCGAACGCGAACGCGCGGTAGAAGAGGCCCGCGATCGCGGCGCCGAGGAGCGGCGCGACCCAGAAGACCCACTGCTGCTTCCACAGGTCCCCGTCGCCCGCGAACACGGCCGACGCCATGGAGCGCGCCGGGTTGAGCGACGCGTTCGTGACGGGCACCGCGACGAGGATCAGGGCGGTGAGGGTGAGGCCGATGACGACCGGCGCGTACTGCACGGTCGCGCGCTTGTCGGTCACGCCGAGGATCACGCCGACGAAGACCGCGGTCGCGATGGTCTCGATGAGCAGCGCGGCGAGCAGCCCGAACTCGGTGCCGCCCTGCGACGCCGTGGAGAGGGACGAGAAGTCCCCGTAGCCGTTCGCGGTCGACACGAAGAGGCCGCCGCGGCCCTCCTGCCCGACGAGCGCCGGCAGCGAGTTCGGGACGGTGGCGAGCAGGACGAGGCCCGCGAGGAGGGCGCCGACGAGCTGCGCGACCCAGTAGGGCAGCACGTCGCGCCATGCGGTGCGGCCGCCGATGGCGGCGCCGAGCGTCACCGCCGGGTTGAAGTGGCCGCCGGAGACGTTGCCGACGGCGGCGGCGCCGGCGAGCAGCGCGAGGCCGCCCGCGAGAGCGACCGCGAGGGCGTTCTGCTGGCTGACGAAGGTGTACAGCGCCACACCGATGATCGCGAGGACGAGGAAGAACGTGCCGAAGACCTCGGCGCCGAGGCGCGCGAGGAGGCTGGGCTGGACGACAGCGACGGCCTCGGTCGGCGCGAGGCGCGCGTCGTCGACGTAGCCCTCCGGTGCGCCGGGAGCGGTGGTGTCCTGGGACATGATGATCCTGTCTGGTTCGGTGGGAACTTCGGGCAGTCCCGGCCCGGTGTGCCACGGTGCGGCACCGGCGGGCCGTCGGGACGACGGCACGATGCCTGACCGAGTGCCCGGCCATTCCGGCATCTGGGGGCATCTTGCCACCACCACCCGGGAGATGCGTGGAGATCTGCGGTGCTGCACCTGAGAACGGACGCCCGGTCTCACGATCCGAACGCGGTCGCCGGGGGCCGACAAAGTATCTTGACGTCGAGAAGTCGAGTACCCTGGACCGCGGTCAGCAACGCCCTCGTGTGCGACGGACCGGGCCCACGGGCCGCACGGTCGCCGTCCGACACCCGGGGGCTCCAGTCCCCGACAGTTGGAGCGATCTGCGCATGGGCAAGATCAAGGTCGTCAACCCGGTCGTCGAGCTCGACGGCGACGAGATGACGCGCATCATCTGGCAGTTCATCAAGGACCGCCTCATCCACCCGTACCTCGACGTGGACCTCAAGTACTACGACCTGTCGATCCAGAACCGCGACGCGACCGACGACCAGGTCACGATCGACGCCGCGCACGCGATCAAGCAGTACAACGTCGGCGTCAAGTGCGCGACGATCACGCCCGACGAGGCGCGCGTCGAGGAGTTCGGCCTGAAGAAGATGTGGGTCTCGCCGAACGGCACGATCCGCAACATCCTCGGTGGCGTCGTCTTCCGCGAACCGATCATCATCTCCAACATCCCGCGCCTCGTGCCGGGCTGGAACAAGCCGATCATCATCGGCCGTCACGCCCACGGCGACCAGTACAAGTCGACCAACTTCAAGGTCCCCGGCCCGGGCAAGATCACGATGACGTTCGAGCCGGCCGACGGCTCCGAGGCCCAGAAGTTCGAGGTCGTGACCATGCCCGAGGAGGGCGGCGTCGCGATGGGCATGTACAACTTCAACGAGTCGATCCGCGACTTCGCGCGCGCCTCGTTCGCGTACGGCCTCCAGCGCGAGTACCCCGTGTACCTCTCGACGAAGAACACGATCCTCAAGGCCTACGACGGCGCCTTCAAGGACATCTTCCAGGAGGTGTTCGACGCCGAGTTCGCCGAGGCGTTCGCCGCGAAGGGCCTCACGTACGAGCACCGCCTCATCGACGACATGGTCGCCTCGGCCATGAAGTGGGAGGGCGGCTACGTCTGGGCCTGCAAGAACTACGACGGCGACGTGCAGTCCGACACCGTCGCGCAGGGCTTCGGCTCGCTCGGCCTCATGACGTCGGTCCTCATGACCCCGGACGGCCAGACCGTCGAGGCCGAGGCCGCGCACGGCACCGTGACGCGTCACTACCGCCAGCACCAGCAGGGCAAGCCGACGTCGACGAACCCGATCGCGTCGATCTTCGCGTGGACCCGTGGCCTCATGCACCGCGGCAAGCTCGACGGCACGCCCGAGGTGACCGAGTTCGCGCAGACGCTCGAGGACGTCGTCATCAAGACGGTCGAGTCCGGCAAGATGACGAAGGACCTCGCGCTCCTCATCGGCCCGGACCAGGAGTGGCTGACGACGGAGGACTTCCTCGCCGCGCTCGACGAGAACCTCAAGGCGCGCCTGGGCTGACCCGGCCCGCACCGCACGCCCGACGGCGGCGCCCCTCGCGCAGGGGGCGCCGCCGTCGTCGTCCCCGGGCAGGGGCGGAGACGCGGCCGCGGGCGTGCCGCCCCGCCGTCCGGGCGCGTCGCGTTGTGGGAGAGTGAGCGCATGACTTCCCCCGTGAACGTGACGGTGACCGGCGCGGCCGGTCAGATCGGTTACGCGCTGCTCTTCCGCATCGCGTCGGGCCAGATGCTCGGCCCCGACACCCCCGTGCGCCTGCGCCTCCTCGAGATCCCGCAGGGCGTCAAGGCCGCCGAGGGCACGGCCATGGAGCTGGACGACTGCGCGTTCCCGCTGCTCGCCGGCATCGACATCTTCGACGACCCGACGGCGGCGTTCGAGGGCACGAACGTCGCGCTGCTCGTGGGCGCCCGCCCGCGCGGGCCGGGCATGGAGCGCGGCGACCTGCTCGAGGCGAACGGCGGCATCTTCAAGCCGCAGGGCCAGGCGATCAACGCGGGCGCGGCGGACGACGTCCGCGTCCTCGTGGTCGGCAACCCCGCGAACACGAACGCGCTCATCGCCGCGTCGAACGCGCCCGACGTCCCGAAGGACCGGTTCACCGCGATGACGCGGCTGGACCACAACCGCGCGCTCACGCAGGTCGCGAAGCGTGCGGGCGTCCCGGTGTCCGAGGTGCGCAAGGTGACCATCTGGGGCAACCACTCGGCCACGCAGTACCCCGACCTCTTCCACGCGGACGTCGCGGGCACGCCGGGCGCGCGGCTCGCCGAGGACCGCGAGTGGCTGGAGAGCACGTTCATCCCGACGGTCGCGAAGCGCGGCGCGGCGATCATCGACGCGCGTGGCGCGTCGTCCGCGGCGTCGGCGGCGAACGCGGCCATCGACCACGTGCACGACTGGGTCCTCGGCACGCCCGAGGGCGACTGGACGAGCGCGGGCGTCGTGTCGGACGGGTCGTACGGCGTCCCGACCGGCCTCATCTCGTCGTTCCCGGTGGTCTCGCGCGGCGGCTCGTGGGAGATCGTCCAGGGCCTGGAGCTCTCGGACTTCTCGCGCGGACGCATCGACGCGTCGGTCGCGGAGCTCCAGGAGGAGCGTCAGGCCGTCGAGGAGCTCGGCCTGGTCTGAGCCTCACCGTCGCGGCCCGGGTCCCCCAGGGACCCGGGCCGCGCTGCGTCCCCGAGCCGTCCCGGGTCGTCCCCGCGCCCGACCGGGCCGGTCAGGGGCTGCGGGGAGCGAAAATCCCTGCGTCGGCGGGGGTGGGTCGCCGTAGGGTCGTGGGGCCATGATCGACGCCTCCCTGCCGACCGAGCAGCCCACGAACCCCCCGTCCGACCCGCACGCCGCGCCGTCGGCCAGCGCCCCGCGCCCACCCGACCCGGCCCGCCGCCTGGACTGGCGCCGGCTGCGCGGGCCGCAGGCCGTCGTCGCGCTGCTCGCGCTCGCCGTGGGCGCGGTCGGCGCCGCGCTGGGCACGGTCATCGCCGGGTGGCTCGCCGAGGACCCGACGACGGCGACGCTCCAGCTCCTCGCCGCGTGCGTCGTCGGCGCGGCGCTGCTCGACACCGTCGGCCAGGTCGTGTGGGCGGGCGTGGTCGACCGCGCCGAGGGCCGCCTGCGCGGCGACCTCCTCACCGCGGCGCTGCACCAGCCGCTCGCCACGCTCACGGAGCAGGCGGTCGGCGAGGTGCTCGACCGCGTCGACGACGACACGCACGCCGTCGGCACGCTCGTGCGCCGCCAGCTGTGGGGCGCGGGACGCACGGTCGTCGGCGTGCTGCCGATGTGGGTCGTCGCGGGCCTGACCTGGTGGCCGGCGTGGATCCTGTTCCCGGTCCTGGGGGCCGTCGCGTGGTTCATCGTGCGCCCGATGCTGGGCGAGATCGCGCGTCGCAAGGTCATCGAGGAGATGGCGTGGACCGACCACGCCGCGGCGTTCGAGGAGTCCGTCGCGGCGCGGGACGACCTGCGCACGAGCCTCGGGCAGTCGTTCGCGATCCGCCGCCTCGCCGAGCGCTCCGCCCGGGTGCACCGGAAGTTCGAGGCCGTGCTCGTCGTCGAGGCGCGCATGCTCCGCCGCGCCGGTCTCGTGCTCGCCTCGCTGCTCGCGGGCGTGGCCGTGGCGGGCGCCGCGCTCGCCGCGGACGGCGACCTGGGCGTCGACCGGCTCGTCACCCTGTTCCTCGTCACCGCGCTCTTCGTCGGGCAGGTGGACAACCTGGTCCACCACCTCCCGGACATCCAGGAGGGCCTGGGCGCGCTCACGCGCATCCGGCAGATGCTCGCCGTCGAGCCCGAGCCGACGGGCGGGCGCACGCTGCCCGCCGGGCCGGTCGGGATCGAGGTGCGCGACCTGCACTTCTCCTACGCCGAGGGCACGTTCGCGCTCGACGGGGTGGACCTGCACGTGCCCGCGGGGGAGACGGTCGCGCTCGTCGGGCGCACCGGCTCGGGCAAGTCGACCCTGGCGTCGCTGCTGTCGCGCGCGGTCGAGCCGCCGCGCGGAGCGGTCCTCGTCGGCGGCGTCGACGTGCGCGACCTCGACCTCCAGGCGCTGCGCGCGGCGGTCGGCGTCGTCACGCAGCGCACCGAGATCCTCGCGGGCACGCTCGCGGAGAACGTCGCGCTGTTCGCGGACGTCCCGCGGTCCGACGTCGAGGCGGCCGTGCGCGAGCTGCGGCTCGACGACTGGGTCGCGGGCCTGCCCGACGGCCTGGACACGCTGCTCGGGCCCGGCGGGACGTCGCTCTCGGCGGGGGAGGAGCAGCTCGTCGCGTTCGCCCGCCTGCTGGTGCGCGACGTCCAGGTCGTCGTGCTCGACGAGGCGACGGCGCGCATGGACCCGCTCACGGAGGCGCGCGTCGTCGCCGCGTCGGAGCGCCTGCTCGCGGGGCGCACGGGCGTGCTCGTCGCGCACCGGCTCACCACGATCGAGCGCGCCGGGCTGCTGGCGGTCCTCGACCACGGCCGCGTCGTGCAGCAGGGCGAGCGCGCCGCGCTCGCCCACGCCCCCGGTCCCTACCGCGACCTGCTCGCGGCGAGCGTCGCGCAGGACGGCGGCCCGCGCGCCGACGACGTCGACGACCTCGCTCCCGGCGCCACGGCGCCCGCCCTCGTGCCCGGCCCGTCGGTCCGCGCGACGGAGGGGCACGACGAGGACGGGACCAGGGCGTCCGCGGCCGCCCCGGCCTCGGACGCGGTCGGGGGCCGCCGACGGCGCGGCGAGCCGCCCGTCCTCGACGACCCGGGCGACGGGCCGAGCCTCGCGCGCGGCGTCGCGCACGCCCTGTTCGTCCGTCCGGCGTGGGGCGTGGTGGGCGCGGTCCTGTTCCTCGTCACGAGCCTCGTGTCGGCCCAGGGCGCCGTCACCGGCTTCCTCTGGGGCCAGGCGGTCCAGGACCTCGACTCCGGCTTCCCGGCGCGGCAGCTCGTGCCGCTCGCCGTGCTCCTCGTCGTCGCGCCGCTGTGCCTCGCGTGGGCGCTGTACGTCTACCCACGCTGGTGGGTCGAGGTGCTGCTGCGCGTACGCATGGCGGTCATGGCCGGCCAGACCCGCCAGCACCGGCTCACGGCCACGCCGCCCGGCGAGGTCGTCGCCCGTGCCATGGACGCCGACCGGTTCGTCCGGTACGCCGACCGCTGGGTCGACTTCGTCAACGGCCTCGTCATCGCGGGCGTCACCGCGCTGCTCAGCCGGTCGTGGCTCGCGGGCGCCGTGCTCCTCGCGGTCATGGTCGTGTCCGCGGCGGCGTCGGCCCTCGGGCGGCCGATCGCGGGCCGGTCGGCGACGCGGTCGTCGGCCGCGCGCGCCCGGTTCGGACGCGCGCTCGTCTCGGCGCTCGACTCCGCGCGGACGGTGAAGCTCGCCGCCCGCACGCCCCAGGTGCACGCGCACCTGCGCGAGGTGGACGACGGGCGCGTGCGCGCCGCCGTGTTCGAGCACCGCGTGCAGGCCGCGCTCGACGGCGTCCCGCTCGTCATGATCCAGCTCGGCGTCGTCGCGGCCTGGGCCGGGCTGCTCACCGGGACGTGGGACCTCGCGACGGCGCTCCTCGTCGCGAACGCCGTGACCGGCTTCGGCTGGTTCGGCGTCGTCGCGGGCGCCGTCGTGACCGAGGCGCCCGGCACCCGCTCGTGGCAGCGCGCGACGAGCCGGTTCGCCGCCGGGACGGACCTCATGGACCTGCCCCCCGGCGTCGACCTGCTCACGGGCGCCGCCCCCACGCCCGACCCGGGGCCCCGGCGGCCGCTCGAGCGGATCGACCTGGACGGCGTGACCGCGCTGCACGACGACGGCACGATCGGCGTCCAGGACGTCGACCTGTCCGTCGCGCGCGGCGAGCTCGTCCTGCTGCTCGGGCAGGTCGGCGCGGGCAAGTCGAGCCTGCTCTCGGCGCTCGCGGGCCTCATGGAGCACACGGGCCGCATCCGCTGGAACGGCACGGACGTCGTCGACGCCCAGACGTTCCTGCGGCCGGGCCAGGTCGCGCACGTCGCGCAGGTGCCGCGCGTGCTCTCCGGGACGTTCGCCGACAACGTGCGGCTCGGCCACGAGCGCGACGTCCACGGGCCCGTCGCGGCCGCGCGCCTCGAGCGGGACGTCGTCGAGGCCGGCGGGCACGAGGCGCTCGTCGGGCACCGCGGCGTGCGGCTCTCGGGCGGCCAGGTCCAGCGGCTCGCCCTGGCGCGGGCGCTCGCGACCGACGCCGAGCTCCTGCTGGCCGACGACGTCTCCAGCGCGCTCGACGCGGCGACGGAGATCGAGCTGTGGGAGTCGCTGCGCGAGCGGGGGACCACGGTCGTGGGCTCGACCTCCAAGCGGGCCGCGCTCGCGCGGGCGGACCGCGTCGTCGTGCTCGACGAGGGCCGGGTCGCCGCCGTCGGGCCGTGGGCCGAGCTCGCCTCGCGCTGGGGTCACCTGGCGGGCTGAGCGCCGCGCCCTCCCGGACCCGGGGCCGTCATCGTCAGGTCTTCCTGACCGGGACGGCCCCGGGTTCGTCGCATCCCGGGCCGGTGAGGAGCAGTGTCGGCGGGTCGCTTGCCGAGCCTTGCTGCAACTTTCTGCAACCAGTACAGTTCGGCTCAGCCGTACGCTGAGGAAGCCGCGGTCGACGTCGCCCGCTGCTGGTCCCCGTCGTCCGCGTCTCTGCCGGCACCTGCCTGCTCACGCCTGCGGTCCCGCACCAACCACCGGACGAGGGAGTCCTCATGACCTCCACGCCGCGACGTCGCCGCGTCCCGCGTACACCGTCGCCCCACCCATCCGCCACCACGCCCCGCCGCGCTCGCGGGGCTCGCACGACGGCGTCGGTCACCGCCGTCGCGCTCGCCACCTCGGGCCTGGCGGGCGTCACGCTCGCCGCGTTCGCCGCCCCCGCCGCGGGGGCCGACGAGCGCACCCTCGCCCTCGTGGGCGACCTCCAGTCCGAGCTCGGCTGCCCCGCCGACTGGGACCCCGCGTGCGCGGCGACCGAGCTCGCGCCCACCGACACCGCCGGCGTCTGGTCCGCCGACTTCGAGGTGCCCGCGGGCGCCTACGAGTACAAGGTCGCGTACGACGACGCCTGGGACGAGGCGTACGGGCGCGAGGGCAGCCAGGACAACGCGCCCCTCGTGCTCGGCGGCGACGCGACCGTGCGCGTCACGTTCGACGAGTCGACCCACCGCATCGCGCTCACGCCGCTCGGGCTCGCGGGCGGCTACGACGAGGCGCAGGACGCCGACCTCGTGGTGCCTCCCGTGCGCCAGCCCGGGTCGGACGAGCGCTTCTACTTCGTCATGACCGACCGGTTCGCGAACGGCGACCCGTCGAACGACACGGCGGGGCTCGGCGACGACCCGCTCGTCTCCGGGTTCGACCCGACGAACAAGGGCTTCTACCAGGGCGGCGACATCGCGGGCCTGCGGCAGAACCTCGACTACGTCGAGGGCCTCGGCACGACGGCGATCTGGCTCACGCCGTCGTTCAAGAACCAGCCGGTCCAGGGCACGGGCGCCGACGCGTTGGCGGGCTACCACGGCTACTGGATCACCGACTTCACGCAGATCGACCCGCACCTCGGCACCAACGCCGAGCTCGAGGCGCTCATCGACGAGGCGCACGACCGCGGCATCAAGGTCTACTTCGACATCATCACGAACCACACGGCCGACGTGATCGACTACGAGGAGAAGCAGTACTCGTACGTCGACCAGGCCACGTCGCCGTACCGCGACGCCGAGGGCGCCGTGTTCGACCCGGCGGACCACGCGGGCACCGGCGACTTCCCGGCGCTCGACGCCGCGACGTCGTTCCCCTACACGCCGGTCGTCCCCGCGGGCAAGGAGAACCTCAAGGTTCCCGCCTGGCTCAACGACCCGACGCTCTACCACAACCGCGGCAACTCGACGTGGACCGGGGAGTCCGTGACGTACGGGGACTTCGACGGCCTCGACGACCTCATGACGGAGCACCCGACGGTGGTCGACGGGTTCGTCGACGTCTACCAGGACTGGATCGACCTCGGGATCGACGGCTTCCGCATCGACACCGTCAAGCACGTGAACTTCGAGTTCTGGGAGACGTGGACCACGGAGGTCCTGGACTACGCGCACGCGCAGGGCAAGGACGACTTCTTCATGTTCGGCGAGGTGTACGACGCCGACGCGGCGAAGCTCTCGCCCTACGTCCGCAAGACCGACATGAGCTCGACGCTCGACTTCACGTTCCAGTCCGCCGCGACGAGCTTCGCGAGCGGCAACAGCGCCAAGGGTCTCGCGTCGCTCTTCGCGAGCGACGACATGTACACGACGCCCACGACGAACGCGCAGGCGCTGCCGACGTTCCTCGGCAACCACGACATGGGCCGCGTCGGGTACATGCTCGCGAGCACCGACGACCCGCTCGCGCGCGACGAGCTCGCGCACGACCTCATGTACCTGACCCGCGGGCAGCCGGTCGTGTACTACGGCGACGAGCAGGGCTTCGCGGGGACGGGCGGCGACAAGGACGCCCGCCAGACCCTGTTCGCGACCCAGGTCGACGAGTACGCCGACCAGCCTCTCGTCACCGGCGAGCAGGCGGGCAGCGTCGACCGCTTCGGCACGGACGCGCCGCTCTACGCGCACATCGCCGGGCTCGCCGCGCTGCGCGAGGCGCACCCGGCGCTGGCCGACGGCGCCCAGGTCGAGCGCTACGTCGAGAACGGCGCGGGCGTGTACGCCTTCAGCCGCGTGGACCGCACGGAGAAGGTCGAGCACCTCGTCGCGCTGAACAACGCGGCGCAGGAGCGGACGGCGACCTTCACGACCCTCACGCCCGGCGCCTCGTACGAGGTGCTCTACGGCGAGTCGGCCGCGCCCGTCACGGCCGACGCCGACGGCGTCGTCACGCTGACCGTCCCGGCCACGGGCACCGTCGTGCTGCGGGCCGACCGCGAGGTCGGCGCGGAGTCGTCGGGCGAGATCGCCCTCACCGTGCCGCGCGCCGGCGCAGCGGTCACGGGCGTCGCGCCCGTGACGGCCGCGGTCGACGCGGACGCGTGGGCCGAGACGTCGTTCGCGTGGCGCGAGGTCGGGAGCGCCGAGTGGCACCCCCTCGGCACCGCCGAGGACACCGCGCCGCGCGTCTTCCACGACGTCGCGGGCCTCGCGGACGGCACGCTCGTCGAGTACCGCGCCGTGACGACCGACGCCGACGGCGACCGCGCCGCCGCGTCCACCTTCGCGAGCGTCGGGGTCGACGTGAGCGGCGACGCGAGCACCGAGCCGGAGCCCGAGATCGACCTCGTGACCGTGCCCGGCAGCCACAACGCGGCCATGGGCTGCGCGGGCGACTGGGCGCCGGGCTGCGAGGCGGCGAAGCTCACGCAGCGCGCCGACGGCGTCTACGCGGGCACGTTCGACGTCCCCGCCGGGACGTACGAGTACAAGGTCGCGATCAACGGGTCGTGGACGGTCAACTACGGGGTCGGCGGCGTACAGGACGGCAGCAACGCGACGTACACGACGTCCGGCGGCCCGGTGACGTTCTACTGGGACCCGGTGAGCAAGGACTTCTCGAGCACCGCGCAGGGGCCGATCGTCACGCTCGCGGGCTCGTTCCAGGACCAGGTCGGCTGCCCCGGCTCCTGGGCGCCCGACTGCCTCGCGTCCTGGCTCAAGGACCCGGACGGCGACGGCGTCTACACCTGGTCGACCGACCGCCTCGCGGCCGGCGCGTACGAGGGCAAGGTCGCGCACGGCCTGAGCTGGGCCGAGAACTACGGCGTCGGCGGCGCGCGCGACGGGGCGAACTACCAGTTCTCCGTCGGTGACGGCGAGCTGGTCACCTTCTCCTACGACCTCGCGTCCCACGTCCTGACGATCGACGTCGCGAACCCGCCGCTCCCCGGCACCGGCCAGCAGGCCGCGCACTGGGTGCGCGAGGGCGTCGTCGCCTGGCCGGGGGACCTCGGCACGGGCGACGAGTGGACCCTGTGGGCCGCCCCCGAGGGCGGGCTCGCGGTCACCCCGGGCGGCGCCGACGGCGAGGTCCAGGCCCCGGAGGGCACGGCGTCGTACACGCTCCAGGTCGACCCGTCGGGCCTGCCCGACGACGTCGCGGCCGAGTTCCCGGCGCTCGCCGGGCACACCGCGCTGCGCGTGCTCGACGACGGCGAGCCGCTCGACCGTGCGGCCGTCGAGGCGGCGCTCACGGGCCAGCTCCTCGTCACCCGGGCGGACGGCGGCGCGCTCACGGCCGCGACCGGTGTCCAGGTGCCGGGCGTCGTCGACGACCTGTTCGCCGAGGACGCGGCCGAGCGCGAGCTCGGCGTCTCGTGGCACGCCAACGGCAAGTGGGCGTCGTTCGCGCTGTGGGCGCCGACGGCGAAGGCCGTCTCGGTGCTCGCCTGGCCCGCGGGGGCGTCGCTCGACGACGACCCGCGCCGGTTCGAGGCCGCGCGTCAGTCCGACGGCACGTGGACGCTCGACGGGAAGGCGGCCGACAAGAAGCTCGGCGGCGCGGCCGTCGGCTGGAAGGGCGCGCGCTACCTCTACGAGGTGCAGGTCTACGTCCCGAGCACGGGGACGGTCGAGACGAACGTCGTCACCGACCCGTACTCGGTGGGCTTGACGCTCGACTCCACGCACTCGGTGGCCGTCGACCTCGACGACCCCGCGTTCCGCCCGAGCGCCTGGGAGGGCACGCCCGCCCCGGTCGTCGAGCGATCGGTGGACCAGACGATCTACGAGCTCCACGTCCGGGACTTCTCGATCTCCGACGAGACCGTCCCGGCGGAGCGGCGCGGCACCTACCTCGCGTTCGCGGAGAAGGACTCGGCCGGCATGACGCACCTGCGCGAGCTCGCGGACGCGGGCGTCACCACGGTGCACCTGCTCCCGACGTTCGACATCGCGTCGATCCCCGAGGACCGCGCGGCCCAGGCCACGACCGGCGACCTCACCGGGTTCGCGCCCGACTCGCCCGAGCAGCAGGCCGCGGTCGCGGCCGTGCAGGCGCAGGACGGCTTCAACTGGGGCTACGACCCGTGGCACTTCAGCACGCCCGAGGGGTCGTACGCGGTCGACGCGGACGGCGGCGCGCGCGTGGCCGAGTTCCGCACCATGGTCGGGTCGCTGCACGGCGCCGGGCTGCAGGTCGTGCTCGACCAGGTGTTCAACCACACCGCGGCGAGCGGGCAGGACGCGAAGTCCGTCCTCGACAAGGTCGTGCCGGGCTACTATCACCGGCAGAACCCGACCACCGGCTCCGTCGAGACGAGCACGTGCTGCCAGAACGTCGCGACCGAGCACGCGATGGCGGGCAAGCTCATGGTCGACTCGGTCGTCACGTGGGCGAAGGACTACCGCGTCGACGGGTTCCGCTTCGACCTCATGGGCCACCACTCGAAGCAGAACATGCTCGACGTCCGGGCCGCGCTCGACGAGCTCACGCTCGCCGAGGACGGCGTCGACGGGAAGTCCGTCTACCTGTACGGCGAGGGCTGGGACTTCGGCGAGGTCGCGGGCAACGCGCTGTTCGAGCAGGCCACGCAGGGCCAGCTCGGCGGCACGGGCATCGGGACCTTCTCCGACCGGCTGCGCGACGCGGTGCACGGCGGCTCGCCCGTCGACGGCGCCACGACGTTCACGCAGGGCTTCGGCACGGGCCTGGCGACCGACCCGAACGGGCAGCCCGCCCGGGCGGGGGAGCCGGGGACGGTGAACGACGGGTCCGCGGACGAGCTCGCCGACCTCGGTCACCAGACCGACCTCGTGCGCCTCGGCCTCGCGGGCAACCTGCGCGACTACTCGCTCGTCACGTCGACGGGCGAGGAGAAGCGCGGCGACGAGATCGACTACCGCGGGGCGCCGGCCGGCTACGCCGACTCGCCCGAGGAGGTCGTGACCTACGTCGACGCGCACGACAACGAGACGCTGTTCGACCTGCTCACGCTCAAGCTCCCGGCCGACACGCCGATGGACGAGCGCGTGCGCATGAACACGGTCTCGCTCGCGACCGCGGCGCTCTCCCAGACGCCGTCGTTCTGGCACGCGGGCACGGACCTGCTGCGGTCGAAGTCGCTCGACCGCAACAGCTACGACTCGGGCGACTGGTTCAACGCGATCGACTGGACCGGTCAGGACAACGGGTTCGGCAAGGGCCTGCCGATGGCGGCCGACAACGAGGACAAGTGGCCGCTCATGGCCCCGCTCCTCGCGGACCCGGCGCTCAAGCCGTCGCCCGACGACATCGCCACCGCGTCGGCGCAGGCCCAGGACCTCCTGCGGCTGCGGCACTCGACCGAGCTCTTCCGGCTCGGCGACCCGGAGCTGATCCGGGAGAAGGTCACCTTCCCGGGCGCCGGGACGGACCAGGTCCCGGGCGTCGTCGCGATGGCGGTGGACGACACCGTCGGCACCGACGTGGACCCGGCGCTCGACGGGCTGCTCGCCGTCTTCAACGCCTCCCCGGACGAGGTCACCGTCCCGCTGTCCGCGCTCGCGGGCCGCGAGTACGTGCTCTCGCCCGTGCAGCAGGAGGGGAGCGACGACGTCGTGCGGGGCACCGCGTGGGACGCGGCCACCGGCACGGTGACCGTCCCCGGGCGGTCCGTCGCCGTCCTCGTGCAGCCGCAGGCCGGGGCGGAGCTGCCCGTGTCCGTCGAGGTGCAGACGCGCTGCCTCGCGGGCAAGGCGTACGTCGCGGTCCGGGCGACGAACGACGGCGCCGTGCCGGTGGACGTCCGGCTCGCCACGCCGTTCGGCGAGAAGGCGGTCGCGGACGTCGCGCCCGGCAAGAACGCCTACCAGTCGTTCGCGACGCGCCAGAAGGCGGTCGCGGCCGGCGAGGCCACGGTGACCGCCACCGCGGTGGTCGACGGCGAGGAGATCACCTCGACCTTCACCGTCGAGCACGAGGGGGCCACCTGCTCCTGAGCCGACCGCCGAGGTAGGACGACCCGCCGAGGTAGAGCCCTGGTCATCACCAGGGCTCTACCTCGGCCTACCCCGGTTCTCCCTCGGCTCACCTGGGCTCTCCCTCGGCGCACCTCGGTCGGTGTCGTTCTCCTGGAGGGCCGGTGCTAGCGTCGCGAGCCGTGACCACCTCGCCCTCGCCCGCCGTCCGCCCGACGGCGGGTCTCGTCTTCCGTCCGGCCGTCGCCGCCGACCTGCCCCGGGTGGTCGAGCTCATCGCCGACGACGCGATCGCGCGCGCCCGCACCGGCGAGGTCGGCCCCGAGCACGAGGCGGCGTTCGCCGCGATCGACGCGGACCCGAACAACGCCCTGGTGGTCGTGGAGCGCGACGGCGAGGTCGTGGGCACCATGCAGCTCACGGTCGTCCCGGGGATCTCGCGCGGCGGCGCGTCGCGGCTGCTGGTCGAGGCCGTCCGGGTCGACCGGCGGCTGCGGAGCCAGGGCGTCGGCCGCGCCATGATGGCGTGGGCGCACGCCTGGGGTGCCGCGCGAGGCTGCGCGCTCGCCCAGCTCACGTCCGACAAGCGACGCACGGACGCCCACCGGTTCTACCGGTCGCTCGGCTACGAGCAGTCGCACGAGGGCTTCAAGCGCCCGCTCCCACCGCGCTAGGCCCGGACCGCAGGCACCGCAGGCACCGCAGGCACCGCAGGCACCGCAGGCACCGCAGGCACCGCAGGCACCGCAGGCACCGCAGGCACCGCAGGCACCGCCGCGGCCGCCTCGGTGCACCCCGCCTGTCGGCAGCGCTGAGTGTTCCCGCGCCTGAAAGCGCTCTCAAGCATTCACGTCCTGATCGCTTGGTCCCGACGGCACGTGTTCGCGCTCACATCCGGGGCATATGTCTGCGCTGTCATAGGACCAAGGTCGCTATTCGATCACAGTTCGCCCCGGCCTTGCGTTCAGGAGTTGACGCCAACTTCGCGACGGGCATAGCGTCGGGCCCGCTCGGACGGCGCTGAGGGTGTCCGGGTCCGCGGGGCACAGGTGCCCCGCGCGCTGTCCTCGGCAGGAGGAGGTCCGATGACGGACGAGCGCGTGATCCTCGAGATGCGGGGCATCACCAAGGAGTTCCCGGGCGTGCGCGCCCTCGACGACGTCAACCTGCGCGTCCGCGCGGGGGAGATCCACGCGATCTGTGGGGAGAACGGCGCCGGCAAGTCGACGCTCATGAAGGTGCTCTCGGGCGTGTACCCGCACGGCACGTACACGGGCGACATCTACTACGAGGGTGCCGAGGTCCGGTTCAAGGACATCCGCTCGAGCGAGCAGGCGGGCATCGTCATCATCCACCAGGAGCTCGCGCTCATCCCGGAGCTCTCGATCACCGAGAACATCTTCCTCGGCAACGAGGTCAAGGGGTCGTTCGGGATCGACTGGGGCGTGGCGCGGCGCCGGGCCGAGGAGCTCATGGCCCGCGTGGGGCTCCAGGAGTCGCCCGACGCCCAGATCAAGAACATCGGTGTCGGCAAGCAGCAGCTCGTGGAGATCGCCCGCGCGCTGGCGAAGGACGTGCGGCTGCTGATCCTCGACGAGCCGACGTCCGCGCTCAACGAGGAGGACTCGGAGCACCTGCTCGACCTGCTGCGCGGCCTGCGCTCCCGCGGCATGACGAGCATCATCATCTCCCACAAGCTCAACGAGATCGAGGCCATCGCGGACTCGATCACGATCATCCGCGACGGCCGCTCGATCGAGACGCTCGACGTGAAGGACGACGCCGTCGACGAGGACCGCATCATCCGCGGCATGGTCGGCCGCTCGCTCGAGTCGCGCTTCCCCGACCACACCCCGTCGATCGGCGAGACCTTCTTCGAGGTCGAGGGGTGGACCGTCGAGCACCCCGAGGTGCCCGGCCGCCTCGTGTGCAAGGGGTCGACGTTCCACGTGCGGCGCGGCGAGATCGTCGGCTTCGCCGGGATCATGGGCGCGGGGCGCACCGAGCTCGCGCGCTCGATCTTCGGGCGCACCTACGGGCGCTACCTCTCCGGCGTCGTCCGCATCGACGGGCGCGAGGTCTCCATGCCCACGGTGCTCTCGGCGATCGAGAACCGCATCGCGTACGTCCCCGAGGACCGCAAGTCCCTCGGCCTCAACCTGCTCGACACGATCCTGGGCACGATCCAGTCGGCGAACCTGCCGCGCATCGCGAAGGCCGGCGTCATCGACCGCGACGCGGCGTTCGTCGCGGCCGAGGGCTACCGCAAGGCGTTCTCCATCAAGGCGCCGAGCGTGCACGAGGGCGTCGCGAAGCTCTCCGGCGGCAACCAGCAGAAGGTGCTGCTCGCCAAGTGGATGTACACCGAGCCGGAGCTCCTCATCCTCGACGAGCCGACGCGCGGGATCGACGTCGGCGCCAAGTACGAGATCTACGGGCTCGTCCAGAAGCTCGCGGACGCGGGTCGCGGGGTCGTCGTCATCTCGTCGGAGCTGCCCGAGCTCCTCGGTCTGTGCGACCGCATCTACACCGTCTTCGAGGGGCGCATCACCGGTGAGGTCTCCCGGGCCGACGCGACCCAGGAGGGGCTCATGCGGCTCATGACCGGGACGCAGAGCGACGCGCCCGCCGACGCGGCCTGACCCGGCCGCCCCACCCCCAGCCACCCCGTCTCGACCGAGAAGGAACCACCGACGATGTCGTCCATCAAGCAGCTGCTGAGCGGCGGAGCGCGCCAGTTCGGCATGCTCTTCGCGCTCCTCGCCCTGATCATCTTCTTCCAGATCGCGACCGGGGGACGCGTCCTCACCCCGAGCAACGCGCAGAACCTGCTCAACGGCAACTCCTACATCCTCATCCTCGCGATCGGCATGGTGCTCGTGATCATCGCGGGCCACATCGACCTGTCCGTCGGGTCGGTCGCGGCAGTGACCGGCATCATCGTCGCCCTCGCGATCCGGGACTGGGGGATCCCGTGGTGGCTCGGCATCCTCCTGGGGCTGTGCGTCGGCGCGGTCATCGGCGCGTGGCAGGGCTTCTGGGTCGCGTACGTCGGCATCCCGGGCTTCATCACGACCCTCGCCGGGATGATGATCTTCCGCGGCCTCAACCAGTACATCGGCAAGTCCAACACCGTCCCCGTCCCGACCGAGATCCAGTGGATCGGCGGCGGCTATCTCCCCGAGTTCGGTCCGGGCACCGGCCTCAACAACTCGACGCTCCTGCTCGGCGTCCTCGCGATCGCGGCGGTCGTGTGGTCGGAGCTCCGCCGCCGGGCCAGCGCCCGCAAGCTCGGCGCCGACCCGGTCCCGACGTCGGTCGCCGTGACGCGCGTCGTCCTCTTCAGTGCCGTCATCGCCTACCTCACGTACCTCTACGGCTCGGGCCGCGTCGGGACCTCGATCCCCGTGCCCGCGGTCATCCTCATCCTGCTCGTCATCGTCTACCAGTTCGTCGCGCAGCGGACCGTCGGCGGACGCCACGTGTACGCGGTCGGCGGCAACCGGGCCGCCGCGGCGCTGTCCGGCGTCGACATCAAGCGCACGAACTTCTTCGTCATGATGAACATGTCGGTCCTCGCGGCGCTCGCGGGCATGATCTTCATCGGCCGCTCGACCGCGTCCGGCCCCTTCGACGGCAACATGTGGGAGCTCGACGCGATCGCGGCCGTCTTCATCGGCGGCGCCGCCGTCTCGGGCGGTGTCGGCACGGTCGTCGGCTCCGTCATCGGCGGGCTCGTCATGGCCGTGCTCAACAACGGCCTGCAGCTCATGGGCATCGGCTCGGACCGTACCCAGATCATCAAGGGCCTCGTGCTCCTCATCGCCGTCGCGTTCGACGTCTACAACAAGGTGCAGGGCCGCCCGTCGATCATCGGGCTGATCTTCCCCTCGCGACGCGACAAGGGCACCGGTGCCGTCACCGGCGCCGACGACCCGCAGCCCGAGGTCCCGGTCGAGGCCGGCGCCACGGCCGCCAAGGGCTGAGCCTCCCGAACCTTCCCGCACGACCCCCGGACCGCATCCGACGACGGATGCCCGACAGAAAGTGGTACCCATGAAGAAGCTCACCACGACGCTCCTGGCGCTCACCGCCGCGAGCGCGCTCGTGCTCAGCGGCTGCTCCTCCGAGCGCGGGGGCGACAGCGGTGGCGGCGAGACGTCCGGCGGCGGCGAGTCCGCGGCGGCCGGCTTCGAGGAGGGCGCGACGATCGGTGTCGCGCTCCCGCAGAAGACGTCGGAGAACTGGGTCCTCGCCGAGAGCCTGTTCAACGATGGTCTCGAGGAGGCCGGCTTCAAGCCGATCGTCCAGTTCGCCAACGGCGGCGTCTCCGAGCAGCAGAGCCAGATCGACGCGATGGTCGAGCAGGGCGCGAAGGTGATCATCGTCGGTGCGATCGACGGGTCGCAGCTCGGCACCCAGCTCAAGAACGCCAAGGACAACGGCGCGACCGTCATCGCCTACGACCGTCTCGTGAAGAACACGGACGCCGTGGACGAGTACATCGCGTTCGACAACTTCAAGGTCGGCGAGCTCCAGGGCCAGGCCCTGCTCCAGGGCCTCGAGGAGCGCAAGGGCGAGGCGCCGTACAACGTCGAGCTCATCGCCGGCTCGCCCGACGACGCGAACTCGACGCCGTTCTTCGAGGGCGCGATGAGCGTCCTCCAGCCGAAGATCGACGACGGCACGCTCGTCATCCCGTCCGGTCAGACGTCGTTCGAGCAGGTCGCGACGCAGGGCTGGAAGGCCGAGAACGCCCAGAAGCGCATGGACACCGTGCTCTCGGGCAGCTACTCCGACAAGGAGATCGACGGCGTCCTGTCGCCGAACGACACCCTGGCGCGCGCCGCCCTCACCTCGGCGAAGCAGGCCGGCAAGGAGACCCCGGTCATCACCGGCCAGGACTCCGAGGTCGAGTCCGTGAAGTCGATCGTCGCGGGCGAGCAGTACTCGACGATCTACAAGGACACGCGCAAGCTCGTCGAGGAGTCGATCAACGCGGTCACGGCGCTCCAGGCGGGCGACGAGCCGGAGATCAACGACACCGAGTCGTACGACAACGGCGTGAAGGTCGTCCCGGCCTTCCTGCTCGAGCCCGTCATCGTCACGCAGGAGAACGCCGCCGAGGTCTACGCGGGCGACCCCACCCTGGAGGAGCTCACCCAGTGACCCGTTCGCGCTGAGCGACCGGGAGGCGGCGGCGAACCGGCACGCCGCCCCACGACGGCCCCCGTCACGTCCGAGACGTGGCGGGGGCCGCCGTCGTGCGGGAGAGAGCGGCGGGCGCGCGACGGGGGTGCCGGGCGCGCGCGGCGGCTGCTCAGCGGAAGACGACGGTGCGGTGCCCGTCGAGGAGCACGCGGTGCTCCGCGTGCCAGCGGACGGCGCGCGCGAGCGTCTGGCGCTCGACGTCCTCGCCGATCGCGACGAGGTCCTCGACGCGGCGCGAGTGGTCGACGCGCTCGACGTCCTGCTCGATGATCGGGCCCTCGTCGAGGTCGCCCGTCACGTAGTGGGAGGTCGCGCCGATGAGCTTGACGCCGCGGTCGTGCGCCTGGGCGTACGGGCGCGCGCCCTTGAAGCTCGGCAGGAACGAGTGGTGGATGTTGATGATGCGCCCGGGCATCTCGCGGCACAGCTCGTCCGAGAGGATCTGCATGTACCGGGCGAGCACGACGAGCTCGACGTCGAGCTCCCCGACGAGCTCGCGCAGGCGCGCCTCGGCGGCGGCCTTCGTGTCCCGCGTGACGGGCACGTGGTGGAAGGGCTTCCCGTAGAACGACGCGATGTCCTCGAGGTCGCGGTGGTTGCCGACGACGCCGACGACCTCGATCGGCATGCCCTGCGAGCGCTCGCGGTACAGGAGGTCGACGAGGCAGTGCGGTGCCTTCGAGACCATGAGCAGGGTGCGCACGCGCCGCCCGACGACGTCGAGCCGCCACGTCATGGCGAACCGCGCCGCGACCTCCTCGACGGCCCGCTCGAGCTCGGCGCGCTCCGCGGCGGCCTCGACCTGGACGCGCATGAAGAACAGCCCGGAGAGCGGGTCGCCGAACTGCTGCGACTCGGTGATGTTGCCCCCCAGCCGCGCGAGGGCCCCGGCCACGGCGTGCACGATCCCCGGCCCGTCCGGGCACGAGAGCGTGAGGACCCAGTGCGTGGGTTCGCCGGTGGGGGGCTGCGCGGTGCGGGTCGCCGGGACGTCGGTGACGTCGGCGCCGCGGGGATCTGTCGTGGACACCCCTCAGAGGGTAGCCGCGCGCCGCGCCCGGCAGGGGCCGCGTCCTGCCCGCGGACACGACCGGTGGACGTGCCCGGTCCCGGTGCGCGATGTCTGACACGATGTCCCCATGAACGACGCGCAGATCACGACCCGCCTCGTCACCGACGCCGAGGCCGGTGAGCTCCTGACCCTGCGCCGGGCGGCGTTCGTCACCGAGGCGCAGCTCTACCAGGACCCGAACATCCCGCCGCTGACGCAGACGCTCCACGAGCTGCGCGAGGACCTCGCGCGCGAGGACGTCGTGACGATCGGTGCGTGGCTCGGCCCCCGGCTCGTCGGGTCCGTGCGGGTGGAGATCGAGGACAGCAAGGCGACGCTCGGCCGGCTCGCCGTCGCGCCGGACATGCAGGGCCGCGGCATCGGGACCCAGATGCTCTTCGAGGTGCTGCCGTACCTGCCGGAGCAGACGACGGAGATCTGGGTGTTCACGGGCAAGGACTCGAAGCAGAACCTCGCCATGTACACCAAGCACGGCTACGAGGAGCAGTACGACAAGGCGGCGGGCGACCTCACGTACACCTACCTGCGCCGCATCCTCGGCGAGGCCGAGGCGCGCAACGAGTCGGGCGCCGTCGGGCAGGAGTAGCCCGGCACCGCCCGCGGGCCGTGCGCTAGGATCGACGCGTCGCGACTGGCGCCGCCCGGTGGAACTCCGCCCGGGCAGGGTGGATCACCACCGGGGAGCGGCACGCTGTGCAGACGACGGGTCGTTCGCCTGGGCCCCGGGTCACCCCCTGGTGGGGCGTACCCGGCGAGCCGGGAACGTGACCACCGACGACGAACTGCCAGACACCCGCGGAGGAGACGCCATGAGCGCCCAGCCAGCCGACAACGTCCTCGACACCCCGCTCGCCGAGCTCGACCCCGAGATCGCGGCCGTCCTCGACGGGGAGCTCGCGCGCCAGCGCGACACCCTCGAGATGATCGCGTCCGAGAACTTCGTCCCGCGCGCCGTCCTGCAGGCGCAGGGCTCCGTGCTCACCAACAAGTACGCCGAGGGCTACCCGGGCCGCCGGTACTACGGCGGCTGCGAGCAGGTCGACATCGCGGAGAACCTCGCGATCGCCCGCGCCAAGTCGCTGTTCGGCGCGGAGCACGTCAACGTGCAGCCGCACTCGGGCGCCCAGGCGAACGCCGCCGTCCTGCACGCGCTCATCAACAAGGGCGACCGGATCCTCGGCCTCGAGCTCGCGCACGGCGGCCACCTCACGCACGGCATGAAGATCAACTTCTCGGGCAAGCTCTACGACGTCTCCGCGTACGGCGTGGACCCGCAGTCGTACCGCGTGGAGATGGACGAGGTCCGCAAGCAGGCCCTCGAGACCCGCCCCGACGTCATCATCGCCGGCTGGTCCGCGTACCCGCGCCACCTCGACTTCGCGGCCTTCCGCGAGATCGCGGACGAGGCCGGCGCGAAGCTGTGGGTGGACATGGCGCACTTCGCGGGCCTCGTGGCCGCGGGCCTGCACCCGTCCCCGGTGCCGTACGCGGACGTCGTGTCCTCCACGGTCCACAAGACGATCGGCGGCCCCCGCTCCGGCTTCATCCTCAGCAAGGAGGAGTACGCCAAGAAGATCGACTCCGCCGTGTTCCCGGGCCAGCAGGGCGGCCCGCTCATGCACGTCGTCGCGGCCAAGGCCGTGTCGTTCAAGGTCGCTGCGACGGACGGCTTCCGCGACCGCCAGGAGCGCACGCTGCGCGGCGCGAGCATCATCGCGGACCGGCTGACCCAGGCCGACGTCGCCGAGGCCGGCGTCTCCGTCCTCACGGGCGGCACCGACGTCCACCTCGTCCTCGTCGACCTGCGCCACTCGGCGCTCGACGGCCAGCAGGCCGAGGACCTCCTGCACGAGGTCGGCATCACCGTGAACCGCAACGCCGTGCCGTTCGACCCGCGCCCGCCGCGCGTCACGTCCGGCCTGCGCATCGGCACGCCGGCGCTCGCGACCCGCGGCTTCGGCGACGCCGAGTTCACCGAGGTCGCGGAGATCATCGCGACCGCGCTGCGCGAGGGCGCCGCGACCGACGCCGAGGCGCTGCGCGCCCGCGTGCAGAAGCTCACGGCCGACTTCCCGCTGTACCCGGGCCTCCAGCAGTGACGGCCCGGATCCTCGACGGCAAGGCCACCGCCGCCACGATCAAGGCCGAGCTGAAGGACCGCCTCGCGGTCCTCGCGGAGAAGGGTGTCGTGCCGGGTCTGGGCACGCTCCTCGTCGGCGACGACCCGGGCTCGCAGTGGTACGTCGCGGGCAAGCACCGCGACTGCGCGGAGGTCGGGCTCGCGTCGATCCGGGAGGACCTCCCGGGCGACGCGACGCAGGAGGAGATCGAGGCCGCCGTCCGGCGCCTCAACGACGACCCGGCCTGCACGGGGTACATCGTGCAGCTCCCGCTGCCGCGGGGCACCGACACCAACCGGGTGCTCGAGCTCATCGACCCGGCCAAGGACGCGGACGGGCTGCACCCGACCAACCTCGGCCGGCTCGTGCTGCGCGTCAACGAGGAGGTCACGTCGCCGCTCCCGTGCACGCCGCGCGGGATCATCGAGCTCGTCGAGCGGCACGGGATCTCCCTCGCGGGCAAGGAGGTCGTGGTCGTGGGCCGCGGCGTCACCGTCGGCCGCTCGATCGGCCTGCTGCTCACGCGGCGCGCGGTCAACGCGACCGTGACGCTGACGCACACCGGCACGACGGACCTCCCCGCGCTCGTGCGCCGCGCCGACGTCGTCGTCGCGGCCGCGGGGGTCCGCGGGATCGTCACGCGCGACATGGTGAAGCCGGGCGCCGTCGTGATCGACGTCGGCGTCTCGCGCGAGGTCGACCCGGAGACCGGCAAGAGCCGCGTCGTCGGGGATGCCGCGCCCGACGTCGCCGAGGTCGCGGGCTGGATCTCGCCGAACCCCGGCGGGGTCGGCCCGATGACGCGCGCGATGCTCCTCGCGAACGTCGTCGACGCCGCGGAGCGCGCCTCCGCCTGACGGCACCGAGCGAGGTCGGCCCGGCGCCCGTGCGCCGGGCCGACCGTCGGCACCGCCACCCCGTGCCCGGAAGACGACGGCCCGGGTGCCTCAGGAGGCCCCGCGCGCCAGGACGAGCATGCGCTCCTCGATCGTCGCCGGCACGGGCTCGATCCGGGCGTCGGGCGAGGTGCCGGCGAGCGCGGCACGGACCGCCTCCACGCTCGCGCCTGCGACGCGGACGGACCGGCCGTCCAGGGTCACCGGGAGCCCCGCGCGGTCGAGCGCGGAGAACGTGGACGCCCAGTCGCGGGTGCGCACGGCCAGGGCGCGGGTGTCGCCCACGACGTCCCGCTCGCTGCCCTGCGCGACGAGCCGACCCTGCGACAGGAGCAGCAGACGGTCGCACTGCTGCGCCTCCTGCAGGTAGTGCGTCGTGACGAGCACGCCCACGCCCTGGTCGGACTGCTCGCGGATCGTGTCCCACAGCCGTGCGCGGGCGAGCGCGTCGACGCCGGAGGTGGGCTCGTCGAGCAGGACGGCCTCGGGCCGGTGCGACAGGGCTGCCACGAAGGCGGCCCGGCGCTGCGTGCCGAGGGGCAGAGCCCTGACGAGGACGTCGGCGTCGTCCGCGAGGTCGTCCGGCAGGCGCGGGGCGCCGGTGCCGTACGCGGCGCCGACGAACGCGAGGTTCTCGCGCAGCGTCAGGTCCGCGTACAGGCCGAGGTTCTGCGGCAGGTAGCCGACGCGGCGCCGACGGCTGCGGTTCGGCGCCCCGCCGAGCATCTGCACGACACCCTCGGTGACCGGCTGGAGCCCGAGCAGCATCCGCATGAGCGTGGTCTTCCCGGCGCCGTTCGCCCCGAGCAGACCGACGACCTCGCCCGGTCCGACGCGCATCGAGACGTCGTCGACGGCGGTGAACGACCCGAAGCGGCACGTCACGTGCCGCGCGACGAGGACGGGGTCGCTCATGCGGGGAGCTCCCGCGACGCGCGCCGCGCGAGGGAGAGCGCGATGACGACGTCCTCCAGGTCGGGCTCCACGACCGGCAGACCCGGCGGGGCGTCGGCGTCCGGCCAGTACTCGTGCCGCTCGCGCCCGCGGCGCCACGACCAGGGCGGGCGCCGGGCGACGTCGCCCCGGGTGACGGTCCCGCGGAACCCGGCGCGGACGTCGTCGTACGAGCCCTGGACGAGCACCCGGCCCTCGTCGAGGACGACGAGGTGGCCCGCGCGCTCGGCCTCGTCGAGGTACGTGGTCGACAGGACGACCGCGGCACCCGACGCCGCGGCCTGCGAGACGAGCCGCCACAGGTCGATGCGGCTGACGGGGTCCACGCCCGTGCTGGGCTCGTCGAGCACGACGAGCCGTGGCTCGTGCACGACGGCCATGCAGAACCCGAGCTTGCGGCGCATCCCACCGGAGAGCTGCGACGCGAGCCGGTCGGACGCCTCGGTCAGACCGGCGCCCGCCAGGAGCGCTGCGCGCCGGGCCTCGAGCGCTGCACCCGTGAGCCCGTAGACCCCGGCCACGAAGTCGATGTTCTGCGCCACGGTGAGCGCCGCCCAGCTGCCCGAGGAGGCTGGGAGGAAGCCGATCTCGCTCTTCCCGGGAGCGGAGACGCGCCCGGAGCCGGGGACGATCTCGCCCACGAGCGTCCGGAGCAGCGTCGTCTTGCCGGCTCCGTCGCCGCCGACGACCGCGACGACCTGACCCGCGGGCACCTCCACCGTGACGTCCTGGAGCGCGCGCCGCGCGCCGAAGGACACGCTGACCGACGTGACCCCGTCGCTCATGCCGCACGGTCCTCGGGCGTGGGCGCGGGCGCGTCGCCGGGGGCCGCCCTCGCGCGCCGCTCGGGCGCGAGGTCCCTCCGGAACCGCAGCGTCGCGGCCGTGAAGACGACGACCGCCATGACGGCGAGCACGGCGAACGCCCACCACAGCGAGCCGAACGTCGCACCGCGCAGCATGACGCCCTGCGAGATGATCGTGAAGTAGGTGAGGGGCAGCAGGTACCCGATCCAGCGGACGCCGGCGGCCATGGCGTCGAGCGGGAAGATCATCCCCGACAGCAGGATCTGCGGCATCAGGACGAAGAACGCGCTCTGGATCGCCTGGCCCGCCGTCTGCGAGATCGTCGAGATGAAGACGCCGACACCGAGGACGACGAACAGGAAGATCGCGGCGCCCAGCGCGAAGGTCAGGACGCTGCCGTTGAACGGGACGTCGAACAGCAGCACCCCGAGCACGGTCACGACGATCATGTCCGCCGCGGCGAGCAGGAAGTACGGGGCGATCTTGCCGAGGATGACCGTGCTCGGCCGCAAGGGCATCACGGCGAGCTGCTCCAGCGTGCCCGCCTCGCGCTCGCGCACCAGGCCGATGCTCGTGATGATCGTGCCGATGAAGGTGAGGATCAGGCCGATGATCGCGGGCACCATGACCCACGACGTCTCCAGGTCGGGGTTGTAGAGGACCTCGGTCGTGACGGGCGTCCCGGAGCCGGCGCCCACGCGCGCGAGCTCTGCGAGCGCGGACTGCGCGGCGAAGAGGTTGGAGCCGTCCACCAGCGCCTCGGGCGTGCCGGCGCCGGTGACGATCGCGACGTCCACGGCGTTGTCCCGGAGCAGGTCCCGAGCGTCCGCCTCGTCGTCGTCCGGCGACGTGGTCGTGACCTCGAAGAAGTCCGGGAGCGCGGCGGCCACCTGCTCGGCCTGCGGGCCGACCACGGCGGTCTCGACCGTCGAGACGTAGAAGTTCGCGGCGTAGCCGAAGATCACGAGCAGGAGGAGGGGCAGCGCGATGAGCAGGCCCAGGGTGCGCCGGTCGCGCGCGAGCTCCCGGAACTCCTTGACGATCATCGCCCTCATACAGCCGACGGTACGGCGCGAGCGGCGTGCGCTCCACCGCGTCGGCGGCGGTCCGGCCCCGGCGAGGCGCTACCCTGCGCGAGTGACGGAGCGCATCGCGACGACGGCGGCGTACGCCGTGCAGGGCTTCGGGTTCGCGGTGGTGCTCACGAGCATCCCCGGCTACAAGGACCGGCTCGGCATGGGCGACGACGTCGTGACGCTCGTCGTGCTGGGCGTGTGCGTCCTCGCCGGTCTGGGCAGCGCGCTGTCGGGCGTCGTGGCGGCGCTGCGCGGAGCACGGACCGTGGTGGTCGGTGGCCTGCTGCTCGCCGCAGCGGCGGTGGCGGGGATCGGCCTCGCGCCGTCGTGGCCGGTCTTCTTCGGGGCGATCGGCCTCTACGGGCTCGCGCTCGGCGCCGTCGACGCCGCGATGAACATGCTCGGGATCGACGTCGAGCGGGCGCACGGCCGCAGCCTGCTCGCGTCGTTCTACGCCGCGAACGCGGCCGGGGGAGTGCTCGGCGCGCTCGCGGTCTCGGGCGGCGCGCTGGCCGGTCTCGGCCAGCCGCTCGCGCTCCCGCTCGCGGCGCTGCTCGTCGCCGCGGGCGCGGTCTGGCTCGCGCTGCACCTGCCCGACGGCGGCCGTGCCGTCCCGGGTGCCGTCGCCCCGGACGCTGTGGTGCGGGATGCCGTGGTGCGGGATGCGGTGGTGCGGGATGCCGTGGTCAGCGATGCGGTGGTCCGGGACGGCGTCGTGCGGGACGGCCCGGCCGGCACGGGCGCCGTGGCCACGCCCGGGACGGTGACGTGGGTCGCGGCGGGCACGATCGCGCTGCTCGGCGCGGGGATGCTCGCGTTCCCCGTCGCGGACTCCGCCGTGTCGAGCTGGAGCGCGACGTTCCTGCGCGACGTCCTCGCGGCGAGCGCGGCCGCCGCCCCGCTGGGGTACGCGGCGTACCAGGCGGCGCTCATCGTGTCGCGGCTCGTCGGGGACGGCCTGGTCGAACGCCTCGGCCGGGTCCGGGTCGTACGGCTGGGCGGCACGCTCGGCGCCCTCGGGTTCGTCGCGGTGGCGGCCGCCCCGGCCTGGCCCGTCGCCGTGCTCGGCCTCGCGGTGACCGGCCTCGGGCTCGGCGTCGTCGCGCCGCTCGCGTTCTCGGCGGTCGGCGACCGGGCGCGGGAGGCCGTCGCGGCGGGCCGCGCCGGGGCGACGGGGGAGGCGTCCTCCGGGGTCGTGGCCACGGTCACCGACCGCGCGGTCGCGCGGCTCAACGTCTTCACCTATGCGGGCGCCGTGCTCGGCGGCGTGCTCACCGGCGTCTTCGCGACCGCCCACCACCTCCGGGTCGGGTTCGTCGTGCTGGCGGTGCTCGCGGCCGTCTCGGCGATCCTCGCGAGCGCGTTCCGCCCCGCCCGCGTCGTCGCGGCGCCCGTGAGCGAGACCACGCCGCCCGCGTGACACCGGAGCGCCTCGCTGTCGGTGGCGTGTGATGGGATGGCCCGCGTGCTGACCCTCGTCTCCGCCAACGTCAACGGAATCCGCGCCGCCTACCGCCGGGGGATGGACGCCTGGATCGCGTCCCGGACGCCCGACGTCCTGCTGCTCCAGGAGGTGCGTGCCCCCGACTCGGTCGTCAACGACCTGCTGGAGGGCTGGCACGTCGCCCACCAGGCGTGCGACATCAAGGGCCGCGCCGGGGTCGCGGTCGCGTCACGCCTGCCCGTGTCCGCGGTCCGCGTCGGCCTCGGGGCGGGCGAGCCCGAGCCGCCCGTCGACACCGGACGCTGGGTCGAGGCCGACCTGGAGCTGCCCGACGGCGGTCGTCTCACCGTGGTCTCGGCCTACATCCACTCGGGCACCGTGAGCCAGCCGGAGACGATGGTCGCGAAGTACGCCTACCTGGAGAAGGTGACGGCGCGGCTGCGCGAGCTTGCGGCCACGGGCGAGAAGGTCGTCCTGGCGGGCGACCTCAACATCGCGCACCGCAACGTCGACATCAAGAACTGGAAGGGCAACCTCAAGAGCGCGGGGTTCCTCCCGGAGGAGCGCGCGTACGTCGACGTGTGGCTGGACCAGGTCGGGCTCGTCGACCTGGGTCGCGTCCACGGCGGCGAGGGCCCGGGCCCGTTCACCTGGTGGTCGTGGCGCGGGCGCGCGTTCGACAACGACTCGGGCTGGCGCATCGACTACCAGCTCGCGACGCCGTCGCTCGCCGAGCGCGCGGTCAAGGTCGAGGTCGACCGCGCGCCGTCGCACGAGGAGCGCTGGAGCGACCACGCGCCCCTCGTCGTCACCTACGACGTCTGAGCCGACCCGGTCAGGCGACCCGCCCGGCGGGCGCGGACGGCGTCGCGAGCAGGAAGCCCGGGGCGCCGAGCCCTTCGCGCTCGAACGCGGCGCGCACGGCGTCCGCCACGGTCTCGACCTGGTCCGCACGCACGAGCGCGATCGCGGAGCCGCCGAACCCGCCGCCCGTCATCCGCGCGCCCAGGGCGCCCGCGACGCGCGCCGCGTCGACCGCGACGTCGAGCTCGACGCTCGACACCTCGTAGTCGTCGCGCAACGACGCGTGCGACGCGTTCAGCAGCGGGCCGACGGCGTCCGGCCGCCCCTCGCGCAGCAGCGCCACGAGCTCGCGCACCCGGCCGATCTCGGTGACGACGTGGCGCACCCGGCGGCGCGCGACGTCGTCGGGCAGCGCGTCGAGCGCCCGGGCGAGCGCGGCCGCCGGGTCGTCGCTCGCGTCCACCGCGTCGGCGAGCTCGCGCAGCGAGGCGATCCCGAGCGTGCGGGCGGCGCCCTCGCACGTGGCCCGGCGCTGCGCGTACTGGCCGTCGACGAGCCGGTGCTCCGCCCGGGTGTCCACGACGAGCAGGGCGAGCCCCGCGGCGTCGAGGTCGAACGGCACCTGCGTGGCGGACTCGACCGGGTCGAGCCCGGGACGGCAGTCGAGGAGGAGCGCGTGACCGGCCTGCGCGCGCAGCGCCGCGGACTGGTCCATGCCGCCGGTGGGCGCGCCCGCGATCTCGTTCTCGGCGCGGATGCTCACCGCGGCCAGGGTGGCGCGGCCCGCGTCGGTCGCCGCGAGGCCGAGCCCGGCGACGTCGTCGAGCGCGACGGCGACCGCGCACTCGAGGGCTGCGGACGACGAGAGCCCGGCGCCGAACGGGACGCTCGAGTCGACGGCCGCGTCGAACCCGGGGACGGCGGCGGGGTCCGCGCCCTGGGCGACGAGGTGCTCGCGCAGCGCCCAGGCCACGCCCGCGACGTACGACCCCCAGCCCGCGACCTCGCCCGGGCGGACGTCCTCGAGGCGCGCCGTCCACGTCTCGCCGGGCGCCTGCGCGGACGCGAGGCGGACGAGCGAGTCGGTGCGCGGCCGCAGCGCCACCCAGGTGCGGTGGGGCAGCGCGACCGGCAGGCACAGACCCGCGTTGTAGTCGGTGTGCTCCCCGACGATGTTGACGCGCCCGGGCGCGGCCCACACGTGGACCTCCTCGCCGGTCTCGTCCGCGCCGAACGCCTCGGCGAGGAGGGCGCGGGCGCGCGCGGCGCCGTCGTCGTCCGACAGCGCGGGCACCCAGCCCCGGGCGGCGCTCGCCGGGGCGAGCTCCTGGAGCCGTGCGGCGATGCGCTCGGGCGTGGTGTCGCTGATCCACGCGCCCATGCCCGACTCCGAGCCCGCGAGGTACTTGAGCTTGCCGGGCGCGCGCAGCACGGAGAACACCTGGAGGTGCAGCCGCGCGAGCGTGACGTCGTCGGTGCCACCGTCGGCGACCGAGCGGCCCTCGTGGGCCGGGGCCTGGTGCCACGCGGCGATGTACGGCAGGGGGATGGGGTCGCCGTCGGCCGTCTCGAAGAACCGGTCCAGGCGGCGCAGCAGCTCGAGGTACGCGGCGGCGAGGTCGTCGCGCTCGGCGTCCGTGAGCGCCGGCAGGTCGGGGACGTCGCGTCGCGGCGCGAGGTGGACCTCGACGGGCCACCGCGCCGCGTAGGGCACGTACGCGACCCAGTGCTCGGTCTCGAGGACGACGCGGCGGCCGTCCGCGAGCTCGGACTCGAGCACGTCGCGCAGCAGGCTGCGGCCGGTGCGGCGGTGGTGCTCGCGGGCCTGGTCGAGCAGCGCGCGCGTGCGCGGCGTCACGTACGGGTAGCCGTAGATCTGGCCGTGCGGGTGGTGCAGGGTGACGCCGATCTCCGGGCCGCGGTTCTCGAAGCAGAAGACCTGCTCCACCCCCGGCTCGGCGCCCAGCGCGGCGGTGCGGTCCGCCCACGCGTCGATGATCGTGCGGACCCGCTGCGGCGGGAGCGCGCCGAACGACGCGCGGTGGTCGCTCGAGAAGCACACGACCTCGCACCGGCCCGCCGCCGGGGCGTGCTGCTGGAGCGGCGCGTCCGCCACCACCGCGTCCGGGACGCCGGGCACGCGCTGGAGCGACGGGAAGCGGTTCTCGAAGACCACGACGTCGTAGTCCGTGTCGGGGACCTCGCCGTCCGAGTACGCGCTGCCGGGCCGCGCGGGGCACAGCGGGCACGAGTCCGCGGCGGGCAGGAAGGTCCGGTTCATGCGGTGCGCCGCGAGCGGGACCCAGTCGCCGGTGAGCGGGTCCCGGCGCATCTCCGGACCGACGTAGGGGTGCGGGACGCCGTCCGGACCCGGCACCGGGGCGAAGCGGTCCGGCAGCGGTCGCGGGTCGTCGAGCCGTCGTGTGCGCTCGCCCGAGACGTACGCGGGGGAGTCGTCGAAGTAGACGAGCTCGCGGCCGTCGGCGAGCCGGGTCGAGGTGCGGCGCAGGTGCGGGTTCATGCGTGCGGTGTTCCGATCGCGGTGCGGTGGGGGAGTGCGGGGAGCCGGGGCTGCGGTCGCCGGTCAGGCGACGACGAGCTGCTCGACGAGGTCCTGGACGCGCGCGCGCTCGTCCTCGGCGAGCCCGACGTCGGTGACGAGCACGTCCACGTCGGCGAACGTCGCGAAGACGCGCAGGCCCGTGGTGTGCCACTTCGTGTGGTCGGCGAGGACGACGGTGCGCCCGGCGGACTCGATGAGCGCGCGGTTCGTCGCGGCCTCGTCGAGGTTCGGCGTCGTGAGCCCGATCTCCGGGTCGACGCCGTGCGCGCCGACGAACGCGAGGTCGACGCGCAGCCCGGACAGCGCGGCCTCGGCGAGCGGGCCGACGAGCGCGTCGGACGGCGTGCGGCTGCCGCCGGTGAGGATCGTCTCGAGCCGTGGGTCGTTGGCGCGGTGCAGGATCTCGGCGACCGGGAGGGAGTTCGTCACGACCGTCAGCGGCCGCAGCGCGGGGTCCGCGGCGATGCGGGCGGCGAGCAGGTGGGTCGTCGTGCCGGCGCTCAGCGCGACGGAGGCGTTCGGCGTGATGAGGCGCGCCGCCGCGGTGGCGATCGCCTCCTTCTCCGCGGCCTCCCGCGAGCTCTTCGCGGCGAAGCCGGGCTCGTGCGCGGTCGTGTGCGGGGCGACGGCCCCCCCGTGGACCTTCCGGACGAGGCCCTGGTCGGCGAGCTCCACGAGGTCGCGCCGGATCGTCATGTCCGAGACGCCGAGCTCCCGCGTCAGGTCGCCGATCCGGACCGCGCCGTGGTCGCGGATCTCCGCGAGGATGCGCTCCTGGCGCTGTGAGGCGAGCATGCCGACAGTATTGTCCACATCGCCGAGAAATCCAACATGACCGAACAGGAACCAACATCGCTCGGCCCGGCGACGAGGCCGGGCCGAGCGGGTCAGTACCGGATCGCGTCGATCACCTTGACGCGCACGGCGACGAGCGCGGGAAGGAGCCCCGCCAGCGCCCCGATCCCGATGGCCGCGAGCATCCCGGTCACCGCGGCGGAGAACGGGAAGCCGGGTGCGTCCTGGACGGCCGAGCCCATGAGCACGTCGAGCGGGACGTTGTGCAGCACGACGATCGCGACCGTCACGCCCAGCACGCCCGCGACGGTCGTCGCGACGACGCTCTCCATCATCACGGAGAAGAAGACTCGCCCCGAGCTCGCGCCGAAGCTGCGGCGGATCCCGATCTCGCGGATCCGGTACCGCACCGTGACGAGGGCGATGTTCACGAGGCCGAGCCCGCCGAGCAGCAGCGCGATCGCGCTCACGCCGAGCACGACCCACCGGATCGCACCGTCGACGACCGACGCCGACGGCGAGTCGGACCGGTAGACGTCGGCCTGGACGCCCTCGAGCGCGCCCGCCACGTCGCGGCGCACCGTCTCGACGAGCGCGTCCGACAGGTCGTCGGGCACCCACAGCTCGAGCCGGGGCGGCCCCATCATCTCCATCGACTCGGGCGTGACCCACGTCGACTGGGCGTCGACCAGCGCGTACGCGACCGGGTCCATGTCCGGCCAGTCGTCCGGGAAGGCCCCGACCACGGTCGCGACGACCGGGTTGTCCCCGCCGATCGTCACCGTCGGGTGCTCGGCCACGGTCGTTCCGCCGAGCGCGTCGAGGAACGCCTGGTTGACGACGAGCGCGGGCGCGAGACGGTCCGCGTCCGCCTCCGTGAACCAGCGACCCGACGTCACCTGGAAGCGGTGCATCGTGGCCCAGTCGGGCTCCACCCCCGTCGTGGTGATCTCGCGCGTGCCGCCGGGGAACCGCACCGGTGCGGGCGCGTCGCGCAGCATCGAGGAGTAGCCGATGCCGTAGCGGTCGACGATCTCGTCGAACACCTGCTCGTACTCCTCCGACGTGGGCATGACGCTCCCGCCGTCGCCCGTGGGCCACGCCGAGACCTGGAGCGTCGCGGGGCGACCGCCCCAGCGTTCGTTCTGCTCGGCCGAGACCTGGCGCAGCATCTCCCCGGCGGCCGAGATCGTGGTGATCGCGCAGACCGCGACGGCGACGCCGACGAGCGCGAGCAGCACCCGCACCTTGTGGACCCGCAGCTCGTCCCACGCCTCGAGGAGGGCGCCGACGACGCCGGTCATGCCGTGGCTCCCGCGTCGCGCGCGGTGTCCGTGGTACCGGCCGCGGTGGCGGCGGTCGTGCGGGCGGAGAGCGCGGGAGCTGCCCCGACGAGCGGCCGGGCCACGTGCTCGGCCTGGTGGTCGTGGCTCGTCCCGGGGTCGCTCCCGGACCCGTCGTCGGTGCTCGACGGCGCGCCGAGCGCCCCGAGCGACCCGGCGCTGCGCGCGCTGATGGCGATCGGGGCGAGCACGCCGTCGGCGAGCCGGAACTGTCGGCCCGCGCGGGAGGCGACGGCGAGGTCGTGCGTGATCGCGATGAGCGCGGACCCGTTCTCGCGGGCGATGGTGTCGAGCAGGTCCATGACCTCGCTGCCCGTGTCGACGTCGAGCGCCCCCGTGGGCTCGTCCGCGAGGATGACACGCGGGACGCGCACGAGGGCCCGGGCGATCGCGACGCGCTGCTGCTCGCCGCCCGAGAGCTTCTCGGGGCGGGTGTCGAGGCGGTCGCCGAGGCCCACCCGCTCGAGCATCTGGGCGGCCAGCGTGCGCCGCTGCCAGAACTGGCGCCCGCGCGCGTACAGCAGCGGGGCGACGACGTTCTCGAGCGCGGTACGACCCTGCAGCAGGTTGAACTGCTGGAACACGAACCCGAAGTCCGTGCCGCGGCGTCGCGCCCGGGCGCGGCCGGAGAGCCGGCCGATCGGGACGCCGTCGAGCAGGTAGTCCCCGCTCGTCGGGCTGTCGAGGAGACCGAGGATGTTGAGCAGGGTCGACTTGCCCGTCCCCGAGCGCCCGACGATCGAGACGTGCTCGCCCGCGCCGACCGTGAGGTCGATGCCGCGCAGGATCTCGAGCTCGCGGTCGTCGGGGAGCAGCACCGAGCGGGTGACCCCGCTGAGCTCCAGGAGGCTCATCAGTACGAGGCCTCGCTGTCGTCCGTGACCATCATGTCGTCCATGACCGGCATGACGTCCTGGCCCGGCACGAACTCGAGGACCTCGTCGCCCTCGGCGAGGCCCTCGGTCACCTGGACGACGGACCCGTCGGTGAGACCGAGCGTCACGGCGCGCTCCTCGGGCTCGCCCTCCGCGCCGACGACCCACACCTTGCCCTGCTCGACGCGGCCGAGGACCGCCGTCACGGGGACCACGAGGGCACCCTCGACGGAGCCCGCCGTGATCTCCAGCTCGGCGGCGAGCCCGGCGAAGACGGTGACGTCGCCCGGGACGGCGCACGTCACGCTCGCGGACGACGCGCCGGCGGCCGGGTCGGGTGCGCCCTCCTCGGGCGTGCCCGCGGGGGCGGCGGCGGCGCCCATGCGGAGGTTCGTGCACACGAACGGCGCGGGGCCGCCGGTGACCGTGACGGTCGCCTCGCCGGGGATCTGGAGGAGCCGGAACTGCTGCTCGGCGACCATGCTGCCCGTGACCGAGAGCGTGCCGGGCGAGACGGTCGCGAAGTCCTCGCCGACGGCGACCTCCTGGTCCTTGAGCGCCGTGAACGTGGCGACCGTCCCGCCGATGGTGGCCTTGACGGTCTCTCGCGTGACCTTCGGCCGACGCTCGGTGACCGTGACCTCGCCCGTCTCGGGGTCGGCCTCGGTCAGGGGCTCGCGAGGCTCCTCGAGGGTGACCTCGAGGAGGGGCGCGCCCGCCTCGACGACGTCGCCGGGCTTGGCGTGGACCGCGGTCACGACGCCGCGCTGCGTGACCTTCTGGGGTGCTGCCGGGTCGGCGACGACCTGGCCGGTCAGCACCACGGTGTTCGTGACGTCCCCGGTGGTCACCGCGACGCGCGGCTCGACGATCTGCGCCGTGGGGAACGCCGGGTCGACCGGTGGCTCGGGCGCCGAGCGGAAGGCGATCACGGCGAGCAGGGCGGCGATCGCCGCCCAGATCACGATGCGGAGGGCGGGGAAGATGATCCGGCGGGTGATACCCACGTGCGGGCTCCTGGGACGACGGTGGCGGGACGACGGTGGCGGGACGACGAGCGGACGCTGCTGGTGGGGCCGACGACGGCCCGGCCCGAGGCTAGGGCGGGGACACGGACGGCGTCGTCATCCCTGGGGAGGAGTTCTGTCGCGGCTTCGTCACCGGTGGGTCACCGGCCGGTCACGTCGACGTGACCACGTGGGACGGGCGTGCGCACCCGCCGGACAGCAGCGCTCTGCGCGGGTGGCGGGGGCGGCGTCGCAGGTCAGGGGGATCGCGAGCGAGACGAGGGCAGGGCGGAGCGGCGGCGATGCCACGACACGATCCCCCTCACCGGCCCGACGGCCGTCCCCCCGGACGAGATGCGGGCGAGACTATACCGTGGCGCGCGGAAAAGATAGGAAAAGGACGGTGAAAGACCGGCCGACGTCCGGAGGCCGTCGCGTCAGACGACCGTGACGCCGAGCGACCGCCCCGCGAGCCCGCGCGGCCGGCGCGCGAGGCCGGTCGCGACGTCGCGCAGCGCGGCCGCGGCGGGGGAGCCGGGTTCGGAGAGCACGACCGGGGTGCCGCCGTCGCCCGCCTCGCGCAGCGACACGTCGAGGGGCACCTGGCCGAGGAGGGGGACCGTGGTCCCCGTCGCGCGCGACAGGTTCGCCGCGACGCGCTCGCCGCCACCCGCCCCGAACACCTCGAGGCGCGACCCGTCGGGCTGCTCGAGCCACGACATGTTCTCGACCACGCCGACGACGCCCTGCTGGGTCTGCGTCGCGACCGACCCGGCCCGCTCCGCGACCTCCGCGGCGGCGACCTGCGGCGTCGTGACGACGACGATCTCGCTGCCGGGCAGGAGCTGCGCGACCGAGATGGCGATGTCGCCCGTGCCGGGCGGCAGGTCGAGGAGCAGCACGTCGAGGTCGCCCCAGAACACGTCCGCGAGGAACTGCTGGAGGGCGCGGTGCAGCATCGGTCCCCGCCACACGACGGGCTGGCCCGGGGGCACGAACATGCCGATCGAGACGACCTTCACGCCGTGCGCGATCGGCGGCAGGAGCATGTTGTCGACGCGCGTGGGCTGCCGGTCGACGCCGAGCATGCGCGGGATCGAGAACCCGTAGATGTCCGCGTCGACGACGCCGACCTCGAGGCCCTGCGCGGCGAGCGCGACCGCGAGGTTCGCCGTGACCGACGACTTGCCCACCCCGCCCTTGCCCGACGCGATCGCGTACACCTTCGTCAGCGACCCCGGCTTGGCGAAGGGGATCTCGGGCTCGCCCACGCCGCCGCGCAGCATCGTGCGCAGCTCGGCCCGCTGCTCCGCGCTCATGACGCCGAGGTCGACCCGGACGTCCGCCACGCCGTCGACGGCGCGCACCGCGGTGTCGACGTCGCGCGCGAGCGTGTCGCGCATCGGGCACGTGGCGACCGTGAGGTCGACGCCGACCGTCACGACGGCGCCCGGCGCTCCGGGCTCGACGTCGACCGAGCGGATCATGCCGAGGTCCGTGACGGGGCGGCGGATCTCCGGGTCCAGGACCGTGGTGAGGGCCTGCCGGACGGCGTGCTCGAGCAGGTCTGCGGCGGGGTCGGGCATGCCCCCATCGTAGGCGGGGCCGACACCCGGTCGGCCGGGCCGTAGGTCCCGGGCCGGACGTGAGCCCCGTCGCACGACGAGCGCCGCGGATCGGGGCTACCGTGCACGGATGGACGCCCTGGCCTCCCTCGCGCGGGACAGCGAGCTGTTCGGCGATGCCGTGCGCAGCGCCCCGCCCGACGCGCGCGTCCCCGCGTGCCCCGAGTGGACGGGCGCCGACCTGCTCTACCACCTCGCCGAGGTGCAGGACTTCTGGGCGCGCGTCGTCGGCCCGGCCCCCGGGGAGGGGACCGACGGCGACGAGGTCGAGCCGCTGGCCCGGCCGTCCTCCGACGCCGAGCTGCCCGCGCTGCTCCAGCGCTCGACGAGCCGGCTCGTCGCGGGCCTCACCGGTCGTGACCCCGACGAGCCCTGCTGGTCGTGGCACGAGGAGGGCCGCCACGTCGGCTGGGTCCTGCGGCGCCAGGCCCACGAGGCGCTCGTCCACCGCGCCGACGCCGAGCTCACGGCCGGGCGCGACGTCACGCCCGCCGACCCGGACGTCGCGGCGGACGGGGTCGACGAGGTGCTGTCCGTCATGGTCGACGGGGTGCCCGGCTGGGGCGTCTTCACGCCCGACGGCGCGACGGTGTCGGTCGTCGTCGACGGCCCGGGGGAGCGCCCGCGGAGCTGGGAGCTCGCGTTCGGGCGCTTCACGGGGACCGGTCCGGAGTCGGGGACGGCGTACGACCTCGACGTCGCTCAGCTCGTCGACCTGCCCGGCTCGACGACGACGCAGGTCTCCGGCCCGGCCTGGGCGCTCGACCTGTGGCTCTGGGGCCGTGGCCCGGCGGACGGGCTCGCCGTCACGGGCGACCCCGCCCTCGCTGCGCGCCTGCGCCGGGTCGCGGCGGAGGGCACGCAGTAGCGCCTCGGGGTCAGCGGTCGGCGACCTCGTCGTCGGGCTGACGGGCCGCCTTCTCCTCCAGCTCCTCGAGCAGGTTGCGGATCTCGGACCGCACGAAGTCGCGCGTGGCGACCTCGCTCAGCGCGATGCGCAGCGCGGCCATCTCGCGCGCGAGGTACTCGGTGTCCGCGAGGTTGCGCTCCGCGCGCTGGCGGTCCTGCTCCGCGGTGACGCGGTCGCGGTCGTCCTGCCGGTTCTGGGCGAGCAGGATGAGCGGCGCGGCGTACGACGCCTGGAGCGAGAGCATGAGCGTGAGCGCGGTGAACCCGAACTCGGCGGAGTCGAACCGCAACCCCTCCGGGCCCCACGAGTTCCACGCGATCCACAGCGCGCAGAACACGGTGAGGTAGACGAGGAACCGCGGCGTGCCGAGGAAGCGTGCGATGCCCTCGGTCGAGCGGCCGACGGCGTCCTGGTCGACCTTGACGCGCGGGAAGAAGCTGCGGCGCGCGGTCTTCGGCGTGTCGAGGCGGTCAGCCACGGGCCACCCCCGCGGTGCCCGGCCGGCCGGGCACGGCGGTGCGCGCGCGCCCGCTCGCGACGGCACGGCGCGCGGCCTCGGTGTCCTCGTCGTCGGTCTCGCGCCAGTCGTCGGGCAGCATGTGGTCGAGCACGTCGTCCACGCTGATCGCGCCGAGCAGGCGTTTCTCCGCGTCGAGCACGGGCACGCACAGCAGGTCGTAGGTCGCGAGGATGCGGGTCACGCGCCCGAGCGGCGCGTCGGGCGTGACGCCCTCGACGTCGGAGTCGAGCACCGAGCCGACGGCCGCGTGCGGGGGTTCGCGCAGCAGGCGCTGGAAGTGCGCGACGCCGAGGAACCGGCCCGTGGGCGTCTCGAGCGGCGGGCGCGCGACGAACACCATCGACGCGAGCGCGGGCGCGAGGTCCTTGCGGCGGATCTGCGCGAGCGCGGTCGCGATGGTGGTCTCCGGGCCGAGCACGACCGGGTCGGACGTCATGAGCCCGCCCGCGGTGTCCTCCGCGTAGGAGAGGAGGCGGCGCACGTCGCGCGCCTCGTCGGGCTCCATGAGCTCGAGGAGCTGGGCGGCCTGGGCCTCGGGGAGCTCGTGCAGGAGGTCGGCCGCGTCGTCGGGCTGCATCGCCTCCAGGACGTCGGCGGCGCGGTCGGTGTCGAGCCCCGAGAGGATCGCGACCTGGTCGTCCTCGGGCAGCTCCTCCAGGACGTCGGCGAGCCGCTCGTTGTCGAGCGCGCCCGCGACCTCGAGCCGGCGCGTGTCGCCGAGGTCGTGGATGACGTCGGCGAGGTCGGCGGGCTTGAGGTCGTCGTAGGCGGCGAGGAGCATCGCGGCGCCCTGCGCCTCCGTGCTCCCGGCGAGCCCGGTCACGGCGTCGACGTCGACGACGAGCGCGTCGCCCCGCCGGCGCAGCCCGAGCGTGCCCTTGTGCTGCGCCTGCCGGCGCACGTACAGCTTGGTGACGAGCCAGTCGCCGGTGCGCTGGCGCTCGATCGCGAGGTCCTCGACCGTCGCCGAGCCCGACCCGTCGACGAACTGCACCGTGCGCTCCAGGAGCTCGCTCACGGCCAGGGTCTCCATGGCGCGCTGCTCGAACCGCCGCATGTTGACGAGCCCGGTGGAGATGACCTGGCCCGCGTCGATGCTCGTCACGCGCGTCAGGGGCAGGAAGACGCGGCGCCGGCCGGGCACCTCGACCACGAGGCCCACCGCGCGCGGCGCCCCCTTCGGCCTGATGAGCACGACGACGTCCCGCACCCGCCCGACCTGGTCGCCGATGGGGTCGAACACGCTGGTCCCGGCCAGGCGCGCGACGAAGACGGTGGTGGCTGCACTCACGCCGCCAGCCTACGCACGCGCCCCGGTCGCCGCGCTCCGTCCCGGCAGGTGGCGGGCGTCCCGAGCCGTCTCCCGGCCGCCTCCCCGCCGTCGTCGGCCGGTCGGGCCGGGGAGCGGCCCTCGCGCGCTCCGCCCGGGTAGGACAGACTGGGCGAATGAGCATGTCACGCCCGGGTGCCGTCCCCCGTGTCCCCACCCCGCCGCGCGGCGAGGAGGTGGCGTCGTACGCGACCTACCTCGAGGCGCAGAAGGCGGTCGACTTCCTCTCGGACAACAAGTTCGCGGTCGAGCTCGTGACGATCGTCGGCACCGACCTCAAGATGGTCGAGCGCGTGACGGGCCGCCTCACCTACGGTCGCGTCGCGATCGCGGGTGCCGCGTCCGGCGCGTGGTTCGGCCTCTTCGTCGGCCTGCTGCTCTTCATGTTCTCCGGCCAGGGCGGGTTCGTGCTCACCGCCGTCGGGATCGGCGCCGGGTTCGGCCTGCTCTTCTCGGTCTTGTCGTACGCGCTGACGCAGGGCAAGCGCGACTTCACGTCGCAGAGCCAGATCGTCGCCTCGTCCTACGGCATCCTCTGCGCGCCCGAGCGCGCGGGCGAGGCACGCCAGCTCCTGGGCCGCATGCCCGAGGGCGCGGGCGGCGTCCGCGGACCCGCCGCGCCGGCCAACCCCGGCTGGGGCACCCCCGGCACCACGCCCCCCGCC
>QAPD01000025.1 GCA_003052455.1 Sphaerisporangium cinnabarinum | reverse complement strand
GCATCCGCACCAGGAGTTCATCCAGGTGGACACCTCGAACGTGCTGTTCATCGTGGCGGGGGCTTTTGCGGGGTTGGACGACATCGTGGCGGCGCGGGCGCGCAAGCGGGGTGTGGGTTTTGGTGCGCCGATCGAGACGGGTGCGGGGGAGGACCTGTTCGCGCAGGTGCGGCCCGAGGATCTGCACCGGTTCGGGTTGATCCCGGAGTTCATCGGGCGGTTGCCGGTGATCGCGTCGGTGGCGGCGTTGGACCGGGAGGCGTTGGTGCGGATCCTGACCCAGCCCAGGAATGCGTTGGTGAAGCAGTATCAGCGGATGTTCGCGATCGACGGGGTGGAGCTGGAGTTCACCGAGGGTGCGGTCGAGGCGGTCGCGGAGCAGGCGTTGTTGCGTGGGACGGGGGCGCGGGGGTTGCGCGCGATCATGGAGGAGGTGTTGCAGCAGGTGATGTTCGACGTGCCGTCGCGCGATGACGTGGAGCGGGTCGTGATCACGCGCGAGGTCGTGCTGGACAACGTCAATCCCACGATCGTGCCGCGCACCACGACCGCCCGCGCACGCACCCCGCGCGAGAAGTCCGCCTGACCCGACCGACGTCCACCAGGCGATCCCGCTCGGCCGAGCAGGTGGTCCTGGTCCGTCCGGTCACCGAGACGCACCAGGACCACCTGCTCGGCCCGTGGCGGGGGCCGGGGCACGGGCCGGCGGTGGGGCTTCAGGCGTCGGCGCCGACCTTCGAGCCGTAGAGCGTGTCGATCGTGTCGGCGAAGTCGTCGATGACCAGGCGGCGCTTCACCTTGAGCGACGGCGTGAGGTAGCCGTTCTGCTCGGTGAAGTCCGTCGTGAGCACGGTGATCTTGCGGATCGACTCGGCCCGCGAGACGGCCTCGTTGGCGTGCGCGACGGCGCGGTCGAGCGCGGCGAGCACGTCGGCGTCGTGCGCGGCCGTCTCGACGTCCATGGGCCGCAGGCCGTGCGTGGCGAGCCAGCCCGGCAGCATCTCGGCGTCGAGCGTGACGAGGGCGCCGATGAAGGGGCGCTGGTCGCCCACGACGACGACCTGGCTCACGAGCGGGTGCGCGCGCAGCCGGTCCTCGAGCACGGCCGGCGCGACGTTCTTGCCGCCCGCGGTCACGATGATCTCCTTCTTGCGGCCGGTGATGCGCAGGTAGCCGTCGTCGTCGAACGCACCGAGGTCACCGGTGCGGAACCAGCCGTCCTGGAGCGCCTCGGCGGTGAGGTCGGGCTGGTTGCGGTAGCCGCGGAAGATGTGGTCGCCCTTGACGAGGAGCTCGCCGTCCGCGTCGATGCGCAGCGACGTGCCGGGGAACGCGGGCCCGACCGTCCCGATCTTCGTCAGGCCGGGCAGGTTCACGGCCGTGGGCGCCGTGGTCTCGGTGAGGCCGTAGCCCTCGAGGATGCGCAGGCCGACCCCGCGGTAGAAGTGGCCCAGCCGCTCGCCGAGCGGCGCTCCGCCGGAGATCGAGTACGTGAGCCGCCCGCCCATCGCGGCGCGCAGCGTCGAGTAGACGAGCCGGTCCGCGACGGCGTGCTGGACGCGCAGCCCGAGCGCGGGGCCGCCCGGGGCGTCGAGCGCCCGGGACCAGGTGATGGCGACCTTGGCCGCCCAGTGGAAGATCTTGCGCTTGGCGCCGGTCCCGGTCTTCTGCTCGGCGGTGTTGTAGACCTTCTCGAACACGCGCGGCACGGCGAGCAGGAACGTCGGGTGGAACGAGCCGAGGTCCGTGACGAGGTTCTTCGTGTCCCAGGAGTGCGCGAGGACCGCGTTCGACGCGACGACGACGACCTGGATGAACCGGGCGAACACGTGCGCGAGCGGCAGGAACAGCAGGGTGCGTGCGCCGTCGGCGTCGAGGATCTCGGCGAGGCCGGCCCGGCCGTTGAGCGCGAGGTGCACGAAGTTGCGGTGCGTGAGCTCGACGCCCTTGGGACGCCCGGTCGACCCGGACGTGTAGATGACCGTCGCGAGGTCGTCGACGCGCTGCGCGGCCCGGCGGCGCTCCACCTCCGCGGCCGGGACGTCGGCCCCGGCGGCGCGCAGGGCGTCCACGGCACCGTCCTCGACGACGAGGACGTCCTCCAGGCCGGGCAGACGGTCACGCACGGTCGCGACCTCGGCGGCGTGCGCGGCCGTCTCGACGACGGCGAGCCGGACGCCGGCGTCCGACAGGATCCAGTGCACCTGCTCGGCGGACGACGTCTCGTAGACGGGCACGGGGACGGCGCCCACGGCCCAGGCGGCGAAGTCGAAGAGCGTCCACTCGTAGCGGGTGCGCGACATGATGGCGACGTGGTCACCCGGCTCGATGCCGCGCGCGAGGAGGCCGCGGGCGACCGCGACGACGTCGTCCTCGAACTCCTGCGCGGTGACGCGCTCCCACGGACCGTCGGCGGTGGTGCGGCGCTCGACGAGCGTCGCGCGGGGGGAGCGCGCGACGCGGTCGGTGAGGAGGGTGCTGATGGTCGCCGTGGGGGAGACCTCGACGAGGCTCGGCGACGTGTGTTCCGTCATGAAACTCTCCGCTGAGTGGGACGGTAGGGAGGGACGGCGAGCCACTTTACTCCGTACTCCGAGTATCGAGTTCCTCGACGCCCGGCGGGCACCCCTAGGATCGGTGGGTGACGAACGACCCCGGGCAGCCCGCCGTCCCCGACGAGATCCTCCGCCTGCGCGACAGCATCGACAACATCGACGCGGCGCTCATGCACCTGCTCGCGGAGCGGTTCAAGTTCACGCGCCGCGTGGGCGAGCTCAAGGCGCAGGGCGGGCTGCCGCCCGCGGACCCGGACCGGGACCGCCAGCAGATCGCCCGGCTCACGGGCATCGCGAGCTCCGCCGGCCTCGACCCGGAGTTCGCCGAGCAGTTCCGCGCGTTCATCGTCCACGAGGTCATCCGCCACCACGAGCGCATCGCCGCCGAGCACGCGGCCTCGGGCGAGGGGACCCCGGTCCTCGACACGTACTCCTGACGGCCCGGGAGCGGGCCGGGCGGGGGTCCGGAGGACGGCGCGAGGCGCCTCCCGGGCCCGACGCGCGGTGGCGACCCCCGTCGATCTGACGGACCCTGGTGGGGACCCAGGGCGGGCCCCCGGCGTCGGCACCGCCGCGTCGGGCGGCCCTCCCGCCACGCCGACGGACGTCATGAGGTGTTCGCATGAAGATCGATTGGCTCAAGCCCCTCCTCGGCCATCCTGGCCCCTTCGCGACGGTGTACATCGACGCGACGCGCGCCAACGAGGCCGGGGACCGCGAGGTCGAGAACCGCTGGAAGGGAGTGCGGCGACAGCTGCACCAGGAGGGCGCGCCGGACGCGGTCCTCGACGACCTCGAGGAGGTGGTGCTGCGGCCGACGCGGGTGGGCGGCACCCACGGGCGCGTGCTGATCACCGACGACACGGGCGTGCTCGTCGACCGGGTCGTCAAGGACCCGCCGGCGCTCACGAAGGGCTCCTGGGGACCTGTGCCCGCGCTGCTGCAGGCGGCGCGCGCGGCGGACGAGTCGGTCGACTACGTGCGCGTCGTCGTCGACCGGCAGGGCGCCGACCTCACGTGGTCCGTCGCGGGCGGCCACCTGCCCTACAGCGAGCCGGAGACGGTCGAGGGCGGTCACGACGTCATCAACAAGGTCCGCACCGGCGGGCTCTCGCACAAGCGCATCGAGTCGCGCGCGGAGGACTCGTGGGAGCGCAACGCCGAGGCGGTCGCCGCGGAGCTGGAGCGCCAGGCGGCCGAGTACCGGCCCGAGCTCGTGCTGCTCACCGGTGACGTGCGTGCCGTGCCGCTCGTGCGCGGCGCGGTCGGGCACGCGATCTCCGAGCTCGTGGTCGAGGTCCCGGGTGGCGGCCGGGGCGCGGGGATCAACGAGGCGTCGTTCGAGGCGAACGTGGCCGACGCGCTCGACAGCTACCGGGAGCGCCGCCGCGAGAAGGTCCTGGCGGAGTTCCGCCAGGAGCAGGGTCGTGAGTCCGGCGCGGTGACGTCCGTGGAGGACGTCGTCGCGGTGCTCGCGCGCGGCCAGGTCAAGGAGCTCGTGCTGGCGGACGAGTACGGGCAGGACGGTGCGCTCGACGACCGCTCGCTGTGGATCGGGCCCAGCCCGCTGCACATCGCGGCGACCCGCGAGGACATCGAGTCGCTCGGCGTGACCGACGGCCTGGAGAAGCTGCCCGCCACGGTCGCGCTCGTGCGGGCCGCCGTCGGGCAGGACGCGGGGCTGACGTTCGCGCCCGAGGGCAGCGTCGAGCTCATCGAGGGCGTGGGCGCCACGCTGCGCTGGGCGGACGAGGGGACGCCGCGCGAGGTCGCGGCGACGATGTCCGGTGACGACTCGCGGCTGCGCGGCGAGATCATCTAGGACCTCCGGCACCGACGACGACGCCCTCCCCGGCCGCGGCCGGGGAGGGCGTCGTCGCGTGCTGTCGTCGTGCGGGGTCAGCCCTTCTTGCGGGCCTCGGGCTCGCCGAGCTCGGAGGAGACGACGACGATCCCGCCCTGGACGGCGGGGTCGCCCTGGCCCTCGGCCGCCGCGACGAGGTCGAGCGTGCCGGTGACGCGCCCGCCGTTGCGGACGTCGACGACCGACGCCTCGACGCCGGCGAGCGACGCCGCCGGCACCGCGACCTGCGCCGCGAGGATCGGGGTGCGCATCGACACCTTCGCCTCGGACTTGATCTTGCGCAGCGCCGCGAGCGCGTGGCCCGCGGCGGTGAGGACGGCCGGGTCGGCGTCGCCGGCGGCCGCGCGCGCGACGTCGGGCGTGGGCCACGGCGCGCGGTGGACGGAGCCCTCCGACGCGCGCCACCACGACCACACCTCTTCCGTCGCGAACGGCACGAACGGCGCGAACAGGCGCAGGAGCGTGTCGAGCGCGATCGCGAGCGCGACACGGGCGGACCGGGTCTCGGCGGAGACGTCGGAGGCAGCGGCCCCGGCGCCGTACGCGCGGTCCTTGACGAGCTCGAGGTAGTCGTCGCAGAACGCCCAGAAGAACGTCTCGGTGACCTCGAGGGCGCGCGTGTGGTCGTACGCCTCGAACGCCTCGGTCGCCTTCTCGACGACGGTTGCGAGGCCCGCGAGCATCGCGCGGTCGAGCGTCTCGGTGACGAGCGCCGGGTCGAGGACGATCTCGCCCGTCCCGGTCTCGGCGTCGACCCCGAAGGACAGTGCGAACTTCGACGCGTTGAGGATCTTGATCGCGAGGCGACGGCCGATCTTCATCTGCCCGACCTCGAACGCCGCGTCCGTGCCGAGGCGGGCCGACGCCGCCCAGTACCGGACGGCGTCCGACCCGTGCTCCTCGAGCAGGCCCATGGGCGTGACGACGTTGCCCTTGGACTTCGACATCTTCTTGCGGTCGGGGTCGAGGATCCAGCCCGAGATCGCCGCGTTCTTCCACGGCAGCGAGCCGAACTCGAGGTGCGCGCGCACGACCGTGGAGAAGAGCCACGTGCGGATGATGTCCTGGCCCTGCGGGCGCAGGTCCATGGGGAAGACGCGCTCGAACAGGTCGGGGTCGACCTCCCAGCCGCCCGCGATCTGCGGCGTGAGCGACGACGTCGCCCACGTGTCCATGATGTCGTTCTCGCCGACGAACCCGCCCGGCACGCCGCGCTGGTCCTCGGTGTACCCGGCCGGGACGTCGGACGACGGGTCGACGGGCAGCGTGTCCTCGGACGGCACGATCGGGTGGTCGTGGTCGATCTCGCCCGACTCGAGCACGGGGTACCACAGCGGGATCGCGACGCCGAAGAAGCGCTGGCGCGAGATGAGCCAGTCGCCGTTGAGGCCCCCGACCCAGTTCTCGTAGCGCACGCGCATGAAGTCGGGGTGGAACGCGAGCTCCTTGCCGCGGTTCAGCAGCTCCTGGCGCAGGTCGCGCGTCGTGCCGTCGGCCGTCGTCCAGTCGCGACCGCCGTTGCGGATGTACCACTGGCGCGACGTGACGATCTCGAGCGGCTTGTCGCCCTTCTCGAAGAAGTTCGCCTTGCGCTGGGTCGGCACGGGCTCGCCGTCGAGGTCGCCCGCGTCGCGCAGCGCGTCGACGACGACCTGGCGCGCGGAGAACGTCGTCTTGCCGGCGAGCTCGGCGAACACGCCCTGCCCGGCGTGGGACGTGATCCAGTCCGGGGTGTCGCGCGTGATCCGGCCGTCGCGCGTGATGATCGAGCGCGTCGGGAGCTGCAGCTCGCGCCACCACTGCACGTCGGTAAGGTCGCCGAACGTGCAGCACATCGCGATGCCCGCGCCCTTGTCGCGCTCGGCGGCGGGGTGGGCGAGGACGGGCAGCTCGACATCGAACAGCGGCGAGCGCACCGAGGTGCCGAACAGGTGCTGGTACCGCTCGTCGTCGGGGTGCGCGACGAGCGCCACGCACGCCGCGAGCAGCTCGGGGCGCGTGGTCTCGATGTGGACGGGCGCGCCGTCGTCCGGGGTGCCCGGCGCGACGCGGTGGAACGCGACCTTGTGGAAGTGGCCCGGGTAGTCGCGCGCCTCGAGCTCGGCCTGCGCGACGGCGGTCTGGAACGTCACGTCCCACAGCCCGGGCGCCTCGGCCTGGTACGCCTCGCCGCGCGCGAGGTTGCGCAGGAACGCGCGCTGCGCCGCGGTGCGGGACCGCGCGTCGATCGTCTGGTAGTGCTGCGCCCAGTCGACCGAGAGCCCGAGCCGGCGCCACAGCGCCTCGAACTGCTTCTCGTCCTCGGCCGTGAGCCGCTCGCACAGCTCGATGAAGTTGCGGCGGCTCACCGGCACCTGGTCGGCGGCCTTGACGGACTTGCCCTCGCCGCCCTCGTGCGGGGGTTCGAAGCCCTCGACGTAGGGGAGCGTCGGGTCGCAGCGCACGCCGTAGTAGTTCTGGACGCGCCGCTCGGTGGGCAGGCCGTTGTCGTCCCAGCCCATCGGGTAGAACACCTCGAGGCCGCGCATGCGCTGGAACCGCGCGACGACGTCGGTGTGCGTGTAGGAGAACACGTGGCCCACGTGCAGCGAGCCCGAGACGGTCGGTGGCGGGGTGTCGATGGAGAAGACCTGCTCGCGGGTCTTCGAGCGGTCGAACGCGTACGTCCCCTGCTCGGCCCAGCGCGCGTCGTACGTGTCCTCGAGCCCGTCGAGGCTCACCCGGTCGGGTACTCCCGCGACCACCGCGCGGACGACGTCACCGGCTACGTGCCCGGCGGAGGAGGTCGTTGCTGCAGCGGGTTCGGCCGCGCCCGTCGGCGCGTTCGTCGGGAAGTCGCTCATGGTCGTCCATTCTCCCAGATCCCGGGGCCGTGCCGGACGCCGTCTCGGCGTCCGGCAGGCGTCCTCGCGGGCCGTCCCCACCGTGCGGACCGAGACGGGTCGAAGGTCCCTGGGTCGAATGGTCATCGAGTCGTAATCTGCACGCAAAGCGACAGGTGCTCGTGGGCGCACCTCGACCCGATCCCCGCGCCGACCCCTGGAGCACCCATGACCGTCACGACCACCGACCGCACGCGCGCCGCCGGGGCGCTCCCGCCCGGCGTCGTCCTGCCGCCCGCCCTCGCCGCCGCCCTCGCGGCGTGCCCGCGCCTCGTCGTCCCGGCCTCGCGCGAGGAGCTGTACCGCCTCGCGCTCGGCCCCGACGGCGGCCCACGGTTCGCCGTCGAGTACGACGCCGGCGGCGAGCGCGTCGTCGAGGCGGAGGTCGTGCGGTGCCGCAACGGGATCGCCGTGAACTACCCCGAGGACTACATGCGTCGCCGGGACCCGGACTGCATGCGGATCGCCGACGACCTGCCGACCGACAAGCCGCGCTACCGCGACGTCTTCGGTGCGGAGTTCGGCCCGGTCAAGGACGAGACCCTCGCGTGGCTCGCCGAGCAGGAGCTCGTCGTCGTGCCGTTCCGCGCCGGCGGGCGCACCCACGGGTACCCGTCGCTCGCCGTCTGCCCCGTCAACGCGGCATTCTTCGCCCTCGCCCTCGTCGACCTCCAGGGCTGGACCACGTTCGACGAGCTCGGCCCGTTCGCGCCGCGCTCGATCCTCTACGTCGCGCCGCCGCTGCGCCACACCCGGTTCGACGGCCGCCAGGTCGTCGTGCACGACCGCTCCGAGACGCTCCACGAGGTGTTCGCCTACAACCTCTACCCGGGGCCGAGCGCCAAGAAGGGCGTGTTCTCGGTCCTGCTCGACGTGGGCGAGCGGGAGGGCTGGGTCACGGCGCACGCGTCGTCGGTCCGCGTCACCACGCCGTACGAGAACGAGACCGTGATCATGCACGAGGGCGCCTCGGGCGGCGGCAAGTCGGAGATGTGCCAGGACCTGCGGCGTCAGGAGGACGGCCGGATCCTGCTCGGTACGAACGTCGTCACGCGCGAGCCGTACGTCATCACGCTGGGGGAGACGAGCGCGCTCGCCCCGGTCACCGACGACATGACCCTGTGCCACGCCGCGCTCCAGACCGGTGACGGCCGCCTCGTGGTGACCGACGCCGAGGAGGGCTGGTTCGTGCGCGTCGACAACCTCACCGGGTACGGGCAGGACGCGCACCTCGAGCGCGCGTGCATCCACCCCGACGTGCCGCTCGTGTTCTTCAACATCGACGGCGTCCCCGACGCGACCGTGCTGCCCTGGGAGCACTCGCTCGACGCCGACGGCCGACGCTGCCCCAACCCGCGCGTCGTCGTGCCGCGGCACCTGCTCACCGACGTCGCCGGGCCCGCCGAGGTCGACGTGCGCACGTTCGGCGCCCGCATGCCCGCCTGCACGCGCGACCACCCGACCTACGGGATCATGGGCATGACCCACGTCGTGCCCGCGTCGCTCGCCTGGATCTGGCGGCTCGTCGCGCCGCGCGGCGACAAGAACCCGTCGATCGGCGAGTCGCGCACGGCGACGGAGGCGCTCGCCCACGGGGGCATGGTCGCGGAGGGCGTCGGGTCGTACTGGCCGTTCGCGACGGGGACGAAGGTCGCGGCGGCGAACCTCCTGCTGCGCCAGCTCGTGGAGACGGACCGGACGCGCTACGTCCTCACGCCCAACCAGCACATCGGTGCCTACCGGGTGGACTTCGCGGCCGAGTGGCTCACGCGCGAGTACCTCGCGCGCCGCGGCGGGGGTCGGCTGCGGCCGGACGAGCTCACGCCCGCCCGCTGCCCGCTGTTCGGCTACACGCTCACGGAGATGAAGATCGACGGCCAGCTCGTGCGGCCCACCTTCCTGCGGCCCGAGCTGCAGTCCCAGGTGGGGGTCGAGGCCTACGACGCCGGTGCGCGGATCATCACGGAGTTCTTCGCGAGCGAGCTCCGGCAGTTCCTCACCGACGACCTCGACCCGCTGGGGCGGCAGATCATCGAGGTCTGCCTGCGCGGCGGCTCCGTCGAGGAGTACGCGGCGCTGACGCCGCTGTTCGTCTGACGCACCCGGTCCGGTCCTCGCGGCGAGGGCCGGACCGGTGCCGGACGGGCTCCGGGACCCGCTCGCCCAGGACCGTCCGCGGAGGGTTAAGGTCGGCCCATGGGTCTGACGATCGGCTACGCCGCCATGCTCGAGCAGTTCCACCCGACCGAGGCCGTCGCGCTCTCGGCCTACGCGGAGGAGCACGGCTTCTCCGGGACCATGGCGGCCGACCACTTCCAGCCGTGGGTCCCGGCGCAGGGCGAGTCGTCGTTCGTGTGGAACGTGCTCACGGCGCTCGGCGAGCGGACGCGGGGCGACCTGGGCCCGGGCGTCACCGCGCCGACGTTCCGCTGGCACCCCGCGATGGTCGCCCAGGCGTCGGCGACGCTCGCCGCGATGTACCCCGGGCGGCACTGGCTCGGGCTCGGCTCCGGCGAGGCGCTCAACGAGCACGTCGTCGCGGGCTACTGGCCCGAGGCGCCCGAGCGCATCAACCGCATGTTCGAGGCGATCGACGTCATCAAGAAGCTGTTCCAGTCCGGGCTCGACAACAAGGACGTCAAGCACTCCGGGCAGTTCTACAAGATGGAGTCCACGCGGCTGTGGACCATGCCCGACGTCGCGCCCGAGATCCTCGTCGCGACCGCCGGCCCCGTGACCGCGAAGCGCGCCGGCCGCCACGCGGACGGCCTCATCACCGTGGGAGCGCCGCTCGAGAAGATCTCCATGCTGTTCGGCAAGTTCGACGACGGCGTGCGCGAGTCCGGCCGCGACCCCGAGGCGATGCCCAAGGTGCTCCAGCTCCACCTCTCCTGGGCCGCGACCGACGAGGAGGCGCTCGCGAACGCGATGACCGAGTGGCCCAACGGCGGCATGAAGTTCCCCAAGGCGGACATCCGCTCGCCGCACGACTTCGAGCAGATGGCGAAGCTCGTCCGTCCCGAGGACTTCGAGGGCCGCATGGTCATCTCCGCCGACCCGGACGAGCACCGCGCGTACATCCAGAAGTTCGTCGACCTCGGCTTCGACCGCATCTACCTGCACAACGTGGGCCGCAACCAGCGCGAGTGGATCGAGGTCTTCGGCCGCGAGGTGCTCCCGAAGCTCGCGCGATGAGCGAGCACGACGCCGCCGCCGGCGGGCCCGACGACGCCGCGAGCCCCGACCGGTCCGCGCACCTCACGGTGTGGGCGCCCGAGGGCCTCCGCGAGGTCCGTCCGGGCGACGACCTCGCCGCGCTCGTGGGCGACCTGCTCGCGGGCGAGGCGCTCGCGGAGGGCGACGTCGTCGTCGTGACGAGCAAGGTCGTCTCGAAGGCCGAGGGTCGCGTCGTCGCCGCGGCCGACCGCGAGCAGGCGATCACGGACGAGACGGTGCGCGTCGTCGCGACGCGCGAGCGTCCCGGCCAGCCGCCGCTGCGCATCGTCGAGAACCGGCTCGGCCTCGTCATGGCCGCGGCGGGCGTCGACGCGTCGAACACCCCGGAGGGCACGGTCCTGCTGCTCCCGCTCGACCCCGACGCCTCCGCGCGGGCGCTGCGCGGCGCGCTCCGCGAGCGGTTCGGCCTCGACCGGCTGGGCGTCGTCGTGACGGACACCTCCGGCCGGGCGTGGCGCGACGGCCTCGTCGACATCGGCATCGGGGCCGCGGGAGTCGTCGTCGCGGAGGACCTGCGCGGCGGCGTGGACTCCCACGGGCGGCCGCTGTCGGTGACCGTGACCGCCGTCGTCGACGAGGTGGCGGCCGCGAGCGAGCTCGTGCGCGGCAAGGCGGCGGGCCGGCCCGTCGCCGTCGTGCGCGGGCTCGGCCGGTACGTCGGGAGCGAGGAAGGCCCCGGGGCCCGCGTGCTCGTGCGCGGCTCGGCCGACGACCTGTTCCGCGAGGGCAGCGCGGAGGCGTACGCCCGCGGCCGCGCCGACGCGCGCCGCGAGCAGGGGGACGACGCCGCGCGGGAGGCCGCGTACGCCGACGGCTACCGCGCCGGGTTCGCCGAGGGGTACCGCGAGGGCTCCGGGAACGAGCCGGTCACGGACTGAGGAGGCGTGCGCCTGCGGCGGCGAAACGCCTGGCGTGCGCCCCGCCGTCGCCGCTAGCCTGCCCGGATGCTCCCCTCCGACTGGATCGCGCACCGCCGCCCCGACGACCGCGAGCACGTGGGCTGGATCCGCCCCGAGGGCGACGCCTGGGTGGCCGTGTCGCTGCTCGGGCACGAGCTCACCGGGCCGGTCGACTGGCTCGAGGCCGAGGAGGCCCTCGACGCGAGCAGCCTCGCGTGGCTCGCCGACGTCTGGGTGCTCGAGCAGGACGACGCGCCGCCGCTGCGGGTCCGGCTCGTCGAGGTCACGCCGGACGGCGTCGTCGTGCAGACGGACGACTTCGGGGCGATCGACGTCCCCGTCGAGCGCTACGACCTCCCGTGGCCGCCCCCGCCGACGCTGCGGCCGCGGCGGCCCGACGACCCGGACGGACGCGTGCTGTCGTTCCGACCCTGACGGCCGTGCGGCTGCGCGCCGCGAGCGGTCAGCCCGCGTCCGTCGTGCCCTCGTAGAGACCGATCTGGTTCCCGTCGGCGTCCTCGAACGCGGCCCACCACGAGGTGGGGCTGATCTCCGACTTCTCCAGGACGACGCGTCCGCCGAGCTCACGGACCTTGGCGAGCGTCTCCTCGATGGAGTCCACCTCGACGTAGCTGCGCGGGCTCGTGAACCCCTCGGACCGTGGGGCGAGGCCGCCGCCGCTGATCTTGTTCGGGGCCTGCCACATGGGGTAGCCCTCGAAGCCGGGCACCTCCGCGATCTGCCAGCCGAAGAGCTCGCCGTAGAACTGCGTGGCCCTGCCGTTGTCGCTCACCGGGATGTCGATGTGCGTGATGTCTCCGTGCGCCATGGTTCCTCCCCGTGCCGGTGACGGGCGGACACCCGCCGAGCACCAGCCTAGGGACGGCGGTGCCGCGCGCACCAGGGCCCGGGCCGGACCGTGCGGCGGGGGTCAGCGCTCGTCCGGCGCGGGGGAGCGGTCGGTGGCGGAACCCTCAGGCTCCACCTGAGGGTCGAGCCCGGGGTCCCTGCGCTCCGACGCGGCGGCGTCGTCCGCGCCCGGCGCGGCGTCCCCGCCCGGCGCGGCGTCCCCGCCCGGCACGGCGTCGGCGGCGGGAGGGGAGTCCGTGCCCCGCGGGTCCTCCGCGGGCCGCGGCGCGTCGTCCCCGGAGAGCCAGCGCAGCCAGCCCGAGCCCGGGTCGGGCTCCAGCACGAGGGCCCGGACGAGCAGCGTGAGGGGGATGGCGAGGATCGCGCCGAGCGGCCCGATGACGAACGTCCAGAAGACGACGGAGACGAAGCTCAACGTGAGGCTGAGGTTCACCGCGTCGGCGACGAACTTCGGCTGGACCAGCACCTGGAGCACGACGTTCACCACGCAGTAGACCGCGACGACGGCGAGCGCGAGCTGCCAGCCCCCGACCACGAACGCCATGACGACGGGTGGCACGAGCCCCAGGACGAAGCCGATGTTCGGGATGAAGTTCGTGACGAACGCGAGGATCGCCCACACCGTCGGCGCAGGGACGGACAGGAGCCACAGCGCGACGCCGTCGATCACGGCGACGACGGCGCCGAACGACGCGTTGACCACGAAGTAGCGACGCACCCCGCCGCTGAACCGGGTCGCCCGGTCGACCGTCGCGGCGCGCTCGGGCCCGAAGACGGAGCCCGCCGTCGAGTACCGCGCGGCGTCGGCGGCCATGAAGATCGCGTAGGCGAGCACGAAGAAGAACGCGGTCGCGATGCCGAGGGCCATGCCGGACACGTTGCCCGCGAGGCTGACGACGCGTCCCGGGTCGAGCCACGACGTGGCCGCCTCGGCGATGTCCGTGTCGATGCCGACCGCGGCGAGCTGGTCCACGACGTCGTCGACCGCGCGCACGAGGGCCGGGAGGTACTCGCGGACGAGGTCCACGAACCGGACGCCCGCGAACGCGAGCATCGCGACGAGCGCTGCGAGGATGAGGTACGCGACCGTGACGACGACCGTCGTCGCGGCCCACCGCGGCCAGCCTCGGCGCTCCAGGGGGAGGCGCACCGGGTGGCAGATGATGACGATGACCGCCGCGAGGAACATCGGGGCGAGGACCTCGCGGGCCGCGTGGACCCCGGCGAGGACCACGACGCCGGCGGCGAGGGCCAGGAGCGTGCGCGTGGCGGGAGGGAGCCCCGGGGCGGGAGGTGTCGTCGTGGTCACGCGCCGACGATAGCCGCCGGGGTGCGTCGCGCACCCGGGCGTCCGTGCGCGGCGCGGCAGGTCAGCCCTTCGCGGCCTTGGCCGCCGCCTTCTGGGCCTTCTTGAACGTGCGCACCTCGGCGAGCGACTCGGGGCTCGTGACGTCGGCGATGGACCGGCGCGAGCCCTCGTCGCCGTAGTGGCCGGCGGCCTCCCGCCACCCCGCCGGCCGCACGCCGCGCTGCTTGCCGAGGAGCGCGAGGAAGATGCGCGCCTTCTGGTCGCCGAACCCGGGCAGCGCCCGCAGGCGCGCGAGCACCTCCGCGCCCGACGGCTCGCCGTCCGCGCCCGGCGCGGTCCAGATCCGGGTCGCGTCGCCGTCGTACTCGTCGACGACGACGCGGGCGAGCTCCTGCACCCGGCCCGCCATCGAGCGCCCGTAGCGGTGGATCGCGGGCGGCGTCGTGGCGAGCGTGACGAACGCGTCGGGATCGGTGTCCGCGACGGCGCGCGGGTCGATCGAGCCGAGGCGGTCGCGGATCTTGCGCGGCCCGGCGAACGCGTGCTCCATCGGGTACTGCTGGTCGAGCAGCATCCCGACGAGGAGCGCGAACGCGTCGTCGCTGAGCAGCGCGTCCGCGTCGGGGTCGCCGGTGATCCAGAGCTGGTCGGTCATGCCCCCATCATGGCAGCCGGCTGCCCTGTGCCCGGCGCAGGCGTCCGGTCCGGAGCTCGTCGACGCCCGCGCGCCGCAGGATCGCGCTCGTCCAGCCGGGCAGGAGCCGCAGGCCGTCCGGGCCGGTCACGCGACGCACGTCGTCGACGGCGTACTCCACGCCGCGGCGCTCGAGGACGAACTCCCCGGCCGCCTCGACGTTGCGGACCCAGTCCACGTCGGGGCCGTAGGTGAGGGCGAACGCGACGCGCACCGGACCGGTCGGGTCGTCGCGGTAGGCGAAGGCGAAGACGGGCGTGCGGTACTCGCGACCGCTGCGCCGACCGACGTGGCGGACGACGGCCATCGGCCCGACGCCCGTCGCGACGCGGAGCATGACGGGGTTGAGGAAGCGCTTGTTGCTGCGGGTCACCCAGCGCGGGATCGGCATGGGCCCATCGTCACCCGGCGCGCCCCGGGACCGCGACCTATCGTGGCGGCGTGCCCACCCGACTCCTGCTGCTCAGCGACACGCACGTCCCGGTCCGCGCCCGGGCGCTCCCGGACCAGGTGTGGCGCGCGGTCGACGACGCGGACGTCGTCGTGCACGCGGGCGACTGGGTGAGCGCCAACCTGCTCGACGCGCTGGAGGCGCACGCGGCGCGCCTCGTCGGGGTCGCGGGGAACAACGACGGCCCCGACCTGCACGCGCGGCTGCCCGAGGTCGCGCGCACCACGGTCGAGGGGCTGCGGCTCGCCGTCGTGCACGAGACGGGCGGGAAGGACGGGCGCGAGCGTCGCGCCGACGCCGCGTTCCCCGACGTGGACGTGCTCGTGTTCGGGCACAGCCACATCCCCTGGGACACGACGTCGCCGGGCGGCCTGCGCCTGCTCAACCCCGGCTCGCCGACGGACCGCCGTCGGCAGCCGGTCGGGACGTTCCTCACGGCCGTCGTCGACGACGGCGCGCTGCGGGACGTCGAGCTCGTGCCCGTCGCGCGCTGAACGACCTCACGCCGCGCCGGCGCGCGCCCGGTGCGCCGCCGGGCTCACGCCGCGCACGCGCTTGAACGCGGCGCTCAGCGCGAACGGCGTCGCGTACCCGACGGCGCGCGCGACCGAGGCGAGCGTCGCGTCCGGCTCGAGGAGGAGGTCGGCGGCCAGGTCCAGGCGCCAGCCGGTGAGGTAGCCCATCGGCGGCTCGCCGACGAGCGCCGTGAAGCGGCGCGAGAACGCGGCGCGCGACAGCCCGACCTCCCGCGCGAGCGTGTCGACGGTCCAGGCGCGCGCCGGGTCGTGGTGGACGAGCCGGAGCGCGGCCCCGACGACGGGGTCGGCGTCGGCCCGGTACCAGCCCGGCGCGTCGTCGCGCGAGAGCCACGTGCGCAGGCACGAGATGAGGAGGAGGTCGAGGAGCCGGTCGAGCACCGCCTCCTGGCCGGGGAGGTCCTGCACGACCTCCCGCGCGAGCATCTCCACGAGCGTCCCGTCCACGTCCCCGCGGCGCAGGACCACGCGCTGGGGCAGCACGCGCAGCACCCGGCGCCCGACCTCGCCGTCGAGCGGGTACGTGCCCGTGACGATGACGGTCTCGCCGTCCGGGTCGTTGCCCCACGACCGCACGCCGAGCACGGTCATGGGAGAGGGGCCGCCGTCGACCGCGCGGCACATGTCCGACGCCGGGCCGACGACGACCTGGGGCGCGGTGGTCGGCGCGTCGGCGACGACGTAGTGGTCCGGGCCGCGCAGGAGCACGACGTCGCCCGCGCTGACGTGCTCGCCCGGGTCGGACGACGTGCCCCCGGCCCCGGGTCCGACCCAGCCGGAGCCCCGCAGGACGGGCACGATCGTCAGCGGCGCCTCGTCCTCGATGCGCATGCCCCACGGCGCGCGCAGGTGGCTCCGCAGGAGGAAGGCCCCGCGGGCGCGCGGCCCGTCGAGCAGCCCGGCGACGACGTCCATCGCGCCAGCGTACGCCGCTCACCCCGTACGGCGAGACGATCGCGTATGCGGGCGAGCCGGACGGCCATGGAACGTCTCGCAGTGCGCGGGTTGGGTGGGACCCGTACCGCTCCAGCCGCCGCACCTCGGGAGACACCATGACTGCCTCGACCCCGCCCACCGCCACCACCCCGACCGTGGCGCCCGCCCGCGCGGCCGCGCCGTCCGCCGCACCGGCACCCGCGTCCGGGACCGTGCTCGTGCTCGGCGCGACCGGCAAGACCGGCCGCCGCGTCGCCGACCGGCTCGACGCGGCCGGCGTCCCCGTGCGTCGGGCGTCACGCTCCGGCGACGTGCGCTTCGACTGGGACGACGACGCGACGTGGGGTCCCGCGCTCGCGGGCGTCGCGGCCGTGTACGTCGCGTACGCGCCCGACCTCGCGGTGCCCGGCGCTCCGGAGACCGTGGCCCGGCTCGCGGCGCGCGCACGACGCCGGCGTGCACCGCCTCGTGCTGCTCTCCGGGCGCGGCGAGGAGGAGGCGCAGCGCGCGGAGGAGCTCGTCGGCGCGGCGTTCCCGGCGCGCACGGTCGTGCGGTGCGCGTTCTTCGACCAGAACTTCAGCGAGAGCTTTCTCCTCGAGCCCGTGCTCGACGGCGTCCTCGCCCTCCCGGTCGACCAGGTCGCGGAACCGTTCGTCGACCTCGAGGACGTCGCTGACGTCGCGGTCGCGGCCCTCAGGGGCGACGCCCTCGCGGGCCGCGTCCTCGAGCTCACCGGGCCGCGCGCGCTGACGTTCCGCGAGGCGGTCGCGGAGATCGCCGCCGCGAGCGGGCGCGACGTCCGCTACGAGCCCGTCGCCATGGAGGCGTTCGTCGCGGGCCTCGCCGCGGCCGGGCTGCCCGACGACGTCGTCGACCTCATGCGGTACCTCTTCACCGAGGTCCTCGACGGGCGCGGTACCCCCGTGACCGATGGCGTCCGCGCCGCGCTCGGCCGCGAGCCGCGGGACTTCCGCGAGTACGCGGCCCGCGAGGCGGGCGCGTGGGCCGCCGGCGCCGGCACCCGCACGGTGGAGACCACGCCGTGACCGCGTTCGCGGCGCTCGTCGTCGCGGCCGTCGTCGCGACGGGGCTCGCGGGCGGCGTGCTCTTCGCGTTCTCGACGTTCGTGACGGGCGGGCTGCGCCGCCTCCCGCCGGGCGAGGGCGGCGGCGCGATGGTCGCGATCAACCGCGACGCGCTCCGGCCGCCGCTGATGCTGCTGCTCGCGGCGAGCGTCCTGCTCCCGGCGGCGGCCGTCGTCGGGCTCGTCACCGGCGCGGCCGGGGCGGGGTGGGCGCTCGCGGGCGCGGTCGTCGCGCTCGCCGGGATCCTCGGCGTGACGGCCGTGGGCAACGTCCCGCTCAACGAGCGCCTGGACGCCGCGGCACGCGAGGGCGACCTGGCGGCGGCGTGGGCGGCGTTCCTGCCCCGCTGGCTCGCGTGGAACCACGTGCGGACGGTGGCCGGCGCGGCGTCCACCGCGCTGCTCGCCCTCGCGCTGGTCTGAGCGTCCGCATGCGGGCCTCGGGTCCCGCCCGCGGAATAGCCGCGGGCGGGACCCGGTTGCGCACGACATGAGCGACGTCACAGCGGCCGCGCCGGCCGACGAGCAGGACACCGTCCGTCGGGTCCTGGAGGGCACCGAGACCTGGGCCGTCGTCGGCCTGTCCAACAACACCGCGCGCGCGGCCTACGGGGTCGCGCGCGTGCTGCAGCAGCACGGCAAGCGCGTCGTGCCCGTGCACCCGTCGGCGGAGACCGTCCACGGCGAGCAGGGGTACGCGAGCCTCGCGGACGTCCCGTTCCCCGTCGACGTCGTCGACGTGTTCGTGCGCTCCGAGCTCGCGGGCGACGTCGCCGACCAGGCGATCGCGATCGGCGCGAAGGCGGTGTGGTTCCAGCTCGACGTGATCGACGAGGACGCCGCGCGGCGCGTGCGCGACGCCGGCCTCGACATGGTCATGGACCGCTGCCCCGCGATCGAGCTGCCCCGCCTCGCCGCGTCCGAGGAGGCCTGACGGTGCCGGCGGTCGACACCGCGACGCGCCTCGGCGCACGCGCCGCCGCGCGGCTCGCCGACGAGCAGGTCGTGTGGCTCGTCACGGTGGACCCGCACGGCACGCCGCAGCCGACGCCGGTCTGGTTCCGCTGGGACGGTGCCGACGAGATCGTCGTGAAGTCCCAGCCGCGCACGGCCAAGCTGCGCAACGTCCGCGCGAACCCCCGCGTCGCGGTGCACCTCAACAGCACCGCGTCGGGCGGCGACGTCGTGGTGCTCACCGGCACGGCGTCGGTCGACGACGACGGGCTCACGGCCGCGGAGCGCACGGCGTACGACGCGAAGTACGACGACGGCATCCGCGGCCTCGGCACGACGCCCGACGGCTTCCACGACGACTACGCCGTGACGTTGCGCGTGCACCTCGAACGGCTGCGCGGCTTCTGAGCGTTCCTCAGGCGGGGGAGTCGAACGTCAGCACCGGCCTGCCGGTGCGCGGGTGCGTGAGCACCTCGCACCGCACGCCGTAGACCGGGTCCAGCACGTCCGGCACGAGCACGTCGCGCACGTCGCCCGCCGCGACGACGCGGCCGTCCGCCAGCACGACGACGTGGTCGCACGTCTGGGCCGCGAGGTTGAGGTCGTGCAGCGCGGCGAGCACGGTGACGCCGTCGTCGGCGAGGTCGCGCAGCACGCGCATCGTGTCGAGCTGCGCGGCGATGTCGAGGTGGTTGGTCGGCTCGTCGAGCAGCAGGAGCGCGGGTTCCTGCGCGAGGGCGCGCGCGAGGTGCACGCGCTGGCGCTCGCCGCCGGAGAGCGTCGCGACCTCGCGGTCCGCGAACCCCGCCATCCCGACGCGCGCGAGCGCCGCCCGGGAGAGCTCGCGGTCGGTCGCGGAGTCGCCCGCGAGGAGCGAGCGGTGCGGGATGCGGCCGAGCAGCACCGCGTCGAGCACGGAGAGCGGGAGGTCGGTCGTCGCGTCCTGCTCGACGAGCGCGAGCACCCGGGCCCGCTGCCGGCGCGGCAGCGCGAGCAGGTCGGCGTCGTCGAACCGCACGCGGGCGCCGTCCCGGCCCGGGTCCGTCGACGGTGGCCGGACGCCCGCGAGCACGCGCAGGAGCGTGGACTTCCCGGAGCCGTTCGGGCCGAGCAGCCCGCTCACCGCGCCCGCGGGCGCGGTGCAGTCGACGCCGTCGAGGATGAGGCGACCGTCGACCGACCACGACACGCGCTCCGCGTCGAGCCCGGCCGTCCTCACGACCGCGGGGGCGCTCACGCGACCCTCCGGCCACGCCACAGCAGGAGCGCGAACACCGGGGCGCCGATCGCGGCGGTGACGATGCCGACGGGCAGCTCGCGCGGCGCGAAGACCGTGCGCGCGAGCGTGTCGGCCCAGACGAGGAACGTCGCGCCGAAGAGCGCCGAGAGCGGCAGGAGCAGCCGGTGCCGGGCGCCGGTGAGGAGCCGCACCGCGTGCGGCAGGATCAGGCCGACGAACCCGATGGACCCCGACTGGGACACGAGCGCGCCGGTGAGCAGCGCGACGCCCACGAGGAGCGTCCAGCGCATGCGCGCGACGTCGACCCCGAGCGCGGAGGCCGCGGTGTCGCCGAACGTGAAGGCGTCGAGCACCGAGCCGGTCGACGCGAGCAGCGTCCCGAGCACGAGCGTCGCGCCGCCCGCGACCGCGACCGAGGTCCACGTCGCGCCCGCGACCGAACCCATGAGCCACGACAGGATCTCGCGGTACGAGTCGCCGGTGGCGGACCAGAAGATGACGAAGCTCGTCGCGGCCGCCGCGAGCTGGCTCACCGCGAGCCCGGCGAGCACGGTCCGCGTGGGCGTGAGCGCCCCGAGCGCGCCCGCGAGCCCGAGCGCGGCGACGAGCGCGAGCACCGCGCCGCCGAACGCCGCGACCGGGAGCAGGACCGTCCAGCCCGCGACCAGCACGAGCACCGCGCCGAGCGACGCGCCGGACGACAGCCCGAGCAGGTAGGGGTCGGCGAGCGGGTTGCGCGTGAGCGACTGCATGACGACGCCGCACACGGCGAGCCCGGCCCCCACGGCCGCGGCGGTGAGCACGCGGGGGAGCCGCAGCTGCCACACCATGCCGTCCTGCAGGGCGCCGAGCGGTTCCAGGCCCAGCAGCCCGCCGAGCCCGAGGTGCGTCGCGACCGAGCGCCACACCTCGCCGACGGCGAGGTCGGCCGGCCCGATCGTCACCGTGACGAGCACCGTCGCGACGAGCGCGACGACGCCGGCCGGCACCCACCAGGCTGCGCCGCGCCGCGCGCGACCGGCCGGGCCGGTGCCGTCCGGGCGACGGTCGGCCGCGGCGGGTGCGGGCCGGGTGCGCAGGGTCGTCACAGGTCGAGCGCCTCCAGCTGCGCGGCGAGGTCGACGACGGCGTCGACGTTGCGCACGCCCGCCTCGGTCGCCGGGAACGGGATCGTCAGGTAGCGGCCCTCGCGCACGGCCGTCATCTCGGCCGTGGCCGGGTTGGACTCGAGCCGCTCGATCTTCGCCTCGGCGGTGTTCCAGGCGGCGTCGACGAGGACGAGCACGTCCGGGTCGGCGGCGACCGCCTCCTCCCACGCGTACGACGTCCAGGTGTCGTGCACGTCGCCCGCGACGTTCTCGAGCCCGACCGCGTCGAGGATCATCTGCGGCGCGCCGATGCCCGCCCCGACGTACGGGATGTCGTCGCCCGACGAGTACCACAGGGCGGTCAGCCCGCGGTCGTCGCGGACGACGCCGTCGAGCCTCGCGCGCTGCTCCGCGACGAGCTCCGCCGCGGCGTCCTGCGCGTCGAAGATCGTGCCGACCTCGGTGATCTCGGCGAACACGTCGTCGAACGTCAGCGGGTCCGGCATGTACTCCGGCGCCTTGCACGCGGCGGGGGACACGTAGGTCGCGACGCCGAGCTGCGCGAGCGTCTCGCGGTCGCCCGCGCCGTCGGCCGTGAGGTTGGACTCCCAGCCGGCGTAGACGAGGTCGGGCTCGGTCTCCAGGACGGCCTCCGCGCCCGGGACCTGGTCCGAGAGCGGTTCTGCGACCGCGGGGACGTCCGCGGCGGCGTCGGCCAGCGACTCGGGCACGGGCCCGTCGGCGAAGGCGCTCGCGACGATCCGGTCGCCGAGCCCGAGCGCCAGCAGCATCTCCGTGGTGCTCGACTTGATCGTCACGACGCGCTCGGGCGCGGCGTCGAACGTCACCTCGAACCCGCAGTCGTCGAGCGTGAGCGGGTACGCGGTGCTCCCGGGCGTGCCCGACGACGTCGCGCCGCCCTCCCCGGTCGGGTCGCCCCCGGGCGTCGTGCCCGACGAGCAGGCGGCGAGCGCGAGGGCGAGGGCCGCCGCGCCGACGGCGGCGCGGACGGGTCGGCGAGGGGCAGGGGACGGCGTGAGGCGCGAGGGCACGGAGCTGCTCCGGGGGCGAGGCGGGGAGAGAGCCGGACGGCGGTCCCCGGGCGGGGACGCGGGCTCTCCAGGTCGGACGCGCCATCTCGCGTCGGGCGGACCCGCGACCCAAGGACGAGGTCGCTCCGGCGAACGATCGAGGGGTTCGCGGTCCGTCGTCCAGCCTACACACGCGACCGTGACAGAGTGTGCGTCGTGACCGAGCCGTCGAACCCGCCCGCCCCCGCCCCTGCGACCTCGCCCCTGCGCGCCGTGGTGACCGGCGCGTCGTCGGGCATCGGGGAGGCGTGCGTGCGGTTCCTGCGGGCCCGCGGCTGGGACGTCGTCGCGTTCGCGCGCCGCGCGGACCGGCTCGCCGAGGTCGCGGAGCGCACGGGCGCCCACCCCGTGGTGGGCGACGTGACCTCCGACGACGACGTCGCGCGCCTCGTCGCCGAGGCCGGTGCTCGCGGACCCGTGCACGCGCTGCTCAACATCGCGGGCTTCGGCCTCGGCGTCGACCCCGTCGACGAGGCGAAGATCGACGAGTGGCGCGCGATGTACGAGACGAACGTGCTCGGCACCGTGCGCGTGACCCAGGCGTTCCTCCCGCTCCTGCGCGCGTCGCGCCGGGGCGACATCGTGCTCATGACGTCGACCGCGGGCCACGACACGTACGTCGGCGGCTCCGGCTACGTCGCGTCCAAGCACGCGCTGCTCGGCGTCGCGAAGACGCTCCGCCTCGAGCTCGTGGGCGAGCCGATCCGCGTCATCGAGATCGCGCCCGGCCTCGTGCACACGCCCGAGTTCTCGCTCAACCGCTACCACGGCGACCAGGCCGGGGCCGACGCCGTCTACGCGGGCGTCGTGGACCCGCTCACCGCCGACGACGTCGCCGACGTCGTGACGTTCGCCGTCACGCGCCCGCACCACGTGAACATCGACTCGCTGATCCTGCGGCCCGTCGCGCAGGCCTCCACGTACTCCCTGTGGCGCGCGCCGCTCGTCCCGAAGGGCGTCGAGCCCGCGCCCGACGCCGACGCGCCCGCCCGCTGACCCCGACCCGTCCGGGAGCGGCGCCGCTCCGAACCGACGATGGCGCCCGGGGCCGGCCCGGCGTCTACTGGACCACGGGAGGACGCGCATGACGGGGCAGCGGCAGGCAGCCGGGCACGCGGGCGGACGGGCGGCGCTCGCGGGCGTCGTCGCGGCGGCCGTCGGGTTCGCCGTCGCCGAGCTCGTCGCCGCGGTGGTCGCGCCCGGGTCGAGCCCGCTGTTCGCCGCCGGGGCGGGCGTCGTCGACGCGGTGCCGGGGCCCCTCAAGGACTGGGCCGTGGCGACCTTCGGCACCGCGGACAAGGCGGTGCTGCTCGGGGTCATGGGCGTCGTGCTCGCCGCGGGTGCCGCCCTGAGCGGCTGGCTCGAGCTCCGCCGCCCGCCGTCCGGCACGCTGCTCCTCGCCGCCGTCGGGGTGGTCGGGGCGGTCGTCGCCGCCACCCGGCCCGGCGGGGACGTGGCCTGGGCGCTGCCCAGCCTGGTCGGCGTGGGGGTCGCCGTGCTGCTGCTGCGCGCGACGCTCAGGACGCTGCGCGGCCCGGCCGCGCCTTCCGGCGTCGACCCGACGGCCGCGCCCGGCGGCCTCGACCGCCGTCGGTTCCTCCTCGTCACGGGCCTGGCGGCGGCCGCCGGCGTCGTGGCGCTCGCGACGTCGCGCGCGGTGT